>NZ_JBXCIX010000002.1:273416-859566 GCF_056786375.1 Paenibacillus sp. Y930 | reverse complement strand
TTGTAAGATTCAATGATTACTGGATCCTTCATCTTCGTCATCACCTACTAATAAATATTTTTTGATATTCCGCCGATTTCTGATAACGTCTTATTTACGAACATCGCGAACATTCCATATTTAAGCGTATTCGCGAAGTGAATTATACTAAACTGCCCGTTAGCGTAACCAATTTAGTTTCGAACAAATTCAGCAGATACAATGGTTTTGTTCCAATCCACATAGTCTTTTATTGGAACCTCACCTTCTTCTACTACGTTGTCGCATTTAAACAACTTATATGTTGCCCTCAAATTACAGTCACTATTTTTTCGCTTTGATTTTTGAAACTATATTTTGCCTTCATGATAACGTAAGCTGTGATAAAAGAGATTTGAACAGAAATAACATATTAGACTCAAAACTAAAACCAAATCTCGACGAAATATGAGTGGACATACTGGATGTGCAGCAGTAGCACCATTCGGCGCACATTAACGAAACTTTTTGCTTTGTTGTACCGCAGTAGCTCCATAGTGTGCAAACGAGCGGACTCACAGTACGCTAATTAGCGTAAAACCAACACTTTGAGAGTTAAGAGGACACACAGAACGTTATGGATAGGTTTACGTTCAACATGCACTAGTGAACGAGCAAATAAGGTCCTCTGAGTCCGCGAAAACTCAAAATAAGCGGAGAATGCAGACATAACGTCCTCTGAGTCCGCTTAAGTATGTAAACTTAAAGAGTCAAGCACTTATTATGAGGTTGAGCCTCAAAACAAAAGAGGATGAGCGACACATACAAGAGATATTCCCTTTGTGTTACTCATCCTTCAGTATAACGTTATATTCAATTGCTTGTTGTTATTAGTTAAAGTAGACTTCCAGCTGACTACTCGTTTTTTTCGTCTTCCTCTTCTAGTGCAGCAAGCTCTGCTTGCAATGCAGCTATGCGCTTCTCTTCAAGATATTGCGCTGTAGCCGCGTCACGTGCGCGGCCTTTATCTTTCAATCGCTCAATCGCAGGTTGAATAAGCAAATCAACTTCCTGCTGAACGGTGTAGGATAGATCATGACGCATTTGCGATTCAAGATAAGAGCCTACCTCCATTAATGCGTTATAACGATCTAACTCATCACGAGTTAATAACCCTCTAACTTGTACGCTACAATGTCTCATTATAGAAACTTCCCTTTTTTCAGCACGAGTGGCACGCCACCGATAATAAATAAGTAACGAATATCAATTAACTTCTTCAACCACGCAGCTTTGCGTCCTTTGTACTTCTTGCCGTATGCTAGACCAATCGCTTCTCCTTTTCCAAGTGAAGCAACCGTACCTTTATTACTGAATTCAAATGTTTTCATGCTTTGATTACGAATCGAAGCGACAAGATTATGCGCACAGATCACACCTTGTTGCATAGCAATTTGTGCAGTTGGTGGATAAGGTTTCCCCTCTTCATTAAACATTAATGAATTATCACCAAGCACATAGATGTTTTCTGTACCAGGACTACGTAAATATTCATCTACTTTCACACGACCACGCATTGTCTCGAAGCCCGCATCTTCAATAAGACGATTACCACGAATACCACCAGTCCATATGACCGTCGCTGATCTGATCTCTTCGCCTTCGCCTACAACGACACCCTCTGATGTACACTCTTTGATTGCTGTTCCAATACGGAACGTTACGCCCTTCTTGCGCAGCACTTCCATGCCGTACTCAACTAATTCAGGATCAAAGCCTGGCAGCGCTGTTGGAGCAGCTTCTATATTATAGATTTTCACAAGCGTAGGATCTACATCATAAAACTTGCAAAGCTCTGGTATACGATCAGATAATTCACCTACAAACTCAATTCCAGTAAAGCCTGCGCCACCAACGACAAATGTTAAGTAGTCAAGTCGATGCGGTTCACGCTTGTATCGTGCAAATTGATACTCAATATGCTCACGAATAAGGCGAACGGAATTGATACTACGAATATTCATCGCATTCTCAGCCAAACCAGGAATACCAAATGTTTCTGGTTCGCCGCCAAGACCGATAACTAAGTAATCATAAGATAGTGTACCATCCTCCAAAATAACCTTTTTATCTTGAGGTCGGATTTGCACAACGGTAGATTTAACAAAATCAATTTTGAATTCATCGATCAGTCGAGAAATATTGACCCTTGCATTTTCAGGCTTATCGGTTCCAGCCGCAGGCATATGCAAATGTGTCGTGAAGTAGTGATAATCATGTTTATTCACAAGAGTAACATCAGCTTCATTGTAGTTGAGTTCTTTTTGTAGTCGTAACGCGGTAAGGATACCACCATATCCTGCACCGAGGATTACTATTTTCGGTATGTTACTCATCGTAGAATCCCATCCATTCCATTATCTTTATTTAGTATGCTCCATTATATGTGTATGTTAGACACATTTTCTCTATTGCGTGTCTACATCAATTAACTAATGCCATAATAGATAAGCTTTTAATTGTTATATACATCAGACATATTACAGAGTTTCATAACAATTTTCAAGAGAACATTATACGAAAATGTTCGGCATAGTGCACAATTTCCTGAAGTTGATTTTAATTAAACGCATTCCTTTATTCACAAAATTTGCTTATAATAAGAAAGTAAATGAAAAATAGATATTTGGAGGTAAATCATGACTAATACAGCAAATCAAACAGATGTAGTAGACATTTTAATAATCGGCGGAGGTCCAGCTGGTATGTTTGCTGCCTTTTACGGTGGTATGCGTCAAGCATCTGTGAAAATAGTTGAAAGTATGCCTCAGCTAGGTGGTCAATTGGCTGCACTTTATCCTGAGAAATATATCTACGATATTGCAGGCTTCCCGAAAGTAACTGCACAAGAAATCGTTGATCGTCTGAAAGAACAACTTTCTCTATTTGAGCAACAAATTTGTCTTGAAGAAAAAGTTGTTAATGTGAAGAAGCTAGATGAGCGTCTTTTCGAGGTAACGACTGACACTGCAACACATTTAGCGAAAGCTGTTATCATTACAGCTGGTGTCGGCGCATTCTCTCCTCGTCGCCTTGAGCTTGATAATGCGATGAAGTTTGAAAAAACTAATTTACATTATTTCGTTGGAGATCTTCAACGCTTCAAAGATCAAAACGTGCTTATTAGCGGTGGTGGTGATTCAGCAGTTGACTGGTCTCTAATGCTTGAGCCCATCGCAAAAAGCGTAACGCTAGTTCACCGTCGTGATAAATTCAGAGCGCATGAGCATAGTGTAGAGCAATTGATGAACTCATCCGTTAACATTATTACTCCTACGGAAATCACTGCTCTTACAGGCGAAGATAACATTACTAGCGTAACGCTAACCAATGTAAAAACTAACGAAACAACAGAAGTTGAAGTTGATGCAGTTATCGTTAACTTTGGCTTCATCTCCGCATTAGGACCAATTGCTGAGTGGGGAATTGAAATCGAAAAAGGTTCAATTATTGTTGATACTCGTATGGAAACAAATATTCCAGGTATCTTCGCAGCAGGAGATATTACAACTTATCCAGGAAAATTGAAGCTAATTGCTGTTGGCTTTGGTGAAGCTCCAACTGCGATTAACAATGCAAAAGTATATGTCGATCCAAGCGCTAAGCTATCCCCAGGTCACAGTAGTAATATGAAATTATAAGCAAAAAGTCGCAGTTACTACTTTCGTAGTAACTGCGACGTCAATGATACTTTATCTATTATTATCTATGCCGAATATTGTTCTTCTGGAAGTAAAATTCCTCGTAGTTGTAGTTCAAATACAAGCATTTGAATAAATTCACGGTCACATTGATAGTGGATCGCTTGATGATACGTTTCAATTAACAATTCATTTGAAAGCAATTTCACTATAACCACCTCCCAAAATTTGGATTAGCTTCATCCTATCATTTCATTCTATTTACGACAATAGTCGCCATTATTAACAACATGATGTGGATATGTTGTTGATTATTTGTGCATATCAGTCGAATTGTCCCTATTCTCACATGGGATAATGTGGATACAGTTATCCACAACCTCTAAAACTAGCAACTTCATAAAAATCTTTAATAGATATTGATTTTCAATTAATTTTTTATATCAGTCTATCAAACTATTAATTCGGGCTCGTATTCACTTCAAAGATCCATAGTTTACCGTTTTGATCAATACCGTAATCATAACCAAGATGTGTTAATCCAGGAAATCTCCGCTCTAGTACGGCGGTACACATTCTAGTAAGCCGCTTCATTTCGCCTATTGTTTGGGCTACTGCTCCCGCTCCTAAAGTCCGTCTTATCGCTGTATTGCAATCAAGCTTGCGCCCACCTTTACTTAAATTTGTAATAGAATACCCTGGCCCTGCGACTCTAGCGAGAATGACTCGATACGTCCACACTCCATTATCTAAACAGTATTTCACTCGATAATCTACAGGAGATCCATTAATTTTCAGTAAGTCAATTCCTTGTTGAATAATATAAGGACGTTTCATCTTCCGACTGGCTAAGCCGCTCTCTAGTGCTTCATAATTTGTAACCACATAATTTTTACTGTTCACCTTATATGAGTATCCACTGTCTATTTTTCTTACTTGAATAACACCATTACCTAGACTTCCTTTGATAGGTTTCACAAAAACCATCCGATATTGTTCTAACATCTCTTTTAAATTGGCAGTATTATAACTTTTAGTATGTGGAATATGTGGAGCAATTTGCGGATCTGACTCTAATGCATTTTGCTTCAGTACTTTACTCGATACTTTCCTACCTGGATGCCATGTCATAAGTACATCCTTCTCCTTTCGGGCCATTACAACGTCATTACTATGCTATTGTATGTCAATCAAGCTTTTATTCTTGTGTGGATGTACCACTGAATAAAGGTTCATATTCGATGTCGACTAAGCTACGTTAGTCCATTCATCGTTATCAAAGTCCGCGTTTTGAACTTCCTTTAAACAAAAAAACGTATGTATAGGCAGCACCTTCTGTAATTACAGAACGCTACCGCTTATATACATACGTTTCTTCAAAGCTTATTCTATTACTTTCAAGCGTCGCTTCTTCTATTGTTTCTGTTCAAGTGCCGCCTTCAGCTTATCGGCTAGACTATTTCCGATCGATGGCTGCTCTTGATTATACTGTTTCATCAGACGCTGCGTTTCTTGCTTATTCATTTTGCCACTAGCTTTATCATCGAGCTTCTCAATGACATTACAAGGACGACATTGTGCATATTTTCCTGCTTTACCATCATGCAGTTCCATTTTTTTACGGCATTGCGGGCAACGCTTATTAATTTTCAGTGGCTCAGCATGACGCATATAAGAGCATTCACGATTAGAACATACATACCGCTTGCCTTGCTTACCCTTTACTTCAAGTAATGGTTCACTGCAATCGGGACATTTAGAACCGGTCATATTATGTGGCTTATACTGTTTGGTCTCGATTTTCACCTTATTAACCCATTGCTCGGCTTGCATTCTAATTTGTTTCATAAATTGCTTTGCATCGCCTTTACCACGCGAAATAGCCTCTAGCTGCTGTTCCCATTGTGACGTTAACTGCGGACTTTTCAGTTCATCAACGACAAGCTCAATAAGCTGTTTACCTTTCAGCGTCGGGTGCAAGCTATGCCCTCTACGTTCAATCGTCTCCGTAGACAGCAGCTTTTCAATAATATCGGCTCTCGTCGCCGGAGTACCTAAACCATGCTTGTCCATAATCGCAAGTAATGATGCCTCCGTATAGCGTGCTGGCGGCGTAGTCATACCATCCTTCAGACGTGATTGTTTCAGTTGAACTTGCTGTCCTTTTTTCAATGCAGGCAATAAGGAGATATCTTCTTCCTGTTCATCTCGATCTTTCGTAACCGTGTAAATTTCACGCCAACCTTTATCCTTCTCCACTCGCCCCTTGGCATAGAAGGTATGTTTTCCAATAGTAAGTTCAACACTCGTCTCATCATAACGATACGGTGCACAAAATAGTGCTATGAAGCGCCGAACAATGAGATCGTAAAGCTTACGCTCATCAGTACTTAGATTTTGCAATTGGACAAATTGATCTGTTGGAATGATCGCATGATGATCACTCACTTTACTATCATCTACAATTCGCTTCGTTACTTGTAATGGCTTACGCAGTAGTGCTGAAGCTACTTCACGATATGGACCGATAGCCACTCGCTCCAAACGATCCTTCAACGTTGAGGTCATATCACTTGTTAGATGTCTAGAATCGGTACGTGGATAAGTGACCAACTTATGTTGCTCATATAGTTTTTGCAGTACATTGGAAGTTTGCTTAGCTGAGAAACCGAGCTTTTTGTTAGCATCTCGTTGCAGCTCTGTCAGATCATAAGCAAGCGGATGAAGCTCCTGCTTCTCCATCACTTTCACATGGCTAACTAGCGCGGTCTTGGCATCCTTTACAGCACGCAATTGTTGTTCGGCTTCATCTTTGTCCCATAGCTTCCCATCATGTCCCTGCTCGGCTCTCCACGATGCAGTAAATCCTGTAGCTTCAGTTTGTAGCAACCAGTACGGTTTCGCTTGGAAGCCTGTAATTTCTTGCTCACGCTCCATCAAAATTGACAGCGTGGGTGTTTGAACACGGCCCGCCGCTAGCTGCGCATTATATTTGCATGTCAAGGCACGCGTCATATTTAGACCAATAATCCAATCCGCTTCTGCCCGGCAAACCGCTGATTTGTATAGATCATTATATTGTGAACCAGGCTTCAAATTACGGAAACCTTCCTTAATCGCTTGATCCGTTTGCGAAGAAATCCATAAGCGGGAGAACGGCTTTTTCCAATGAATAAGCTCCATAATCCAACGAGCCACAAGCTCCCCTTCACGTCCAGCGTCAGTAGCAACAACTAGCTGTGATAGATCATTACGTTTACTTAACGCTTGAATCGCTTTAAATTGATGTGACGTTTCCTTCATCACTTGAATATTCATTTTAGCAGGTAAGAGAGGTAGATCGTCTAACTCCCAAGTTTTATACTTTTTATCATATGCTTCAGGTTCAGCTAACTCAACCAGATGACCTAATGCCCAAGTTACGACATAATTAGGTCCTTCCATATAGTTTTTATGCTTCGTATTACAACCAAGAACACGAGCAATTTCCTTTGCCACACTTGGTTTTTCAGCTAATACTAGTGATTTCATTTCCCGATTGCTCCAATCTTTTAACATATGGTCACAACATAACATACATCGGGAGTTCATTCAATCGTTAGAAGTACGATCACAAGCCAGCATTTTGTATAATCCTCTATAGACAAGCACCTAATTTTTGTGGGGCAAATTAACCACCATCTAGGTATATATCGGAGTCAAACTAGGTGCTTGACGTATATACTACTAATGGAACTTTAACTAACTAAAGAAAGTAGTGAATGCAGTGCAACATGGATCAGCAAGACGATCATCGCGACGGTTGCTGGCCATATCAGACATTCATGGACAAAGACAAGGATTTCTATCCTTACTAGAGGCTGCACAATACGATCCTAAGCGGGATCAACTTGTAATATTAGGTGATTATATTGAAGCAGGTGAGCCTATTACGTGGCGCTTGATCGATCTTGTTCACCAGTTAGTAGACAAAGGTGCAATTGCTTTACCAGGCAATCATGAACTGAAATTGGCTACATTAAGACGTGGTAGTACCGCACATCGCTTGCGCTATTTGCGCTTTATTCGTCAGCTACCAAGTTATCATATGGAAAATGGCTATTTATTCGTTCATGCTGGGGTTCGACCTGGTTTACAGCTCCAATTGCATCCGATACGTGAGTTAACTGAAATAAGGGAGTCGTTCACACGATATCCATTATCGACACTCCGTGCCAAGCTCGATACTGATCTTGGTGGTACTGCTGGTCAACGCATCGTTTTTGGTCATACGCCAACATTCAAATTGGGGGCTACCCCCGGCTCCTTGTTCGTTGATGAATGTAGAATCGGAATTGACACTGGAGCAAAGCATGGCTACAAACTTTCCTTGGTTGATCTAACACATGGGCTTTGCTATAGCTGTTCAACGAGTGAGGAATATCGTACGGGAGATGTTCACGTTTATCATGTACCGAGTGTACGTAATCGCTAATCAAGCTAATATGGAATTCTGTATTGTCATATCTGATCGGCCACTTTCATTACAGCTCCTCCTCAGGTAGGAACACTAAGAGGGTATCACTCTACTTTTGCACATTGTTGTGCAAAAGTAGAGTGATACCCTCATTTTTCATTGGATGTAGTTCAAAAAAAAGACTTTGATAAAGAAAGACTACGCAATTTGGTGTTGGCTGGAAGTAGCGCAACTCACAAGCCAAATCATCACATTATGCTGCTTACGTTCATCCAAATCGATAAAACCTTCGTCATGCCAAAGCTCACAAAGCACATTCTTAGTTACTTCTATCGCCTGTGTCTCATCTTGTAATAGTATGATAGCCATACGATATATCGTATGCTCATATCGTCTTAAAAGCCCAGATTTTGTAGACATGGTTTTCTCCTCATCAGTACACTTCTCTCTTTTATACGAAGGTGGCTGTTAAGCCATATTAGTTTTCGGAGCGCCCTAATTAGTAACCGTGATCGCTCCTTTACGAATACTCGATAGATAGCTTCTACTTGCAAACAAGAAGTAAATTGCTTGCATTGCAATATATATGCCGAATACAACGAAAGAGTATATCCAATTCGATGATTCTAATATTCCATCAAGCGCTAGCATCGCAAATAATGCATGAGAAATACCAACAACACATGGCAAGAAGAATATAATCCCTATTTGAGTAATAACAATCTTTCTCATTTCCTTATACGTGACGCCTAATCTACTTAAGCTTTTGAACATCGTAATATCCTCGTCTCGCTCAGTAAATAATTTAAAGTAGATTAATGATCCTGCAGCAATAAAGAACAATAAACTAATGAACAAACCAATGAAAATTGTCAATGACATCGTCTGAGTATAATCAGCATAGTCAATAATTTTACTCATATCTAATTTACCATCAGATTCATTCGTATTAGCTTGAATCTTTTCTACGACTGGTATTGCTTTTTTCCAGTTAGAGATTTCTATTCCATGAAACACAATACGATCTTTATCCGTACTTTGTTGATTCCATTGCGCATAGAGTTCATCAGGTACAACATACGTCCCCGCATATCGGATGATCCTATCATTCATTAAAGTTTCTTTAGTCATTTTCGTAATCTCATACTCAATATTTTCACCATTGATTTGACCAGCTAGTTTGGCTGTATGATCCTTTATATAGCTTACGGAAATACCTACCGCAGCTAATTCATTCTCATTAAGATCCTTTATTTGGTTCTCCTTTGAAACAGTTTGATTATAAGTAGATAACGGAATAAGGATCCCATCATATACTCTACCCGATTCTTCATCTGAACCGTAAGTAATTCTATTGTTGGTAAACGCTAAAGTGTAATTTCGTAATATTAACCCTTCAATCGTTACATTTTTCTCAATGTGATGTTTTGCTTGTTTTATCTCTTCTTCCACATAAGCTAATGTCGTAACTGGATTAGTATCATTTTTCTGCTCAGTCCAAGCAATGGAATATGGTCTGCCATAGTCCATTTGATCATTACTAAGCAACTGCATAATATAAATTGTACCCATAGCCGTCATAACTACTGCACTTAAAATGGTAATCGTGAATAGAATACGTGCGTTGTCTTTAATCTTATAGCCGAGCTGACCAATAATAAGCATATTGGACTTATTATAGTAGAGGCTACGATTTTTTTTCAATAGTTGTAAAAACACAATACTAAGTTGTGAATATAAGAAATAGGTACCTGCTACTACCAGAATTAGAATCGGTAGAGCGACAACAATAAATAATTCGATCGTCATCGTTGCTGCAAGACCATAGCCCCCCACAATACATAGAACGCCTAGTACGACCTGCCAAATTGAATATTTCAATTCACCTTTAGGCTTTTTGTGAGCATGTAGTAAGTCGATAATTTGTCCTTTGCCTATGCGGAGCGTCGAGTATAACGTAATAACGAAGAAGATACCTACGAATATGCCAACCGTGACTACTACTGCATTTAGTGGAATCGCAAAACTTATATTTTCTTGCAAACGCAATAATGAACCAAGTGCAAGGAAGAACAATTTGCTGAAGAGAATACCAACTGCAATCCCTACTCCCGTGGCAAGTATGCCAATAACCATATTTTCAATAAAAACGAGCTTTCGCAGCTGACGCTTAGTCATGCCAAATAACGAGAATAGACCGAATTCCTTCTTACGTGTTTTCAAAAATGATGTACTTGAATACATAATAAAAATAAAGCTGAACATGGCAATAACATACAAACAGTATTCCATCCCCATCTTCACTTTTGAAGCCGCAGCAATATTTCCACTCGTCACGTCAGGATGTTGAATGAAAGCTATATAGATATAGAAAATTGCAACTGAAAAAACACTACTCAAGAAGAATGCACTATATGAACGCCAATTTTCTTTTACATTTTTAAGCGCGAGGGAACGAAACGTCATCGAAATCGCCTCCTAGCAAACTTAATGTATCTAATATTTGTTGGAAGAAAACTTGGCGATTAGAGCCACGGTGAATTTCTGTAAACGGCTTACCATCTTTAATAAAAATGATTCGTTTGCAATAGCTTGCTGAGAATGGATCATGCGTAACCATTAATATCGTAGCATTCATATCCGAATTCATCCGCTGCAATGTATCCATAACATCTTTCGCTGACTTAGAATCTAAGTTTCCAGTAAGCTCATCCGCTAACAATAATGACGGTTTATGAATAATTGCTCTAGCAATTGCCGCTCTTTGCTTCTGACCACCTGATATTTCATAGGTGCGCTTATTCAATAATTCATGAATTTGCAGTAGCTTTACGAGTGGGAGTAGACGCTCCTCGATAACCTTCGGCTTTAGCCCTTCCATTACAAGCGGAAGAATAATATTTTCTTTCACAGTCAATGCATCTAGTAAATTGAAATCTTGGAATACAAATCCTAACTCACGACGTCTGAAGAGAGCTAACTGATGATCATTCAACTTTGCTGGGTTAATCCCGTTAATTTCTAACTGTCCACTTGTGGCTTTGTCGATGGTAGCCAAAATATTCAACAGTGTCGTCTTCCCGCTACCTGAAGGACCCATTACACCGACAAATTCACCTTTATCAACCTCAATATCAAGTCCCTGCAGCGCAGTATACAATACATTATTTTTACCACCATATACTTTACTTAAGCCCTTCGTTTTCAATACGCTCATTATAATAACTCCTTTATATAAATGATAATGTTTTCGCGAATATGTTGTTCGTTATGTATTCATTATAAAGGAGCGTTCTACTAGCAGTAATCGAAAATCATTTCATATGTAAGTTAGAACCTTACAGCTTTGTCACTTTCGAGCGTAACTATTACATCCGATGGATACCTGTAGATTGAATCGTTATGATGAATGTTGCTCCTTCTCCTAGTTGAGATTCCACACGAAGTTTATGACCTAATCGCTGACAAACTTCTTGTGCTAGATAAAGTCCCATACCCGTTGACTCACCAATGGTTCTACCATTTTCGCCTGTGAAAAATGGCTGGAATACACGCCGAATATCACTTGTTGCAATACCAATGCCTTGATCAATTACTTTTACTGTTGTGAGAGATTCTATTTGTTCAAACTCTATAGTTAGTGTCTTATTACCTGATATTGGTTTGCTATATTTTAACGCGTTACTAATGATTTGATGCATAACAAAACTGAACCATTTTTGATCTGTAGAAGCTATCGCTTCTCCTACGATCCGCGGATAGATATTATATTGAATGCATAATCGTTTGTAACGATTGATTATACCTCTGGTAACTTCATGTAACGGAACAGAACGAACATAAAGATCGAGTTCAAGCTTGTCTACTCTTGCCGAATGAAGCATCATCTCAAGTCCAGTTTCCAATCTTGTGGATTCCTCTTGAATACTTAGAAATAACTCTCCTTGCTCCTGCAAGTTCATGATAGATTTATGTTTAACCCCATCTTGAGCTTGTTGCATTAGCATATCAATAACTGATACTGGTGTTTTCATTTGATGAACCCATTGCAGAGTGAAATGATATTGAATTTCTTGTTTCCTTCGCAATGTTTCTAATTGCTCTATATACATGGATTGCTGATTAAGAAGTAACTGTCTCATCAGTTGTTGCTCACTTGTCCGCGGATCTTGTATTAACTGAACTGCGTAGAGTGGATCTTTGGCAATTAACGCTGTGGACAAAGATTCATAGTAGGGCTTTATTCTGAGGTAATTAATAATGAGCCAACTGAGCAATATGATTGAAGCGAATACTATATAGTAAATCATCGATCCAAGATCAATTTCTCCGCTCAATCTTTTCCACTCCAATATAAATAGTCCTGCACCTAATAAGCATGCAAGATAATATATGAATATATAATATCTTTGATCGGATATATACATACGTAGCATAGGAAATTTACTCTTCATATCGTAATACTCCATTCCACCTTACATCAAAGGCTTTTCTTACTATGTTAACTTGAGTATTTACTACATATTTTAAAAGGTTATATAAGTTTTAATTTATATCCTTGACCACGTATCGTCTCGATAGCTGAAGGTAGCCCTAACTCAGTAAACTTCTTGCGCAACCTCGTCATATTAACTGTTAACGTATTATCATCTACGAATTGAACATCATCCCATAAAGCTTCCAGTAATTGATCTCTTGTAACAACTTCACCGTAATAAGTGAAAAAGCATTCAGCAAGCAGTAATTCATTCTTCGTAAGATCAACTAGCTGTTGTTCATAGCTTAGCTCATTACGCGAAAGCCATAGCGTCATCCCTTCTATTTCAACTTTACCGCTCTTCCCATCAACATTTGAGGGGGAATTTTCATTCACAGCAGCAAAATTTGTTGGAGTAATCGCATATTCTCCATAAGCTCTACGCAATTGACTTCTAACTTTGGCAACTAATAATTCAAGTTGCACTGGCTTCGTAATATAATCATCTCCACCATTTTCAATAGCCATCACTTGATCCATTTCACCGTCTCTAGCAGAGATGAATATGATCGGAATATTGTAATTTTTACGTACTTGCCTACACCAATAGAAGCCATCGAAATAGGGTAAATTAATATCTAATAACAGCATATCGGGCTGAACTTCTTCAAATTGATCCATAATGTTCTTCAATTCATAAGCAATAATTGCTTCATAACTATATTGTTCTAACTTCGACTTTAATACTTGAGCAATTTTGAAATCATCCTCAACAATCATTATCGAGTACATCATATAACTCCTTTCATCTCTTGTTTCAAAATAGAAAGACACCACTTTGTTTGGCATAGTGAGCGTATTAAACCATCACTATATTACAGAAGAGGTGTCCACTATATGATAGATCAAAACTTATAATGAAATCAACTTTCCAATACCATCATATCATCTATCCAATATAATAATATTGTTACTCTTTAATTTCTTCAAAATTCGCATCATAGATTCGGAACATTGTTTTGTAGCCAGACTCATCCACTTTAACGCCCACATCTAGTCGACCAGTAATTTGAAGTGGCTTGGATGTGTAGCGAAGTTTCGTTCCATCCTTAACGTAGACGATCATTATTTTATTCCAATAGGTTTCATCCCCATTATCAAAAGGGCATTCCGCACCGGGCTCTGGAATAAGAAGAAACCAGTTATTATCTAAAGAGAGTATTTCGCCCATAAATCCTTTTATTTGAACGGTTTTTTTTGCTTCAGATAGATCCCAAAAATCATCTGAGGGTGTATTCTGTTCTTCATTATCAAAGAAGCCACTCCAACTAATAGATTGATACTTGCTCTTCCTTGTCTCTTTTTTCTGTTCAGAGGTAGATTTAATAGGTTCTTTAGTGGGAGCCGTTGTTGATTTTGGTTCTATATTATCACTGGATAGTTTACTCGTGACTGCTTGTGTTGACGTTGATTGTTGTTGTACTTCTTTTTCTTGTTGTACTTGTTGTTCTTCTTTTTCTTGTTGTTCTTGTTGCTGTTGTTTAGATACTTGATCCTTCGGTTTAGTTGAAGGAAGTGACAATGCTGATGCTGGAGTGGATACTGTAGATTCATCTTCATTACTAACTTGGGGTGAAGATAAAGCAAGTTGGTTAGCACCATTATCATTATTCTTGGACTCAAGTTCAGTTAATTCGTCTAAGTTATTCTCGTCAATGTTATTATCGTTATCACTTGTCGGAATCGTTACTACTACATCAGCTAAGTCTACTGATTGTTCCGTTAGCGTAATCCCTTCGCCAAAAGTGCCCACTTGCTCAGTTGACTTCTGCTCCCCGCAGCCGGCCAGTAGTAATATCAAAACAAGTATATAACTACTCGTAATAATGTTGTTCATTCGACGATGCATCAATGAGATCTCCTCCCTTAATTGCGAAATAAAGTTAAAGCATCGGTGCGATATACTTTCATTGCCGGTCCGAATGATGCAAGTAGAGCTAGAGATAATGTTGCGACAATAAGAACCCACTCATACGTAGCGATCTGGAACGCTTGTAATTGCACACCTGATTGAATGAACAATGAATTACTTATGATAGCACCTACAATATGACCAAGTACAAGTCCAGCTACTAATCCTATTGTAGCCAACGCGATTCCTTCGGCTACAAGTGTACACAATATGTAATATCTAGACTTGCCAATTAGGCGTAACAATCCAACATCACGCTTTCTTTCTTGAATGGATGCTGTCAATGCAAGAAGCAACGCTGTTGTCGCAAGTAACACGCAAATAGACATGACAACCATAAGTAGTTGTGAACCTGTATCCACTACATTTAATACATCTGCGACCGCTTTACTTGAATAGACAGCTTGCACATTATCCATCGCATCAAATTGTTGCTTCAAAGATTGAATACCTAATAACGAGTTCGGTTTCACGATAATTGAAGTTATTTCTTTAGCGCTCTCTTCATCATGATGAATCACCCACGCATTTTCCAACCTTGTAAATACAGTACGGTCATCAGCAGTATTAAGCTTCGGTAATATCCCAACTACTTTATAATGAAAGCTCTCATGTTCATCGTCTTCATTACTTTCATGATCTAGTTCAACATGATCAACTAATCCATGTGCACCACTGAATTGATCTCCTATACGTAAGCCAAGTTCTTTTGCTACTGAATAACCAACGGTAACTTCACCTAGCGCTGCGTATAAATGTCCTTCTTTCAGTTGACGATCCTCATAGCGAGTAGCAAAATAAGCTGATGAAACACCAACTATCGGATAACCGTTATAATTATCCCCCGTAGTCATACCAAAAGCGACATCAGTGTATTCACTATTTTCTACAATATTAAGTAGCTCTAATGGAACATTACCTGTTGGCACTCCTACTCGATAAAAAGTATTAAGAACGAGCTGCGAATCGCTACCGTCAGCTCCAATGACAAGTTCAAACGGACCATATCCTTTTTGCGCACCATGCTCAACACTATCTTTGCTCATAAGTAGAAGTACAAATAATGCTACTGTAATCATAACTGCAAAAATGGTTAATATAGACAATACAGAGCGATGTCGCATATTGTTCCATATATATTTCCAACCATTCATATGCTTTACCCATTCCTTTCTTGCACATTGTCTTGATGCATACATAAGTTAATATTGTCCATTTGTACCGTTGCAGGATACAACTGGGCTAAATGCAAATCATGTGTGACTGTCAACAGAGTCGTATTATTCTCTCCGCATATTTCCAGTAATAATTTCATAATGTGCGCAGCTGTTTCCCAATCTAAACTTCCCGTCGGCTCATCAGCAAGAATTAGTGGAGGTTGATTAATTAATGCTCGAATAATAGCTACACGTTGCTGCTGTCCTCGGGATAGTTGATAGGGGCGTTGATTCATCTTCCCGGCAAGCCCTACTCGCTCAAACCAATGTTCAATCAGCTTATTACGCTCACCTTTAGCCAAATTACGCTCCATTACAAGCTCAACATTCTGCTTCGCAGTAAGTGAAGGAATTAGATAAAAATCTTGAAAAACATAACCTACCGTTTTTGCCCGGAAGCGATCCCTCTGCATCTCATTCATCTCACTAATAAGCTCTCCTGCCACTTCAACTATGCCACGATCAACAGCTAATATTCCACCAATAAGATGAAGCAATGAACTTTTCCCGCTACCACTCGGTCCAAGCAGTGCTATCCGCTCCCCTTGCTTCACCGACCATGAAGAAATACTAACAATCGGAAGGGAACGCTGATCTGATTTATATGATTTTTCCAAGCTTTTTACGTTGATCATATCTCCCATTAAGATTATCTCTCCTCCCTATTGTAAAAATGGACAGGAGAGCACTGCTCCCCTGTCCATTACTCTTAATTTTGTTACACACTTTTACTTCACAATGCGTTCAGATAATACGTCCCAAGTCATATTTTTACTTGTAAGTTTATTAAAGGCAGCTAGCGACAAGTATAATTTACCATTATCGAGATGACCTCGCAGCCCTGTATTTGTACCGTTAAGATTAACTTCAAGTTTATTAGTATCTACTTTCATAACGTTAGTTCCACTTGTAATCGTAATGATGTGGGCATTAGCATTCCATTCAACTTTCGCACCAAGCGACTCAGCAAGAGCTTTAGCTGGGTATAGAACTTCATTATCACGAGTAATCTTAAACTTAGGATATATATATTTCGCTTGCATCGTTGCAGATGTAGACTTAAGATCAACCTCAATAATTTGTGCAGAAGCTTTTGCAATTTGCGTATTATCGATTTGACCACTCACTTGATCAACGATTGGACCATATGCCCATACTCCAACATCAACAGCTGAATGACCATGTCCGCTCCAGCCAACAAGCAATCTTTTGCTAATTACTTGGTTATACCCACCTTCTCGTCCATAAGAAGAGCCATCTCCTGCAAGAATGATTTTCGCTTCCTCATCCGAAAGATCAGTAATCCAAGTATTTGCTTTTACAATTTTTTTAATTTCATTGATAGATACTGCAGCATTGAGTTTGCTAACTAGAGATTCGGAAGAATTAATTTGCTTATCCCATAGATCAAGATTCAATTCGTATATATTGTCTCGAGATAATGATAAGCCCCCCGTCTCGTGGTCTGCTGTAATAACGACTGATGTATTGCCATCTTTCTTTGCATAATCTAGTGCAACTTTTACGGCTGCATCAAAATCAAGAACTTCCTGTACCGTAGAAGGGAAATCATTTGCATGCGATGCATGATCAATTCGTCCCCCTTCAATCATAATTGCAAAACCATCTTCATCCTTTTCCAAAATATTTAAAGCTTTTGAAGTCATCGCCGCTAGAGATGGTATTTCTGCTGTACGATCTAGTACATAAGGAATATGTGAGCTACTGAACAAACCAAGCACTTTACCGCTAGTTGCTGATAATGAATTTAGTTCAGAAGCGTTATCTATATAGGAATATCCCTTTGCTTCAAAATCAGTAATGATGCTTTTGTCTGTGCGTTTTCCACCGTCAGCTTTACTTAAGAAGAATGAGCTTCCACCACCGAATAACACATCTACACCACTATCCAAATATTGCGAAGCAATAGCAGCCTCATTATCACGACTACGGACATGTGACGCGTACACTGCTGGTGTAGCATGAGTAATTCGAGCCGTCGTTACAAGACCAGTAGATTTCCCTGCAACTTCTGCAGCTTCGATAACGGAAGCGAATGGTTTTGATACATCTTCGTTGGAAACACTAATTCCAGCATTATATGTTTTATTACCTGTTGCAAATGCAGTTCCAGCGGAAGCAGAATCAGTAACGACACCTGATACGATCGTTCCGCCATCCTCACCACGGTCTGCGTATGTAGTGGCTTGACCAACATAAATGCTATCAAGCGTTAAATGATCAATATTCTTGTTGTACATTAAATAATTGCGGGCTGCTGATACTTGGGCAGGACCCATTCCATCTCCTATTAACACGATAAGATTTTTTGATTTTGCACTTTCAGTTGTTTGATTGTCTGCTTGAACTGGATGAATGGATAAAGTAGAGAACACGAGACAGCTTGCTATTGCTGCTTTAATAACTTTCTTTTTCAATTTAATCCCTCCATTTGTTTGTTTCTAACCAATTCACTACTACCCTATTATGTAAAACAAAAGTTAGGGGAGTATTATGAAATTATATTTAAAATGTAAATTTAAGGAATATCTTTAAAAATAGGAGACCAAAAAGCGTAGTCTATGTATATTAGACTACGCTCATTTAGAATTCTATTTATCGACGATGTTACCATCTGCCACCACGGAGATGCTCAATAATTGATTTAAATTCTCCATCATGCTCTGGTGAGTCCTCTTCACCCTTCATCTCGATTTTTGTAATATCAAGCTTGTAAGTTTCCTTTGCGCTCGTAGGAGCAAAAATAAGTTCCTGTTCATTTTCAAGCTGAACTTGATAACCTGACTGGGCGAAAGCTGCAATGAAATCATTAATACTAGGTTTACGATCATCAGGAAGGAAAATTAGCGCTCTAAGCATTTTCGTCTCTGGACCATCAATAAATTTGAAGTGAAATATACATTCTCGAAGTGCCATTACTACAAATACCCCTTTCACTTGGCTTGAAGCTATTTTAACCTTTTTTGAAGCGTCTGACCAGTTTTTCCCCAACATTTGCTTTCAACCACGGTAGTACGTAGAAGTCGCCTCCGAATTTACCTGCGTTACCAGCAGCTAGCATAACAATGAAACCTAGTAAAATCATATACGGGTTCGTACTAACTGTGCCAGCAAACATGAACATGAAGTTCATTAGTAATCCAAAGAATATTGCCGGTAATGTTAGAACGCCAAGTACTAAGCCAACACCTACAAGAAACTCGCCCCAAGGTAAAATAACATCAATAATTGCTACATTAGGTAAAGCTATATGCTCGATAAATGCGTTATAGACCGGATATAATACTTCATCACCTTTCGCAACGGGATTCGTAACAACGTTTTGTAAGTAGCCTGCTGCAGTGAATTCACCGCCAGTTATTTTACCCCAGCTACTTGTAATCCATTTGTATCCTAATACGATTCTTACGATAGCAACGATAGCGGCTGCGATTTTATTTTCTCTCCAAAACTTTAACATATCAATCACTCCTTGTTCTTTATGACCTTAGTATACGACGATAGGAATGATGAGTATGTGATTATAATCACATACTCAGTGAAAATTTCCACATTTATTATTAGGATGGTATTTAGTGAGATAAAGCTACTGAAAACGGCTGAGTTGTTAGGTTTCACATTTAATCACAATGGAATATAATTACAATAGTTTTCTATTTTATTAGATTGTTTTATACTTTGAAGAAAGGTTTGATTACTATGAGAAAGGTTATTGCGATTGTTCTCCTTTGTTTATTTCTTATTGCTTGCTCATCAGGAACAACCGTTCCACCTAGTTATAACTTCAAGCTAGATTACAATGATATTAACAACCCAGTACAATACACTTCATTAGACGAAGTCATAGCACAATCAGATTATATCGTACTAGCTGAGCTCGTAAGCGTTCGAACCTCTAAGACGGCTGGTATTGGAGATACTATGAAAGTTATTAAACAATATAAAGGAAGAGATAATTTCAATAACAGTACGTTGGACTATGTCTCCATAAAGCAGCTATCTAACGATGGGGATCAATTTCTAATGTTTTTACGTGAAAACAACAATATCTATTACTCCTCACCTTATTACTCCACATTTATTAGTACGAATCCATTGCAAGATAATGTATTTCTTGAAGGTCCTTTTACTGGATATAAATTAAATGATATTATAACTCAGATCAAAAATTCTTCTCAAATTGACCAATATGATCGAATTCAAGTAAAAATCTTAGACTCAGTGATAGATCACCAACACTTAATCGAGGATGGAGAATCTGAATTGCTCCTCACATCAAGACAAGGAAGCATCATCGCCAAGAGCGATATGATTATTTTATAGAGAATGTGAAGGAAAGTATAACTCCTTAACGAATAACGTAATAATAGGAAACATTGGAATTTATTAATAAGACGTTTGGTGAAATGGACTATTAATCTAACAATGGAGTTGGTCAATGATGCCAATTATAAAAAGGTTCTCGTTTTGGTTTATTATATTTTCAATTTTGATATGCTTTTTCAATATGTCGGGAAGTGATGATTATAACATAATCATTTTTATTACAAATCCGATAAACTGGCTGAACATTAAGTGGTTAACAAGAATCAATGAAAACCCCGATACTACTTATTTGTTCTTACCAATTCTTTATTTACAACATATAGCCTTTTGGGCGATTCTTGGGCACTTAATTGATCTAATAAGAGCACGAGTAGGTAAAAACAGAAAAAAATGATATTATGTAACGAAAAAAAGGGCGTATACCCCAACCGAAGGATATACGCCGTAGAGAAGAAGAAAAAAAGATTATGAAAGTCGGTAGGTTATGACCTCTTTCACGATCCTATGGTTTAGTATTAACGACTTCATGTCGCTTATACATCCATGTCTGCCATACCTTAGCGAATGTATTGCGTAAGGTAAGCTATGAACCAGTGTAGAAATTGTCGCTAGACTTTCGATTAGATGCTGTAAGTATCACGTTATAGCTCAAAAACGACCGCTATTAGGGAAGTCCCTACATAGCGGTCGTCTGTTAATATTCTATTAAATATTGTTATTTCGGTATCGTCAACGTTATCGTCGTCCCTTTTCCTTGTGCTGATTCGACTAGAAGAGTGCCGCCTACACTATTGGCACGCTCCTCCATACTGAATAAACCTACGCCCGTCCGCTCCAGTTCACCATAATTGAAGCCTACACCTTGATCTCTAATCGTAATAACGACCCGCTCTGCATGATCTTCAAATGCTACTACAGCCTCATCTACATCTGCATATTTCGCAATATTCGTTAACCCTTCTTGAATAATACGATAAATTACCGTTTCCTTTGTAGAGGTCAAACGCTGCTTCAGCCGACCAACCAATTCGACTTTTATTCCGAAATGATCTGTATAATTGTCCAAATATGTTTTGATCGCTGGCTCTACACCAAGATCATCTAGCACAGATGGACGAAGCTGCCAGGCCATACTGCGAACATCCTGCATCATCAGCGCTACATTACTTCTTAATTGCTGTAGCTCCGTTAATTGCTCATGATCAGCTAACATTCGATCGATTTGAATCATAAACGAAAATAAACTTTGTCCGATACCATCATGTAGCTCTCGTGAAATACGTTTTCGCTCTTCTTCCTGAACTTCCATCACTTTAACCATCATATCTTTAAGTTCTTTCTCAGCAAGCTTAAGCTTAGTTACTTCATTACGGATCGCCAAATACTGGTACGGTTGGTCTAATTCATCGAGAAACGGAACAATCGTCGTATTGACCCAATAGAATGTACCATCCTTTGCACGATTTTTGATCTCGCCAGTCCAAACCTCACCATGAGAAATTGTACTCCATAGCTCCTTGAAAAAAGCTTTAGGATGGTGACCAGAATTAATGATTCGATGGTCCTGCCCGATCAGCTCCTCTTCCGAATATTGCGATATTTCTACGAATTTATCATTAATATATTGAATTTTACCGCGCACATCAGTAATCGCTACGATCGAAGATACACCTAATGCAAATTGCACATCAATTAACTCTTCTAACGATTTCTTCGTCCGTTCAAACAATTCATTGTCTTCCATTACTTCTTCCAAATGGGACAATAAAACGTCTGTTCGTTCAAAGTACTGCCGACGGGTTCGATTATTGTTCATCTTCATCAAATTGCAGCAGCCCCTTTTGCAAAGCGAATTTAATCAACTCAGGTCTAGTTTTCAAGCTAAGCTTATCCATAATATTACTTTTATGAGCTTCAACCGTTTTTACACTTATAAATAGATTTTGGGCAATCTCTTTATTCGCATACCCTTTGGCAAGCCAGCCCAATACTTCCTTCTCACGTTCTGAAAGACTCATGTAAGCTGTATCATCGGCTGGTTCTATACTTTTCCGATTCATAAATTCGCTCATTAACTTCTTCGTTGCAGAAGGATAAAGATAAGCTTCACCTTTCGCAACCGCTTGAATCGCACCAACAAGCTCATCATGAGGTGCATTTTTCAATATATATCCGGACGCCCCAACCTTAATCGCTTGGAACAAATATTGCTCATCATCGTGCATCGTAAGTATAAGAATATTGACTTGTGGCAGCAGCTTTTTCAACTCAGCAGACGCCGTCATTCCATCCTTGCCATGCGGCATACTGAGATCCATTAGTACAACATTGGGCAGATGCTTACTCGCTAGCGCAATCGCTTCATCACCCTCTGAAGCTTCACCTACAACTTCTATGTCATAACGACCATGTAATAGCATCGATAGACCTGATCGAACAACTGCGTGATCATCACATATAAGAAGCCTAATCATCTATACAACCCTTTCATCACGTCATTTTCTACATTTATTATAACGGTAAACATGAATGTTTACAGCAAAATGTACGAATTCCGTAAAATTCTAGAAGGGAATGTAAGGGATTAGGCTTAATAATGATTGTTATCTATATAATGGGCGCAATAATCGGTAAGCTCATGTACAACTTCAGCCCCAGCTTCAACTTGCTGAGCATCATAATTTCCTTCATAACGTTTACCTATTAATATAGCACCATTAATTTGATGCTGATCCAATGTAATCGGCCATACTGCTGCATGGAGCAGTTTCTCTGTCAGCATAATCGATTCACCCAAGTCAAAGATTTCATGCTTGGCTGCTCGGGATTGTAAAAAACTTCCTGTACGTAATACTTCGCCTGTCAGACCGAGATTGATCTGCTGTCGAATTCGCTGCGTGCGATTGCTTACACTACCGTACACGGGATACCAGTGGAGCTTTCTAGTTGCTCGATCTAGAACTCCAATAGCTGTTAGATCGCTTTTTGTACGCTTTAACAATTGTTGTAGCTTTTCTTCTACAATAATTTGAGTTGGAGTCATAAACCTGCTCCTTTCCGACTAGTTACCTCTATATCATACCAGCGAATAGGTCAAGTGTATGTTAGGGAGATACCTTAAACCGATGTAGGGCATTCCCCGATATTAAGTATTGTCATAACAACGTATAGTATAAATATAGAAACCGCACCAGAAAGGATGAGGCTTAGATGAGTATTTACTACGATACAGAAACAACTAAAGCGAAAAGACCGAGTAACAATTATAGACCAGGTTCTCTAAGCACTGTGTTTACAGATGAGCAACTCGACCTTCTTGCTTCAGTCATGCATACCAAAAAATACTCTGCTGGCACGCACCTATTCTGGGAAGGCGATGATGCGAATGCAGTGTATTGGATATTAAAAGGTCGCGTTAAACTGCGCAAATCTGCTTCGGACGGCAAAGATCTTCTACTATCTATTCTACAACCTGATGATATGATTGCCGACATTGATGCTTGGGACACGACCCATCGTTATACTGCCGAAACGATAGATCAAGTAGAAGTAGGGATTATTCCTAGATTGCAGCTTGAAATGCTAATGGTCAAATACGGAGATTTTGCTTATCGATATGCGATGTGGATGGGGCTTATCCAACGCAAAACAGAATCTAAGCTACGTGATCTACTAATGGGTGGAAAAAACGGTGCGCTTGCATCTACACTTATCCGTCTATGCAACAGCTTTGGCGAGAAGCAAGCCAATCAGCACATTCATATTGATATAAAATTAACGAACAATGAGCTCGCAGAATTAGTAGGAACAACGAGGGAAGGTATTAATCGCTTGCTTGCTTCCATGAAAAGAGATGGGATCATATGCAGTGAAAGTACTGGCTACTTGAAAGTAACTAATCTTGATGCTTTGAAGGATATGGCTGGTTGTCCCATATGCCCTACTTGTCCGAAAGAAATATGCCGACTATAAATGGCTATGCAAAAGCTCACTTTTGCATTACCTCTATACGAAAGAGTACTCAATGAATCTTTAATTTAGATCCGTGGAGCTGCTCTTTTTTTGCATAAGAAAAAATTTTCTCATAGACTATAAATTAATCCCCCCCCCCCTCATAAACTTTGTGATATTTAGCACATCACTTCACGCTTATCTACTCTACAATGGATTTATTATCATCGTCATAAAAGTATGAACAGGTTAAGGAGTGATGAGCTATGGCATTACATGAGTCGAAGCTCCAACATTTCAATAAAGATGATCTTCATATTCAGCTAAGTATTGAGCGTGCAGCTATAGCCGCCGAGCAATTTAGTACGATGAACCAGGAACAAATCGACGAGATTGTTCAGCATATGGCGCTTGCAGGCATTGGTCGCCATATGGAACTGGCAAAACTTGAGCTGGACGAGACAAAACGTGGTGTATTCGAAGATAAAATCATAAAAAATATGAATGCCACGGAAAGCATATATCATCAATTGAAATATATGAAAACAGTTGGAGAAATTGAAAATAATCCATATGAGCAATACAAAGTCATTGCTGAACCAATTGGCACCCTTGTTACGTTAATTACAGAAGTTTCACCTGTTGCAACTACATTATTTCAATGTTTAGTAGCGGTGAAAACACGTAATCCAATTATCTTTGTATTTCAAAAAGAAGTGACACGTTGTGGCATTGAAGCCGTTCAAAGTGTTCGAGATGCAGCTATTCTTTCCGGTGCACCCGCCTTCTGTATTCAATGGGTGGATCATTCTACTCATGCAGCAACACTCACGCTTATGTCTCATGAAAACGTTGCCTTAGTCATTTCTAATGGGGATAACGATTTACTGCAGACCGCCAAGCAGTTAGGGAAATCGACATTAAGTGTTTCCTATGGAAACGTTCCTTGCTATATTGAGCGCACAGCAGATTTGAAACAGGCGATTACAGATCTAATATTGTCTAAAAATTTTGACAATAGCATGATGTTTACTTCAGAACAAGCACTTCTCGTCGATCAACAAATTTATAATCAAGTCGTACGAATGATGAAAGTACTAGGCTGTTACTTCCTTAATGAAGAGGAAAGCAATACGCTAATGAACCATATTTTCAATGAGCAAGGTAATCTCAAAGCTAATTATATTGGCAAATCAGCGCTTGATATTGCCCAGGCGATTGAGCTAGATATACCTGAGGATACAAAGCTATTAATTGTTCCACAAGAACAGGTTGGTGCAGCCTTTCCCTTCTCAGCAGTAAAAGCTTGTCCAATTCTTGCACTCTACATTGTAGAAGATGCCGATATGGCTATAACACTCGCCCAGCAGCTTATAGCGCTAGGTCACGGGAAGCATTCGGCGATTATTCATAGTCATAATGAACCTATTATTCAGAAATTCAGCCAACAATTATCAAGTAATCGTGTCATAGTTAATGCACCATCCATTCAAGCGGCGATGAATAATCAAGAGCGCGAGCAGTCACCATTCGCATCATTCGGCTACCAATCATCAAGTAATCATCAGCGAATGAATATGGAGCTCCTTCATCTTAAACATGTATCTAATCGCAATGTCGATATGCAATGGTTCAAAATACCACCGAAGCTATATTTTTCAGCTGGTGCGACACAGTATTTAACAAAAATGCCTAATATACATCGGATTATCATCATTACGGATCAGCGTATGGAGCAGCTTGGATATGTTGATAAAGTTCAATACTTCCTACGCAAACGTAGTGAACCTGTACAAATCGAGATTTTTGCCAAAGTAGAACATGAGCCTACGATCGATATCGTGATGCAAGGTACGGAGCGGATGAATGCCTTTCAACCAGACTGTATTATTGCACTAGGAGGGGGTTCTGCAATCGATGCTGCCAAAGCGATGTGGTTATTTTATGAAAGTCCAGAAACAAGCTTTGATACGATTAAAATGAAATTTATGAACATTCGTAATCGAGTATATAAATATCCAACACTAGGTAAACGAGCAAAGCTTGTTGCTATTCCGACAACATCAGGTACTGGATCTGAAGTAACCTCCTTCGCTACGATTACCGATGTTAGAAAAGGGCATTCCAAATATCCGCTAGCAGATTATGAATTGATACCTGATGTCGCGATTATCGACTCTGAATATACAGCTTCACTCTCACCTACAGTCATTGGTGATACTGGCATGGATGTACTAACACATGCGATTGAAGCTTATGTTTCGATTATGGCCAATGATTTCAGCGATGGGCTAGCTATTAAAGCGATTCAGCTTGTCATAGAGAATTTAGAAAAATCCCATGCAATAGCTAATCCTGTTGCGCGTGAAAAAATGCATAATGCATCAACGATTGCAGGCATGGCGTTCTCCAACGCATTTCTTGGGATCTGTCATAGCCTTTCCCATAAATTCAGTGCGGAATTTCAATTGCCGCATGGTCGAGTCAATGCAATTCTGTTGCCTCATATTATTCGTTACAATGCTTCTCGACCGACAAAATTTCAAAATTTCTCCAACTATAAACATTTCCAAGCAGATATACGCTATGCAGAAATCGCTCGCTTAGCTGGCTTACCTGCCCATACGACCAATGAAGGTGTCAATAGTTTGATACTATGTGTGAGACAGCTCAATCGTTCACTTGGTATACCTGACAGCTTCGAGCAATGTGGCATCTCTGCCATTTCTTTTGACTCTAAAGTAGATTACCTTGCCGAGCGGGCATTTGAGGATCAGTACACGAACTACAATCCAAGACTTCCTTTAGTAGCTGAGCTTTCACAGCTTTACCGTCAAGCTTTCTACGGTGAATTTCAATAAATAAATGCATGTCAACTTCAACTTCAATTTCAAATTCAACATGATATGGAGGAATAAGCATGAGTACATTAAATACAGTAAAAGGTAATATTGCAGCATGGCGTAGCTTTGAAGAAGGACAATGGTCAGACGAGATCGATGTACGAGATTTTATCGTTCGCAATATGAGCTCCTACACTGGTGATGAGCAATTTCTAACAACTGCAACGGAAGCAACAACTAAGTTATGGGATCGGATTAGTCAACTTTCTCGTGAAGAGATTGAGCGTGGTGGCGTATGGGATGTTGATACAATGACGGTTTCTACAATTACTTCTCATGCACCAGGTTATATCAATCAAGAGCTTGAACAAATTGTCGGCGTCCAAACCGATGCTCCCTTCAAGCGTTCTGTCCAACCATTTGGCGGTATTAAAATGGTCGTCGATGCTTGTAAGGCATACGGATATGAAGTTCCACAAGAGCTAGTCGATGTGTTCACTACGATTCGTAAAACGCATAACCAAGGGGTATTCGATGCTTATACACCCCAGATGCGGCTAGCACGTAAAACGGGTATCATTACTGGATTACCAGATGCTTATGGTCGTGGGCGCATTATCGGTGATTATCGTCGAGTCGCATTATACGGTGTTGATCATCTTATTCAATGTAAATTAGCAGACAAAACGTTAACCGATGCTTCACCAATGAATGAAGAAACGATTCGTGAACGTGAAGAACATTCCGAGCAAATTCGCTCGCTACAAGAATTGAAAGAAATGGCAGCTACCTATGGATATGATATAGCTCGCCCTGCAGAAACAGCACAAGAGGCGATTCAATGGTTATACTTCGCTTATCTTGCAGCTATTAAAGAGCAAAATGGCGCAGCAATGAGCTTAGGTCGTGTATCTACTTTCATCGATATTTATATTGAGCGTGATCTGCAAGATGGTACATTGACAGAGCAAGAAGCGCAGCAGCTAATGGATCATTTCGTTATGAAATTACGTATTGTGAAATTCCTTCGTACACCAGATTACAATGAACTATTCAGTGGTGATCCAACTTGGGTAACAGAATCTATTGGAGGCGTTACGACGACCGGGATCCCAATGGTGACGAAATCTTCATACCGTATTTTGCATACATTGTACACGCTTGGACCATCACCTGAACCGAACTTAACGGTCCTTTGGTCTAATGATTTACCTGATGCGTTCAAAAAATATTGTGCCAAAGTATCCATTGAAACGAGCTCTATACAATATGAGAATGATGATCTAATGCGTCCGACATTCGGCGATGACTACGGTATCGCCTGCTGTGTATCTGCTATGCGGATAGGCAAACAAATGCAATTTTTTGGCGCACGAGCTAATTTAGCAAAAGCGTTATTATACGCGATTAATGGTGGCGTCGATGAGAAGATGAACCTCCCTGTCGTTGCTGCTGCATTACCAGCACTGCAATCCGAGGTACTTGATTATGAAGAGGTTATGCAACGCTTTGACCATGTCATGGATTGGCTGGCTGGATTATACATCAATACATTAAATGTTATTCACTATATGCATGATAAATACAGCTATGAGCGATTAGAATTTGCGCTACATGACCGTGAAATTTTACGTACGATGGCAACTGGTATCGCTGGCCTATCCGTCGTTGCCGACAGCTTGAGCGCTATTAAATTCGCTAAAGTATATCCGATTCGCAATGAGCAAGGCATTGCAGTTGATTTCCGTACAGAGGGAGAATACCCACAATACGGTAACAATGATGATCGCGTTGACCAAATTGCTGTAGACCTTGTCCATCGCTTTATGGAGAAGCTAAGAAAGCATCCAACTTATCGCAATGCTGTGACAACACAATCTGTGCTCACAATTACATCCAATGTCGTTTACGGTAAGAAAACAGGTACAACACCAGATGGTCGTAAAGCTGGTGAGCCATTCGCTCCTGGCGCTAACCCGATGCATGGTCGTGACCGTAAAGGTGCATTAGCATCGCTAAGTAGTGTTGCTAAACTACCGTATGAAGATTCGCTTGATGGTATTTCTAATACGTTCTCGATTGTTGGTCGTGCACTTGGTAAAGATGAAGCGACTCGGAAGAACAACTTAACAGCACTGCTTGATACGTATATGTCGCAGCATGCACATCATCTTAACGTCAACGTATTTGATCGTGAAACATTACAAGATGCAATGGCACATCCTGAGTTATATCCACAGCTAACTGTTCGTGTATCTGGCTATGCTGTTAACTTTATTAAGCTGACGAAGGAGCAACAGCTTGAGGTCATCAGTCGTACATTCCACGGTGAAATGTAATGGCGAATCTTGCTCAGCAAATAGAACATGATCGTCACATGAAAGGACGTATTCACTCCTTCGAAACGTTCGGAACAGTTGATGGTCCTGGTATTCGCTTCGTACTCTTCATGCAAGGCTGTGCACTTCGTTGTCAGTTTTGTCATAATCCGGATACATGGGATATGACGACAGGTAAAGTAATGACAGTCGATGAAGTCATTGCGGAAATTGAACCTTATCTCACTTATTATCGTACTTCTGGCGGCGGAGTCACCTTCTCAGGTGGCGAGCCGTCACTACAAGCACCATTTCTTGCTGCACTAGGCAGGGAATTGAAACGTAGACATCAGCTCCATATTGCGATGGACTCATCTGGATTCTGCGAGCCATCCCATCTTGATTCAACTAGATTGCTAGATGTATTAGATCTTATCTTACTTGATCTAAAGCAAGCTAATGAGCAGAAGCATATAGCGCTAACGACTCAATCTAATGAACGCATATTGCGAATGGCTCGTCATGTAACTGAATATGGCACGAAGCTATGGATTAGGCATGTAGTACTGCCCACATTGACTACTGATCCAGAAGATGTTGATGCACTAGCAAAGTTGGTCGCTAGCCTACCTACCGTCGAAAAGGTAGAGCTACTTCCATACCACGAAATGGGTAAATTCAAATGGCAAAGTCTTGGGCTAGACTATGAGCTTGACCATATTAAACCTCCTTCACAGGAGCAATTGGCAAGCATTAAGCAGCAGCTTGAAGCGTCATTGAACATTCCTGTTATTATGTAGCCGTTGCGAGAACTAATCGGAGTCCGCTACGGCGTAGGAGAGTGATTAGATCTCCCCGCTTGGGTATGAAGTCACTGAAAAATTAGTGTGTTAGAAAAACTTAAGCTGTTAAGGGGCGAATTTGACTCACTTAATGCAAGGTGAGCCTCCAGATGCGATATTCTGGAGGCTCATTTTTATATTAATAGTTATTTTATGTATCTTCCTTCGCTTAATCTACAAACAAGGCAATTTGTTACTCCATTTAGCTGTGGACTATAATTTTATAGTCTACGGAGCTTGGTTATCTCCTCTGCCACCAAACATTTCCAATATACTTCCATTCATGTATACTCTTTACAAAGGAGTGCTCATATATGGAAGTGATTAGTTATTGCTTATCCTACATATTACGCAAGCTTGCTGCGGCTGGGTTAACTCTTGTAAGCTTCTTCTTATTTGCTTGTCTTGTCACAGGGGCCAGCACTTATTACGCTTTTCAGTTAATGAATCTACTACCTATCTGGTTTGTTCTATATGTATATGATTAGTGAGAATTTCGAAGTGATTTGGAAGTTATATTAATAGGAGGTTAATATGAAGCGTATATTTACGATAATCTTACTGCTCACTATGTTGTTAATATTAGGTGGTTGTAGCTCCGAAAATTCCGATAAGCCGTTTATGGCATGGATGGATGCTTATATTGCTGTCGAAGTTAATACAGAGCAGCAGATTGCAGCAACCTTATATTCTAAGAAAAAACTATCCTTCCAGTCAGAAGACATCATTACTATGCAATTCATTGGAGCTCAGCAACAGCTTGCCATTCAACAATATAGGGTTATAGAAAACACGGATCCAATCACATCTTATCATCGTTATGATATTATCATTCACTACAAAGCGCTTGAAACTGGGCAGTATGAAACCTCTGGTATTGAAATTACAACATTATCTATGCCACCTATGTCTCTACCGATCGGAACATGGCACTTTGACGTAATTGATGCTCCAGCCGAAGCCATACAATCGTGGAATTCACCTGGCGCATATTCGAATAACGAGAAGCTACCTTACGACTATACTTCCTCTAATGACGCAACATTGCTTACTTCCATTCAATATAGTAAAGATTCAACTATTGAAAATAAGGATGGGTTACCATTAGCAGGAAGCATTGATATTAAGCAAGATTATAACGCTCCTTTCGTCTATATTCGGACTAAAATCCATTCTAATCATAACAATCTGACTTCACTCGACTATGGAAATGGAATCTATCTCCTTTCCCAAGCTTCTGCAAAAGAGCTTATCGAAATATCGAGAGCACATAATCAATTAGAGTAAATGAGTTCGACATAAAATCGATTAGAGGCATCTTACTCGCCGCATAATAGTATAGATATAACAGATAAAAGGGGATCATCTCTCAGTCATTTTAATGACTGAGAGATGATCCCCTTTCTTCAATTCACAATTAACAAGGATCAGCTGCTGGATTACCTGCATCTACGGCTGTACGGAAGCTAGAACCACAACCGCAAGTAGCTGATGCATTTGGATTTTCTATCGTAAATCCACCACTCATTGCCGCTTCTTTATAGTCGATAACAAGACCACGTAAATATTTTGCGCTTTCTACATCTACTGCAACTTTAAGACCATCTACTTCAAGTAATGTGTCTCCTTCTTGCTCTTCATCATCGAATCCCATACCGTAAGAGAAACCGCTACAGCCACCCTCTTTTACACCTACACGTAAAAACATTTGGTCATTTTCTTCCGCTGCAAGCATCTCACCAAGCTTTTCTCCTGCAAGTTCAGTTATTGTAATCATGTTATTTCCTCCTAAAACTTTTCATGTACTTCCCAAAATACTACTTTGTAATGAAAAGTAGCATCGGAAGCCGATACGTTATTATAATCTCGATTAGAGATGTTCACTTACCTTAATATAGTATAAGTATACTCCACTATTTCTTATTGCTCAATAGATGAACGGATTCGTTTATAAGCAATTGTTATTATCCCATCTCATACTAATTACCATCATAGAGGGATTGTACTATATAGCAAGCTTACTTTATAATGATCAATATTACTTCTATTCTATAGCATTCTAAATGGTTCGGTTACTAATAATTGGAGATGACAAAATGAGTTATAACTTAGTTGTTCTCGGTGGAGGATATGGTGGCTTAGCATTAATAAATGAGTTATTGAATAAAGGATTACCGAAAGCGACTTCAATTACACTTGTCGATCGTTCACCTTTTCAAGGGTTAAAAACAGAATATTATGCTCTTGCTGCTGGAACAGCATCCGATCTACAGTTACGAGTTGCCTTTCCTAATTCCCCGGATGTACACTTAGCTTTAGGCGAAATCATTGAAATTAATCGTGAACAAAAGACTGTACACGTAGAAGGTCATGATCCAATTCAATATGATTCGCTCGTTATCGGCCTTGGCTGTATCGATCATTATCATGGTGTTGAAGGTGCGTCGCAATATGCGAATAGTTTACAAACATTCCAAGCTGCTCGAAAAGCTTATGCTGATCTGAATAATGTGAAGCCTTATGGACAAGTTACCATTGTAGGCGGCGGACTAAGTGGCGTTGAAATGGCATCTGAGCTTCGTGAAAGTCGTCCCGATATTAACATCGCATTAATCAATCGTGGTCCAAATCTATTAGGAAGTTTCCCCTCAAATGTGCAAACTTATGTAGCGGAATGGTTTCTGGAGCATGACGTTAATTTATTAATTAATACGGCACTCCATCGAATTGAGTCCGGGGTGTTGTATGCTGAGAATCAATCGCATCCGATCGAAGCGAATTCAATTCTTTGGACTGCAGGAATTCAGCCCGTAGCATTAGTTCAACAATTACAGGCTGCCAAAGATAATCAGGGCAGATTAATTGTTAATGAACAGTATCAACTTCTTGATGATCCGCATATTTTTGTAATTGGTGATTGCGTAAGCTCTGAATATTCACCAAGCGCTCAAGTAGCTGGCTTACAAGGAGAACGTGTAGCGAAAGTACTTCATGCGATATGGAATAATTATTCCCTTCAGTTAGAACCATTCAAGCTTAGAGGTACACTTGGGGCACTTGGTAAACATAGCGGTTTCGGTGTAATGGGGAAACTTTCAATGCGTGGAAGAATACCGCGATTAATTAAAAGCGGTGTATTATGGCGCGCTAAGCATTAAGATTGGATGTTTTGAAATTCCTCTTCCAATAAAGGTTCAAAACATTCGCTTGTCAGCATCGAGAAGATGACCCACAGCGGAAACGAGTAGCACAGCGTACGTTTTGGGTACGTGAGCACACGCAGGCTTTCGATGGGGGGCATATTCGAAGCCGATTACGCTACGTTAGCATAGTCATCGTGATCACAAGTGGATGTTTTGAACTACCTCTAAAGGGTGTCGATTAGCTTATCTAGTGCTGCGGTATTCTCCTCCTCATCGATGAGAAATTGCTCTATTCGCTGCTCTAACTCTGCAACGGAATCTGCTGCGACGATTGATCCATTCACTAGTGCAAATGGCTTCAAATAACATTCGCCACAATTACCTAAGCAGCCATATTCTGTTCCTTCAAAATCATCATCCGCTTCATATTTATCAAGTAATTTTTCTGTGCCGTGGTGCATATTTCCTGCACAAAATTCAACTGTAGGTTTCATCATGATTATAACACCTTACTTTTCAAGTTCTTAATTGACTTTAGTATGCTTTTGTTTTACTTTGTACTATAATAGAGTAGAAAGGAGTTGATTGCAATGAGTGAACAAGTACAAGATACACAATATGATGAAGTATTAGACGTTCTTGACAAACTTCGTCCATTTCTACAACGTGACGGCGGTGACGTCGAGCTAGTAGACGTAGAAGAAGGTATCGTTAAGCTTCGTCTAATGGGTGCATGCGGAAGCTGCCCAAGTTCTACTATCACACTTAAAGCAGGTATCGAGCGTGCACTGCTTGAAGAAGTGGATGGCATAATAGAGGTTGTTCAAGTATTCTAATATAACCGCTACTATGTGGTCAAAAAGGCGATCCATCCCATCATCGGGAATTGGATCGCCTTTCTTATTTTACAATATTAGCTCGAATGGGATCAAATCCGCCAGTAACATCAATAATGTTTCCCGTTAAATAACTCGATTTCTCATCACATAAAAAAGAAATAACACGCGCAACATCTTCACCTGTACCAGGTCTACCGATAGGCGTCTCGCCATCCAGATCGTTAATGACTTCATGGATCGACTTTTCCTTATAGGCACCTTTAATATCTCCAGGTCCAATCAAATTAACAGTAATACCATTAGGTGCTTCTTCAACGGCGAGTGATTTTGTAAATGAGACTAACGCCGTTTTGGCAGCAGCATAAACAGCTCGTTGCGGCCATGCGCGCGCTTCATTAGCATGTCCAAAGCCGAAATGGATAATTCTTCCCCAACGTTTTTCACGCATATAAGGTAGTAGTCTATGATTCAACAGCATAACAGATAATAAATTCCCTTGAACAAGTGATCTAATGAGTTCTTCATCATATTGCTGGAATAATTTACGCTCTCTTACGAAAGGACCCGCATTATTAACAAGAATGTCCACACCGCCCCATGCCTCTACACCTGCTGCGATCTTATCAATGCCCTCTGGCTTCGCAATATCAGCTTGAACGACGGTTGCATCAACACCAAGCTTCAACAATTGCCTGCGTACATCAAGCGCTTCCTGTTCACTTTCCATATAATGAATCATAATACTACAGCCCTTTGAGGCTAGCTCCATCGCCGTTCGTTTTCCTAATCCCTTTGCGCTTCCTGTTATTAAAGCTTTTTTCCCCTTAAGCTCCACAAACATTCTCCTTCTCCGATAAAAGTTCAAATTAATCACATGCGATCAGTTCGAACAAGCTTTCTTCATGAAACGCGGGTTAATTACGATGTACCAGTATCTGAGCATATTCGAATGTAAGCTTAATTGATTGCATAGCTAAATCTAAACCAACCGCTAAATCATTCATCTGTTGATCTAAATTTTCTAGCACTAATTCTTGGCCATACATTCTCGTTCGTTGAATTAAATCATCATGCATTTCAGAATTCATATAATGCGTTTCCGTATTTCTTCGTTTACGGAGACGATGTGTTGGTTCCTTACTTTGTTCCTTTAACTCATTCAATGGCTTTGTTAATTTCACATGCACTTGTTGTTCGCGCATCGTTCGTAAAACAGTAAAATAAGAAAAGTGTGCTTTTATTTTCTCCGTTTTTAATTCCAATAGAGCATTCAAAAAAGTTCCTAATTTATCAAGCAGCGAAAAGACTCTTATAAAGCCATTTTTGTCAAAATATACATATCTAGCGTAATCTAATTTTTGCTCTGCGTCCATCTCTTTTATCGAATTCAAAACAATCTTTTCACGAAAATTTTGTGCAGCATAATGACTCGCATATAATTCACGGAGTGATGCCTGTAAACCTAACGTCCATATTTCAAATTTCGTCCACTTTTCCTTGTTATCATCCGCTTTACTACTTCGCTTCGCCATTTGCATTGCGAATTGCTCTAATAATTGATCGACTTCAGCGTACTTCCCTGTTGGTGGTTGTTCCGGTTGTTGAAACATAAACTTCAGCATACTTCTCACTCCATTCTTATACTATAGTGTAGCAACTAATGTACAAAGCAATACATCGTTATCGTATGCGACAAAAAAGCCGCTATTCCTTTAGGCAATAGCAGCTTCATGCATCATTCTTCCTTGCGATATATCCAAGAGCGAATAACAAGATCCACTAATAAGCCGAACAGCGCAACAATTATTAAGTTATGGAGTAAACTTGTAAATATAAACCAGTTTGTATTACCAATCGTATAGACTAGCCAAGCACCGCTGAATATTTGAGCAATAACGAGAATAACAATTACAGCTGACGATTTCGTCAATGAGCTCTTTCCAGTTAATCGCTTGATGTAGAAATACAATGTTATAAGTAGAATTCCTAATATCGCAGCAGCTACTCTGTGTATAAATGCTATACCAGTAGCCCCTGATAATTCAGGTACAACTTCCCCATTACATAATGGCCAGCCTAGGCAACCACCAGCTGACTCTGTATGACGAATGAAAGCTCCTAGATATACGACACCATACGTATAGATCGAAATGGCTATTGCCCACGGTAGAAACGATCGAGGATAGCTAGCCGTCTCTACAATGCCTTTTTTATCACGATAACACCAGATAACGAGTAATAACGTTGCAGCGAAGGCAATTAAAGATATGCCAAAATGAATCGCCATAACAGCATCGGATTGGGGCCATTTTACAGCAGCTGCCCCCATTAATGCTTGAATTATCGTAAATAATAGTGCATACCAAGCATATTGCATTGGCTCACGATACGTTTTACCTTCACGCTTGTACATACGGTAAATAGCGATAAAGACACCCGCAACGATAAGACCTTCCACGCCGCTAACTGCTCTGTGAGAATATTCAATCATTGAATCAACTGTATACGCAGGTATAAATTTACCATTACAGAGAGGCCAATCTGTACCACAGCCGGCACCAGAATCTGTATTTGTTACTAATGCACCACCTAACAGTACAAGTAGCATACCTATGCAGGAAATCATTGCAAATAAGCGAAATCCTTTTGAAACATTCATGTATTCACCTAATTCCAATTATTATGTTACATTAATTATAGCTATACAATTAGGTAAAAGCCATGTTCAAAATGTGAAACTTAAGTCATAACTAGACTGCATCGGCAACGTCAAGCGCACGATTCACAAACTGTTCAATTTCCTCACGTGTTTTACGTAATTTGTTAACAAAACGAACCAGTTCTTGACCATTTTTGAATGCAACAAAGCTTGGTATACCAAGAATATTCAATTCAGAACAAAGATCAGGTAATTCATCACGATCAATTTCATAGAATTCAACCTTACCTTTATATTGTTCTTCTAATTCCGGCATGAAGGGATTAATGTAATGACAATCGCCGCACCATGTTGTTTTGAATACAATAATCGTTAAATGCTCCTGTACAATTTGTTCGCGATATTGTGAATCCGTTGTAATTTTATTCATCTTCTTCATTCCTTCTTCAATTTTTTGTAACTTCTCGATAAGCGTCTTAGTATACAAAAAATACATCGAAAGCATAATCGAATCTTTTTGTAGCATCCTAACTACTTCACTATCTTTATCCTGCCCTAAGAACTCGCATAACTTTCTTCATTGGTCCACGTAATTTCCCAGGCAATGATTCGACATCTTCCGTCGTTACGATATGAAGCTTCAGCAATAATATTCCATATATTAAGCATAATATGCTGCCTGAAATGATAACGGTAATTAGATACGATAGCTTGTCAGCTAATCCAGAAGTCAGTTCTAGAACTAAATAATGTGCCAATATGCTTACTCCTGCAGAAATAACGATAGCTACAATATAAGAAGTCCATTTTTTTCCGAACACTTCTAATTGCACGTCTTTGCGTATTAAACGTAAGTTAAGCAGCGTAACCGCCAGGAAACATGCTGTTGATCCGAGAATGAATCCGAAAACACCAAAGTACAAACCACAAATAGTACTAATGACTATTTTAGCTCCTAAGCCAACAAACGTATTAACCATAGTCTGACGTTGTTTACCCATACCATACAATATGGAGTTAGTTGTCATCATGGTGATTTGCAATATGGTACCTGCACAAAGCATAGCAACAACATCACTGCCATTTGGACTTGTAAATAATAAGCCAGTAACAGAGTATGCTGCAAGGGTTAGAAACAGTGCAATTGGCACACCTGTTAAGCATACTATTTTCAACACAGCAGACGTCTGTCTATCCACTTCTCGTTGATCTTTACGTGCGAAGGCTGCTGAAATTATTGGAATAATCGAAGAACCCAAGGCAATTGCTAATATTGGTGGGATACCTGCTAGTGGTATTGCTTTACTTCCTAGAATTGCATATACCTCTTCTGATTGTGTAAATGTATAGATTTGTTCAGTAATACGTGCAAAGAACGTTGTATCAAAGAAATATACGAGATTGATTGTCATCGATGTCACAAGTGCTGGTAGAGACATTTTCAATATTTCAGCGTATATTGTTCTGAACTTGATTTTGGGTCCATGTTCAAATGTATAAGGTTGATTCGGTAAAAGTGCTGCTCTAGCCTCGGCATGAGATTGTTGATCAAAACGTTGATCTTGTTTCTTCAGTTTGCGGGCATAGTAGATCATTACTGCAAATGCTCCGATACTCCCGAATAGATTACCGAATGTTATTGCTGCCGCTGCATCTGTATCGGAAAAGCCTAGTATGAGCACATAGTAACCAAGTGCAAGTCCTAACACAATCCGAGATATTTGCTCAACAACTTGTGATATTCCTCCAGCAACCATCATCTGTCTACCTTGGAAATAACCACGCATCATCGCAATAATCGGGAAAAGTATTAGCGTTGGAGCAATGGCTCGAATCGCGAGTACAGCTGAATCTTGCTTAATGATCGTTCCATATAGTGGTGCAAATATAACTAAGACGGAAGCTAACAGCACACCCGTTACAGCGCCAAATATTAGTGCAGCTTTGTATATGCGCTTCGCTTCTTGATATTTTCCTGCAGCCATTCGTTCAGATACCATCTTACTGATCGCACTAGGGAAACCTGCAGTCGCAATAACAAGTGCAATCAAATATATTTGATTGGCAGCAATAAATGCACCTTGTCCTTCTGCATCAAGCATATACTCCAGTGGAATTCGTTGGAACATTCCTAGCATACGAGCAACAAGAGCTGCTAATGCAAGAATAAGTGTACCTTTAAGTAATGAATCTTTTTTCAACATAATATATCTAAGTCCATTCCATCTAATTTGTATGCTATAAAGTCTCTAGCGGTTGATGATTCCCTCTTACCGGCGTTGCTGTTATCGTTGGCTTAGCCCAATGAATACTATTGTCGATAACTTTTAGAATATGTTCGTTGTAATAGGTCGGGTATGTCTCATGACCTGGTCTAAAGTAGAAGATTTTACCTTGTCCACGATAGAATGTACAACCACTGCGGAATACTTCTCCGCCTTGGAACCAGCTTAAGAAAACTAATTCATCTGGAGCTGGAATATCAAAATGCTCGCCATACATTTCTTCATGCTCCAACGTAATATATTCAGGTAGCCCCTCAGCAATACGATGACCTGGATTAACGACCCAAAGCCGTTCTTTCTCGTTAGCCTCACGCCATTTCAAATCGCAGCCTGTCCCCATCAGCTTTTTGAAAATTTTAGAGAAATGAGCGGAATGAAGTACGATTAACCCCATACCTTCCATAACACGTGCATGCACACGATCAACAATATGATCCTCAACGCGATCATGCCCCATATGTCCCCACCACACAAGTACATCTGTTTGCTGTAGTACTTCTTCAGTTAATCCATGCTCAGCTTCCTCAAGCGTTGCTGTACGAATATTCAACTCATCTGATGCTAATCCCTTTTGCAGTGCAATATGTATCCCTTCGGGATAAACTCGTGTTACCTCTTCATGTTCCTTTTCGTGCAAAAACTCATTCCAAATCGTCACATTAATCATTCGATAACCTCCTGCAATTTTTCATAGACTACTTGAGCATCCTCCCGAAACATGAAAAATCACCTCGGAAGCATTAACTAGTTTTCATATGTTACCTTACCAAACCCATATCCATAAAATAAATACAATAATCATAATAAGCTGCAGGATGATTTTCACTACAATGCTACTGAATAGCCCAACTAATGATCCCCAGCCAATAAGCATAGACTGCTTAAACTTAGTTCCAATCAGTAATTCCCCTAATACAGCACCTACAAACGGGCCTAATATTAATCCGAATGCTGGAAATGCAAATGGACCAATAATAATTCCGATCGTGGAGCCAACGATAGAAGCTTTTGAACCGCCGAACTTTTTCACACCCATTGCGCCAACGGCATAGTCAGCAATAAGTAAGGCTAGAAGGATCACCGTTTGGATACACCAAAACCAAAATCCAAACTTTTCAAAGCTAATAAAGAAACCATATACAAAAAACGCAGCATATATGGCAAAAACACCTGGTAAGATAGGATATACTGTTCCGATCATTCCAATAACAAACAGCAGAACAACTAAAACGATACCTATTATTTCCATATTCCACCTCACTTTACAACATCATGTTCGTTGAATGCAACTATAGATTGAAAATAAATTTACGTATAACAGCAGCTACTCCATCGTCATTATTTGACGAAGTAATATAATCGGCAGCATGTTTTACTTCATCCTGCGCATTCTCCATAGCAACACCTAGTCCACATTGCTGAATCGCTTTAATATCATTCAAACTATCACCCATCGCGATGACTTGCTCCATCTTAATGCCCATATGATTACAAAGCTTCTGGAGTGCTGTTGCTTTGGAAGTATTGAATGGATTAATCTCGATATTATATAATGAGGAGTTCGATAACTCTAGTTGACCCCATTGCTCAATCTCTGTTCGAATTGCTGTGATCATCTCGATATCCTCAACATAATAGCCAAATTTCAACCATTCATGCTGACCATACTGACCTTGAAGCTCATTCCAGTTTTCTTTATTATAAATTTCTTCTGTCGTATATGCCCAAATCCATGCCTCTGGATAACGGTTGGCAAGTTCATATAATTTTTCAACCCATAGATGGTCTAATAATGTACGATCGAGTAACTGATAAGGTTTCTCCCATATTTCACTACCATTGACTGTAATGATTGGTGAGTCAAGTTGTAATTGTTCTACATAATCAATCGTTTTATTGAAGCCGCGCCCTGTAGAGAACATAACTGTCACTCCAGCAGCTTTCGCTTTGTTGATCCAATGAATATTTTCTTCACTAATTACACTCTCATCATTAAGTACCGTTCCATCCATGTCTAAAGCAATTAGTTTATATTGATTCATTTTCAGTCCCCCAAATCTTTTTAATGGATACTTAATATTACCATACTTAACACAACAAAAGCTCCTTCTCCAGTTGGAGAAGAAGCTAGACCATTACTTTGTTACCCATTATAAATGATTACCAAATGTAAGTAGAAATATTAGCATGACCATTTTCACCATTAATTCAAATCTTCTCACTGCAGAATTTCGAGGAATATTGCGCATGAATAACTACCCCCTTCCTAATAATAATTTATTCTATGCCACTCATACAAAGTTGGTCAAAGGAAACATTGTTGATCTCGAGAAAAATTTCCCATAAAAAAAGGTGCAAGTGTCCAGCTCATCGTACAACTGTTGACACTTACACCTATTGAACTAATCCTTGATAATTACTCCGCAGCATTACCGGTTTGTGTAACTCCCTCCGCAGTGCTACCATCTGCAATATCGCCCGCTATAGCATCCCCGCTTACTCTCGGTTTCCCGAACAACGATTCATACAACTTATCATTGGGTTTATCTCCAAGCCCATAGACTGCATCATACGCATCGAAAATTTGACGAGCAATTGGAGCAGCACCCCATCCACCAAAACCGCCATCAGGTACGACGACCGCTACTGCTAGCTTCGGATTTTCTGCAGGAGCATATGCAATAAATACTGCATTTTCCGTACGTCCGCCTGCTACGTCTTGCTCAGATGTCCCTGTTTTCCGATTAAACGTATGCTCAAACCCCACAAACCCTTGTACCCCTACTAGTCCCATGCCGGTCTCTATTTCTTTCCAATATTCAGCTGGCATATCTACTTCGTTCAGTATTTCAGGTTCAAAACTTTGTAGCAATTTGCCCTCTGATGATCGAATCTCATTAACAAATTGCGGCTTTAAACGTACGCCCCGATTAGCAAGTGTAGCTGTATATTGCGCTAATTGAAGCACAGTATAACGACCCTGTTGACCGAATGAAGCTTGCACTAAAGCTGATTGCGCACTACCGCGCTCCGCTTCACTATAGTAATCGATAACGCCCGCACTCTCTCCTAACAATCCACTACCCGTTTTAACGCCAAGTCCGAACTGCTTCATATATGAATCCCATATATCTATACTCGATAGACCATCTACTGAGCCACGCATATATAACTTATTGCCAACCCAATCTGCCATAAATGTATTAGAAGATTTCTGAATGGCTCTTGCCCCATCTGTTAGTCCATAAGCATGATTACCTGAGTTGCGAATATACCTCTCATATCCTTTTTTACCATATGAAAATCTTCCCGTATCATTGTACTTCGACTCAGTAGTAAAGAAGCCTTCATTTAATCCAATTAAAACCGTTAATGGTTTAATGACTGAACCCAAAGGCACAATGGAAGAAGGATGTTTATCACGTTCTTTTCTTGTTTCATAAGGGCCATATGCTGTTCGGATCGTTCCGTTATTCAACACATACTGGTAGTTATCGTAATCGGCCGGGCTTATGCTACCGCCCGCCCAAATATTAGGGTTATAATCCGGCATGCTTGCCATCGATATAACTTTCCCAGTTTCTACTTCCATCGCGACTGCATACCCTGTTACGGCATCGGGTGCTCGCTCATAGGAGTAGGTTGACTTCCGAATCTTCTCCAGATGACTCATAATAGACTTCTCTGTATGAAGTTGAATGTCTTTATCAATCGTAAGGTACAGATCGGAGCCCTTCGTAGGATTCGTTATACTTATATCCCCTGTTATTACCCCTTGATTATTGATTGGATAAGTTTTCAGACCATTAGTACCACGAAGTATATCCTGATACATATATTCAATGCCATCCAGTCCAACTTCTTCTTCTTCGATATATTTATACAAAGGATCTTTTATTGACAACTTTTCCTTATAAAACTCATAATCGATTCTTACACCACTATATTTTTTCAAATAACCGACAAGATGAACTGCTAATGAATCTTCATCATAATTCCTTACACTTTCCTCGAGAAGAGTAACACCAACAAAATCTGATTGATTTTCCATAATATACGCTAACTCTTCATTCGTTAAATCTTTCTTAATGCGACGAGGCGTAGACATAACATTCTGCCTGAATTCGAGATCCATCTGACGAACAATATCTTCCTTCGTCATAATGTTATCAACGTCACCATACTCCTCGAATACTTTAGCTAGCTTTTCAGCCATCGCTGTTGCTTGTTCCGTACTCTTTTTTCCTCCCTTAATAGAAGGTTGAATGTTGTAATAGATTGATTGCGTTGAAGTAGAATAGGCGATCGGATAACCATTCGCATCATAAATATTACCGCGAATTGGAGCTATTGGAACATTACGCTCATATTTTTTATTGATTGCACTAACAAATGTTGGTCCTTCTACGAATTGCAATACTGCCAATCGCACAATAAGTATGCTAAATACAACGAATACAATAAAGAAAAACACATTAAGTCGGAATGAAAACTGTTTTCTCCTCAGTATTTCTTGTTGCTTTGGATCATCTTGCACTTACAACACCCCTTCCACTACCGCTACCAAGTACGAATTATTTCTTGCTATTTGCTTCTGCTTGCTTAATAAATTGGCTAACAATATCACTGCTTTGCACCTTGAAAGCTGGAGCACCTTTAATCGATATCGATACCTCTTCACTACCAGGTTGCCCTGTCAAAGTAATAGACGAAGTTTTCACTGTAAATGTTCCATCATTATTTGTTGTATATGTTGCACTTGTTGCTTCTCCTATCATAGCATTAAGAGCCTCTTCCTTTGCACTATCTGCTACTTTAGCACCAATTTCTTTCAATTCTTCAAAGCCGTTACTCATTAGACTAGTACTTAAGCTTTTCACATCGTCAAGCGTATATCCGCTATAGATAATGACACCAACAGCCACTACTAGAATTATAGCCCATTTCACCATCGTTTTCATCACGCGAATAATTAACATGATGACAATTAATGCAATTAAAATAACGTACCATTTCTCTTCTAAAAACGCTAACCACGTATCTACATCGTAACTTGAAAAGTCCAAAAAATTCATCCTTTTTTCCCCCTAAATTTTTCATAGTACATGGGCCTACACCCAGACTCATTATAATTACTACCAAATTTTCGCTACTACCATTAAGAAATGTTATATCGAAAGCATATGCAGACTTTCAATGGGGAGGCATAATCGCCACCGAATAAGCTACGTTAGCATAGCCATCGTGATCACAAGTGACTGTTTTATACGACTTCTTCCAAGAGGAGTCACTTGAACATTATAGCCTACTGAGGCGACTACAGTAAATGTGAGCGTGTAATTTTATACCCTACCAAGACTACTAGAGTAATGTGAAGGTGTAATTTTATACCCACCAAGACTACTAGAGTAATGTGAAGGTGTAATTATAGGCATAAGTTGTCCCGCTCGAGCGTACAAGTAGCTATAGAGGATGTTCAAACCAGTTGCCTGGAATCACGCGGTAATGTATTCGGCTTCGAAACTGCCATTCATCGTTAAAAATGTTTGTAGGAGGCTTACACAGTGAAAACAGCCATATGGCTCTACTTATTTTTGTTTGTTGCATTTTTTGATTTGCATGCACAATATCCGATATTAACGCCATTTGCCATCTCTTTAGGTGCTGCTCCATCATTTATCGGACTAATTATGGGTATTTACTCTATTACTCATCTACCGGGTAATCTTATAGCAAGTGTATATGTAGATAAACTAGGAAGTCGTTTGTTCATCGTAGGTAGTCTACTCCTTGCAGGTGCTATACTACTCGTACAATCTGCCGTTACTGATCCATGGCAATTACTTATTTTACGTTCGATTGCAGGCTTCGTTCTAGCTTTTCTATCACCTGCCTGTCTATCATTATTAGCGAGACTCAGCTCAGATATAACTCAGCAAGGAAAATTAATGGCTGGTAACGGACTTGTCCACACACTAGCATCAGTACTTTCACCTGCAGCAGGTGCGATTCTAGTAGCGAAACTAGGCTTCACCAAAACATTTCTAATATTAGGTTGGCTTCTTATCGTTACTGCGATACTAGCTTTCTTCTTTATTAAAGAAAAAAAGTTTGCCTTAGCGGATTCAGCAACCGCAGTTCCAATGCATGATGCACCTGTAGCTACTACAGACGTATTAGCTACGAATACTCCGGCCAAGAAACTACGTTGGACTATTTTTCTTATTCCAATTGGCTTAAGCTGCTCTCAGGGCATTTTAACATTTGAACTTCCTCTCATGGCAGGTAGTATGGACTCTATCATGACAACCGGACTACTTTTTACAGTCGTTAGCATTGGCTCACTCATTACATTATGTATGTTGTTCGTTAATCGCTATGATCCAGCCGTTAGAACAATACTAGGGACATTATCGCTATCCATCTTCTATTTTGTTATCGCAGCAAGCTTCCAAGTTCCCTTTATGCTATTACTACTACTTATCGGTATGAGTAAAGGAGTCGTTTTCCCAGCACTTTCTCATTGGCTTATTCAACTTAGTGAAGGCAGTAAATATGGAAAAACCTTCTCCATGCTATCGATCGCAACATCGATAGGAGCATTTCTAGGACCATTTCTGGCTGGACAAGTGCGGGATATTATTTCACCATACTTTATCGCCTTCGTTATTCTATTTATTGCACTTGCTTTCAACGCTATTCCACCAAAAGATAACAAAACTATATCCCCTAATATGCTAAAAATCTAAGTGGTTGGCTGGAGCTACTTCTAGGGATCATCTGCATAGCAGTTTCACATTTTTCAAATTGAAAAGGCAGGATTAGCGCAATATCTCGGGATATTGCTACTAATCCTGCCACAGCATCGTTGAAGATTACATTCTATTAGCCATTGTTCAATTTTAAAATTTCATTAGTATAACTGTTTCAAAGATTTATATACATCCTGAGCCGTTAATTCTTTGTCGCCAGCTAAAATATTAGGTGAAGCATTAATCCATTTACGGATATTACCATCTTGATCAACGAGGATCAGTGGATTATTATGATAGAATGTTTTTGCCTCTTCATCATACATAACCGCAACACTGAACTCATGAGCCAGTTTCATCATATCCTCAGAATTCTCGCCTCGTAAAAATGTCCAATGGTCAAACTCTACGCCCACTTTTTGCGCGAATTTCGTAATCACTTCAGGAGTATCGATTTCTGGATCGTACGTAATCGAGATCAGTTCTACCTTGGTTCCGAGTTCATCTTTCTCTCTTAACATTTCCTGAACTTCACTAATTAGATATGTTGTCGGTGGACATACATCAGGACAGCTTGCAAAGTAGAAATATACTAGTCTAACTTTTCCATTAGTGTCTGCAAGTGATACTGGATTATTGTCCAAATCATTAAGTTGGAAGTTTGGTGCCGGTTCTTTTACACTAGGTACTGCTTCTGGCTGCCATAAGTAGGTGTAAAGCAAATATACACCCATTACTACGACTAAGCATGATATTGCGATCTGAAATGCGTATTTTTTCAAAAATGCCAACACTGCTTTCCCCTTTCACAGCTACATTTTCGGCGTATTGATAATCATCACAATAAACACAATCATCAAATAATTTACCGAAATTAAGAAATTGAATTTTGCCCACTTCTCTGTATCTTTTGCGAACAACCCCATAATGGTATGAACAAGCCAAAAAACAGTTAATACCGTAGACAGGATTAAGAAGTAAATACCCGCTAAGTCATATACATACATTAATATTACTGTAGCTAGCATAACGACCAAGTATGGAATCATTTGAATTTTCGTACGTTTAATTCCTTTTACAACGGGTAGTAGTGGAAAGCCAGCTGCTCGATACTCCTCTACACGACGAATAGCAAGTGACCAGAAATGTGCAGGCTGCCATAAGAATAGAAACGCAAATAATAAAATAGCGCCCATATCAACTGTACCTGTAACTGCACAATAGCCGATAACTGGAGGCATTGCTCCTGATATACCGCCAACTGAAGTACTCCAAGTAGACGTTCGCTTCAGCCACATCGTATAAATAACGATATAAGCAACCCAGCCAATAATACCTAAAATACCACATAACACATTAACTAAAGTGAATAAAACAGTAACTCCAACGACACCTAATATAATTCCGTAAATTAATACCGATGATGGCTTCATTCTACCTGATGGTAGCGTACGATCTCGCGTTCGCTCCATTTTCAAATCGAGCTCACGATCATAAAAATTATTAATAACTGTTCCAGAAGCCATCGTTAATGTACATCCAATTAGCATCCACAATAATAGCCAAAAATCAAACGACCACTTCGATGCTACCCAGAAGCCTCCTAGAGAAGCAAATACATTAAGACGCAGCAAACCAGGCTTAGTTAGTCCTATCAAGTCTTTAAACAATTGTTGATCCTCCCGCTTCACGTAAGCCGATTTTCTCGTTTGTCCTTCTATGTTGAATCGCTTCTAATCATACCGAAAAAATAGGTTTGTGACAATGTTCACTTCTGTTGTTCATTAATTCGTCATGCAAATGTGACGAAAACACTGTCACATTTAGGCAGGATACTCCATACAATGTGTTATGGATTTTCGCCTAGATAAAGTGAAAGGAGCTGCAGAAACAATATGGCTGTTATTAAAACCAATTCCGAGCAGACAAAAATGCTTGCTCGACTCATGCGTGCCGAAGCTGAAGGTGAGGGTGAGCTAGGGATGCTAATGGTTGGTAATGTTAGCGTCAATCGAGTTCTTGGTGACTGCCTTGACTTTAGAAAAATTCGCTCAATTCCTGATATGGTTTATCAAAGTCCTGGCGGATTCGAAGCAACGCAAAAAAGTTATTTTTATCAAAATGCAAGAGATAGAGAAGTACGACTTGCAGAGCGTGCTGTTCGTGGAGAGCGAACTCATCCCGCTTCCAATGCACTGTGGTTTTTCAGACCAACTGGCAATTGTCCTAGTACATGGTATAACCAGCAAAATAGTGGTCGCTACAAAGCACATTGCTTCTTCAAGCCAACCTGGGATGATTGTAAAAGCGTTTATTAATTTTTCAATTCGAAAGGAAGTTATTCATGAATTATTTTAATGCTTCACCTTATTATTATCCTTATTCCCATCCATCATTCTACCGTGATGTAGAAGTTATTCCGCCATTAGTTCCGAGCGGAGCAGCAGTAACTCCAATGGGCGGTAATATCGTTACAACATCTCCTACTTATGAGGAATCCTATGTGGAAAACATTTTACGTCTCAATCGCGGAAAAATTGGTACCTTCTATATGACTTATGAAAATAACTCACAATGGAATGCGAAAATATTTCAAGGTTTTATTGAAGCAGCTGGTCGTGATCACATTGTGGTGAGCAATCCTGAAACTGGTGAACGTTACTTGCTGCTTATGCTTAATCTTGACTACGTTACTTTCGACGAGCCAATTGCTTACGAATATCCTTTCCATGGTGAAATGGTAACACCTGAATCACCAGTAGAATAATTTCAGCTTATTCCATGCCATGAATGAACAGTGCTTTACATTGTTCATTCATGGCATTTTTAATGCATCATCATTTTTTTCCATTACCCGTGTAATATTTTCCAATAACTCGTGCATAATGGAAGTAGTGTATGTTTCCATCAGAAGAAGCACTTCAAGGTGGTAACAAAAAGTTTTAGCGTATGCTTCCGAAGCAACTTTTTGTTGGCAGGAAGCACTTCAAGTTGGTAACAAAAAGTTTTAGCTTATGCTTCCGATGTAACTTTTCATCACAAGAAGCACAGCAAGACGTTATGAAAAGTTTTAGCTTATGCTTTCGATGCGACTTTTTGTTAGCAGGAAGCACTTCAAGTTGGTAACAAAAAGTTTTAGGAGGGTTACATTTGGATACAGCATCACATTTTGTTGTCGGAGTTGGACTAGCAGGCTTATCTCAACTTGATCCGGTAGTTATTAGTCAGCCCGCTATGCAAACTGCAGTTATATTGGCAACAATTATTGGTTCACAGGCACCTGATTTCGATACTATTACCCGTTTGCGCAATAATGAAATCTATATTCGTCAGCATCGCGGCATTTCTCATTCTATACCTGCGATTCTATTATGGACTCTTATAGTTTCCGCTTCATTATATATGCTGTTCCATTTAAATGAAGGATATGGACATATCGTAGGCTGGACTTTTCTTGCCGTAAGTTTACATGTGTTCATGGATCTGTTCAATACATATGGAACACAGGCGCTTCGACCATTTTCGAGGGGATGGATATCGTGGAATATCATTCATATTTTCGATCCTTTTATATTTACGACTCATGTTATTGCTGGTGTACTCTGGATAGGCCAGTTAGCTGATCCTAGATTTATTTTCCCAATTCTGTACATCGTTATTGCCCTTTATTATGTAATAAGAGTGGATTATCACTATCGCTTAATGAAATATCTACAAAAGCATATTCCTATTCATCATGATGAAGTGCTTATGATTATTCCAACAGTACGATATCGAATATGGCATATTATGATCAAAATGGCCGATGGTAGTTATAAGCTAGGCACTTGGAAGGATGATACTATTCGCTGGGTGGAGCAAATTACGTCTGATCGTCATCCACTTATTGAGAAGTCTTGCCAACATCCTACAGTAGCTGCACTTCAAAGCTTTACTAAACATACCGTTGCGCATGTAACTGAGCATCATTGGGGTACTGAGGTGCGTTGGTCCGATGCCCGTTATCGACATCGTAGGCAATATCCGTTTGTTGCCATCGTCTTCTATGATCATGATGAACAACCACTAGCTTCTTATGTTGGCTGGCTTAACGATCGGAAGTTGTATAAGAGGCTTTACAATGAAGCGAAGCTTTCTTCTATATAGGGGAAGATCAAAAAATGGACTTTGATAACGAAGTGTATGCTAACGTAGCTTACTCGGCATCGAATATGGAGCGAACTTGGAAAGTACGGTTCGCGTGTACGTAATCATGTACACTTGCGCTTCCGCCTTTCTCAAGTAGCGCTCCATCTTCTCGGTTCTGAAAGCCCATTTTTTGAACCTTCATTGAAATGGGAAGATCAAAAAATGGACTTTGATAACGAATATGGGCTTCGTAGGTCATTCGAAATCAAATATGAACCGTACTTGGAAAGTACACGTTGCTGGGTTTTGTTTTATCGTATGATTTGATTGTACTGTTTCAACAAACATCATATAATAAAAGAAGCTCAAGGTTTGCCCTTGAGCTTCTTTTATTATTATATTGAATAAAAAATCAAATTTAACGTTGTCCGCCAGACAAATGTTGTTCAGCAATTTGTACTAGCTTTTTAGTGATATAACCACCGATTGAACCCGCTTCACGAGTAGTTAGGTTACCGTTATATCCTTCTGGTGATAAATTTACGCCTAGTTCCTGAGCTGCTTCCATTTTCATTTGATTTAACGCTTGAGATGCTTGTGGAACGATTAATTGGTTGCTTTTATTTGCCATGATGTAAATCTCCCTTCGTCCTCATAGGTAAAATTCATATGCAAGCTTGCAAACATATTATGTGCACGAAAAAGATTACTATACAGATTATCGAAAAAAAGTTTTTAAAGGAGAATGAACTTGTCTAAATCACTGTCTTTGCTGTTCTCTAGTCTAGGAATTATTTGCTTAGCAGGAATGTCGATTGCTATGACTCATAGTCTCAAATGGGTAATCTTTTGGGGGTTGTTATCGCTAATTACAATTGGAACGGGGTTTATGGTGAAGGTAAAACTACGGAAGATGAAACAACAATCTAATCAAGAAGAATAATCAATTAAACCGTTTCGCTTAGAATGCGGAACAACATTCCACGTTGACATATTGTAATTGGATTCATAAAGAACACTGGCTGACCACCCTTTTCGATTAGATCTAACCGAAAAATCGTATAGTATTTCGCCATGAGTCCAATTACGCTTCATCTTCAATGCATCGATTGCCAAAACTCTGAACCGATCTACCTGCTCTTTCGTTAATCCCGCTCCTTCTTTTTTCACCTCATCATCTTGAATATGAATAGGATGATGTTTAATGCCGAATTTACCAATCGTATCGTTTCTTACAATAATTAATACGGTACCCGCATTTGCCCCTGTTAACTCATGTTCTAATTGACGAAAAACAAAATCAACTTGTCTTGCTAATGAAATTCCAGTCATTTTATTTCTCCCTTCAAATGTTTTTTTTGTAAACTCAGTTCTAATATAACGCGAAAATTGTCTTCTTGCACCGAAAGATAGCACAGTATTTACCGAAGCATTTCGTAGTATTTACCCAATTTCTCGATAACGTTGCACAACTATTGAACTAGTTTTAGTTTAAGTATATATGAATTTCTGACTATTAATGTGATGGACCTATCCCGAAAGTGGTGCTATAATATGGATATTATTGATAAAGGAGCGCTTACATTATGGAGAAGTTCACTAATTGGTTCAACTCATTATCTGTTAGAAGCAAGCTCGTTTTCGTTACTTATTCTAACCTTTCCATTTTAACACTACTAGCGCTAATATTTACTATTATTATGAATCAGAATTTCACAGCAATAATAATCATTGCCGTAATATCTTATGGAATTGCCTATCCCATTATTTTATTTGTAGAGAATGCAATTACAGCATCATTTGATGAAATTCAAAGTGCTGCAAATCGTATTTCTAAAGGCGATTTTTCTCAAACCATTGATGTGGAGGCAACAAATGCTGGTGAGCTTGGGCATACCTTCAACAGCATGGTTATTAAATTAAGAGATATATTATCTGAATCGATGAATATTACGAAACATGTTGCAGATACAAGTCGCAGTATTTTCGAAAAAAATAATACCATTCAATCTACGATGGAGCAGGTAGCTGTATCTGCAACTGAACTTGCAACTGGTGCTAGTACGATTTCTGAAGATGTATCTCATATGACTGAATCAATCACTGAAATTGAGATTCGTGTTACAAATTACGCACATTCTACAAAAGAAATGAATACTCGTTCCGAAGAAACGATTGAGCTCGTACATAAAGGTCGTATTGCCCTTGAAAATCAAAGTGATGGTATGAATCGTAACATAGAAGCAACAGAGCAAGTTGCTATAACAATTAAAGATTTAGCTGAAAAGGCTAAAGGTATTTCAGCAGCAGCGAAAGCGATATCTGAAATTGCTGAACAAACGAACCTGCTTTCCTTAAATGCATCGATCGAAGCAGCACGCGCAGGTGAACACGGACGAGGATTTGCAGTGGTTGCACAAGAAGTTCGTAAGCTAGCTGAAGAATCAACAGCTTCGACAAAAGAAGTGTTCGACTTAGTGAAAAGTATCGATAAAGGAATTCAAAATACGATACATAATATGAAAGTCAATGAAGAAGTCGTTAGTATGCAAGCAGCACATATTCGTCAAACAGAAGATATTTTCAATGAAATTGTAGTAAGCATTCAATTTATTAGTGAGCAAATCTTCAATTTCTCTAAAGAAAGCGATAGTATGCTTGATAGTGCACAAAAGATTTCTGCTGCAATTCAAAACATTTCTGCAATTACAGAACAATCGGCTGCTGGTACTGAGGAAGTTTCAGCTTCTATGAATGAACAAATTCCTTCCGTGCAAGTTGTTGTTTCAGAAACTGAACGAATGCTTAATATGGCAACTCAGCTGCAACGTACTATCCAAATTTTCAAGTTGAAATAATCTTCGTTATCAAAGCCTGATTGCATATGAAAAGCCTTCCTTGAACTTCAAGGAAGGCTTCTTTCACCATATTGGTACAAATATGATTGCATTAACCGATGAACATTTGAACCCATTTGCCATTCACATATCCAACGCCGATTTTTGTAAAGTTAGAGCTCATAATATTCGCTCTATGTCCTGAACTATTCATCCAGTCCTTCATAACTTGAGCAGCGTTTTTTTGACCAGTAGCAATATTTTCACCTGCGTATGAGTAAGTGATTTTGTATGTTTTCAACATATTGAATGGAGAACCATACGTTGGTGAATTATGACTAAAGTAATTATTAACATCCATATCTCTTGCTTTTTCCATCGCTACTGTATTAAGGCTAGCATCTAAAGCCAATACAGATAATCCAGCTGCAGCACGCTCCGCATTAACAAGCTTTACAACTTCCTGCTGAATTGCTGCTACAGAAGAATTTCCAGCATCAGGTGCTGGAGTTGCCGTAGGCTTCACAGTCGGTGTAGGCTTCGCAGTAGGTGCAACGGTTGCTGTTGGCGTTACAGTCGCCGTTGGTTTAGGTGCAACAGTTGGCGTTGGCTTCGCAGTAGGTGTTACTGTCGCTGTCGGTTTCACTGTTGGCGCTACCGTTGCTGTTGGGTTCGCAGTAGGTGTTACTGTAGGGCTAGGTGTAACTCCAGGTTTAAGATTAGGTAAATAAATACAAAAACCAGTTTGAACATTCACTTTCCAATTTCCGATCGTTACAATCGTTTGATTGGAATCCGTGATTTTGTTAAGCAAACTATTCATAAGATTAGATTGCCAATTGGATGTATAAGTTTGCTCTTTTATGTCCATCTTAGATATAGTAGAGGCTGCATCTACACTTGCCCCTGTTAAAGTAGCTGTACTAATAAGAGCGGTTGCCACAAATGTTGCGACTCCCAGCTTCCATTTTTGCTTTGCCATAATTAATTCCTCCTAAACTTTTTGTTGCTTCTTGGATAACTGCTGTGTGTACCAATATGTCAACTTCCGCTTTATCGTATCAAAGTTTTTTTTAGGTTGCATGAATCAATAATTACCAAAATCGTTTTGTAAACGTATACATAACTGTTGTTATACCTTTGTTAAAATCCCCTCACTATGGTAAATGTAACTAAGTGAAGAAAACTTAAACAAGAAAAAGCATTTCGGGAAAGCCCGAAATGCTTTTTCTTACTGAACAATATTAGTTAACTTTAATAACACGACCAGTTTCTTGAGATTCGAAAGCATCAAGAATAACTTTCAAAGATGCTCTACCTTCCTCGCCTGTTACAGCAGGAACCGTATCATTAACGATAGATTCAATGAACTTCTCAACTACACCACTTGTTACTTGCTTCTCGTTAGTTGAAATTTCACCCGTTTGATATTTCGTTACTGTACCATCACGAAGCTCAACGATAACATCATCTACTGGGTCAGTACCGATACGCATTACACCATTTTCACACCATAACATTGTGCTATTGTCTTCGCCTTTATAATACGTCCAGCTTGCTACTAAAGTGCCAATAGCACCAGATTTCATACGTAGAATACAAGAAGAGTTATCATCACTCTCTGTATCTTTTTTATCAAGTGTTCCCACGAATGCTGCAATTTCAGATACTTCATCATCAAGTATCCAACGGATCAGATCCGATTTATGAACACCTAGATCTCCCATAGCGCCCATAATTGCTTCTTCTTTGCGGAAGAACCAGCTCTCTGCACCATCAATACTCCATGCGTCAGGACCAGGATGACCGAAAGAGGTACGGAAAGTAAGTACTTTACCAAGTATGCCTGATTTCAAAATTTCTTTTGCTTTTTCATGTGGAGGCATAAAGCGTTGGTTATGACCAACCATTAGCTTCACATTGCTAGCTTTAGTCGCTTCAATCATTGCCTCTGCTTCAGCATCAGTTACAGCCATTGGTTTTTCTACAAGGACATGTGCACCAGCTTTCGCTGCTTCAATCGTCATCTCAGCATGCAAGAAGTTAGGCGTACAAACGCTAACTGCGTCTGGCTTAATTGCTGCCAACATCTCTTTATAATCTGAAAATGCTTGTGCACCATACTCCTTAGCATAAAGCTCAGCACGTTCAATAATTGGATCTACAAATGCAACTAGCTCAACATTGGCATCACTTGCATACTCAGGGATATGACGGTATTTCGCGATAGAACCGCAACCGATTACTGCTACTTTAACTTTTGACATGAATAAATTCTCCTTTAATAATAATTATTTGAATTGATTAAGATAATTTTGCTCTAACCACTTGTAGCTTGTAGCAATCGATTCCAATGGAGGATTCGTGCATGAATCCTGCTCTACAATAATCCATTCCACACCTGCATCAGACGCTGCATTCACGATATCATTTAACGGAAGATCGCCTGCACCAAGTTCAACAGTATCAATTGTTTTTTCTGGATCACGACTTTCCTTCAAGAAATCTTTCAAGTGTAGCAACGGTAAGCGACCAGCATATTTTTTTATGTAACCAACTGGTTCAATTTTAGAGTATTGCACCCACCCGATATCCATTTCAACCTTAAGATCTGTAGCCGGAATACGTTCGAATAGTGCTTCAAACACCATTTGACCGTCAATTAACGTACTGAATTCAAAGTCATGATTATGATACAGGAATTCAATGCCTTGCTCAGTACAAGCACGACCAATGTCAGCTAGATCAATTAAATGCTGACGCCATGAATCAACATCACGAATTTCTGCAGCTAACCATGGGCAGATCGCATATTTTGCACCAATAGTTTTCAAATATGTAATTTCATTGTCCAAGTTATCTTTCAAATTGGATAATTGAATATGACTACCTATCGCTTTCATGCCAAGTTCTTCTAGTAACTCACGCATTTTCTCTGCTGGAATATCGCCATAATGGTAAAATTCTACACCTTCGTAACCTAATCCTGCAACATGACGTAAAGTACCTTCAAAATCTGCTTCCAATTGATCACGAAGCGTAAAAAGCTGCAATCCGATTGACATTCGATTCATTATATTCAAACTCCTTTATATGTTTATATATTTATGTCTTATTTTGTCCAACTAGATTAAGTATAGCGCATACATTACGATAAAACATTAATTATATTAACATATTCTTATGCTATTTTGTCATTTGTTATTTATCATGACTATTTTTACAGTCGTAACGATTTCATTTGTGCATAACTAACAACAGGACTTAGGTAGCTTTCACCTAAATCCTGTTTTCTTCAATAGTAAGCGTATTATTCTAATACAATTGTAAATTGTGTGTTACCCTTCGGATCAAGAGCAATGCGACCTGCTTCAACCGTTGCTGCGACTCCTTCAACAGCAGTTACCTCACCATGACCTTTAACAACAAGTGAAAGTGGCTTATTGGCACCGTTCAATGCAACTACGATCGAATTACCGTTGCGTGTTGCTTCAACTGTTAATGAAACATTACCTTTCACATCACGAACTACAGTTGATGCCTTAACACCTTCTTGTAAATTGTGGAGCTGTAATTCAACACCATCAGCGAAATCATAATCAGGACGATCATTAACTGCACCAATTGCAAGAATGGTATTTTCACGAACAAATAATGGCAAGCTCATGAAGCCATGCGTTTCTGATTTCCAAGTACCACCAACAACTACTTCACCCGTTAATAGATGCGTCCATTGTCCCGCTGGCAAATAGTATGTTACATCTCCCTCTTCATTGAAGATTGGAGCAACAAGTATACTATCTCCGAGCATATACTGACGATCAAGTTGCTCTACTGCAGGATCACCATGGAATTCAAGTACCATCGAACGCATAGCAGGAATTCCAAATTCATGTGCTTGAACAGCTGTATTGTATAGATAAGGCATTAATGAACATTTCAGCTTTGTAAAGAAGCGAGTAACGTCAACTGCTTCTTGATCATAAGCCCAAGGTACTCGATAAGACTTAGAGCCATGTAGACGGCTATGACTAGATAGTAAGCCGAATTGCAACCAACGTTTGAATACATGACTAGGTGCTGTATTCTCAAAGCCACCAATATCGTGACTCCAGAAACCAAAGCCTGACATGCCTAGCGACAATCCGCCACGAAGACTTTCTGCCATTGATTCATAATCCGCATAACAGTCACCACCCCAGTGTACTGGGAACTGTTGTCCGCCTGCTGTTGCTGAACGAGCGAATACTGCTGCTTCATTTTTACCAAGCTTTTCTTCAAGCACTTCAAATACGACTTTATTATAAAGCTGCGTATAGTAGTTATGCATTTTGAACGGATCAGAGCCATCGAAGTATACAACATCTGTTGGAATACGCTCACCGAAATCAGTTTTGAAGCTATCTACGCCCATATCCACAAGCTCACGTAAGTAAGATGCATACCATTCACATGCAGCAGGGTTAGTGAAATCTACTAGCGCCATACCAGGTTGCCATAGATCCCATTGCCATACGTCTCCGTTAGCTTTTTTCACTAGATAGCCTTTTGCTGCACCTTCCTCAAATAGACGAGAGCGTTGAGCAATATATGGGTTAATCCATACACAGATTTTCAAGCCACGCTCTTTCAAGCGGGCAAGCATTCCTTCTGGGTCTGGGAATACAGACTCATCCCATTTGAAATCTGTCCAATGGAATTCTTTCATCCAGAAACAGTCAAAGTGGAATACGTGAAGCGGAAGATCTCGTTCAACCATACCATCAACGAAGGAGTTAACCGTTTGCTCATCATAATTAGTCGTAAACGATGTGCTTAGCCATAGACCAAATGTCCAAGCTGGTGGCAATGCTGGACGACCAGTAAGCTGCGTATAGCGATCAAGCACGCCTTTCATATCGGGACCGTCAATGATGAAGTATTCAAGCGATTCACCTTCAACGCTAAATTGAACCTTTTTCACTTTTTCGGAAGCTACTTCAAGCGATACAAGCTCAGGCTGATTAATAAATACGCCATAGCCTTTATTCGTTATATAGAAAGGAATGTTCTTGTATGTTTGCTCAGAACTTGTACCAGCATCCTCATTCCAAATATCAACCGTTTGACCATTTTTCACAAATGGAGTGAAACGCTCACCAAGTCCATATACTAATTCGCCAACACCAAGATCAAGCTCTTCACGTACATATGCACGTTCTTTGCCCTCTGTAATGTACGCCATAGAACGCTGCGCGCTTCCTGTTAGACGTTTGCCACCACGGAAGAAGTCTACCTTCCATTCTGGACCTTTAGCAATATGAACGCTTAAGTCACCGCTAGTTAGAACGGCTTCAAGTTCATTTTCTTCAATAACTGCGTTGCTTTCCGCAGATTTCGTAAGTTCAAAGTTAGGACCAAGATTACGCACACCAGTATGATGAATAACTTTCACTCCAATAACTCCTGGTAGTGGAGAGTGGAATTGAATCGTTAATAGCATCGTATCAAGCATACTCGCTCTATTTAGAAGCGGACGTGGTGCAGCATAAGCTGTTAATACGCCATCCTTCTCATAGAATTCATGCGCTTGTACCGCGCCTTGTACATTAAATTGCTCATGGATTAACCAGTTACCATTTGTAAATTTCATAGGATATGATCAACCTTTCTATTGTTAATGTTTCTTCAATTGGACAGTAAATTAATTTGATATAATTGCATTATACTGATAAAATTAGAACAATTCTAACAGTATAATGCTGAAATATAGCACTATTTTGATAAATGTAAAAGTAGGTGTCACAAATGGACTTAAGCGTCAAAACATCGTTGAAGGAAAATCGCCTGCATGGTACTGAGCAATTTCCGCTGGCAGCCTATTGGATCGACCAAACGATTGCCGGAGCACCAATATTAGAATGTCACTGGCATAGCGAAATGGAATTTTTCTTCTGCATGCAAGGAGAGGTATTATTTCAGGTGGATACCGACTACTATGTCGTGAAGGCTGGCGAGGCTATATTTATTGATAGCGGAGAAATACATACAGGTCATTCTCATCATCATGCGACTTGTATGTATGGAGCGATCGTGTTTGACCCACAATTATTAGCAAGTGCTAGCTTTGATGCAATACAAACTGAGTATATTGCTCCTTTTTTCGAACGTACTCGCAGTTTCCCCCGTCATATTAAGCCACATTCACGCTGGGAGAAACAGCTTTTAGATTCGCTCAAAATTATATTATCACTTTGTGATCAGCAGGATTTGGGCTATCAGCTTAGTATTAAAGCATTGTTGCTACAAATGCTGCAAACGATCTTGCCAGAAGGTAGACATGCAAACCGTAGCAAACGTGAATTAACCGATCAGACGAAGACGATCAGATTGAAAAAGGCGATTAGTTATATTCAATCCAATTACAATCAGCCTCTTAAAATATCGCAGATCGCTGGGCAAATTCCGATGAGTGATGGCCAGTTCTGTCGTTTCTTCAAAAGTATGACGAGACAAACACCCATCGAATATGTGAATTCCTATCGCATACGTCGTGCAGGAGAGTTGCTGCTTGATCCATCGAACAAAATCTCATCCGTCGCATTAGATGTCGGTTTCGATCATATGAGTTATTTCGTTAAAGTATTTCGTCAGCAAATGAACTGCACACCTTCTGAATATCGAAAAAAAATGCTAAATAGCTCCTTAGACAATACGCTCTAGCTAATTTTCAATATAATTTTGCAAAATTGTTGATATATTTCGAATTTTTTGCTCAATTTTTAAGGTAATATTAATGTTCATTCGCTACAATACTCTTATACTTTGTTGTGTTGGAGGAATGAATCATGACAACTACAGTTGTATTCCAAGAAAAACAGATACCTGTATATATGCAAGAGCTTAATAAAAAAGCAATGCGCAAGCTGGAGGCCATTTTGAATCAGAAATGGGAAACAGGCAAGCAAGCTTTGAAACTTTGCTTGGCAACGCTTATTAGTATCGAAGTTATTGGTTCAGAAGCAACGTTACATGCGTTAACCGAACATCATACTTTAACGATCTCACTTTATTAATATACAAAGGGACGAGGCTACAAGTACAGTAGCTTCGTCCCTTTGTTGTTTTAATAATTTAGTTCTTAAACAGTATATTTATTTTGCGTTTAGTTAATATCGGCTTACCTTTATTACGATTTCCCCAGATGAACACAAACGTACCAATCCATCCGAAAATCGAGGCAATAATTAATATAATGTTAATTTCCACTATCGAAGTTAATCCTGTCCCTAATAACGGACCAATAGTCCCTCTTATACCAAACATCATGAGATGTATACCAAAGACAACTGCTTCTCTCCCTGGAGCAATCTTGAATATGAATGCCATAATCCCGATTTCCCAAATTGCTTCACCTACACCTTGAACTGCATTTCCAATTAATACTCCAGTAAAGCTCCCCCATAAACTATATAGCAAAGGTACAATAGCGTAAGCTGCTATTCCGATTATAAGAGTATACTTAATATCTATACGATCAATCATAATACCGCCTAACCAGAACGTTAATAAGAGTGCGATATAGTAGGCGACACGTGCATAACCTATTTCTACATTGCTTAATCCAAGTACATCGACTTGAATAATCTGGTATAAAGGAATTGACATCATATTACCAAATCCTGAAAACGTTGTTGCTATAAGAAATAATGCAAGTATTTTATTACTTTTCACAAGCTGAACTTGTTCTAGCCATTGAGCTTTTTTGCCAACTCTAGCTACTGCAGTAAGACCTCGATTAGGTTTAGAACCTTGTTTGGATACTTTAATCGAATTGAAAATACTGACAGAGATAAATCCAGCAATCGCAGCAGCAATTAATGGTCCCCTTGGCCCCAATACGTCTGTCCAGCTACCAACTAGATATGCTATTGGAATCATTAATACACCCATACCAACACGTACATAGCCCATTAATCTACCACGCAGATTAGATGGATAAATTCTAGATACGAGCGAAGCATAGGCCGGCGCTTGAATCCCCATTAATAATTGAAAAACAACAGCCGTTATTACATAGACATTAGGATTAGGGAATATTGCGGGCAATATTGGCAATAGACGACCAATCATATTAGGAATTATCGTAAATGGCTTCGGCTTATCCGATCGCTCAATCCATGAAGCCCAAATAGGTGAGAAGATTAAGCCAATTGCTGGAGCAGCTGACAATATCCCTACTTGCAAATTAGAAGCACCTTCTTGTATAGCAAAAGCAATAAAAAACTGATTCATAACTACATTGAAAAGACTAAAAAACAAAGTTGCAACAAAATCTACGCGTACATTCCACCATACCCGAGGCTGTATCTCCATTCCGAAATGTTGGTGTTGCTCAGCCTTTAATGCTTGTGACATATATTAACGATCCTTTTTTCAGTGTATTTACCCAAAAATTACTGTCCAAGAATTACCATACTATAAAAACATCTTATTTGTATAGTGGTCGCTTAATATTTAATAAATTGAAAAAACACCACAGTGCTTTAGCTCTCGAAGAGAGACAATAGACTGTGGTGTTCATGTTTACTATTCTCCTAGCAAAATTTGAGCATATGGAGATTCAATCGGCATCATAATGACTGGATTATTACTCATCGTTACAATATAACTCTCCAACGTTCGATACAGATTGTAGAATTCCGGGTCCTTACCGTATGCTTCATTATAAATTTTTGCAGCCTCTTGCTCACCTGCCGCAACTATTTTCTTGGAATCAGCCTCGGCTTGAGCCATTAATTCAAGTGCAGTACGATCTGCTTTTGATGTAATTTTTTTAGATTCTTCATCACCCTCTGATAAATAACGGGCAGCAATCGATTGACGATCGGAAATCATTCGATTATAGACACTTTCCTTATTACTTTCAGGTAGATCAGTACGCTTAATACGTACATCTACGATTTTAATACCATAATTATCACGTTGCAGTGACAGTGCTACATCCTTAGTGATTTCATCATTCAAATCACCTCTTGCAGTATTTTCACTAATAATTTCATCATAATTCACTTCAGAAAGTTTACGTCTTACTGAGTTGTATACCGCCTCATTAATCCTTTGTGCCCCATCACTTACAGCAGGACTTGTTTTGTTAAATTTCACAGGATCATCTATTCTCCATACCGTGTAATTATCGACAAGAATAACTTTCTTGTCTTTCGTCATAATTTGAGTCGGTACATTCTCATAAGTCATCTGGTACTTGGGCAACTCTTTAATTTTGTCGACAAATGGTATTTTCATATACAGTCCTGGCTCTGACTTAGCATCGATTGCTTCGCTAAAACGCAAAACAATTTTATATTCGCCTTCTTTAACGATATATAACGAGCCAAATAGGCAAATAATAATGACAATACCTGCAATAATTAATCCAGTAAGTTTAAATTTCTTCATATATTCTCCCCCTACTGCGATCCAGCAGAGTCGGAATTCGAACTGCTAGTTGATGTGTTATTCGTTGTAGAGCTACTCTTCTTACTCAAAAGCTCATTAAGTGGTAAATAGTTGACCGTATCACTACCGGTATTTGTAATAATAATTTGCGCATTAGGCAGAATTTTTTCCAGCGTCTCAATAATTAGTCGACTTTCTGTAATATCTTTATTGTTCTTATATTCAGCATAAATAGCATCGAACTTAGCTACATCACCTTGTGCATTCAAAATACGAGAAGCTTTTTCAGCTTCTGCTAGCTCAATTAATGCTTGAGCTTCTCCTCGTGCTTTTGGAATTCGATCATTTTCATACTTTGTCGCATTATTAATTTTCGTATTTTTCTCTTCTCGTGCATTGGTAACGGCACGGAAAGCCTCTGCCACTTGACCATCAGGCGGTTCAATGTCTTGGAACTTTAAGTCAATAATTATAATTCCAGTCTCATACTTTTCTTGTAGTTTCATTAATTGTTCTCTTGCTAATTCTTGAATTACTGTTTTACCATCAGTAATCGCATAATCTAGCTTCTGTGCACCCATGACCGAGCGAATAGATGCTATTGCAGAGTTACGTAAAAATGTTTCATGATTATCAATATTCGTTAAATAATTTTTGATATTTCCAATTTTCCATGTAATAACAGCATCTGCAGACACAATGTTTTCATCACCAGTAATCATCATCGCTTCAGACTCATCAACAATGTCACCATTTGCTGATTCACGATAACCAATTGTAATATACTGTGTCATTTCTGCAGGGACGATCTTCACATCTTGAATCGGATACGGAAGCTTGAAATGTAAACCTGATGTTGCCTCATCTGTAATTTTTCCGAATGTTAATATTACAGCACGTTCTCGTTCCTCCACGGTGTAAAATGAGGTCATTCCAATGTACAATAAAATAATAGCGATACAAATACCAATGACTGATTTACTAACAATTTTTGGATTCCAAGAAATGTCTTTTCTTTGTTCATTGCGATTTTCGTTGTTTTCATTTTCAAAGTTCAAATCCAATTCCCCTTTCATTCTCCTTATATCATATGACTCTATACGTTCATTTCACGATTTGGTCACAGAATTTTAAGCTTATTTTCAGCTTTACTGTTTTTGAGTCCGCTACGAGTGCAAATTGCAGAGGAGAGTTAATGAGAAAAACAACACTATTTTTTCTTTGAATCACGTAGTCGCAAGGTAATTAGACGGTTAATCAGTGAACGTTAGTATCATTCAAGCGTTTGACCCTTAATTTCGGTCAGTGCTTTCATTAAAAACATATCATTAGGATGACAAAAAAAGCTATCTACTCATTACTTTGTAGATAGCCACGATATTACGTTGATAATATATGATAGCTGCTTTTACCGCTACATTTCACTTCCTATATCGTCTTTTCTGTGTACGTTAAATTGCCGCTAAGTCAAGCATACTCAAGCGGATTTCTACTATTCATAGACAAGTAGTACGTAATAATCTCATTACCATCTTGAATACTGAACAAATCTAATGTAATTTCTTGCATAGCACCTGACTGGTTTTGAATAATACCACTCATCGAACCTGAGCCTTGCTGCAATATTTTATTCAATTTTTTAATAGCATCACTGCGAGTACTAGCTGGAAAAATAGTCGCTAAATACTTGATTGATTCTCGATATGGTTGCATCTCTGCCAAGCCAGTATATGAATAGAATAAAGCATTAGCGCCGATAATTTTATGATCTTGATCAAGTAATAGGATGCCTTCATCTATACTTTCTTGTTGTCCTAAGTTGGCGTGTTCCTGCTGTACAGTAGATAGTGTATTCATATATCTATGGCGCTTTTTAAAGTCTCTAGTAATCAGCCCTGCTAATATACCAATTCCAATTACGGTCAACATAGACCAGTAAATCTTTGCATCCATGTTACTAACTATTGAAAGTATCATCTTCATTTGCCCCTCTATGTATAATTTGATAACCATAGAGAGTATATCAGCCGATTCTGAACTTTTTTTGAACTTCCCTTACAATGAAGGGTCAATACATTCGCTTGTCAGCTTCGATGCCGACTACGCTACGTTAGCCTAATCATCGTGATCACAAGCGGTGAAACGAAACCTAGCAACGTGTACGGTACGAGTACACGAGCGGTCAAATGCCGAAACTTCCAATCAAGGTTCAAAATGTGGGCTTTCAGAATCGAGAAGATGGAGCGCTACTTGAGGAAGGAGGAAGCGCCAGTGTACGTGGTTGGTACATGCGAACCGTACTTTCCAAGTTCGTTTCAGATGCGAGGTCGATTATGCTACGTCAGCATAATCATCGTGATCACAAGCGGTGAAACGAAACCCAGCAACGTGTACGGTACGAGTACACGAGCGGTCAAATGCCCGAAACTTCCAATGAAGGTTCAATAAGTGGGCTTTAAGAACCGAGCAGGTGAAACGCTACTTGAGAAAGGCGGAAGCGCAAGTGTACATGATTACGTACACGCGAACCGTACTTTCCAAGTTCGTTTCAGATGCGATGTCGAATACGCTACCTGCATTACATCGTTATCAAAGTCCACTTTTTGAACTACCGCTTTAAGATGATGAGCTTACTTGTTGTCATATCCTCTATGGCATAAGGCACACCTTCCTTGCCAGTACCGCTCATCTTAACACCACCATATGGCATATGATCAACACGGTATGTTGGAATATCGTTAATAAGCACTCCCCCTACTTGCAAGTTCGCCGCTGCCTGCCACGCTGTTTCTAGTGTTTTGCAATAGACACCAGCCTGCAAACCATATGCAGAATTATTCACCATTGCAATTGCTTCTTCCATAGATGCAACCTTATTCACTATAACAATCGGGGCAAATACTTCCTGGCAGCTAATAACCGAATGTTCTGGCACATTTATCAAAATTGTCGGTTCGAGAATGACATTATCGATAATCTGCCCTCCCAATACGAGTGAAGCACCATCATCTAGTGCTGCTTGTATCCATTGTCTTGAGCGTGAAATCGCTGCTTGAGATATTAATGCCGATACGTCTGTATTAAGCGATAATGGATCGCCAATTACTAACTGTGAAGCTGTTGCAACAAATTGTTCTACAAAACGCTCATATTGTTCACCGATCACATATATTCGTTGCAATGAAATGCATACTTGTCCATTATTGCTAAATGCGCCTGTGACACAACGTTGAATAACTTCGTCAGTCATCATCTCATCATCAATAATTACTGCGGAATTAGATCCAAGCTCTAACGTGCGCTTCTTGATTGCTGCAAGCTGAGATATTCTTAAGCCTACGGTTGGGCTACCAGTGAATGTAATCATGTTGACTCGTGGATCGACAACGAGATGCTCTCCAATCTGCACACCATCACCTGTTACAATATTCAATGCTCCTGCTGGCAAACCTGCCTCCATGAAGAGTTCACCAATAAACAAAGCAGATAGTGGAGTTTGTGGTGCTGGCTTTAAGACAACCGTATTACCTGCAGCAATTGCCGGTCCTATTTTATGGGCAACTAAATTCATGGGGAAGTTGAACGGTGTAATAGCTCCGATTACTCCTAGCGGTTCACGAATCGTAAATGCTAATCGTCCTTCTCCACCAGGCATTGCGGCCATCGGAACCATCTCACCGTTCAAACGTTTTGCTTCTTCTGCTGCATATTGATATGTTTGAATCGTACGTTCTACTTCTATATAAGATTGCTTAATTGGTTTCGCAGCTTCAAGACTTATACAATGTGCCGCTTCATCCTTACGCTCCTCTAACAATTGAGCAACTTTGCTTAATATATGTGCACGTTCATATGCAGCAAGCTTTCGTTGTGATGCACATGCAGCTAGCGCTGAGTCTATTGCAGCATCCAATTGTGCAATCGTTGCCTGAGCAATCATCGCAATAACTTCCCCAGTATACGGAGAACGTAAAGGCTCGTAGTGTTCCGTTGACACTTTTTTTCCGCCAATGAATAAATATTTCTTCATCTCATACTCTCCTCATATCATAATGTAATCAATAAAAAACGCTCCTTTACGCAATGGGAGGACAACCCTACCATTGCTAAAGGAACGTTTTATGGTTCATTCAATGAGCGATAACATATCTATTCACGCATATAGTTAAGCATAATTAATTCTCTCAGTAGTCGTTACTCTTTACTAACTGTTTCTTCTTCGCTTTGGTTATTATACATTAAACGTGAAATCAGAATACCTACACCGCCTAATACGATGAATATTACTGCTTTAATACCTATATGCACATCCGGCAAATCAATGAATATGACTTTCATCAATACAACGAATAAGATGAAAATCCCTGTAATTCTAGGCTTTGACCATTTTTTCAATAGTCCAAGTATTATAGCACCGATGGCATATATCGTCCAAAAAGCTGACATAATGTAATGCTGCATTTCAATTCCTAATTCTGTACTTAGCACTACCGATAACATCGAGACAAATAAAAACCCAACAAAAGCTGAAGTCCAACGTAGAATTGGTAATGTAATATCCTCATCAGCGCTTTTACTGTTGTTAACAATATTCGTTTGATACTGCGTATAAATGACTGGCAAAGAAGCTAATATAAGGAACCAATTTAACATTTCAGCTGAAATGATATGTGGCACATCTTGCACCATAACAACAAGTGAAACTGTTACAAAAACGATACTTGAAAGTATTCCATATATCATATATTTCTGTCGGATCGCTACTATTAATGAAATGGCTACTATTAACTGTACCATCGTCGCTTTATAGTCATTGGCTATAAGATCGACAAATAGGATAAGAGCAATGAAACTTGCAATGTTTAAAACCAGCTCGTGGCGGTATCGAGAGGAACCTACATCTTCCTTTGCCGCATTTACCTTATTATTATAGAAGAGGACAGCACCACCCAAATAACAAAGTAACATCACACTTAGAACAATCCAATACGATATTTTATAATTTTCCAGTAATAAAGCAGAGGACCAAATCAATGCATTAGAGAGAGCTATAACTTGCATTATAATATGATTTAGCGTATTTCCTTTATCCATAATAAAATGAATTAATAGACAAATAAGTTGAATAAGAATGGCACTAACATATAAACTCTTTGAAATAGCGAAAAACTCATTGTAAGCAATAAGTAATGAGAACTGTAAAAGCACGAATGCAAACCAGTACGCTACACGATACATGAGTTTATAGCTTAAATTCAACATAACTAATGAGAATGCTAATTGTGAAATAATAAATAGTGATCCATTAATTTCTGTTAAGTCTACTAGAAAAGCACAGAGAAATCCGGAAATAATTGAAATTGTAACTAGCGTTTCTGATTTCCAACGTATTGATGAATATATAATTTGCGCAAATGCAATGAGATAGCACACGATAGCCAACGGTATCGGTAATATTTCATAAGCTAAATGTGCCACTGATATCGTAATGATTAGCAATCCATGCGAACCACCTAATAATACTTTTCCGAGTGCAGCTCGCTTATGACGGTACTGACTTAAACCCAATACGTATAGTACAATCGCCGCGAAAACTCCGAGCCAACAGCGTACTGGTTCCGTAAGATATCCTTCCCTCACTACTGCAACAAAGCCCCATAGCATCCCTACTAATAGAACGATTATAAATACTGTAGGCAGCCACACGCGGGCAAGTGTATCTTCAAAATTACGAGAAGATTTCTCTTTTTGCACCTTCATATACGGCTGACCATAGGCGTATTGTTGCTGCTGCGCTGGGTGCGCTCCTTGCGGCCCGGCTTGGTTCCACTGCTGTGGATTCGCTCCTTGCGGCGCGGCTTGGTTCCACTGCTGTGGATTCGCTCCTTGCGGTGCGGCTTGGTTCCACTGCTGTGGATTCGCTCCCTGCGGTGCGGCTTGGTTCCACTGCTGTGGGTTCGCTCCCTGCGGCGCGGCTTGATTCCACTGCTGTGGATTCGCTCCCTGCGGCGCGGCTTGGTTCCACTGCTGTGGATTCGCTCCCTGCGGGGCGGCTTGGTTCCACTGCTGTGGGTTCGCTCCTTGCTGTGCGGCTTGATTCCACTGCTGTGGATTCGCTCCTTGCTGTGCGGCTTGGTTCCACTGCTGTGGATTCGTTCCTTGCGGGGCGGCTTGATTCCACTGCTGTGAATTCGCTCCTTGCGGTGCGACTTGGTTCCACTGCTGTGGATTCGCTCCCTGCGGCGCGGCTTGCTGATCCGCTTCGTTTTGCATAGCTTTCAGCTCTTCTTCCAGCTTCGCTATCTGTTTTTCAATTTCACTCTTCTTATTTTGTGAATCGATTATGAACTCCTCCTTAACTACTCCTCAGAATTGATTAATCTAAGACCGTTTAGAAATATATCCCATTCTTGATGTATTATATCATATCAGTTTAATCTCTAGACTATTATCTATATTCTTTTTTGTTGGAGCTTTAAATAAAGCCAAAAGAATACAAAACAGTACAAGATCGGGATAGCTAATGCAGCAATAATTTCAAAATTAGAATAATTTACAAAGTTAGATAACATATCGATCAGCTGAAATGTTGGTGGCAATATCCATAATGGATATTCAATCCATAACCCAAACGCTTCTACAATTCCACCCTTCGCTAAAGTGACAACAAGTATCATTAGTATGCATGAAATAGCAAAACTACCACTTTTAATAAATGTTCTATTAAAAAATAAGGGGATAACAATTCCTAAAAGTGAAATTTCGAGATGGACAGCAAGAGCTAATACCGACATTTGTAGCGTTACTGGCTCGTTGAACATATTTGTGACAAGCGGATAGATAACTGCAACTAAGCACAATACACAACAAAGCACAGATACCATTACTATTTTCCCAATTAAATATGCGCGTATACTGCCAGCATGTAGAGAAATTATTTGACCTTGTATTGGATTGGTAGAATTAATAAAACTATAACAAAGCCATGCAGATATCAGATATAGGAAAACTGCAGATAACGCATAAGTTTCCATAATCGGATTAGGCTTATAGGAATACATTATCATTAAACATAGGAAAAAACATATTAAAGCTGGAAAATACCGATGTGAACGAATATAGCTTTTCAATAAATAGTTGATCAAATGAAGGTTCAACTAAATTCCCCCTCTGGATCATAGCTCGTAAGTTCTAACACACTTTTGCACTCTATTTCCTTGGTTAAAGAAGTAATAGAATATTTATGACGTAGTAATTGTAGCATAACATAATCCCGATGCTCTTCTTTAACAATTAGCTCATTACCATACTTGTGAGATAGAATCATTTCTAGATTAAGACAGTGAGAAATAGGAACTTCAGTACTTCCATTACTAGTGTAAATAATTTTGAATACTGACTCTCTGTTTTGTATATTTGGATTATCGGAATGAACTTTGCCGTCCTTAATTACTATAATACGATCAGCAATTCCATTTAGCAGAGAATTTTCATGGCAAGTTAAAATAATGGTTATTCCTTGATTTTTGAATAGTTGCAACATAGTTATTAATTCAAGTTGAGAGCTCGCATCCAATCCTGAGAGAGGCTCATCAAGAATAAGTACAGTAGGATTTCCAAGCACAGCTTGTAACAAATTAACTTTTTGAAGCATACCTTTTGAAAAATAAGTCATATGATATCTTTCGTTCAAGTTAAACTTATGAAGTAATTCTATTATTTCCTGCTTTAATTCGGACCTATGTAGCCTCTGAATACGCCCCATTGCATATAAATATTGTTCTGCAGTAAATCTCAACTTCGGAAATTGTTCAGGTGCATAGCCGATTTTACAGTCTCCTGCATAAATAATTTCACCTGAAGTACAAGGTATAAGACCTGCAATCATTTTCAAAACCGTAGATTTGCCAGAGCCGTTATGACCTAAAATTGCAACACACTGATTTTTCATCAAATTAATGCTGATTTGATCTATAACCATCTGACCCTTTGAAAACGACTTACTTGCTTTTCTAAGTTCAATCATTGATTCCATAATTCACCTCATAGTTCTATAAAAAAAGCCTCATTACATAAAAAGATAACATTATCTTTATATGTAATGAAGCTTAATAATTATAGCTAAATTCCTTTAGTAGTACTCTTTGAATAGTGGTTTAAAGTATTGAAGTCCTGATGATATGATACAAACATACGGTTCACCGTTATCATCAACCGTTGTCAGAAGAGCAATTTCAGTATCTGCTAATTTCCATACTGACAGTAAATCAACATCCCCTGCAATAAGACTATCTCCATACTTCTCAAAATCCACATCACCGATTATATCTTCTGACCAAAATTCAAGATCTACTGTTGGTTCGCCAAATGCTGCTTCAAGCTCATAATATAAATCATAAGTAGCGTAAATATAGTCCATATTATCGTCATAATAAGTGTCTACATAATACGTTGCTCTGCCTAGTTTATTATTCGCAAACTCATATTCTACATCAGCATCATAGCCTGCTACGTAAATACCACCGAAGTATAAATAATCTGTGTCGGAAGTGAACAGTTTACCATATTCTACATCTCTCACTTGTTTCATAGTCATACCCCAAGTTGCGTCGCTTAGAGTATTTGTGTCAAATACTAAAGGGATATAATCTGATTCAATTGTAATCGTACGTGTATCTTTGTTCCATTCAACTTCAGCACCTGTAGCTTCACTAACAAAGCGAAGTGGGATCATTGTATTTCCATCTTTAACTATTGGAGCAACTAATAAAGGAACTTTTTCTCCATTTACAATGGCAGTTTTATTACCAATCGTTAATTTAAGCGTAATATCATCATTATATCCAGTAACTGTTTTAGTTTTTTGATCCCAAGAGTAGTCTAACCCTAACGCTTTGAAAACTGTCGTAAATTGGACTAGCGTAGTTCCTTGCGTTTGAATAGGATCAATATCAAATACAAGCTGCTCGTTATCAACATACACCTTAATAATGGATAAATTGACTGCTGCCGACACTCCAGTTGGTACAAGTAACATCATCGCAAGTACTAATACGATTATCTTTTTCATTTCGTTTCTCCCTCATATGTATAATTGTATGGAAAACATACCCTTTTTCCTTAAAGCAGTATACCTATGTTTGTTGGGTTTGACAAGAGTAATTCACTATTTCTATGGTTTACTTCCATATAACACCACAAAGTTATAATATTTATAAACACAATCCACATCCGAGAATCCAATACTCTTCAAAGCTTTTAATTGATCTTGTAAATTAGACATTTTATCTAGTTTTGTTCTTTCATATGCTGAAACGATTTCCTCATCACTTAGATCACTAGCTTCTACCTTGCTTTTCCAATCTGATTTATAGAGAGAATCAAGATAGACCGTTTCTCCAAGAACTTGATCAGCATTAATAAATATACCGGAATCAGTCAAATTGCTATAGCTATTTTTATATAATTCATATTTTTGTACATCCGTTAGATGATGAATGGAAAGCGCTGATATAATAATGTCAAACTTCTCTTGTGCTATATAGTTAGTATAATCCGCTACGACATAGTTAACATTGGGATACGATTGAAGCCTTAACTTAGCTACATCGAGCATTTTCTCTGAAATATCAATTAAAGTAATCGAAGCATCAGGGAACTTTTTCAATAGCAATGATGACATTAATCCCGTTCCAGCACCCAAATCCAAAATAGTAGGCGATGGTTTATTACTATTCGCAAGTGCAGCCGCTATGCCATAAAAATCATCAAAACAAGGAATTAACTTTTTGCGTTGTTCATCATATTGCTGCGCAACATCATTAAAGCTAGTTATTATCTCATTATGATTATTCATTGAATCAACCTCCGCTATAGTTAAGTTTTCACTATCATATAAGAATGAGGCTTATTACTGAAATATATAATAACTATAGAAGTGATAGGTTTTGACTATAAATCTTTTCATAGTCAGAATTCGAACTATATTATAATTTAGTTATTCCAGTAATAAAAAGATTTTATAATATACTTAATACCGCTCTAAATAAAGCAGAAAAAATGCAGATCATACCAAAGAACCTAGCTAGTCTAATAGACAAACCTAAGGTCAAAGAAACATTTTCACTTCATAGTAGTGAATCAGTCAGGTGCGGTAAATTAACATTGTGAATAGTATAAAGTAATCTTTTTATTAAGATAGGTGAAATTATGAAAAACATAAAAAAATCTTCCTTTTGATTTTTGGCTTATTATTAATTATGGCATGTTCCAATGTAGAGGATGGATCACCACTATGCAAATATCTAAGGGGAGAGTGAATCAAATGACTGTATCAAATGTAAATGAGTTAATTTCTGATATGGGGATTGGATGGAATCTAGGCAATACTTTTGAATGCTATGTAGCAATTCCAAACAGAACTGATCTATTTACATTGGCAAGAAGCACACCTACTTCGTGGGGAACACCAACTACACGAACATGTTTCTTTGATACAATAAAACATGCAGGATTCAAGACAATTAGAATTCCAATTACATGGGCTAACCATATAGATTCTTTAACAAATAATATTGATATTGAATATCTTGACTACATTAATGAATTTGTATCATATACTGTAAATACATTAGATATGTATTGCATTATAAATATGCATCATGATGATAGAATCTGGTTTAATGCAAATACTATGGTAAATGATCCAGCTTTAATGCAAAAATATACACATTTATGGAGTCAGATTGCATCGTATTTCAAAGACTACGGACAAAAACTTATATTTGCAGGGTTGAATGAGCCTCTTGACAGTCAAGAAAGATGGGACAATGCTGATAGTGTTGGACTATCTAATGTAAATACTATCCTACAAAACTTTGTTACTTCGGTCAGAGCTGTTTCTGGTAATGAGGATAGATATTTATGCCTCAATACCTATGCATCCAAAGTATATGCTCTAAAGACACTTGTATTTCCAGATAATAAATGCTTTGCAGATGTTCATATTTATGCGAGTAGTGCAAATGAAATCAAGGCTAAGATAGATGATGCATCTAGTTACGGCAAGCCATATGTTATTGGAGAGTTTGGAATAGGTAAAAACGGATGGAGTTCAATAGAGTCTGTTTCCTCACAGTGCTTCATGGTGACTTATGCTAGAACAAAAGGTGTTAGTTGTATTCTATGGGATGATTATGGAAACATGCAATTCCTAAGACGGAACAAAGTCACGCAAAGTAACTATAAAGACGCTCAAAACTTTAATGGGTATTTATTAGACCTACCTAGAATTTTAGTTGATTCCGACATTGTAAAGGTTTCTGAGTTACAAGTCTCTACCAGAAATGACAATATGAGTATTGGTAAGACTTTAGATGTATATCCGACAAATGCACAGCTAAATAGAATAACTTACAACTTTAGTTCTGATAACTCTGTAGCTAAATTTTTAGAAGGAGTTACCCATAATAGACTAACATCTATTAAAAACGGGCTAACTGTAGTGAGTTCATATAGTCCCTACGGGCATGTGGCTCAAAAAGTGATTAGTGTTGGAGGACAGGATAGTAAGGTTCTAGATAACCACGCTCTATCTTTACAGAATGTTGATAATTGGTTTGTAACCCTATCGAGAGTAATTGATGTGCTACCTAGTAATCCTTATATTATAAAATGTCCTGCTGATTATAATATCACTCTAGAAGAGTTGAATATAAATGATGAAGTTACTAAGACTACCATTATCTCAGAAGATTATAACTTTGAAACAAGTATTGTGACAAAAAAATTGAAAATAATAATTGAACATGTTAGTAAAAAAGATTATAACACATTATGTAGAGACTTCTATAGTAACTCAATTGATATGTCTATCTTATATAGCAAGTATCAAGATGAAGTCGTAACTGAGTATAATGAATTTATTAACAGCATTGTCCCTTGTGACAATATTATATTAAGTCAGTCTTCTTATAATATGCTGAACAATGATGTAATATTTGACCTAAACGACTACATGACTATAGTTCCAGCCAACGTGACACAAGTTGTAAGATTCAATGCGGTTGATCCATCTATTGTTCACGTATCATTAAATGGGGTTGTTACACCATTGAAGGAAGGTACAACAAATATCATTATCAGATGCGGAAATAAGTTTGCTGAATTTAGAGTTTTTGTTGACTATTCTGTGAGTATTGCCAAGAAAAAACTTAGTGCTATTATACAAGAACAATTGTTTGTACAAAACATGATGGTCTCAAGTGGTATAGATAATGCCGATAAACTAGAGTTAGAAGCTTTAACTATTGCTTCAAATATGATGTTCAACTCATTAACTGCATTGAGTTCAGAAATATATGACCATATCGAACTTGTTGAAGATAAGCTATTCTTATTTAGTTATAATAACTCTTTATTCTATAAATACCTATCTAGCAAGACGGATTCCAACACAGGGAATAACAAATTAACAAACATGTTATTCGATAATACTAAGAAAATCTTAGTTACATTTGGTTTGACTGATAATAAAACTACCACCTTTGTATCTGGTACTAATTTCTCAATGAGATATGAAAATAAAGACATTCGTGTAGTATATGGTAGCCAAGGGATATTCCATACTCAAAAGCTAAAACCTGGACCTATTGCTGTCTATACATTAGAAGTTTGTAAGAGTTCTCCAAATAGAGCAGTTGTTTTGAATGATGAAGTTCTTACTGCAACCATTGGAACCGGAAGTATTCCAATTAATAACCCTTTAAGCATATTTATAATTCAAAAAGCTTTTAGACTATTTAATATTAAGATATATGATTATGCTACAAATAATCTATTATATGATTTGATGCCTATTCAAGTGGATGATAAATTAGTAATGCTTGATATTGTTAATAATGTACAAAATGAAGTAGGTACAATTAGTACGCATGAACTGGGAACTTTAATGCAGTAACCTTTATAGATATTGCAATTTACACAACAAAAAAAACACTCTCCCATCAGAATTGTGTTCTGAAAAGAAAGTGGTCTAGTTTACAATAAAGTGTGCAGCCCTGCACACTAACTAATTCAATTATGTAAAATCACGATAAGGTCATATATGGTGCGGTAAAGAGGACTCGAACCTCCACGGGGTTGCCCCCACTAGCCCCTCAAGCTAGCGCGTCTGCCGTTCCGCCACTACCGCACGTTGAAGTAATCTGTCACAATAAAATATTTTACAGGAAAACTACCGAATTGTAAAGGTTTCTATTTATTAATCTCATCTAATTCAGCTATGTTTTTCATCAGGATCTAACCAAATAAACGGACATACGATACGCTAATTGGAGGAATTAGTTACTATTTTGATATGAGCGGACAGGAGAGACTTTATTCCCCCCGAAAAACAGATATTTATAGGTGTTTCGAAGCTACCCCTGTCCGCAAGCGTGTCGAAAATGACCTATCATGCAAAATAACGTATCTACCGCCCACTTAAGGGGGCTTAGTAGCCACATTAAGGGGGCTTAGTATTGATTGAGCCTAATTTGTTACTACTTAAGGGATCTACTAAAATTTTTACCCGACACACAAATAAAAAAACCTAGTATACAAGTATACTAGGCTTCACTATATGATGGCTATCGCCAATTTTTACAATATAATACCATTCATCCAGCTGACTTGACTTAAGAAGTAAACTGGTGAGCCATGAAGGACTCGAACCTTCGACACCCTGATTAAAAGTCAGGTGCTCTACCAACTGAGCTAATGGCTCGCATGATAATCATTACTCATGTGAGTTGCTCTCATATGAATGGTTGTGGTGACCCGTAGGGGACTCGAACCCCTGTTACCTCCGTGAAAGGGAGGTGTCTTAACCACTTGACCAACGGGCCATCTTAGTTTGTCTTGAAAAGCGACAAGATGTATCTTATCACGTTTTTTTTCACAATGCAACACTTTTTTTCGCGATTTTTCCCGAGTATTTTTAGCAAATAAAAAAGACCGCTTGACGGTCCTCTAAAAGCAAGCCTACCAAGAAAAAAATATGGCGGAGAAGGTGGGATTCGAACCCACGCACCACTTGCGCAGCCTAACCCCTTAGCAGAGGGTCCCCTTGAACCACTTGGGTACTTCCCCATAATGGCTCCCCGAACAGGACTCGAACCTGTGACAACTCGATTAACAGTCGAGTGCTCTACCAACTGAGCTATCAGGGAACAACAATAAGATAAAGCGAACACTTAATAATTTACCATGTACGTTATAGCTTGTCAAGCTCTTTCATCATTAATTGCCCACTACATTTTCCGCATCTATATTTACTCACATCCATCCGACGCTTACGATAATATTTCAGCTCACAATCTCTACATATGAGCAGATACTTATAGTTCGCACCTGTACGATTGCTTCGTTCAGGTAATGTATTGCAATAGCGGGAACCACCGACATGAGATAGCAGTTGCTTAAAATCCATATCGCGATGTTTATATCCCCGTTTCAAAATATGCAAATGGTAATGACAGAGTTCATGCTTAATTATTTTCTCAGTTTCCTCTTGTCCGAATGCCTCTAACTGATGAGGACTAATCTCTATATTATGACTATTCGTGAAATAGCGCCCACCGGTTGCTTTCAATCGACTATTAAATGTCGCAGTGTGTAGAAACGCTCTGTCAAAATATTGCAGCGAAACACGTTCCACCCATTGTTGCAACTTCTGATCATCCATCATTTTTCACCTTCTAAAACTTTTTTTCTCGTCCAGATACACTTCCTTGCAAACAAAAAGTAGCTTCGGAAGCATAATCTAAAACTTTTTATTATCTTCCTGATACACTACCTCGCAAACAAAAAGTCACATCAGAAGCATCTTACTCCTACTTGAATTGTAAGCCTACAATAGGCTACACTGTCAAGTAGAATATGCTTTTATTTGAGGGGAGAGTACCAACTTATTATGGCTATTATGCGCTATGTGTTAATGCAACAACAAACTAAGCTAACATTCATAGAAATGCCCGCAACTCACGCTTATCAGTTAAGCGCATTGAATTTGCGTCTTCGTAAAGAAATCGACAAGCTTACTGCGGATGAAGTACCTAACTTACCTTACGCAGTTGCTGAATGTGATGCCGTAGAACTCCATACCGATCTCGTTCACATTCAATCTGGTCTTGATTACATTAATGAACTTGAGGCAGATTTTGCTGCTGTCAAAGAAAAATCATACCCATTAATTTCTTTACTTACTGAAATTCGTGCCCTTCAAGCCCAGCTTGAACAATGGTATGAAGAGCTAGAAGATCAACAATTATAGTGCATGTTCAAAACTAACATGGCCTAATGAGCATGTTAGTTTTGAACTACATCTTATAGTAACATTTGACAGCTGTCGCATTTGTTAGGCAGACAGACACCTATAATCTCCAAATGCCATATGGTAATGAATCATCATCGCCTAGGCTGGAGGGAGGAACTGTTCATGCCTCATTGGCTTCGCAATCAATTAATGAAAGCTTTCTTGAAACGTGATCGTCGGCAAATTCGTCTACTTAATGATTGTTGGTATTTCTATCGTACCCACAACTTTCATGTAAATTCGGAAGCTGATTCTAATTAATCTTATAAATCCAATAGCAATTGAAATAAGCCTAAAGCCGGTAAAAGCTTTGGGCTTATTTCACGATCACATGCGATCGACTTGGTATGGCTTAAGCGGAGAGAACTAATCGCTAGTGGTGAGCGGTCTCCAGTTGGAACAATGACATAAGATCGAATCAAACTTCTTCTAGCGAGGCTTCTTCATCGTTAGCCCTACACGATTCCGCTTCATATCGACTTCCAGCACCCATACGGTTACTGTATCTCCGACCGAAACAACATCCATCGGATGTTTGACGAAGCGATCACTAAGCTGTGAAATATGGACAAGTCCGTCATTTTTCAAGCCAATGTCAACAAATGCCCCAAAGTCGATCACGTTGCGCACAGTACCATGCAGCTCCATATCTTTCGTCAAATCCTCGATATTCAGTACATCCGTATGGAAGATTGGCGCTGGTAATTCCTCACGAGGATCACGGCCTGGTCGTAATAGGCTATCGACAATATCCTTCATCGTCGGCACGCCAACCTCTAACTTAGCCGCAGTCTCTTCTATGTTCAAAGCTTTAAGTTCAGATGCCAGTTGTTCACTACCAACTGCTTGCTCCTTCATACCAAGCTCTTTCAATAATGCCTTCACCACACGGTAAGACTCTGGGTGAATTGGTGTGTTATCTAGCAGTTGCTCACCTTCAACTATACGCAAGAAACCAACACATTGCTCAAATGATTTGGCACCCAAACGTGGTACCTTTTGCAGCTGAGCACGCTTAATAAAACGCCCATTCTCATCGCGATATTTCACAATGTTTTTGGCAATTGTCCCATTAATCCCCGCTACATAAGATAATAGTGATGCAGATGCCGTATTGACGTCTACTCCAACATGGTTAACTGCTGATTCTACAACACCAGTCAGCGTCTCATCCAGCCTTTTTTGACTAACATCATGCTGGTACTGGCCCACGCCAATTGCTTTTGGCTCGATCTTCACAAGCTCGGCTAGTGGGTCCTGCAGACGTCTTGCGATAGATACAGCACTGCGCTCAGCAACATCAAGCTCAGGGAATTCTTCCGCTGCTAATTTGGAAGCAGAGTACACACTTGCTCCCGCTTCATTCACTATAATATATTTCAGCTGCGTTGCTTTTGAATGATTTTTGATAAGCGCTGCAATAAATTGCTCCGTCTCACGTGACGCAGTTCCATTACCAATAACGATCAGTTCAATATCGTACGTATCGATTAATTTGCTAATTTGCTTCTCAGCTTCAGCAGTTTTATGATGCGGCGCTGTAGGATAACAGACGCCAACCTCTAGCATTTTTCCAATATCATCAATGACTGCAAGCTTACAGCCAGTTCGGAAGGCTGGATCGACTCCGAGCACTCGTTTGCCACGAACAGGAGGCTGCAATAGTAGATTACGAAGATTTTCCGAGAAAATATCGATCGCATGAACTTCAGCTTTATCTGTCAGTTCCGTTCTCACTTCTCGTTCAATCGATGGCCCTAGTAGACGCTTATACGCGTCAACAATAACCTCTTGAAGTACTTGAATAATGCCTGAACTTGAAGGAGCATCCCGCTTCACTGTCTGCCTATGCATATACTGTTCAATTCGCTCGCTATCTAGTACGAAGCTAACCTTCAAAATTTCTTCCCGTTCCCCACGATTAATCGCAAGTATCCGATGCGGTGGCAATTTACTGATAGGTTCTTGATAGTTATAGTACATCTCGTATACCGATTCCGTCTCAGCGTCCTTAACTATCGTTTTCAATATACCATTGCTAAATGTGAACGTTCTAACCCATGTACGAATCTTCGCATCATCCGCCAATTGCTCTGCAATAATATCTTTCGCTCCTGCCAACGCATCTTCCGCGCTTTCTACGCCCTTCTCAGCGTCGATATAACGAGCCGCTTCAACTAACGGGGTAATCGGGCTAGCCTGAGCTAACAACCACTCTGCGAGCGGTTCAAGCCCTTTTTCTTTGGCTACACTCGCTCTCGTCTTACGCTTCTGACGGTAAGGACGATACAAATCTTCAATTTCTTGCAGCTTTACACTTTTATTAATCGCAAGCGCAAGTTCATCAGTTAGCTTACCTTGTTCTTCAATTAGTCTAAGGACCTCTTGCTTACGAGACTCAAGATTGCGCATATATTGCAGCTTTTCTTCAATATCACGTAATTGATTCTCATCAAGCTCACCAGTCATTTCTTTACGATAACGTGCGATAAATGGAATTGTATTTCCCTCATCAAGCAAGCCCACTGCTGATTTAACTTTACTTTGCGGAATATTTAATTGCTTAGCGATCTCGCTTATCATGTGGATTACGCTCTGTTCCATGTATGTACCTCACCTTTACTTCTTATTTAGAAATTACGCTTTATGCAAGCAGAAGCATTCCTGTGCTACTGCTAGGAATGCTTCTCATGTTAGTTATTTCACGTATGGATTGTTAGCTTTTTCGTAGCCAATCGTTGTTTTTGGACCATGTCCTGAGTATACGATCGTCGCATCGTCCAGCTTGTACAATTTATTTTGAATAGAATGATAGAGATCGACTTCTTTACCACCTGGAAGATCAGTACGACCAACAGATAAGCGGAATAATACATCTCCCGAGAAAATATATTGACCGCATACGAAGCTTACACTTCCTGGTGAATGACCTGGCGTATGAAGCACTTTGAAGGAATGACCGATCAATTCTAGCACCTGTCCCTCATCCAATCCATATTCAGCTGGATCAGTCGAAAGCGGCGGTGTTACATCCTGCCAGCGCATCGAGCCGTTTTTACGAGGATCAGTTAGCCAGTCCGCTTCAAGATCATGAATATATACTGGACATTTGGCAAGCTTACGAACCTCATCAACACCACCCATATGATCAAAATGTGCATGTGTTAACAAGATAGCTTCAATATGAACACCTTGAATTTTCTCAATTAAACGCTTCGGATTCATACCAGGATCAATAATAATTCCACGTTTTCCCCCCGTAGCTTCTTCTTCAACCGTTAACAAATAACAATTGGTTTGCAATGGCCCCAATGAAAAACTAGTAATTTGAAATGTTGGCGTAGTCATAATTAGACGCTCTCCAATACTTCACGTAATTCAGCAACAATATGAGCTTGATAGCCAGTACCTTCGCCATATTGCTCCATAATGCCTGCACGAACAACAGCCATACGATCCCCATAATCAGCAGCTTCACGATCAGGGTTAGTCGCTTTGAATTGTGCCATAACTTCTTGCACATGTTTCGGACGAGGACCCCATTGACCTAGTACAACGCCGCCAGTGTCAGCAATAATTACGACCGGAATAGAACGGCCACCATAAGTTAGAAATTGATCAATCGTATCAAGATGGTCTTCCATAATTAGCACATCAATCGGAATACCACTGTTTTCAAGAACATTAAATACGACTGGAATATTACGAACGGCATCGCCGCACCAATCTGCCATAACAATTAAGCAACGAAGGTCATCACGATTGTTCAATGATGCATAGAACTCTTTATCTTCTTCAGAAGGCCATTCGAATTGCTCCTTCCAAGCTATAAATTGCTCTTGATTTTTCGTCATGCCTGCAATAAATTGTTCAGGACTAATCCCTTTACCAATTTTACTCGCTACATTTTTGCTCATTATATATCCCTCTTTCTGCATGTCTCATTTATATAACAATAATTTCAATTGATTTAATTATAGCTAATTTTTGCGGAATCTGCGAATGTAGAAAATAATAAATGCAATACCGCATATTGCGATTAATCCATAAGCAATGTAGGAGTATACATCCATAAATGCTACGATATCTTCCCAACGATCACCGAGCATTGATCCAAGCGTCACAAGAATCGTGTTCCAAATTAATGTTCCGAGTGTTGTAAATAGTAGAAAAGGTACTAACTTCATACCAGACATACCGGCCGGAATCGAAATTAAACTCCTAATTAGCGGAACCATCCGACATAGAAATACTGCCCAGTTTCCATGTTTATCAAACCAAGCATCGGCACGACGAATATCTTCTTTCTTCACACGCAATATTTTTCCCCAGCGATCAATAATTTTCTCTAATCTCTCAACATCGAGTACACGACCAATATAATATAAAATAATTGCACCGATCAGCGATCCGATTGTTGCAACGACGATTACACCAAGTGGCGTCATTGCTGTTTTCGTTGTCATAAACCCACCAAAAGTCAATATTAATTCCGATGGTATCGGTGGAAATATATTCTCAATTGCGATCAACAACAAAATACCAAAGTAACCAAACTGCTCCATAATCTCCGTTATCCAATTTTCCATATTCATCCTCCATCAGTTCTATTACTAAACGATATTCTATCATACCTGCGGACATGCTACCAAATTTCATTATGTGACCAGCCTAATTATAATTGCATATTATGAGTTAAGTATATAGAAGGAGCTGAACTCTTCATGAAACATCAGGCTGCTAATCATAATCCCCAATTACCTACTGCAAGGAAAATTCGCCGATCATGTCAAGCTGAGTTATACCGTACAATCAAACGACTAAAAGTATTTATCCTTCCTGAAAAAGTAGAGCAAGCAGAAACGATCTATTTCAAAAAAGTTACAAATCATGCGGTTTGGCTTCACGAGAATCGCAGTAATCGTAAGAAACAAGTAGATTGGTGGGAAGAGAACGTATGCGACGAGCTCGTCGCAGTACTAGAAGTTGATCGTGCAGAGTTTGTTACAGCATTTCGCGCTGCTTATGGTGGCTAATTTTCTCTCGGTATGGCAACATCGAGGTGCTAGATTGCGATCACTCCACTAATCCTTCCCTTGATCGTAGTTCCATATATTCGTTAACATTCACTTCATTTGTTCCTACCAAAATAAGCGCAGCTACTTTCAAATACAAAAATAAGCGTAGATGCCATAATGGTTCTGCGCTTATTTTTGTCACTTTGACTCCATAGACTATAATTTTATAGTCCACCGCTCGTATGGTTCGTCTGTAGCATCAATTTTGGCGTTACAGAGCCACATTCGCTCGAATGGTTCGCCTGTAGCGTCAATTTTGTTTTATTAAGTTGGTGAATGAACTAGGTAGTAATGAAAAAAGTTATATTCCCTTTATTCATTATCCACCGCCCTGCGAAGAGTACCTTAGCACTCCCCCACGCTCCAGCGGAAAGAACTAATCACTAGTGGTATGCGATAGCGGTCGTTTTTGTCCTCGGAATTATACCACTATTACCTTTACAATAAATCCGAGGACAACGGCGATCGGAACAGTGATTGGTTCTTGGAGCGACCTCCGATTGGAACAGTAATTGGTTCTCGGAGCACTCTACTCCAAATCCTGCTCCACAATAATTCCCATTGAATCAGTAGTTGTCTCATCAACTAATCCATTATGCTCTGTGACATATCCGCCACCGAGTCCCTCATTGACCATTCGGTCTACATCCATGTCGTAACTCTCTCGCCCTCCATGCTCATCTGTAACGATCTCTTGTTCTTCTTTACGACGTTGTCTATCGCTGTTCATCATGTTATCCACATCAATTCTCCTCTTAGTCATTCCGATAATTATTGGAATCTAATAATAAATCTAACGCTAATTTCCCCGAATTGCAGTCAATTCATACAGCTGATAAATAGAATCTTTCAGACAACTTTATTGCATAATGGCATGTTTTATAGTATCTCAGAATAAATAGTGATAGAACGTTCTAAATTTATGTAAGCTGGAAAACGGAAGGAGTATTTGTGTGAGGCATAAGCAGAACTCAAATTGGTCGTTTTTATTGATGCGCGGACCTGATCAGTCTGTGAAGCAATTTAACGTGACAAAGCGATCTCTTATTGCTACACCAGTCGCTCTCATAGCTGTAGTAACTAGTTGCGTCATCGGTCTACAACTGCAAGCAGCTTCCGAATTAAGACGGATCGAGAGCCAGCAAGCCTTGCTACAGCAGCAATATGATTCGATGCTTTCCGAGCATAGCTTGGAAATAAATAATAAGGAAAGTTACATTCATACATTGCAATCCGAGCTAGTTAATTTACAACAGAATCAAGCCAATATTGATGCAAAGCTTATTGATTTACAGAAGCTTGAGGTTCAACTCCAGCAATTTATCCAGACGTATGGAGAGGAAGTACCTTTGAGCTTGAATAGAAGCATTATGGAGGATGAGGACGGCACGCACATACTAGAGCAATCTTCCTATCGCGTAGCTACGATGGCATATCAAGCCAACGCTCCATTACAAGAAATGAGCGACTATATCGAAGCGATGGGAGTTTCTATGCAGCAAACGCTACGTCAAGCAAGTAAGATTCGCGAAGCAGTAGATGCATATCCTAATCTTTGGCCTACGGTCTCTACTCAACTGACTTCAGGTTTTGGTTATCGAAGCGACCCTTTTTCCGGCCAATCACGTTTTCATGCTGGTATTGATATTGCCGGCAAGAAAGGCGATACCATTTTCAGTGCTGCGGATGGTGAAATTATCGAGACGGGATACGACGATCAATATGGCAACTATATTGTCATTTCACATTTACATGATCTGCAAACGATATATATGCATCTTGATGCCATTGAAGCTAGTATCGGTGATATCGTCGTTAGGGGAGAGAAGATTGGCTTAATGGGCACTACTGGGAAAAGTACAGGCACGCATTTACATTTTCAAATCGTCCAAAAAAATGTAGCAGTCTCACCGTTACCCTTTCTGAACAATCAAAAACATATTTAGCTTATCATTCCGTAGCAACTTTTCATTGCAAAATAGCCGCTCTGAGAAGCCATCTGAAGTTTTTAAGGAGGAAAGCAATGTTAAAGGGAGCGAAACGTCTTACAGCAACTGACACGTTAATTGGGCAAGGAACTGTTTTTGAAGGTTCCATTCAGACAGAGGCTAATCTTCGAATTGAAGGTGAATTTCACGGGGAAATTACATCTCAATGTGAGATCATTATCGGAGAGTACGGCGTAGCAAAGGCAGAAATTAAATGCTTGAACTTAACAATTGCAGGTCAATTACATGGCGATATTACCGTTACGGGTCGACTCATTATTACTCCATCTGGACAACTAAATGGCAATGCAGTCGTACAATCCATTATCGTTCAAGAAGGTGCTACCTTTAACGGTCAATGCAAGATGATTAATGCTTCAAGTAAAGCAAGTAATGCAGAGGTAGAAACGATTAATAAAAATCTTGAAAATAAAGCGGAAAATCGTAAAGCAAAACAGGCAGGCTAGCCACTAAAAGAGCTTATGTAGCTACTTATTATCAATTTCCCGATGCTGATAATGCGTCCTGCATCACTTCGTTATCAAAGTATACTATTTGTACTACCTCAAAAATAGGATCGTCTCTCAAGCCATTGTAACAATGACTGAGCGACGATCCTTTTTCTTATATACTAGTAACTGCTGCAAGTTTTCATATCATATGATCGAATATGATTAGCTGTTATTTCAACGCTAGCAGTAATTCCTTCTTACTTGATTCAAATGCAACTAGTAATGCATCCTCGCCAGCATGACCCGCATCCTGTGCTAGCTTAATATGCTGTAGCATTTTTTTGTAATCTTTCGGAATGACTTTCACGAAGCGAGTTAGTTCCGCATTGAAATTACCGAGAATCCGAGACGCTACTTCACTTTCCGTATAGATTACATGCTTTTGCAGCATGGAACGAAGTTCTTCGACATCTTCATGCTCTTCGATATGCTCAAGCAGAATCATTTCGAGATTGCTACGACTTAATAATAGACGTTTTGGATCGTATACGTAAGCGACGCCACCAGACATACCAGCACCAAAGTTACGTCCTGTTTCACCAAGCACAACGACACGTCCGCCAGTCATATATTCACAGCCATGGTCACCGACGCCTTCAACGACTACATTAGCACCAGAGTTTCTAACTGCGAATCGCTCTCCAGCTATACCGCGAATGTATGCTTCTCCACCCGTTGCACCGTATAATACGGTATTACCAGTAATAACATTCTCCTCAGCAACAAATGTAGATCGTTTCGATGGCGCTACTATAATTTTACCACCTGATAGTCCTTTACCGAAGTAATCATTCGTATCACCCTCAACGGAAAGCGTAATTCCTTTCGGAACAAATGCACCGAATGATTGACCAGCTGTACCGACAAATTGATACCAGATTGTATCTTCAGGAAGTCCTTGCGCACCATAGCGACTAGTAACCTCATAACCAAGCGTAGTACCAACAACACGATCTGTATTCAAGATCGGGAATGTTCCACGAACTTGTTCACCGTTCTCAAGCGCCGTTGCTGCATTTGGGATAAGTTCTCTAGCATCAAGTGAAAGCTCAAGTCCATGATTTTGCCCCTTAGAATTATAACGAGTAGTACCTTCAGCAGGCTGCTGCTCGTGTAGAATCGCAGATAGATCAAGACCTTTTGTTTTCAAATGATCAGCAAGTACTTTTGTTTGTAGTCGGTCTACACGACCAACCATATCTTGAACGCTGCGGAAACCTAGTTCAGCCATAATTTCACGTAGCTCCTCAGCAATAAAACGAAGGTAGTTGACGATATGAGATGGATCGCCAGTGAATTTCTTACGAAGCTCAGGGTTTTGTGTAGCTACACCAACTGGGCAAGTATCTAAGTGACATACGCGCATCATGACGCAACCTAGAACGACCAGTGGAGCTGTTGAGAAACCAAATTCCTCTGCGCCAAGTAGAGCAGCAATGGCAACATCACGACCATTCATCATTTTACCGTCGGACTCAAGTACGATCCGATCTCGTAAATTATTCAACATCAATGTTTGATGCGTTTCAGCAAGACCGAGCTCCCATGGAAGACCAGCATGACGAATAGATCCGATAGGTGAAGCACCTGTACCGCCGTCATATCCACTAATCATAATTAGATCAGCGCGACCTTTTGCAACACCCGCAGCAATCGTTCCAACACCTGCACCAGATACTAGCTTCACGCTAATACGGGCACGAGGGTTAGCATTTTTCAAGTCATGAATTAATTCAGCCAAATCTTCAATAGAATAAATATCATGATGCGGTGGAGGTGAGATTAGACCAACACCTGGAGTAGAGCCACGAACTTCAGCAACCCAAGGATATACTTTCTGACCTGGAAGTTGACCACCTTCACCTGGTTTAGCACCTTGTGCCATCTTAATCTGAATTTCATCAGCATTAACAAGGTAATGACTTGTTACACCGAATCGACCAGACGCAACTTGTTTAATCGCACTACGACGTAGATCACCATTCTCATCAGCAATAAAGCGTGATGGATGTTCTCCGCCTTCACCTGTATTAGATTTACCACCAAGACGGTTCATTGCAATCGCTAAGCTTTCATGAGCCTCTTGGCTAATAGAACCGTAAGACATTGCACCTGTTTTGAAACGTTTCACGATAGCATCTATCGATTCAACTTCTTCAAGTGGAATAGATTGACCATCTGTTTTGAAATCGATTAGAGAGCGTAGCATAAGATGCTTTTTGTTCTCACCTTGAACTAGAGTAGAGAATTTTTTATATAATTTATAGTCGTTGTTACGAGCTGATGTTTGAAGTGTATGAATCGTCTGTGGAGTAAGTAGATGATCTTCACCATCACGTCGCCATTGATATTCACCACCAGAATCAAGTTCACTTTCAGCACCTGCTTGTGATGCGAATCCACGATCATGTGAATTTTGTGCATCTTTGGCAATCTGCTCAAGATCAATACCACCAATTCTAGATGGTGTCCAAGTGAAATATTTCTCGATCAAACTTTCTTGTAACCCGACTGCTTCGAAGATTTGTGCACCACGATAAGACTGAATAGTAGAGATACCCATTTTGGATAAAACTTTAACTACGCCTTTTGTCGCTGCTTTGATGTAGTTCTTAACAGCTTTTTCATAAGTTACGCCGCGCATTGATCCTTTGGCAACCATATCCTCGAATGTTTCATATACAAGATAAGGGTTAATAACGTTAACACCGTAACCTAGCAATAATGCAAAGTGATGTACTTCTCTTGGTTCACCTGATTCAAGTAAGATCGACACTTTTGTACGAGCACCTGTACGAATAAGATGGTGATGTAAGGAAGATACAGCAAGCAATGCTGGAATAGCTGCATTTTCTTGATTAATACCACGATCAGATAGAATGATTAAGTTATGCCCCTTCTCAATAACACGATCTGCTGCTGCGAACATTTCATCCAATGCTTTCTCAATTCCAGTAGCACCGCTACCAGCAGAGAAGAACATTGGAATTGTTATCGCTTTGAATCCTTCACGACGAATATGACGAAGCTTAGCAAATTGTTCATTAGATAAGAATGGTGTGTCTAACTTCACATGACGGCAGCTCTCAGGTTCAGCATGCAATAGATTACGCTCTGGTCCAATTGTCGTAATCGTCGAAGTAACAAGCTCCTCACGTATCGCATCAATTGGTGGGTTAGTTACTTGGGCAAACAATTGCTTGAAGTAGTTATATAGCATTTGTGGACGCTCTGACAACACCGCTAATGGTGCATCATAACCCATGGAGCTCAAAGGTTCTTGACCTCCAAGTGCCATTGGCTCCAGCACTTTACGAATTTCTTCGTATGTGAAACCAAAAGCTTGTTGACGTTGCTGCAAGCTTTCCTTTCTCACTTCCGGCAGCGTAGGTGCATCTGGCAAATCAGTCAGCGTTACAAGATGCGCATCAAGCCACTGTTGATAAGGTTGCTCGGCGGCAATCATCGCTTTAATCTCTTCATCCGGTACGATACAACCTTTCGCTGTATCAACAAGCAGCATACGACCTGGACGTAGACGGTCTTTATATACAATTTCCTCTGGGGCAACTGGTACTGCTCCTGCCTCAGATCCTAAAATGATATGATCATCTTTTGTTACATAGTAACGTGCTGGACGTAGACCGTTACGATCAAGCATTGCACCAATCTGTACGCCATCTGTAAAGCCCATTGCTGCCGGGCCATCCCAAGGCTCCATTAGCGTACTATGATATTCATAGAATGCTTTGCGATCTTGATCCATACCTTCATGATTGGACCAAGGTTCTGGAACCATCATCATCGCTACATGAGGAAGAGATCGTCCTGCAAGTGTTAAAAATTCAAACGTATTATCAAACATTGCCGTATCAGAGCCATCCGGAGCAATGATTGGTTTGATCTTTTCTAGATCATCACCGAACAATTCGCTTGCGAACAATGTTTGACGAGCATGCATCCAGTTCACATTACCTCGCAATGTATTAATTTCACCATTGTGAATCATATAGTGGAATGGATGTGCTCTTTCCCAGCTTGGGAATGTATTGGTACTGAAGCGAGAGTGAACAAGTGCCATAGCAGATTCAACCGCAGCATTATTCAATTCGATATAGAAGGAGCGAACTTGCTCCGTCGTAAGCATACCTTTGTATACAATTTTGCGAGATGACATACTAGAGAAGTAGAACATCTCTCCGCCCACTTGCCCTCCGTAACGAATAGCAAGCTCAGCACGTTTACGAATGACGTACAATTTTCGTTCAAATGAAAGAGTGTCCACAAGGGCAGCATTACGTCTAATGAATACTTGAGCCACATACGGCTTTACAGACAATGCAGATTGACCAAGTTTTTCATCATTTGTTGGAACTTCACGGAAGCCGATCAATTGTTGTCCTTCTTCAGCAATAATGGACGCTAATTTCTCCTCGATGCCAGAACGTTGCTCTGCATTTTGAGGCATGAACATCATACCAACCGCATAGTTTTCTGGTTCAGGTAGAATTAGACCTTCCTTATTAAGTTCACTTACGAAAAATGCATGTGGGATTTGAATTAAGATCCCTGCGCCATCTCCTGTATTCGGCTCACTACCTTGACCACCGCGATGCTCCATATTTTCAAGCAATTGTAGCGCTTTACTAATGACGTCATGAGACTTTACGCCTTTAATACTAGCGACAAAGCCCATTCCGCAAGCATCTTTTTCGAATTGCGGGTCATATAGTCCTTGTCTAGGAGGTAAACTAACTGTTTGGTTTTTCATCGTATATTTCCCCTCTATATTAAATATAAAGATTATTCATTAACGTCTTCTTCTTTATGGAAAGTTATTATAAAATAGTAGAGAACGTAATATTCCCTACAACCTCCCATTTTTTATTGTTCATCTTATCTAAAGTAAATGATATTTTTTTCGATTCTCACGCCATCGTTTCATAACTCAAGTAAAACAACGAATCGGAATGATATTATATTAGCACTATTTGAACAATAAATATAGAGGGGATATCACGTTAAACCTTGATATACAAGGGAATTAACGAGAGAGGATTTGTATTATATGTATACTAATTTACAATCTAAAAAATGGAGAGGAAGTGTGGTCACCGCTTCATTAACCGCTCTAATACTACTATTTTCTGTATTTTCACCTATTTTAGCCCACGCTGAGCAACCAATGATCAGTGACGGAAAAATGCAAACGAAAAAAAATATTTTTAATGTTGTCGTTTTAGGTGATTCTTTGGCTGCTAGTTATCAAAAAGGGTTCGATGCGACTTCTGTACCTTATGGATTCAGCGAAATCATCTATGAACAAGCGTTGTTTCAAGGTAATCATGCATCCTATACGAATTATGGAGTACTAGGATTACGTTCAGAAGGATTATTGAACTGGTTAACTGCTGTGGAGAAACAACAATCAATTACAGCAAATGGAGTACAACAAGGATTGAAAGATCCAAGAGTGGATACGCTAATTGGAGATACGAATACACTATATGAATCCGTTTCTAGTGCTGATCTTATCGTACTCGCTATTGGTGGAAATGACTTTTTGAATATTCTTGCAGGGTTAGACCTAACGAAAAGCGTCTCTTCTATGAGTGCAGATGAGAAAAACGCATTATTATCTCAACTACAAACAGTAACAGTCGAATACAAAAAGAATTTGACTGCTATTCTAACTATTATTCAAAAACTTAATTCCGATGTTATTATTGCAAGCCAAAACCAATATCTGCCTTTGCCAAAAGTAAAACTCAACGGTGTAGAATACTATACTAAAGTTTCACCAGATTTAGCGGAGCTACTTGTCAGCGCACAGACCAACTTAAATAAAGATTTTGATTCTGTGATTGCAGATTTCAAGAAATCCGGGTTAAACATTGGCTATATTGATGCCGCAGCAATTATCAACAGTAGCAGTGCGCTTGGACTTACTGATATTGCGACATTAGATGTGCATCCAAACGCTACAGGATATCAAAAATTAGGGGAAGCCTATAGTACTTTGTTGTGGGGAGAATTCAAAACTGCTGCGGCAAAAAAAGCAGGGGATTCATTATCTGTTGTCGTTAATGGCAAAGACGTAGTAAGTAATTATCCTACGAAAGTTATTAAGGGTCGTACTTATCTAGTATTACGTGACATTACGAATGCTGTTGGCGCTGATCTATCTTGGAGCAACAAAACTGAGACAGCAACCGTCAAATTAAACGATCGTACCGTAGAGTTGAAAGTTGGTTCTAATACTTATATCGTAAATGGTCAATCATATCCATTAGATGCACCCGTATTTTTAGAGACAATAGGTAAGGAGAGTAAAACCTACGTACCTATTGCCGCTTTGTCTTCTGGACTAGACCTATTCGTTCAATACTGGGCCAAACAAAAATTGGTGTTTGTTAATAATTAAATGAAGCTTTAGCTTTGATAACGAAGTCTGCTTTGAACTACCTTATTAAAATGAAGGTTCAGAAAGCGGGCTTTCAGAACCAAGAAGATGGAGTGCTACTTGAGAAAGGCGGAAGCGCAAGTGTACGTGTTTGGTACACGCGAACCGTACTTTCCAAGTTCGCTACATATTCGATGTCGAGTATGCTACGTTAGCATATTCTTCGTTATCAAAGTCCGCTTTTTGAACTACCCTTTATAATCTTGGAGTAGCTCATTGAGTATCTCGATACTCTTCCCAGTCCACTGATTGAGCTTGTATAATTGATTCAACTGCTGATTGGCAGCTATTAGCAACGATTCTTTATACTCTGGAATTGCACCATTATACAGTTGAACATCTCTTGGCAGTACTGTAGTCTTTTCAGTATAACTAAGCGCTCTACGTTCATGAAACATAGCTACATCAGGCTCATTAGGATTATGTAAATCTCCTTGGTCAGGATGCTTAACGACCGCCAGTATTTTTACAACAAGACGTGGAGCATAAATCTCATATACTTCACCAATATAAATACCTGATCTTACCTTTGCTTGTACAAGTTGACCAATTTCAAATGCTGATTGCTGTTCCATTTTGTACCTCCCAAAACTTTTCATTAGATTCTTGATACACTTCATTGCAATTGAAAAGTTACATCGAAAGCATATTCTTCAACTTTTCATTAGATTCATCATAGCATCATTGCAAATGAAAAGTTACATCGGAAGCATATCCTACAATTTTTCATTAGATTCTTGATACACTTCATTGCAATTGAAAAGTTACATTGGAAGCATATTCTTCGACTTCTCATTTAAAATTACTGTAAATGATGAACATATGAATGGCAAGTAGAATAAACTGGACTTGTATAACATGGCATAGGCAAGTAATATGATATATATAAAGAAGGTGAAATTTATGAGTAAGAAAAGAGTATTGCTGCTATCCGAAGGATTTGGTTCTGGCCATACCCAAGCAGCTCATGCTCTTAGTGAGGGTCTCAAACAGCTTAATCCCGATCTTTCAACGAAAGTGTTTGAATTAGGTAGTTTTCTCAATCCTATCGTAGCTCCACTAATTATTAGTGCCTACCGCAAAACAGTTAGTTCGCAGCCTAAAGTTGTCGGAATGATGTATCGAAGCAACTATCGTAAACCAGCAAATGGAATTGCTAAGCTAGCACTTCATCGCTTATTTTATACTCAAGCACTAAGATTAGTAACCCAGCTAAAGCCAGATATTATTATATGTACACACCCTTTACCTAATATGATTATCTCTCGACTAAGAAAACATCGCATAAACACACCATTAATTACAGTGATTACTGACTATGATGCACATGGCTCTTGGGTGAATCAAGAGGTTAACCAATACCTCGTTTCTTCTACTATTGTAAAAGAACGACTACTTGCTAAAGGTGTACAAGAAAATCATATTGCTGTAACGGGTATTCCTATTCATCCAAAATTTTGGAAAGTTAATGACCGTGATCAAGTCCTTGCTCGTTTTCAACTTAATAACCTACCTACAATATTAATTATGGGTGGTGGTTGGGGATTACTTACTGAGGATAACGCGTTATCTTATATGACCAAATGGCGAGAAACGACGCAACTGATTATCTGTATTGGCTCCAATGACGATATGCGAAAAAAATTGTTGGATGACCCACTATTCCAGCATCACAACATACATATTATTGGTTTTACTCCTTATATTAATGAGTTAATGGATATTAGCGATTTGTTAGTTACGAAGCCTGGCGGCATGACTTGCACTGAAGGATTTAACAAAGCTTTGCCTATGCTCTTCTACGAGCCTATTCCCGGACAAGAAGAAGAAAATTGTGATCATTTTATTAATATGGGCTTTGGAGAAATGCTAACCTCTAATGATACCGTTGATCGTTGGTTTAATTTACTTCATAACGAAGAGGGGCTAGTTCAATATCGACAAAAGCTAAAAGATAAGCGAGATCAAACTTATAGTCCTCTAGATTGTCCTAAGGCTGTACTGCAATTGTTGTAGTACAGCTTTTTTATTTTTGAAACCATTAACTGTGTAAATCGTATTATTCATTAGTCGTATTTTAAAATAAAAGGAGCACGCTTAGATGGATGCAATTCTCGATTTCATGGAGAGCTTTGGCCCTTGGGGATTAGCGATACATTCCTTCCTAGACGCCGTAATTTTTCCTATTCCCGCATTTTTCACTCAAGTATCTTTAAGTATTGCTCATCCACAATCCGCACTATGGCTTGCTACTATAGGTTTTATTGCCTGTTTGCTAGGTACTCCTGTAGGATACTATATCGGTAAATTTTTCGGTGTAGCAATTTTACAACGCCTCTTAAAACCTGAATGGATTGAAAAAGCTACCCATTATTTCAATACAAAAGGTTCTAGTGCAATATTAATCGGTGCTTTTACTCCTATTCCATTTAAAGTATTTACGATATTATCTGGTGTCATGAAATATCCATTATGGCAGCTAATGGCTTATGCAATAGTTGGTAGAGCCGTTAAGTTTTATGTTGTAGGTACTTTATTCTATATGTTTGGTAAAGCTGCAGAATCGATGGTTTCTAACGTGTCCTTATATATTTTCCTTATAGCCGTACCGATCATTGTTATCTTCATTATTGTTCGCAAACAGCTACAGAAGAAAAAAGCACTTAAAGCATTAGCATTACAAGAAAACAGCAATCAATCTGTTGATATATAATGTTCTATATTTTGTGGCACAAAAAGCAGCATCCATCTACAACGAGGTTTCCCCTCGTCGATGGATACTGCTTTTTTGTGCTTCAGTTACTTTTTATCCTTCCGTTCTCATCTGCAACAAAGATATGATTCATTATTCCGTATTGTAGAGCTTGGTAATTCTTTTCATTATATCATCGACATGTGTAATAAACTGCTAATTTCGACAATTACATTTAAAAAACTAAAAAGAATGCATAGTAATCGGACAGTTGAACTGTGCCATTACTATGCATCCTTCGGAATTTCTATTATGTTATTATTTCAAGGCACTACCGCCATATAAGAAACGGTATTCCCAACTATTCCCTGTCACTTTGCTTGTTGTTACGCCGCCACCAGCATTGGAAAACGTATGAAGTACTTTACCATCACCCAAGTAAATACCAACATGAGTAATTCTTTGAGTTGATTTGTTTATACCATTATAACTAGATTTGCTAGAACCTTTAGATGACATGAAGAACATTAAGTCCCCACGTTTCAAATCATTAATATCAGTTACTGCATTACCAAGGTTTTTCACATATGTCCCTTGCTGTCTAGAGTCAGCAGGTAATTTGATACCTAATGCATCAATAAAAGCTTGTCTAACAAAGTCTGAACAATCAAAAGTTGTTGTCGTATTACGGTTAGATCCATATTCATATGGAGTTCCCAAATATTTCATTCCTGCAGATATAACTTTTTCTACAGATGAACTATTAGCTGACGTAGAGCCATTAGAGCTTGAACCATTGTTTGAGCTAGATCCACTATTAGAACCTGAATTGTTGGATGAACTTCCTACAACTTCAGTGTACTTACTCCCATTCGAAATATATCCTTTATTACCATTTTGATCTTGGACTTGTAGCCATCCGTTAGATGCAAATCCAACAACAGTAACTTTCTCACCTTTTGATAACTTTCTTATAACTGAGCTACTTGAGTTAGAACTAGTTCTCATGTTAACTCCCCATGTTATTTCTGCCTGTTGATTAACTGCGCTTACCTCTGTTGTAGATGCGCTAGGAGTCGCGCTAGGAGTCCCAGTACCACTGTTATTAGAACCTGTATTGTCGTTGGACGAAACACCTACAACTTCAGTATATTTGCTATTATCAGAAATAAATCCTTTTTGACCATTTTTATCTTGTACTTGAAGCCATCCATTAGAAGTAATTCCGATAATAGTAACTGTCTCGCCTTTCGATATCATTCTTATTACTGAGCTACTAGAGTTAGAACTAGTTCTCATATTAACTCCCCATGTTACTTGTGCCTGTTGATTAACCGCGCTTACTTCTGCTGCATATGCGCTAGGAGTCCCAGTAATAGACAGACCTCCTACTAATAAACTTACTGCAATTGCTGCAGATGCTACTTTGTATTTGATTGAATAACTCATTCTGCTATTCTTCCTTCCTCTTGCTGTATTCGCTTCGTTAAGCGTTGATGCAATTATAGGATTAAAAAGAGGGACTAGGCATCTGACTACTTACCTAAATACGTGTGCCAGCAAAAGGTTGAAAAATAGGTCGTGAAATAGTGAGAGAATATTAATAAAGGACACATCTCAGAAGAGATGTGCCCTTTATATTCTCATTATTATAGTTACCTCGAAGCATATGCACATTAGTAAAGTGAGAAGCTTCTCATTACTTTCTACTTTTCCCAAATTAGCATATTAGGTCTTTTGAACCAATTTCTTAGGACCTAGACATTATTACCTACATTTACCATTACTTTAGGATCATAATTTTTATCCATTTTATTTTAATTACTGTATTTATATGTTATATCCATCAGTATTATTCTATTGTTCTAATGGTTCTACATGCACATTTACATTTAGTATATTATGTTTTTTGAACAGTCTACGCTCAATTTCATCACATATGGTATGACTTTCAATGAGTGATAATTCATGATCAACCTGAACACTTACTTCTACAAGCACATTATTTCCATGTACTCGTGCCTTCAAGTCTGTAATTTCACATACACCTTTCGTATTAGATACAGTGGTATGAAGCTTTTTCAGTACCTTCTCATCTATTCCATCAGTTAATGCATGTGTAGAGGTCGTAAAAATATCCCATGCCGTTTTGCAAATGATAATACCTACAATTAATGCCGCTACAGGATCTAGCCACGGCATATTAAGTTGCGCTCCAAAAATACCGACCGCTGCACCAATACTTACTAAAGCATCGGACAAATTATCTTTTGCTGCAGCTTTTAACGCCTGATTGTTAATTTTATTAGCAAGGCGATTATTGTACATGTATACAGCTACCATAACTATCGCTGCTCCTATTGCGACCCAAGCAGTAAGTATATTGGGAGTATGATATTCACCTTTAATCATTGTACGAATGGCACCGATAAGTACCTGAATCCCTACAGTAGCCATAATAAACGAAGCAACCATTGCTGCTATCGTCTCTGCACGAAAATGTCCATATGGATGATCTTCATCAGGTGGCTTCTGAGATATTTTCAATCCTATCAATACTGCAATAGAAGCAATAATATCGGTTAGATTATTATATCCATCAGCAACTAGTGCACCAGACAAGAAAATATAACCTATAGTAAGCTTAACTGACGAAAGCACTAAGTATGCAGCAATGCTGATCCATGCTCCTTTTTCGCCTTCTTTTATTTCCTCATATTGCGTCAACTTAATAACCTCCTGATCCGTACTAGAACACACTAACGTATCATACACGATACAACTAATGTGGGTCTACAGAAACAGTGTTGACCTAATGCGTAACTTTATGCCCCAGTGCAACAAGTTATCATTAATCCAACATTGTAAGCTTGTCTATAAATTTCAATATATGCACGTATATACATAAAAAAAGCCTCTGACAACCTAGATGTTGAACAACTAGGTCATTAGAGGCTTCTTTAATATTAAAGTGTACCGCTGTACAATTTTTCACGAAGTTCTTTTACTTCAGCATTTTCAAGATATTCATCGTAAGTCATTAGACGATCGATTACCCCGTTTGGCGTAAATTCGATAATACGATTCGCTACCGTTTGAACGAACTGATGGTCATGAGATGTGAATAAGATTGTGCAATCTGTATCCATCAAACCATTATTCAATGCTGTAATGGATTCAAGGTCTAAGTGATTCGTTGGCTCATCCATAATAAATACGTTAGCACCTTCAAGCATCATCTTAGATAGCATACAACGAACTTTTTCTCCCCCTGAAAGCACACTTGCTTTCTTCATAGCTTCATCACCGGAGAATAACATACGTCCTAGGAAACCACGTAGGAATGTTTCATCAGGATCTTTAGAATACTGACGTAACCATTCAACCAAGTTCAGATCAACATCATCAAAGTATGCTGAGTTGTCTTTCGGGAAGTAAGTACGAGTCGTCGTAACTCCCCAAGAGAATGAACCTGCATCTGGCTCAAGTTCTCCAGATATAGCTTGGAAGAATGCTGTTTTCGGCAAGCCATTAGGACCTACAAAAGCAATTTTATCACCTTTATTAATAGCCATCGTCAAGTTATCAATTACTTTTTCACCGTCAACTGAAACTGTAAGATTTTCAGTCATTAGTAAGTGCTTTCCAGCTTCACGTTCACCTTTGAATAGAATAAACGGATATTTACGATTGGAAGGACGAATGTCATCAAGCGTAATTTTTTCAAGCGCCTTTTTACGAGAAGTTGCTTGTTTGGATTTCGATTTGTTCGCACTAAAACGTAGAACAAACGCTTGTAGTTCTTTAACTTTATCTTCTTTTTTCTTATTTTCATTACGCATTAGCGCAAGAGCCAATTGACTGGACTCATACCAGAAGTCGTAGTTACCAACATACATTTGAATTTTACCAAAGTCAATGTCGGCAATATGTGTACAAACTTCATTCAGGAAGTGACGGTCATGGCTGACTACAATTACAGTACCTTCATAGTCGCCTAAGAAGTTCTCTAACCAACGAATAGATTCGATATCAAGATGGTTAGTAGGCTCATCCAGCAATAGTATATGCGGTGAACCAAATAGTGCTTGTGCTAGCAATACGCGAACTTTCTCGCTACCATCTAGTTCAGACATCTGCTTGTCATGAAAATCTGAACCAATGCCCAGACCGTTCAACATCTCAGCAGCTTCCGACTCAGCTTCCCAACCATTCATATCAGCAAACTCAGCTTCAAGCTCACCAGCACGCATACCGTCTTCATCAGTGAAGTCAGCTTTTGCATACAAAGTATCTTTTTCCTTCATAATATCATACAACTTTTTATGACCCATAATAACAGTTTCAAGCACTTGGAACTCATCATATGCATAATGGTTCTGACTCAATACCGCAAGGCGCTCACCTGGCGTAATATGAACTTCACCTGATGACTGCTCAACTTCACCAGAAAGTATTTTAAGGAATGTTGATTTTCCTGCACCGTTAGCACCGATAAGACCATAACAGTTACCAGGGTTGAATTTAATACTTACATCTTCAAAGAGCGCACGCTTACCAAAACGTAGCGTGATGCCACTTGTACTAATCATTACGTAATCCCGTCCTTCATTATCATTCTCGTTATCTCAGACTATTATAGCATAGTCTCAACTGTAAAGACGCCGTTTTCCATGAATTTTCTTATTCATTGTTCATAATTTACGAAAATCGCTTTATTAATACGTCACTATTTTGCTATTGTATAAATAACTGCTACTCTTATAGTGATGAAATGCTATGAGCAGCAAATACTGTTATAATAGGAGACACTCAGTGAACCAATTGCTGTACAGTCGGAGATCTCTATGAGAACTAATTGCTGTTACAATCGAAGATCGCTACGTGGATGAATAAATAAAGACAAAGGTACTTTTCTGCGGCATAAACTCTAATTTTATAGTCTATGCGGCAAGTTCACTTTAACCGCCGAAATACGTGCTTGGATTGTCAATAAGGCTATTCTTTTCTATAAAAATGAAGGCTGTTATTAGAGAGTGTTAAATAAAAAGTTTTGGGAGGATTAATTATGAAGTTATTGTCGATTGAACCTACACCTAGTCCGAATTCTATGAAGCTGAATCTCGATGAAGCTTTGCCTAGAGGCCGTAGACTTACATATACGACCAAAGAATCAGCTGATCTTGCCCAGCCATATCGCAGTTTGCTTACGATTCAAGGAGTCAGAAGTTTATTCCATACCGCAGACTTTATTGCACTTGATCGCAAACCAGGAGCGGATTGGGCTGCCATCCTTGCAGAGGCAAGAATTATTTTACAAGCCGATCAACAATTAGGTGCGGCTGTCGCACAAGGTTCCGATGGATACGGGGAAGCACAAGTACTTGTACAAATGTTCCGAGGAATTCCGATGCAAATCCGCGTTAAAACTGTTGATGGAGAATTTCGTGCTGCTTTACCGCAAAAGTTTATCGATGCCATTACTCAAGCTGCCGGTTCATCGATGATACGTGAACGAAAACTTGAAGAATTCGGCGTTCGCTATGGCGTTCCCGAAGAAATTGCGAATGAAATTGTACAAGAACTAGAAGCTAGCTACACAAGTGAACGACTTCATAATCTAATTGAAGCCTCTCTCGCTATTGGTAGTGGCGTTCCTATCGAGGTTGTTAGACCTTTACCACTTAATGGAGCAGAAGTATTAGAACAATTACATGAAGACGAGTGGCAAGCACGTTATGCCGCCCTAGAGCGTTATGCGTTAGATGAGGAAGCAATCGAAGTACTACAAATAGCTTTAACAGACAGTAATACCTCAATACGACGACATGCGGTTATACTGCTTGGTGATTTGCGTACAGATGATGCGTTGTCACTGCTGTACAAAGCATTAGCGGACAGCTCCCCTTCCGTTCGCAGAACTGCTGGTGACACATTGTCTGATCTAGGTGATGTTGGTGCGATAGAACCGATGATCGTTGCTTTAGCTGACAAAAACAAACTTGTCCGTTGGCGTGCTGCCCGCTTCTTATACGAAGTTGGCGATGAGCGCGCGTTGGAAGCATTGAAGGTAGCATCCAATGATTCAGAATTTGAAATTCAATTGCAAGCGAAGATCGCAATTGAACGTATTGAACGCGGTGAAGAAGCAGCTGGCTCAGTATGGCAACAGATGACAGCAGCTAGACAAAAGGAACAACAGTAAGTCAAGTTAATCTAAGTTGTTATTACCCCCTATAAATGAAAAGCTCGACTAACGTAAAGTGTTAGTCGAGCTTTTTCTAACATAAGACGAACTAGTCCGTTCTAGCAGACCCATTATCGTGAGGTTAACAATGTGAATTATTACCTGTATTCTATCGTAATCGTAACGAGATAATCTCCCGCTTTGTTCCATTCCTGATAGCTAGTTTGGTAGGACAGACTTTTGTTCAATGATTTGAAAGCTTTATTGATATCATCAACTAATTGCTCTCCACCTGTATAGCGAAACTGTAGCTCTGTCTCGTCAGTTCCAACTGCAGATTTCACCATAGCTTTCATCTGCTCATAACTTTCAATCGTATTACTCGAATCCTCCATATGGTACCCTAATTGCTCTCTTGATTGTTGAACCATAATAAATGCTTCCGAAGCTGGATCAGCAGTTGCTAGTTGCTCATTCAACAATTGTTGGTAACTCATTGTTGCGACGGGATAATCCGCTTTCCATACATGATCCTGAGCTAACTGTGTATCACTAACCAAGTAGTACTTATAAGATACATCATCTTCTGCCTGACCAATCGGATCATCCCATGTGAGATCAATCTGATACCATTGCCCTTCGATTTTCACTAAGTTCCAAGCATGTTCTCCCGTGTTTACACTGCCTTCAACAATTCTAACATCAAAGCCTGCCTCACTATAGAAACGATAGCCTAACAATGCATAACCTTGACATACTGTTGTACCCTCAGTAATCGCTTCGTATGCTGTGTAACGAGTCAAACTCTGATCGTATTGAACATGCTGCACAATCCAGTCATGTATTAGTTTTACTTGTTCAAATGAAGAATATTGCTCTAGTTCAAGTGTTTTAATTACTTGCTTCACATAACTTGTAACCTCTGCACTCATCTCATGACTTTCTCGATATACAACAGTAAGAGCAACCTCAGACCTTGATAATCCACTACTCATCGAGTAACTGTATGATTCCATCGTATATTTGATGTAATCATCGACATCTATAGCTTGTTGAAGCCAGCTAGCGAATTGATTCTTAACATCATCGCTATTACCTTGAATCGTAATATCAATTGCCGTTCTACCTTCAGCAAGCTCTTTAGCTATATATCGCACAATATGTTCACTATCTTTCGACGAAAGCTTTTCTTCCCCTGTCTTACTAGAAGACGAAGATGACTCTACTGTCAACCCATCCTTAATAAAAAATGCCGTATCGTCAACTGTCTCTTGGATAGTAGTTGTGACCTGCTGCTTCCAATCCATATCGGTATTTTGCTCAAACCATTGGTAGCATCCAATAGCAATTGCGACAATTACGACGATCCCGAATAATTTTCTCAAAAGCATCTCACCCCTCAATCTTCAGTTAACTATGCCGAATCCACTACGAAGCCAATCATCGTTATCATCGCTTCATATTCGATGTCGAGTATGCTTTTTGAACTTCCTATTACAATAGAGGTTCAAAAAGTGGGCTTTCAGAACCGAGAAGATGACGCGCTACTTGAGAAAGGCGGAAGCGCAAGTGTACGTGTTTGGTACACGCGAACCGTACTTTCCAAGTTCGCTTCATATTCGATGTCGAGTATGCTACGTTAGCAGACTCATCGTTATCAAAGCCCGCTTTTTGAACTTCCTCTTAAATTGATGCGGCTAACGTGGTAAAGCTTTGCACCTGCTCTGTAATATCATCAAACTTACCTAGCTTCGCATTTTCCAAATTAACTAGCTTCGTCCCCATACCAACGGCATTAGCGCCTGCTTCAAAGTATTGCCTAAAATTATCGTAATTAACGCCGCCAGTAGCAATAATAGGTATGTCTTTGATCGGACCGCGAATCTCGCTTAAGTAGTTTATACCGAGCGAAGCCATCGGAAATAGTTTAATAGCATCAACGCCCGCTTTCATTGCTTGAATAATCTCCGTTGGTGTCATAACGCCTGGCCACATCGGTATATTTTGCTGCTGAGCATATTGAACAACTTCAAGATCTAAATTGGGCGATATAAGAAATTGAGCACCTGCTGCAACTGCTCGCTTCGCATGTTCAACATCAATAACTGTACCAGCACCAACATAAGCAATTCCGTCAAATGTTGTACGCCATTGTTCAATCATAGTGGTCGCACCTACAGTATTCATCGTAATTTCCATAAATTTGACGCCACCATCGACAATGGCATGCCCCGTAGCTATCGCATATGAATCTTCGATCCCTCGTAATATAGCAATAATTTTATGCTCTAATAGTTCATTAAGCAGTGTAGATTTCATCTTATTATTCCTCTTTCTTCTTCCAATATTTCTGAATGACTTTCAAAAATAAATTCGGAAACGGAAGAGTATTCATATCCGCCTCATTAATAAATCGATATTGACTCCCGTTATCAGTAGCAACCTCACTATTGTACGGTTCACTTCGTTCAGCAACTAGCTGTTCCGAATACTCATTTATCTGTGAAACTTCTGATTTTCCATCCATATCAGCATTATAAAATCGCATCTTCCAGCGAATATGACTAAATATATGCTCTTCATCACTGTACCATTGATACGGACGTACTAGCAGCTTTTGCTCATTATAGATGAAAGAGGAAATAGCTGCGCCTAGTTCAGGCTGCTCTTTCGGTTCGGCGTCGAATAATGAAATAGCATTACTATTATCAATTAGTGTATGCGGTAGTTCCCACATTCCTGCTAACAATCCTTCATTAGGACGCTGACGAATAAGAATCTTACCTTCATTCTCACCAGTTCCTTCTACGATTACAGCAACTCTATACTCAACTCTAGCTTTTTTTGCTTTTGTCTTGATTGGTATTTCTAGTTCTCTGCCTTGAATTCTTGCTTCGCAATGCTCCATAACAGGACAGATTAGACAGCTAGGCGATTTCGGAGAACAGATTAACGCGCCAAGCTCCATTAGTGCTTGATTAAAGTAACGGGCTTTACCTTCTGGAATCATCGTTAAAACTAGTTTTTCGATATTTATTCTTGTCGATGCCTTAGCGATATCATCCTCAAGCAAGAAAAATCGTGATAGGACACGCATAACATTGCCATCAACAGCTGGTACGGACTCATTGTACGCTATACTCATTATCGCTCCACAAGTATACGGTCCAACACCTTTAAGCTTCGCTACTTCTTCCGCAGTTGTTGGCACCTGTCCGTTATATTGCTCCATGACCATACGTGCTCCAGCTTGCAAATTACGAGCGCGTGAATAATAGCCTAATCCTTCCCAGCACTTTAACACTTCATCTTCCGGTGCCTCCGCTAACGCTCGTACTGTAGGAAACTTCTCCATAAATGTATTATAATAAGGAATTACTGTATCTACTCTAGTCTGTTGTAACATAATCTCTGATACCCATATACGATACGGATCATGATTTTGACGCCAAGGCAAATCGCGCTGTATATGAAAATACCACTCTAGTATGTCTAAGCCGTATTTTTCTTTTATCTGTTCAACACTTAATATTGTCATGTAATGTACTACCATCCCTTGTGTACTTGCATTAGTATTCATCTATAATAGATTTATCTCTATATATTATATCATTTCTGAGTAAGCTCTGCTTCCGAAGCGACTTTTTGTTGGCAGGAAGCACTTCAAGTAGGTAACAAAAAGTTGTAGTATTTCCTTCCGAAGTACTTTTCATTAACTAGAAGTACTTCAGGGAGATTATGAAAAGTTGTAGGAGGTTAGCAATGAAAGCCGCGAAAACTATTATGTCTGTAGCTTGTACCATTATTTGCGTTAGCGTTATTTTATCAGCATGTGGACAGCAAGGCTCAAATTCATCTTCAAATGGGCAACAACAATCCTCGAAGCCGATTTCACTTTCAACTGCTTCAAGTGAAGTTCAATCGATTTATAAAGCTCGATGTATTAGCTGTCATGCTACTGATCTTTCTGGCAAGATGGGTGAACAAACTAATTTACAGCTAATCTATGAATCACTGAGCTACGATGATATTGTTGCAACGATTACTAATGGTGGTGAGATCATGCAACCATTCAAAGATAAGCTCTCCGAGCAAGAAATCAATTCATTAGCTGCTTGGTTATCTAAGCAATAACATTATGAAAACATGTAAGGGGTGCATTAGAAGATTATCTTCTAATGCACCCCTTACTAATTACGGTCTACTTTCAACGACAACAAATGCTGAAGCAAGCTCTCGTTCATGGGTGATGGAAACATGAATGTCAAGATTCATATCTCCATATCCAAGCGCTTCTAGTGCTGTTGTTGTAACACTGCAAACGGGTTTCCCATTGACACTTCGCTTAATTTCAATGTCATGAAAGCCAAGCTTCGAGCCTATCCCACAGCCAAAAGCTTTGCTTACCGCTTCCTTCACGGCAAAGCGACCTGCTACATATTCAACTTTACGTACCTCGCCTACTGTTGCACTAAGCTCCACATATTCCTGCTCGGTAAAAATACGATGTAGAAACTTCTCGCCAATCGTTCCCGCTAGCAGCTTTCTTACTCGTGAAAGTTCCGTCAGATCGTGACCTATGCCAATAATCATTCTAGCGTGCTCCATCCTTTTGCTCTTGGTTGTATAGCATATTTGCTAATATCGGTTTGTTCGGTAAAAAGTAAATGATCTCTTCTTTGCTAATTGGTTTACTTATGTAAAAACCTTGAATGTAATGACACCCTAATTCGTCTAATAGCTCCAATTGAGTGCTATCTTCTACACCTTCTGCAACGATACGTAGATCTAGACTTTTTGCAATATTTATAATCGCATTAACGATTTTATATCCCTTGTCATCTGTAACCATTTCACGTATAAAACTTTTATCTATTTTCAAAATTTCGATTGGAAAATTTTTCAACACGGATAATGATGAATAGCTAATTCCAAAATCATCAATAGCTACAGAGATACCTATTTTTCTGATCTCCTCAATAACATTCAACACAACATGTGATTGATCGATAATCGTAGTTTCCGTAATTTCAAATGTTAAATGTGCAGGATTCATTCCAGTTTCCTCTAATATAGCTCGTACCGAGGACATGAATTGAATAGATTTCAATTGCAATCCAGATATATTAATTGAAATTTTAACTGGTTCATAGCCTTGTCTAATCCATTCCATCCCCTGTATACAAGCCGCTCGGATGACCCATGCCCCAATCGGTACAATTAATCCAACAGACTCCGCTATCGGGATAAATTTATCTGGTGATAAAATTACACCACTTTCCGTACGTAATCGAAGCAGTACCTCAATCCCATATATTCGCTTTGAACGTGCATGCACTTGTGGCTGAAATACTAACAGAAACTGCTCTTTGGCTAGTGCTTCACGCAATATTTTCTCCATCTTACGTTTGTCTTGCTGATAATTAATCATATATGGTTCATATCTCATAAAGTTATTCTTACCATTATGCTTCACTTGATATAGCGCTATATCTGCTTTTTTCAGTAACTCATCGTACTCAAGTCCATCACTTGGATATAAACTAATCCCAACGCTAACCGATAAATTGATATCACGATTCATACCTACAATCCGCTGAGAAATTGCTTCAGATATTTGTGCTGCGAAAATATCAATCTCCTCAACTTGATCGAATTGGAACAAAATTACAAACTCATCTCCACCAAAACGTGAAATATGATCCCCTTGCTTAATACAACGAGTAAGCACATCTGACAACGTTTCTATTATATCATCGCCAACATGATGCCCATATAAATCATTAATAAGCTTAAAATTATCAATATCTAACACACATAGCGCAAATTCACGATGCCCTGCTTGAATAACCTGTTTAATTTCCTCGTAAAATCTTCTGCGATTTACAAGTCCATGTGCTAATTCATTGCCATCATCACTAATACGCAGCTTTGAAATATCCCTTATCGTACCAATTAATTTTTGAATATTTCCTACATGATCTCTCGTACTTTCAGCGCTAATAATTGCGAAGTAATATGGACCATTATTAATCTGAATTCTTAATTCTATATAGAAAGGTTTGTTATCGCGGAAATGCTCATAAAAGTGCTTCTTAAGCAAACTCACATCTTCAGGGTGGACGAACTCCTCGAGCCCTAAAAATGTTGTTGGTTTTACTTTGAAGTTAAGATTACGATTCAACCATACTTTTTTCTTATCAAAATTCACTTCAAATAAAATATCATCGCTTAATCGAGTAATCACATCTTGTCGTTCAGACAACTCTTGCTGCTTTTGTCTAAGTGTTGCTGATTCATCTAATAATGAAAGTCTATCAATTGTGTTAGATACAATATCAAATAAATGTACAATTCTCATATATTCAGAAGTTCGCTGATTCGTCTTTTCATGAGATGTACCGAATGAAAGTAAGCTCCAATTATTTTGAGTTTGTCTATAAGGAAGAACATAAATTATTTCATTATCAGATTTCAAACTTTGCGATGAGAATATTGGTGGGTGAGCTGGCAATGTCTCATATTGCTTCAATTTAATTTGCTTAAGTTCGTTTTTTCTAGTTGTAAAATTAAAATATTCTTTCATTATCAAATGAGGCTGCTGCTGAGCGTTATATCCTTGTTGCTCAGTAATCGAACCCCAATTAAAATAATTATCGATTAAATCTGCAATATCACGGACATGTTTAAAACTGTGGCTTAATATATAACGATTAAATTCATAGTTAACATTATTTTCAGTACGTAAAGCATTAATATGATTGGCGTATTCTACTTGGATAATACTACTCTCGTTAGTTTCATTACCTTCCTCGATCCCGCAACCGCAGGATTGACGTCTAATAAGTGTACCGTCGATAACATCCAGCTTAAATGTTTGGGGGTGATCGATCCGTTGACATAAGTTTTCGATCGCTTTTATTAATATAAGATCTAGATTCTGTTCAAAACTAGTAATTGAAATTTCAGAGTGTCGCGCGGTACTAGAATTATCGAAGCCGATTAAAGCAATATCCTCCGGCACGCTATATCCTTTTTCAAGTAATTTATCAATCATCCCAAATACACAAAGATCTGTACCCACTAACGCAGCCGTCATTGGGAATTTTTCACTGATGATTCTCTCTGCGATTTGTTTGCCGCCAAATACACTCATATCAACAGAATCATATATATAATTCGCTTTTACTTCTAATCCTAATTCCTGCATAGCAGATAAATAACCATCGTAACGATATTTCATATCATCCATCGTCATACTTCCTAAATAACCAATTTTGGTATGACCATGTTTATGTAAATGAAAAATAGCTTCTTTTGCAGCTTTTTTATTATTAACTACGACCATTCCACCATTCATATTCAACTGTCGAATATCTTTGGCCACTGTCACTATAGGTTTTTGATATATTTCTTCAAGTTGCTTCAAAAAATGATCTTCCACTGCATAATTAACGACAAGCCAGCCATCTACTTTGTCCATTCCAATCGGAACATCAAAGTATTTACCTCCTGTACGAATAATAATTAGATTTACATCAAGTTTTCTAGCAGTAAATTGAATACCTTGGATCACTTCTGTATAATAATTTCCGCCTAGAAAAGGAGTTAAGACGCCGATTGTTCGTTGACGCTGCATTTGAGTTCCTCCTTTTATCCCCATAATATTTCTAATATTAGTAAGAAGTATAGCATATTATGTAAGGCTAATGTATAAAATTCATGAATTCCAGCGAAATTTGAAAGCGTTTCACTGCATAAACTTCTTTTGTTAGAAAAAGCCTATCGCTAAGTATGCGATAGGCTCTGTCGTCTAGATCCCTGGAATCAGCGATCTTTTATGCTCTGTTTTTAAGTATTGTTTTTCAAGCTTCTCACGTACATCCTCTGGAATTTCTTTCCCTTCCAAATAATCATTGTTATGTGTGTACGTTATACCAAGCTCGTTCTCATCTGTTTGACCATCCCATAATCCAGCAGTTGGCGCTTTAATAAGAACTGATTCGGGCACACCAATGTATGCACCTACTTGATTGACTTGTCGCTTGTTCAAGCTACTAAGTGGTGTGATATCTACTGCCCCATCGCCCCACTTTGTATAAAATCCGGTAATCGTTTCTGATGCATGATCAGTGCCTACAACAAGTAAATTCATATCAAATGCTAGTGCATATTGAACGACCATACGAGTGCGAGCCTTCACATTACCTTTTCCACTGCGACTAATATGCTGATGTTTTCCAACTGATTTGAAGGCATGTTCAACCTCTAATGAAATTTCATCAACAGCTTCTTCAATATTTGTTTCAACTTTATGCGTAAGATTAAATGCTTCAGCTACAGCATAGCTATCAGCAATATCGGATTGCTCACCGTAGGGTTGGAATACAGCAAGTGTGATGTACTCTTTTCCACTTTCACTGCTTAGTTCATCTGTAGCTTGTTTGCATAGTCCTGCTACAACCGCACTATCAAGACCACCACTAATTGCAATTAACAATCCAGAGGTCCCTGTATTACGAACATGTTGTTTCAAGAAGTCAACGCGCTTACGAACTTCTTCAGCAGCATTAATACTAGGCTTAACGCCAAATCTTTCAATAATTTGCGTTTGTAATGTACTCATATATTAACCACAAAATTTATCAAACGCTGCAGTCAAATCAGCAGATATATCAGCAGCAGAACGATTTTCAATACTGTGTCGTTCGATAAAGTATACTAATTCGCCATCCTTCATTAGCGCAATTGAAGGTGAAGAAGGTGGATATGGAGCGAAATATTCGCGTGCTTTTGCAGTAGCTTCTTTATCTTGACCTGCAAATACAGTAAATAATTGATCAGGTGTTACTGCATGTTGAAGTGCATCAGCTACACCAGGACGGCATTGACCAGCAGCACAGCCACATACTGAGTTAATAACAACAAGAGCAGTTCCTTTTGCTGTAGGAAGATTAGCTTCCACCTCTTCTACCGTACGCAATTCTGTAATACCAACGCTAGTAAGATCATCTCGCATTGGTTGAATCATATCTAACATATATCTTTCAAATGACATGGACATCCATAACACTCCCTTAGTTTTTTGTATCTGACTCTCATTATACCTTCCGAGCATGAAACAGTGCAACTCATTAAGCTTATATTATGAGCTTAATTGCTGTTTCTCAATCGGAAATAAAATTTGGAAAATGGCTCCTCGTTCTTTATTATTTAGTACTTTAATATGGGCATTATGGCGTTTTGCAATATCTGCACATAAGGGAAGTCCCAATCCAGTTCCTGTATCCTTCGTCGAGACAAACGGTTCAAATATTTTAATTTTCATATCGTCAGATATTCCAGGACCTAGATCAGATACGCAGAGTAATATCCCTTCACTACATCGCGTCGTACTAATATGTAAATGACCATCTTGATCCATAGCTTCCATCGCATTGCGAGAGAGATTCAACATAAGTTGCTTAATTTCTCGCTCATTAATCGAAATAGGCGGAAGCTGTTCAGCTAATGTAATTTCCATAGTCTGACCTCTAAGATTTGCATCAGCAAGCAGCAGCGGAGATAAATCATCAATAACTTTATTAATTTGTTGGAACTCTTTTTTGACTTCACGTTGCTGTGCTAGCGCGAGAAAATCAGTTATAATCGCGTTTGCTCGATCAAGCTCATCTATAATTATACGAAAGTACTCATGCCCCTTAGAACCACTTTTTTCTTCGAGTAACTGTACAAATCCGCGAATAACTGCCATTGGATTACGTATTTCATGCGTAATACTAGCCGCCATCTGGCCAACTAAGCTTAATCTATCCATATGGTCTATTTCATGACGAAGAATATGTAACTCCGTTATATCTTGCACAAATAATGAGACCGCTATCATTTTCTTATTATCTTGAGTGGAAATTGGTAACGCAGAGTACATATAACATTTCTCACCATCAAATTGAGTAATATTAGCTGCTATTTTGTTCAAAAATACTTGTTCAACAAGTTGTGTAACAGACGAGCTGTTAGATGAAGGAAGTACATCATCAAGTTTTAGATTACAATCCAATTTATATCTTACACTCTGGAGAAGCGAATGCTCCTCATAGGCTTTGTTGTTTGCATATATAATTTCATTATTTACATTTACATTCATTACAGCAAAAGGTGCATCTTTTATGACTTGAATCCATGTGCTTAATTCATGATGATAAGTACGGTTCAATGATTGATATAAAGTAATTATTCGGTCTTTATCCTCTTGTCTAATGAGTGCCACAACTGAAATCAGCAGCGAGCTATAAAATAGTAGTCCATATTCGATTTGTTCCCACCATGTATATACAATATTGTTAACCATGAGTGGACCTGCACTTTGTATATAAAGAAGTATGCATAGTATGCCGGCTACTGTAACACTGCTCATTATTAATATAATTCTCCCGATATTATGTAAAGTTTGATACTTATAGTATATGGTGAAGGTTACTATAGAGATAATAAACACATAGGTGGTATAGATAAGAAATTCTAAACCCGAGGTATAATAAAATAGATGAAACAACACTGCGCCAACTGCGACCATTGCAAGGTAATGCTTCCCTGCATATAGGCCAGTGAAAAATAATGGAACCATTGCAAACCAGTATTGAAGATTATTTACATCCAGCATATAGTGAGTTTGTATGATGAATGAGCAGAGTGAGATTGCACTTACAGTTAGTTTGCGTGAAGATTCAGAGTTAGCATTCGTAGGGTAGAAGTACATGTATGCAGCGGGTAAAGTAGTAACAATAGCATATGATACAATCGCATAAAGCATCAAGAATCCTCCTCTAGCAAATTAACATTACTTCGCCTATCGCTTCGATTTATGTTAATATCTAGTATACACAATTACAAGCATCTTTGGTTATAATTCTTACATTTATAGCCAAAATAATTATATGCATTTTATTTGCTTTTTCGACATTTTTTAATAATAAATGAAAATGAGGATTAATATGTATTACGATATTATTATTATCGGCGCCGGTTCTTCTGGACTAATGGCAGCTGTAGCAGCTGGAAAAAACAGTACTAATGTCTTGCTTTTGGATAAGGGAGACAAGCTTGGTAGAAAATTAGGCATCTCTGGTGGCGGAAGATGTAATGTAACTAACGCAAAAGATATTGATGAATTAATTAAGAATATCCCAGGAAATGGTAGATTCTTACATAGTTCTTTAGCTACTTTCAGTAATTACGATATTATGGCATTTTTTGAATCGCTTGGTATTGCCTTAAAAGAGGAAGATAATGGTCGCATGTTCCCAATATCTAATAAAGCAAAGTCGGTCGTTGATGCTTTAGTTGGAGAAGTTCGTAGACTCGGTGTTCATATTAAAGTCAATAGTCCTGTTGCTAAAGTCATTTATGAAGAAGGTAAAGTGACTGGTGTCAGACTAATGTCGGGAGAAATCGTTCATTGTCAAAAAGTAATTGTCGCTGTTGGCGGAAAATCAGTCCCTCACACAGGTTCAACGGGAGATGGTTATGCATGGGCAGAGGATGCAGGCCACTCAATATCCCAGTTATTCCCAACTGAAGTTCCACTTACGTCCAGAGAGCATTATATTACAGATAAAGAATTACAAGGTTTGTCTTTACGTGATGTTACACTTTCTGTTTGGAGCTTAAAGGGAAAGAAGCTTATTACACATCAAGGTGATATGATCTTTACACACTTTGGAATATCCGGTCCAATTGTACTGCGCTGTAGTCAATTTGTCGTTAAAGAATTGATGAAAAGTTCAGGTACGCCGATTCGCTTAACCGTTGATCTTAAGCCTGAGTTAACAGTACAGGAAGTCCATGATCAATCCTATCTACTTTGTCAAAGTGATGCCAAGAAAATGGTGAAAAATGTTCTGAAATCATTTGTTCCCGAACGAATGATTCCACTATTGATGCGACGAGCGAATTTACAAGAAGAGATTACTTTCGATCATATTCCAAAGCAGGAATGGCTGGAGCTAGCCAATCTTATTAAAGCCTTTCCGATCCGAATTCATGATTCCTTATCGATTGAGGAAGCTTTTGTTACAGGTGGGGGAGTTTCTTTGAAGGAAGTTAATCCAAGTACATTGGAATCGAAGCTGATGAGCGGGTTATACTTCTGTGGTGAAATTCTTGATATTCATGGCTACACTGGCGGCTACAATATTACCGCGGCATTTACGACAGGCTATAATGCTGGTCGAGATGCAGCTGAAAGCTTAACTTTACAATAATAATAAATTAAACAGGCTGTAGTATTGAAGGTTTTTCACTCCTTCAATACTACAGCCTGTTATTGCGTGAAAGTTCAAAAGATCCGCTTTTTGAACTACCCTGAAAATGATGAAAGACCCTCAATCGTTGGCAGCCCATCCTCTTCGGCAATTAAATCTTCATTAACAACATATGCAGGAATTAATATCGCATCAAGTCCATACGCAGTTGAAGCAATCAGTTCATCTTGAATATGAGCTTGTTCAACTAGTGTACCTCCATTGGCCTGAGTAATCTCAAGTGCCGAAGTAAGATCCTCATTAATAACATGAATATGTAATCTCGTTGCATCATGTAAAGAGGGATCATATCCTAGCTCTTGTAACAAAGAAAAAGCATTTAACGTACTTTGTTCATCAGGGAAATCAAATACAATCGCCGTCGGTGATGACATAAAAACAGCTCCTTCTATTGGATGAGTCCATTCCTGAGCATATAGCTTTCGGGATGTATCTTAGTTATCCAACAAGAAGGAGCTTTTTATACATATGAATTATCCACGGAATGGAACAAGCTGTTCATTAATAGAAACGGTTTGCGCATAAATTTGCTGATAAATTCGGAATAAACCTGCATATTGTTCAACAGCTTGAGCATTAGGTTCATAGCTATCCGCATGCTTCACAAATTGACTTGCACATTCCTCAAGACTAGTGAACCATTGACATCCATATGCTGCAAGCATCGCTGCACCTAGACCAGGACCTTGTTCGTTCTCAAGTGAAACAACAGTGGCATTGAAAATATCAGCCTGCATCTGTAACCATACTGGATTTTGTGCTCCGCCGCCAATCGATACGACTTTATCAACAACTTTACCTGCTTGACGGAACATATCAACTGATTCGTTCAAGCTGAATGTAATTCCTTCCATAACTGCACGTGCAAAATGAACACGCTCATGAGAACCATCTACACCAATAAAGCTTGCACGAATGTTAGCATCTGGATGTGGCGTACGTTCACCAACAAGATATGGAGTAAATAAAAGCCCGTTCGAACCTGGTTGAACGTCTTCAATTCCTGCGAGCATTTCGTTAAATGACTCAGTTGCAGCAAATGTTTTCTTGAACCAACTCAAGCTATAGCCTGCAGCAAGCGTTACACCCATTGCATAGAATGAATTTTCCTTACCATGGTTGAAGAAATGTACTTTTCCTGCAAAATCTTTGTCCTTGTCGTTCTCATAAGAAAGAATAACACCAGAAGTACCAATACTGCTAAGCGTTAATCCTTCCGATAAAATACCAGCACCGATTGCGCCACATGCATTATCAGCACCACCTGCAAATACTTTAGTCGATGCAGATAGTCCGGATGCAGTAGCAACCTCTGGAAGAAGTGTACCAACTAGACCATGTGATTCTACAAGTGGAGGGCAGAAGCTTGCAGGAAGATCGAATGCTTTCAATACTTCCTTACTCCATACTTTACTAGCTACATCTAATAGTAATGTACCAGCTGCATCGGAATAATCCATATGCAACTCACCAGTTAAGCGGTAACGTACATAGTCTTTCGGCAATAAGAAGATCGAAGCTTGATCAAATAATTCTTTTTCATGCTTACGAACCCATAAAATTTTCGGCAATGTAAATCCTTCAAGCGCTGGGTTGCGCGTTACGCTAAGTAATGTATCTCCAAGTACCGACTCAATTTCACGGCACTCTGCTGTAGTACGTGTATCGTTCCAAAGAATGGCATTACGTACAACGCCGCCAGCCTCATTCAATAGCACAAGACCATGCATTTGACCCGAGAAGCTAATTCCTTCAATAGTCGATGCATCAATACCTTCTGCAGAAGCTACTTCATTCATCGCTTCAATCGTTGCAGTTACCCAATCCTCAGGACGCTGTTCGCTATAGCCTGGGCGGTCATGGAAAAGAGGATAACTACGAGTAGCTTCCGCTGCAATATTACCTTTACGATCCATGAGCAACGTCTTAACCGCACTCGTACCCAAATCAACACCAATAACATAGCTCATTGACTGTAACCTCCTAAAACTTTTTGTCTCTAATTTCAGATAATGCTCCCTGAAACGAAAATCGCTTCGGAAGCATTATCTAGTAAGTCTCATATATTTTACATTTACTCATAGCCATCAAAGCAATGTAACAAAACCTAGCAATGTGTACGATACAAGTACACGAGCGTCAATTGTTCGAAGCTTCCAATAAAGGGTCAAAGTCCGCTTTTTGAATTTCCACTTCCAATAAAGGGTCAAAAAGCGGGCTTTCAAAACCGAGCAGGTGGAGCGTTACTTGAGAAAGGCGGAAGCGCAAGTGTACATGATTACGTACACGCGAACCGCACTTTCCAAGTTCGCTTCAGATGCGATGTCGACTAAGCTACGTTAGCATCCCCATCGTTATCAAAGTCCGCTTTTTGATCTTCCTATTAAACGCTGTAAATTGCTTCGCTTAATTGTAGACGCAATCTCTCGATACGACCAGATCTGTTATCAACAACTGGGTTTGTTAATGCATGTGCTTCAAGAGCTTTAAGAGAAGATTTACCTGCAACAACATCTGCACCGATACCAGTTGTGAATGTTGCATAACGATCATCAATTAGGCTATCGAAAGTTTTTTCTTCGATTAGTTTCGCAGCAGCTTTTAGGCCCCATGCGAAGCTATCCATACCAGCAATATGTCCTAGAGCTAGATCATCCATCTCGAAGGAAGTACGACGAACTTTAGCGTCAAAGTTAACGCCACCGCGACCAATACCACCAGCTTTAAGAACTTCATACATAGTAAGCGTTGTAGCATATAGATCAGTTGGGAACTCATCTGTATCCCAGCCAAGAAGCATATTACCTTGGTTAGCATCAAGCGATCCAAGCATGCCATTAGTTGCAGCAACACGAATTTCGTGCTCGAAAGTATGACCAGCTAGTGTAGCATGGTTAGCTTCAAGGTTAAGTTTGAATTTATCTTGTAAGCCGTATTTTTGTAGGAATGCAATTGTAGTTGCAGCATCGAAATCATATTGGTGAGTTGTTGGCTCTTTTGGCTTAGGCTCGATTAAGAATTGAGCGTCAAAACCGATTTCGTTAGCATAGTCAATTGACATTTGGTATAGGCGAGCAAGGTTATCAAGCTCAAGAGACATATTCGTGTTAAGAAGAGACTCGTAACCTTCACGACCGCCCCAGAACACATAGTTTTCAGCGCCTAGTTCTTTACCAACTTCTAGACCTTTTTTAATTTGAGCTGCTGCAAAAGCATAAGCGTTAGCATTAACAGCTGTACCAGCACCATGTACATAGCGAGGGTTTGTAAAGTTGTTAGCTGTGTTCCAAAGAAGCTTTTTGCCTGTTTGTTTTTGATAGTCTTTCAACATAGCAACGATAACATCGATGTTTTTGTTTGTTTCTTGTAGTGTTGCACCTTCAGGAGCGATATCTGCGTCATGGAAGCAGTAGTAAGGAATGTTCAATTTGTCCATAAATTCAAAGTTAGCTTCTACGCGTGCTTTTGAACGATCAAGACCATCGAATTTATCCCAAGAACGAATCATTGTAGCAGTACCGAAAGGATCAGAACCGTTAGCATTAAATGTATGCCAGTAAGCAACTGCAAAACGAAGATGTTCTTCCATAGTTTTACCTGAAACTACTTCGCTTGGGTTGTATTGTTTGAATGCGAATGGATTTTTAGAAGTTTTACCTTCAAATTGGATTTTATCAAAGCTAGTAAAATAAGTCATATAATGAATCCTCCTAAAATAGATAATTTAATTGAATAAATTGATATCTGACTAGATAGTGACTTCAAAAATTCAGTATTGAAATCGCTTTATCTAGCAACCTTGATATAACAATAACATAACAATACTTAGTTTGTCTATTAAATAAACAAAGTTTTATGCTATACTACTTTCAGTATTATATTTTCGGACGGAGGTTTCACTTTGAAAGCCAAATCTACAGGTGATCTTGCTTTAGTCAAAAAACTGAATTCATATATTGTTTTGAATTGTATTCGTAAGCACGCCCCACTTTCTCGTGCTCAAATATCTGAACAAACAGGGTTAAATAAAGCGACTGTCTCTAATTTAGTAGCCGAATTAATCGAGCATAATCTTGTACTAGAGATCGGCCCTGGTGAATCGAGCGGTGGTCGTAAGCCTGTTTTACTCTTATTTAACGATAAAGCTGGCTATGCGATAGGCATCGATCTCGGCGTCAATTATATTCGCGGTGTCCTAGTCGATCTTAACGGAAACATTGAACAGGAATACTATCAAAAGCTGACTAACCAGAAACGTGAGCTAGCATTTGATGCATTAATTCAGAGCATCGACACATTAATAGAACAAGCTACAACAAGTAATTACGGTATCGTCGGGATCGGTGTCGGTGTCCCCGGTATTGTAGACCAAAATGGCACAATTTTGTTCGCACCGAATATGAATTGGCGCGAAGTTCCACTTAAGCAAATGCTAGAGGAACGGTTTGATTACCCGATCATTATCGATAATGAAGCGAATGCTGGTGCTCAAGGTGAGCAAAAATATGGTGCGGGCAAAGGGATACGCAATCAAATTTATCTTAGCGTCGGCTATGGTATTGGCTCGGGAATCATTCTCGATAAAGAGCTTTACAAAGGTACGTCTGGCTTTTCTGGCGAGCTTGGTCATCTATCAATTGATTTCAACGGTAAAGAGTGCACCTGCGGCAATCTAGGCTGTTGGGAATTATATGCTTCAGAAAAAGCTTTGCTAGAGGATGCTTCTGAATATGGCTTTGAGCATCTTGATGAATTGATACAGGCAGCTGAACAAGGTGATGAGCGTGTACTGCATTTATTCGAGAAGATTGGACATTACCTCGGCATCGGAATTGCCAATATTATCAATACATTGAATCCAGATAGCGTGATGATTGGCAATCGGATGAGTAGAGCAGCAGAATGGATTATGCCATCGATCGAGAAAACAGTGCAACAACGGGCACTTTCGTTCCATACAGAGCAGCTCCAGTTTTTATTTGCTGAGCTACAGGAACTGTCTGCTGTTCGAGGTGCCGCATACTATGCGATTGATCGTTTTTTTGAACAATTTAAGGCGACGCATCAATAGGCTTACACTGAATAGGATACATTAAGTACAAAAACGCAGAATGGGATGCCCCAAGGTGATGAATTACCTTAGAGTATCCCATTTGTATTTTGTTTATTTCTATCCTCGTTACTCCCGCTTAAATTAGAAACTCAATAGCGCATGTCTTCCCTTATCTCACCTATTTCCTTGTCTACTTCCAACGATGGAGACTTACGAATGATGATGCTTTACCGATAATTTCTATAGTGACGGTATGTTGTTTTACGACGCCATTAGAGTAAGTCGCCACAAAGATTACATCATACATCCCTTTCTTCATATCTGAAAATTCGATATGCCATAGTTCACCTGTCCATTTCGTAGCATTTTGACGAAGTAGAGTCGTACCGTATTTATTAAGTAGCGAAACAGTTACTTCTCTTGCATAAGTAATCCCTGTTGAATTTGAACTTGAGTCTATCGCCCCTGTATTTGTCGTGCTTGCCTTCAGTATGAATTTTTCACCCCCATAAAATTGATCGCTATTCCATATAGCAGCACCATTCGTTGTTGCAGATTGATTGTAGCTTAATCTATATTGCTCCCATAGATCAGTATGGACAACTTCTCCAATGAGATCTAATTCATTAACAGTGATGAATTGAGTGAGCAGCACCGTAGCGCTCTTCCCATCGGATACCGTTTGCTCAATTTTATATTTTCCTATTGCAGCATTATGAATACTAAATGCATCGCTACTATATTGAGCTTTTGTTAGTGAATAGTTACTAGTTTGCGGATACATTGCAATCGTTCCATCTGGCGCGGTTACTTTATAGCGAACAAGCAGCATATCTCCATCTTGATCATCCACTTGATGCTTGAGTTGAATATGATCACCTTCCCAAATGGTAGCTGGCGACCATGTAAATCCTGCTGTTGGCGGCTGATTCGTTATAATATTGAAATATTTATCGGTTGCATATACGCTCCAATCATAGCCGTCAAAGGATCTAACACTAACTCGGTATACCGTATTTTCAATAAGATTCCAGTTGCTAGGAATGATAAATGATTGAGCTGAACCTGTAGCAACAGATGACGTTTGCAATATCGCTCCACTAATAGATTTCAAAACTAATTCATACTTAACTTGCGGATCGTTATCTGCATCTGTCATTTTCCAGTGTATTGTAGGAGTTAATGAAGTGAAGGTGGTAGCAGTCGCGGGGGATGTTGCAGTTGGAGTAGTAACTTCAACGTTAGGAAGACGATTAATAATAGTTATCGGTTTCACAATCAATGCGGTCGCACCGTCATTGTCGGTTACCGTTTGTTGTATATTCAATTTGCCAACTGTTTGAAATGATCTTGTGAAATCGCCACTTGAGCTTAATGTAATAATAGAGCCATCGTCTGCTAAATATTCGTATTTTTGCTTATCAACATATCCATCCAAATCAGTAGCTTTGCTCACAAAATTAATATCTACCCCTCGATACGTAGGATTCGGATTCATCGTAAAGCCTGGTATTGGTGCTAGATTCAAAATCGTTATGTTCTTTTTATCGATTTCACTCTTCGCATCCAATTGATCCACTACCCAATTTTCTAATACATAAGATCCCTTTTCAACATAAGTAATAGATATGTTTTGCGTGTACCATTCCCTTACTTTGCCTGAAGGTGACGTTAATCTCCAAAAGGTCTGTAGGCTTGCAACATCTTCCGTATCGGCATCGGATCGGCTAGAGGTGTAAGCATACGGTTCATTAATGTATCCTGTAGAACGACCGCTTGTAATGGTCGTGGTTGGCACTTGGTTGACTACATTAAATGCATGAGTCATATAGCTACTCGCACCTAATGGATCACTAGCTTTCAATTCTAGCTGCCATGAACCTACGGCTAATTTACCTAATCCTCTATCTTTAATTTTGAAACTCGGATGCTGGGCTGTTCCTAGATTATAGGATTTATCACCATAATAGAGCTTCCATTGATACGTTACATTGTCGCTATCTTGATCGGGATTAGCCGTTAGATTGGTAACTTTGTTCACCGTATCTCGATACGTATCTTCTAATGGTTCAAAATCAGCAATCGGTGGGAAGTTAACAACTTCTAAGAAATCGGTATACGTTTCTGACCATAATTCAGCATCTTTCACACGCAACGATAACTTATAACTGCCTAATTGATTAAACCCTGCTGCTACTGTAGCTGCCTTAATTTGATTTAATGTAGGGGTTGTACCGCTATTTAGAATAACTTGATTGTCTCGATATACTTTCCATTCTCTTGTTGTAATGGTGTCACCATCGGGATCATACGATTGATCGGTTACAATAGCTTGCTTGCTCCAGGAGACTGACTTCGGATCAATCGTGAACAAAGCAACTGGTGGCTGATTGAATGGATTCGTGGTCACATACTTCACAACTTCACTTGACCAAGCCCCGTCAATATCTTTTACCTTTAACGCTACAAAATAATCGGTATTCGCTTGCAGTTGACTAGGTGGCTTACCAACAGTCCAATCTGCATCGTCTACCTTCTTCCACTTCCAAACCCATGTGGTAACCCCTTTGTTACGCTGTGAATAGCGGTCTAGGTCATAGCTGTAATCTTGAATCGTTAATCTCCTGCTCGAATTAACAATAGCGGAAAACTCGGCTACTGGCGCACGATGCACATATAACACTAAGCGAGATAATGAATCTTGACTCCATAAATTATAATTGCTGAACTTAGTATTGGTAGTAGGATCATCCTGCACTTGGACCACCATTTCATACAATCCGACCTTTGTAAATTTGGTGGTCGGTGACTCCTGGTACTGTCCGATTCCTTCCATTACGCCTGTGTTGTTCTCATAGACACTAGGATCATGAGTCGTGAGGAATCGTTCATTAATCTTCCGATCCTTCTCGAAATCCTCATAGTACGTATTAATCATTACATCGGAGCTATAATCGCCTGTCGTGCTGTCATAGTTCAAGACTAATGTATCTGAGACACGTTTTGGATTTTTAACGGCTGTAGCTTCAACGTACTTCTTCAGCTCGCCTGTCATATAAGTAATATTTGTTCCTGCAAAGAAATAACCATTGCCATTGTTGGAAGCAATTAAGCTTTCATTCGCTACTTTATTATTAGCACTTCCCATAGCAGTAAAGAACGTATAATTCCCTTTCAAGAGCAATGAAACCTCTTCTTCGACAAGCGGATCATTAAATTCTGACATTGTACCTTGATTCAACCATAGAACGTAATTGTTGCGATCATCACGCCAATTCACTTGATTCAATAATTCATACAATGTTGAGCTGTTTGTACCTTTGATATATTGAGGTGTCACGATAATATTTGATTTTTGTAATTGCGTGGTTAGATCTTTAATTGATGTTGTAACGCTTGCTTCTGCTACACCTGGATTAGCCATTAAAATATGAAGATCTACTTCTTTTTTATCTGTAATATAGCTACCAATACTACCAAATGCAGTATTAATTTCACTGATATTATAGCGTTGTCCTTTCCCTAAAGCGGATTGAATTTTATTCGTCACAACTTCATTACCGCTGCTGCCGATACTAATATAATCGATCTGCTGTTTCGAAAGTTCTGCAATAGTATTTCCTAATGTAGCTTGTCGGTCTAAATGTGGAATAGCCGAATCATCGAGCCGAACATAATATTTTTCTGCATCTGTACGATAAGGCACTTCTTGTAGTATATCTGTGATATATCGTTTTTTAGCTGTATACCAATCAGGTAATTTGGGAAATTTAAACGAGGAATACGTTATCTGTCCATCAGTATATGCTTCAATTACTTCTTGTGTCGCTAGATTAACAAAATAGTGTCTATACTTAGTATCTCTTAAAACAATATAATCTCCGATATAAGCGATAACACCTTGATTTAAATTGAGATCATTTAAAAAATCCAGTGAAACTTCTGATGATGGATCTCTATAATCCTCTAGATATCTCCGCTTAAATCCCGTGCTATAATCGGAGTATACAAGTTGTACTCCATCTAAGAATTGAGCTGTAACTCCACCTCTTTGACTTCCAAGATTACCTGGATTTTCAGATAACGTTCTTGTCTCACCTGTTGTCGGATTATATATAGCTAAAGCATAAGCAGGATTATTAAGTGAGCCTGTAGATGTGATACGTGATATTATAATTTCCCCTGTTTCTTTTGAATAAGATAATATTTTTGCAGCACCTCTTAGGTAGTTTCTTGTAGGGATTGTTGTCACTGTTGGATCAAAGTAATATTCATGAGCACCTTTTGCTATTATATTGTCGTACATCCACGTGCCATCAGAGTATATCAGGTCCCAACGAAAAGTAGGGTAATCCAGACTAGCGGCTACATGTTGATCTTTCATCTTAGTACTTTCTCCGTTTTTAATAGCTTCTAATATATCTGTCGTGCTTCTTTGCGAATAAAGGTATCTAGGGTCGTTCCAAGGATCATGATAACTTCTACGTGATATAGCCATCCCATTAGGTGCTATTTTTACAGAACTTGCCATCCGTGAAGTTACTGTCGGATATCCATTAGGGCTAAATCTTTCAGGTGGTACTTTAGTTTGGTCTGCAAGAAAAACATTCTCTCTTGAGAATAATAATGTTGTTTCAGGATCATATGCAACATCCCATGCATGGGAATAATTTGTAAGATACTCCTTTTTAAATTGTTTCGTTAAGATATCAAAAGAGTACAATGTAGTTGGAGATGAATTTACATAATCACGGTCTGTTGAAAAGTAATAATACTTTGTTATACCTTCACTCGATTTCTCTACATGAACCTTATAATCTAAACCGCTTGCTTGCAGTTTCGGTCTAAGCTGTTCATTGATCATACTATTGACTTGCTCCATCGTATAATCCGTATTACCGACATCTACAATTACATCTACTTTACGCTTTTCTTTTACTTCAAAATCCACAAAAGGAGGGAGATTCAAAATCTCCCCCTTTTCATCCTTCTTTTCAATAGCAAAGATAGTTGTGGAAAATGAAGAAAGTGTTAATAGCAGTACGAGCAACATTAGAATGGATTTACTGGCTACTTTCTTCATATCGATTGTTCTCCTTTATTCCCATGTATTAGATTTTCTTCGGTCATTGGCTGTTACAAAGGCATCTATCGTAGGTTGTCCAAATTCTTCTTGCACTTCAAGGAAGAATCGATATTTACCGACATGCTTACTCTCGTAAACTACATTACTTTCATTCCCACTTTTGAATAATACTTTGGTTTCATTGTAGATGCCATCGTTATTCGCATCAAAGATTACATACCAATTACGTTTAGCAATCGGATCTCCATCAGTAGAATAGGAACGATCAGTAAATTCAAATGTTGCTAGATTGCCCTTTACTGGATCTCGATAGATTTTCTCCTGGAACGTAAAGTTAGTATAAGGTACTTCATCGGGCTTGATCGTAACGGCTCGTTGAACGGTATCTTTGTAACCTGCTGTATTTTCAACAGTTAACGTCACTAAGTATTCTCCTGCTTTCTTAAACAGCACATCGATTTCTTTTTTGCCTGTCAGACTTCCGCTATATTTGATTTCTGTAGCAGGAATATCACTATACAGTGATTCGATTTTCCATATTGTTTTTGCTGCAATGACTGGATATTTTGTAGGGGAATTTGATGATTCTTTGAACGTTACCTTGCGAGTTTCTTTAAGCGTACCGCTTTGCTGAATGGCTGCTTCTACGGTTGGTTCTACGACAACCAAGGAATGATATGTGCCATGCTGCAACCCATCGTTATCTTTCACATACAACAGCACCCTTTGAGCACCTAGCTTGTCATACCAAGTGTTAACGTCAGCATAGGTAGCATCATATTTGTTTTGCTCTACACTAACATCTTTTGCTCCTGCCATTACCCATCGATAAGATTCGATAGTTCCGTCTGTGTCGTAGGATTCGTAGCCATTAAAAGAAGTAATATCACCTAATTTCACTTCTGATTGTCCATCGATTACAGCTACAGGCGGTTGCTTCTGTGGACCTGTTGTTGGTTCTGGTGTAGGAACTGGCGCTTGTTTGTAGACGTACGTTGCTGCATTCAGCAATCCACTGTCTAATGTGCCGGTATAATATGAACTTGGTTTATAAGAGCCTTGAACACGTGCGGAGAACTGTTCCGTCACATCCTTAACGCTTGTGCTGCTTAACCGTGATTTGCTAATGGTGTACTTATACGTTTTTTTAACGGTTGTTTTTCCATTGGCTGCTATAATATCGCCTTTCGGATCTGAAATCATTGTTCCATCTTCAAGCCGAACGAATAGCTTGTACTCGTTTAATGCTCCTGGTTTATCAAGTCCTACGACTTCCCCCTCTAGGATCAGATCGATAACAAGATCATCGCCCTTGTATTGCACACTGCTAGGATCTGCCGTTAGTTTACCTACAAGCGTTGCTTTACCGTATGTCACATAGTTAGCCGTGATGTTTCCCCAATACTTGTATGTAATCGATGGGATCGTATCGGCTACGATGAAATATTCGTAGTAAACAGGGTACATCCAACAGCCTGCTTCACCTGTTAAAAAGTTTGAACTATGTGTTTTGATTTTATTAGAGTACATTTCCGCAAAAAAATTGCTATCCATGAGGTAGCGTACACCGATATTCGGATTTTTAGGATCGTAGTTGTTAGGATAGACAATACTTTTCGCTTTGAAGGTCGTATCGATTGCAAAAGCAGAACCTTTTGGTACTTGTAACGATGATGGATCAATTAAACTACGATTAATAGCGCTTCCCTCGATAACAGGTCGCTTTTCACGATCTAGTTCGTACTTGAAAAAATTAGTGTTGTTTAAACTTAGCGTTCGTTCAGAATTAGTAATAACATAACCCATAGTGTCTACTGGAGGATCAGTAGGGAATTTACTTTTACTAGAACTCATATAGTCGTTAAAAGATGTATTAAAATCTGTACTATTACGTGAATTAACTTGCCACTTCATTCCGTCACTGTATCGACAAACTGCATTACCAGGATTCGCTTTAAACAAAGCTCCATCGACATCTTTAACACCCACAACCTTATAACTTGATATTTTTTCTTCTTTCCCTTTAACAGTGAATATCAGTTGACGTTTGCTCATGTTAACTTCGGGCTTTCCAACGAGGGTTAAGCCGTTTTCAAGCTTAATGCTTGTTAGATCGATTTCAGCAGCATCTGTAGGCAAGTCCACTGTATAGGTGACCTGGCTTTTTGTTGCATCGCTCTCTTTGACTTTCAGTGGTCTTGAAAATTGAGAAACACTTCCACTTTCTGCTTGTGCAGTGAAGGAATATAGGCTGATGAATAAACCGAATATGAGTAACACATTAAGTCCACGTTTCATGTTATTCCACCTTTTCAGCTAATCTTTTTGAATTCAAAACATCTTTATTAACCGTACCCATAGAGATAAATTGAATATCTGCATCATCGTTTTTCAACAACGCTATATTTCCAGTCAATGATTCTCCTGGTTCTAACGACCAAGTATTAATATAGCTTCCTTTTTCATCAATCGTATTTTTGGTTGCTAAGCTTAGCGAAAAACTTCTAGCTGATGCATAACCAACTCTAATTTTTTGTTCTAAATCTGAATAGTCTCTTGCAATAGTTTTTGTACCTTTATTCGTAAACGTGACCTTTAAGAATAAAACGTGATTTGCACGATCGTAACGAGGAAAAGCATACTTTTCATTCAGAGCTTTTCCTTCTGCAGAAGTCTTTTTATATAAAAATGCTTCGTGATATGTAATTTCTAAGTTATTTGAAGTGATTGTGATCGGTAATTGTTCGAGTTCCTTCATACCGTAATCTGCAAAATTATTTGTAGCTACTGTGCCTGTTGTGAAATGAACGGTATTTGATGCATTATCATAACCGATCTTCACCCCTAGACCTTGTGCGATAAATCTTGCAGGAATGAATACACGACCTTTTTTCATTTCAGAAACAGTATCCATTACGACTTTCTTTCCATTAACCGTAATCTCTTTTTTACCGACAACAACAGAAACCGTATTTTCACCACGTACTAGAGTCGCTGTATTCGTTGCTGACGACCATGTAATATTTTTGTTTTCAACGCCCAATGCACTAGCGATCAAGCGTAGAGAACCCATTGTACGGTTGTCTTTGTTAACATATGGTGCAGGCTCACCAGTTGGCGTTACGAATAACTTCCCATTCACTTTGAACATTGGTACATCACTTGAAGCTGCACCTACTGAACCAACAAGACCAAATAGTAGAACGATTGATAATAATAATGTGATTGCTTTTTTCATAATAATCTCTCCTTAAAGTTTTTTAGTTTTAATGATAACTTTAATTTCTTATATGATTGGTTACACGGAGAATAGTAGTTGTACTCACTATTCCAATAAAAAAATCCCTCAAAGAACGAAAAAAAGAAGCACCTCCAAGATTTCTCTGGAAGTGCTTCTTCGCTACAACTAATATATCATAATCCGAAAATAGTTTCTATATATTTCCTGAAATTGATAATTACACATTATATTCATTTGCCTACAGTAGAAATAGATCTCGGAGCTTATCCTTTAACAGAACCTGCCGCAATACCTTCTACAATTTTATCAGATAGGAATAGGAACGCGATAAGTATAGGTAATATACTTATCATTAGTGTGGCACCAATTGCTCCCCAATCTGTTGTATACTGTCCAATGAAATTTTGGATGCCGACAGTAAGTGTTTTGTATTTATCTGAGCTAATGAATGTATTAACAAAAATAAACTCATTCCAATTATAAATAATATTAATAATACCTGTCGTTGCAAGTACAGAACTTGTCATTGGAAATATGATTCTGAAGAAAATCTTATGCACTGAACATCCATCGATAACTGCTGCCTCTTCAACTTCTTTCGGAAGCGTGTAATAGAATCCTAGTAATATCATAATGGTAATGGGCATATTAAATGCCACATAGCTTGCAATTAATGATAGTGGATTATCGATAAGATGAGCTTTACTAAACAAATTGAATAGCGGGATTAATGTGGAATGAACAGGTATCATCATTGCCACCATAAATAATCCTAACACGAACGAGCTGCCTTTCCATTTCATCCGTGTAATCGCGAATGTTACTAAACTTGCAACTAATATTGTTATCGCTGTTGCAGCAATCGTAATCCATACACTATTTAAGAAATATAGATCAATATTTCCGGAATTCCATACTTTGGCGTAGTTTTCCCATTTTGGATTTGTAGGCAGAGCTAATGGTGGCATATTGAATATTTCTTGATTGTTTTTCAGTGAGAAGAACATTAACCAGACTAAAGGAAATAGTTGAAATACTGCTACGCCTGCAAGTACAACATACAGTAAACCATAGCCGATTTTACTTATTATGTTATTGCTATAACTAGTTTTTTTATGTTTGATTGGAATTGTTCCCTGCATCATTCATTTCCCCCTAAAACTTTTCGTTACTTCATGAAATAATTCTCTGTAAGAAAAGTACATCGAAAGCATAGGCTATAACTTTTCATTCACTTTCGAAATAACTTCTCGTTATATGGAAAGTTACTTTGGAAGCATAATTCATGAATATTGAATTTGTTCTTTAGTTGCTGTTAATTTACGAACAATCCAAGTTACAACTAGACAGATCACTAATAGAAAGAAACCTATTGCACTAGCGTAACCAAAGTCATAAGATTTGAATGCAATGCGATACATATAGGAGGCCATTACTTCACTTGCTCCATTAGGACCACCATTGGTCATAACATAGATCAAATCAAAATATTTCAATGACCCTACAAGAGCCAGGACAATCGTAACTTTAATTACTTCCATCGCTAGAGGTAATTTGATTTTGTAGGCAATTTGGAAAGCATTTGCACCATCAATCGTTGCTGCCTCTTCAAGTGATGACGGTATGTTTTTCAAAGCAGCATAATAGATCAATATATAAAACCCAGCATATTGCCAAATAATCGGAATGATAAGTGCATATAACACAATGGACGGATTCGCTAACCATTCTGGTGTATTGGTAAAACCTAATGCTTCTAATAGAGTATTAATTATCCCGTTCGTCGGATGATAAATTTTCATCCATAATTGTGCGATAGCTACTGATGATAATAACATAGGTATGAGATAAATTTTCCGAAATGAATTTGATCCTTTAATTTTGGAAGACAACACTAATGCTACTGCCAAATATAGTACTAAACTCAATGTAGAGAAGACTGCTAATAGAAGCGAGTGACCTGCACTACTCCAAAAATCTTTATCTTGTAGTACCCCACTGTAGTTTTCTAGCCCAATAAACGTCATTGAACCGATACCATTCCATTCATGAAGACCATAATAGCCTGTTAATACAATAGGTATATATACAATCGCAATAATGAAAAGTAATGCTGGCAATACATATAATGCAATAATTCTTTTGTTAGACATAACTTTATCCATTAGTAATAACTCCCTTCATGGGCCAATAATTGAAAGAAATGGCTTATCTGATTAATGTACAGATAAGCCATTTCTAGATATAGGTTATACGCTACATCTTATTGTCCCGCAGAAATTGATGTATCATGTTCTTGTGCAAATTGCTCTGGAGTATTTGCTTTACCGAATAAAGCTTGGATTTGATTAAGATGTACTTCAGCGTCATCAGATTCCATCTGTACATCAGCGAATAATGTAATGCTGCTAGCTTTGCTCATTTCATTGAACAAATCGATATATAATGCAGGAAGATCCAATGTAGAAGTATCCACTTTCGTTGCTGGAATAACACCCGCACCAGTTACAGCACGTTCGCCCCATTTTTGAACAAAGTACTCTACAAATGCTTTAGATTCTTCTTTCACTTTAGAGTTTTCAGCGACGAATAGTCCAACACCAGGACCACCAACCCAGCCATCAATATTACCTTTACCACCATCAACTACCGGGAATTTGAAGAAGCCTACTTTATCTCTGAATTCTTGTGTGTAATCCTCATTCGTTGTGAAGTTTGGTAATTCCCAAGTTCCCATCAAGTACATAGCTGCTTTCTCGTTAACAAACTCTGATTTTCCTTCATCATTAGATAAGCCGTTGAAACCTTTGTTAAATGCGTTAGCGTTAACTAGATTTTGCACCTCTGTAGCTGCTTGAACTAATCCTGGATCAGCAAAAGATTTTGTGCCTTGAATAGCTCCTGCCAATGTTTCTTGACCAGCAATGCGATCAGCAAAATACATATACCAAAGTGAACCCGTCCAACGATCCTTGTTACCAAGAGCAATCGGAGTAATACCATTTTCTACAAGTACTTTCACAACATTTTGGAACTCCTCATATGTTGCGGGCACTTCTAAGTTTAATTGTTCAAAAATCGCTTTGTTATAGTAGATTGGTGCAATATTGAATTCTAACGGTAGAGCATACGTATGATCATTCATTGAATACGCTTCCGTAGTACCTGCAACGAATTGATCTTTAAGTGAACCAGCCAAAAGCTCTTCGATTGGCGCAAATAAATTACCTTCTACATAAGGTTGCATAAAGCCCGCTGCCCAAGTTACGCCTACATCTGGTAGCTTGTTAGATGAAGATAATACTTTTAGCTTATTTTTATATTGCTCATTTTCAAGCACTTCCGTCTTGATCGTTACATTTGTATGTTCAGTTTGATAATCGTTAATAATTTCATTTACAATTTTATTCTGACCCGCTGAAATACCTTCTGGCCATAAATGCATGAAATTGATCGTTACTTTTTCTGTTCCTGCTTTGTTACCACCATCTGCTGGAGATTTTCCTTCTTTAGATGAGTTACTACCACATCCAGCAACCAATAATGTGAAACATAGCGTTAATAGAACCAACATCTTTTTATTTTTGTACACGATTACACAACCCCTTTTTTTTTGTAAGCTTTCGTGGACTTATTAGCTTCATATTTATTCTAACAAGCACATTGCCTAGTTGTAAGGGCATACATTTTGGGATTATTACCACTATTATTGGATTGTTATATCCTTGTGAAAGCTTTTTTCTTTGCGATATTGCGCTGGACTTATACCTGATACTGTACGAAATACTTTTCCGAAATATTTATCAGTCTGATAACCTACTTGCTCCGCTATATCCGCCATTGAATCATTCGTCGTAAGCAGCAATTCTTTCGCTAATTGCATTCTTCCTCTCGTTACATAATCCGAAAATGTTAAGCCTACTTGCTCCTTGAACAATACACTGAAATAACTTGCATTCATATGTAATTGATCTGACATCTCTTTCATCGTAATTTGCTCCGACAAATGTTCATGAATATACGTTAGTGCCGTATTAATATGTGGATTTTGACTTGACTGCTGCGCCACTTCTAACCGCTTTGCGTCAACTACTTCAGTCATTACTTTATAACGCGCTTGCTCTTCTACACGTAACATAGCTTTATCAATCGCTTGTATGAGACTAGCTTTATCAATTGGCTTCAACAAATAATCAACAACGCCAAATCGCAACGCTTGCTGTGCATACGAGAAGTCTGAATAACCAGATACTAGAATAACATTCGGCCTGTTCTCTAACCTCTCTAACTTCTCAACCAATTCTAAGCCCGTTAATTCCGGCATCCTTATATCACTAATTAGCAAATGAGCTTCGTTATATTCTAGCCATTCTAGCGCTGCTATCCCATTAGCAGCCGTCTCAATCCGATATTTCCCTGCGGACCATACTTCAAGTACCTTTCGAATTCCATCTCTTGTGCGAGGTTCATCATCTACGATTAAAATTGTTTTCAACGTTATTCCCCCTTTAGTACAATTGGTATATCGAATGAGACAGTTGTCCCTTTTCCTTTTTCACTTTCGATTATCAGACCTTCACTTTCTGTTCCAAAATATAATTTAATACGTTGCTCGGTAATACTAAGCCCTACACCTGTCGATTTCCCCTCTTGATTGTCCCCTTGAATGCCACGTTTTTTTCGCTTAATACGCTCCATAACCTCGTCAACCTGTTGCTCACTCATCCCAGGTCCATTATCTGTAACGTTAATTTGAATATGCTGCTCAGATAAATTTTCAACTACACTCAGTTTTACAATACCTGATCCAATTTGTTGTTCTACACCGTGATAAATGGCATTTTCAATTAACGGTTGTACAAGTAGCTTGGGCATGACAATCACTCTGCAGTCTGGATCAACCTCGATACTCCATTCCAAGCGATCCATCATTCTCATCTTCATAATTTTCAAGTAGCGCTCTGCATGATCTAACTCATCACCGAGCGTTACCCATTCGTCCTGCTCATCTCGATTAATGACATATCTGAAAATCCCCGACATTGCAACGATCGCTTCAGCAAGTTGTTCTTCTCCACGAGTCTCCATCTCCCAATACAATGCCTCTAATGTATTGAATAGAAAATGCGGGTTAATCTGTGCTTGCAATGCTTTCAATTCCGTCTGACTTTGTAATATTTCTTTCTCATACACCATCTTAATTAGTCCATTCAGCGACTCAACCATCTGATTGTACGTATGATTCAATTCATTAATTTCTATCGTTGCTGATTCTATCGGAATGACTTTGAGTGTGCCTAGTCTGGCTACTCGCATTGCTCGTATTAATCGAAGAATAGGTTTACTAATCATTCCCGATAGAAAATAAGTAGCAATTAGAAAAAGTATAATACCAGCAAGCAAAGAAATAATAATTCCTGTTCTAAGCACTGAGATCCCTTCCGTTGCTTCATCCACCGGTGTTAAAATACTAATTTGCCAATTCACATCTTCAATATTACGTTGCACTCCATAATAATATTTGCCATCAATATTTATTGAGTTTTGTACAGTAATTGACTGAGGAAGGACTATGTTTTCAGGACTATTTGTATTCAATATTGTTCCAATATTATCAGTCAGCCACATATATTCATTACTAGCAACGGCACTATCACCATCCACTGAAAGATCGGTCAGTTCAAAATAATTAACATCCAAATAAATCAGCAAGTAACCAGCTTGCGCGAATGACTGATTCATTAATCGCACATGCCGCATAGCAATGACTATATCTGGATTATTCACATCCGTACCTAGCCAGACCAATTCACCTTTGCCCTGATCTGCCTTCGCAATCCATTCTGCGGATAGTCGATCATCCAATTTATCCTCGGTAAGCGGCAGTAGTGTCGAATAGTCGGTTGTGTATAGCTCTATAGAACGGATGCCTTTCATATAAGCTTCATGCTTTCTAACTTCTTGTTGCAGTTGTTGCCGAGCATCAAACGATAACGGCTTGCCATTCAATTCTTGCTGCATCATCGATTGTACAACCGCGTTAGTAGCGATCTGTGCAGTGAAGTTATCAATTTGATTCAATAATAGCTTTATGTTTCCAGTAGCTTGTACCGCAGTATTCTCCATATGACGCTCTGTATTTACTTGTAGTAATTTGGATACTTGGTCGTACAAATAGAAACCTACTGAGGATAAAATGGCAATCATAATAACCATATAGCTAAGAAAAATTTGATTTCTTAGTGTTTTAATATTAAATATATTTTTAATTATTTTAATCACCTCGCTTGCAAATGTTACTTTAGTACAATATTAGATAAATATTTGGAATTTGTCTAATAAATACCATCGTCGGCGAACTAGATTGCGCTCTACTACAGCCGCTTAAGAACATTATTCCGATTTAATAATAGAAACAACAAAAAAGTGTCCACGCTATGGTAGACACTTCTAAATGCATTTTAATAGTTCATCTTATCTAGCACGATCTTTTGGTAGCAACAGTGATAGAAAGCCAAAGAGTGGCAATAGACTTGCCCCTATCATCACAAATTCCATCGTCTTCACATCAGCCAGATTACCGAGCACGACCGAACCAACTGCTCCCATACCGAATGCAAATCCGGTAATTAGCCCTGATGCTGTGCCGACTTTTCCTGGCATTAATTCTTGTGCATAGACGACACTTACCGAAAAGCCTGATTGTAGAATCAGTCCTAACAATCCAATCACTGGATATACCCACATTAACGGTAAATGTGGCAGAATTAACGCTAATGGAATTGATCCTACAAGCGAAACAATCATCATCGTTCTTCTCCCAATTCGATCCGCAAACATGCCTCCGAAAAACGTTCCGACGACGCCAAATATCATAAACAAATAAAGTGGAATTTGAGCCTGTTGAATTGGCAGTGCATATTGCTCCTGTGCATAAAATTGATAGTAGTTACCAATTGCTGAGCTATACCATGAACGAGCAAATACGATCGTCATTAAAATTCCCATACCAATATATACAATTTTCGACGGTATCGGATTTTGTAAAGTTACTGCCGCTGCCTTCTTCTTCATTGAAACTGAACCATTGATTGCTAGCTGCTTACGATACCACGGCACTACGTACAATAGTATAACGATCGCTGCTACTGCCAGCAATGTCCCCCAGATTGCACCACGCTGTCCAAGTGGCACAAAAATAAAAATGGTCATAAGTGGAGCTAATGATGAGCCGAAGTTACCGCCAACCTGATAAATAGACTGTGCAAGTCCGCGCTTCTGACCCGCAGCTAAGTACACGACACGTGATCCTTCTGGATGAAAGACTGCTGAACCAAGACCAATACATATAACTGCGAGCAATACCAACCAAAATGTTGGTGCAAACGAAAGTGCTGCGATCCCGATTAGACTACTGCCCATCCCAGCTAGCAGCAACCAAGGCGTTGGACGCTTATCTGACCATAATCCAACTACTGGCTGCATAACGGAAGAGGTCATATTTAATGTAAAAGCAATCCAACCAATTTGCGCATACGTTAATTGAAGCGAGTCTTTAAATATCGGAAATAACGCTGAAACTACAACTTGCATCGAATCATTCAACATATGTACCGCGCTTACAGCAAATAAAACAGAATAAACCGTTAGTGATTGCATTGTCGTAGCTGATGAAGAAGTTCTAGCTGTTCTGGACACAAAAAGGACCTGCCTCTCATTTCATTCATATATTTCACTAGTAAAGCATATATCATTTGACATTACCATATGGTGCTAATACTACACAATATTTTTTTCAAGACTACCCAAAACTTTTATTTCATGGTACAATGTAAACGCTAACATTTCAGTTATTAGATTATCTAGGGGGTATTCGAATGTTGAGTGTTGCGTTAAATGAACGTACAATGTGTAAAGATTTTGATCTAGAGCAAGAGATCTTATTTTACAAAATAGGATCAGAAGGGCTTGTCAGTTTTCACGGAAGTAATTTCAGCAGAAAAGTTCAGCTTTCTCAGTCTGAACTAAAACAATTGACTAGAACAAAGGGATACTTTGCAATTAGCTCTACTTGCTATATTAACGTATCTCGAATCAAATCGATTGGGTCTGGTGCTATTTCTTTTGGTAGTGACTTTACAAGCACTAAAATACTTTCCGTAAGCAAGCGAAATGAATTGAAACTGAAGCAATTGCAGCAGATAAGCTAAAGACATAGAGCTAACGAAACAACCGCTAATCTTATGTTAGCGGTTGTTTGTTTTCTCCAATGCTGATATGCTGATTATCGAGAAGCTATGAAAAGTTTAGCTTATGCTTTCGATGTACTTTTCATCTACAGTGATGATTATCGAGAAGCTATGAAAAGTTTTAGGAGGAATTATATTGACTACGCAAAGCAAAGCATTTGAAGGATTATTTCATGATGAAGCTGCCATTTGGCTGCAATGGGGACAGTATGAAAGCGCTGTTCTTCCTAAAGTAGGAGCAAATCTAATTGCCTTTCGTGATCATGAACGCAACCTAACTCTATTAAGAGAACCAGCGGCTGCTGAAATGAATGATTTTCGTGCAAATCCAGGTATTCATGGCATTCCAGTACTATTCCCACCGAATCGCTATGAAGATGGTACATTTACATTTAACGGTCACAAATATGTATTCCCAGTCAATGAAGAAGCCACTGGCAACCATCTACACGGATTTTTCCATACTGCTCAGTGGAATGTTGACGATTTCAATACAACGGCTACTGAAAGCTATGTTGTATTGTCTATTTCTATTGATGAAAGTCATGAGATCTATCAGTACTTACCTCATCAATTCACATTAAAGCTACGTTACTCTTTGAGTGATCAAGGTCTATTGCAGCATGTATCTGTTCATAACAATGGTACAACAGCTATGCCTTGTATGATCGCGTTCCATACTGCGATCAATGCGCCATTTGCTGCAGGTAGTTCGAAGGAAGACTATTCATTCACAATGACTATGGAAAACCGTTGGGAATTGAATGAAAGAATGCTTCCCACAGGTAAGTATCAAGCTTTAACAAGTGAAGAACAAAAGATGAACGGCTCTGGTCTTAATCCGTTTTGGGAGTCGATGGACAACCATTACACAAGTTCAACTAAAAATGGTCGTAATATGATGGAGCTTACTGACAACCGTCTAGGATTAAAACTAATCTACGATGTTGGTGCTTCTTATAAGCAATGGATGATTTGGAACAATGGTGCAGGCGGTACCTTCTTCTGCCCTGAGCCACAGCTTAACCTTGTAAATGCGCCAAATAGCTTGCTTCCTGCACAGCAGATTGGGCTTGTTACACTTGAACCAGGTCATATTTGGGAAGAAACCAGTCGTATCTACATCGTGAACGTATAAAATACTGTTTCGCGTGGTGCAAAAGTAAATAGAACGGGGATGTCCTCAGTCATTTTACAATGACTTTCAGGACATCCCCGTTTTACATTAGCATAATCATCGCCATCACAAACCATGTAACAAAACCAGAAATGTGTACGGTACAAGTACACGAGCGGTCAACTGCCCGAAGCTTAAGCACAATGTTTAATCACGATGTTTAAGCACGAAGCTTAAAATGAAGGTTCAAAAAGCGGGCTTTCAGAACCGAGCAGGTGAAGCGCTACTTGAGAAAGGCGGAAGCGCAAGTGTACGTGTTTGGTACACGCGAACCGCACTTTCCAAGTTCGTTTCAGATGCGATGTCGACTAAGCTACGTCAGCATCACTTCGTTATCAAAGTCCGCTTTTTGAACTTCCCCTACTAGTTGATTTTGAATCTTTGTGATTCCTGTTGTAGTTCCTCCGCCACATTCGTCAAACCTTGAACGTTATCTTTCACTTCATTCATAATTTGCTCTTGTTCTTTCGCAACTTCAGAAACTTTTTTCGCCTGCTCCGAAGCTGTATCTGATAACTGTGTCATCTCGATCAATGCTGCAGTAACTTGCTGAGAGCTTGCAGACATTTCCTCAGAAGAAGCTGTTACTTCTTGCAATTGATAATTCAAAACATTAATGGACCCAACAATTTCTTCGAATACTTCGTATGTCAATTGAACTTCTTTCATCCCTTGTGTCGCTTCATGCTTTTCACGCTCAACTATCTCTACTGCAACTTTTGATTGCTTTTGAATTTGAGTAACTAAAGTTGATATATCTTTGGCAGCTGTTTTGGAAGAATCCGCCAAGTTTCGCACTTCACTTGCTACTACTGCAAATCCTTTACCATGCTCACCTGCTCTTGCCGCTTCAATGGAAGCATTTAACGCAAGTAAATTTACTTGTTCCGCAATTTCGTGGATATAAGTAACTGAACGACCAATCGCATTGGATTGCTCGGAAAACTTCTGGATAACCTCGGAGGTTTGCAGCGAGCCATCTAGAATGGAAGTCATCTGACTTTTAATTGCTTGCATACGCTCCTGGCCAATTATCGCTTGGTCATTAGCAACATTCGCCAATTCAGATACATTAGCCGCTGATTCGGAAATTCGTTGAATTCCTATTGCTACTTCCTCCATAGAACGGGTTGACTCTTGTGCATGCATAAACTGAGATTCTGCTGTATTGGCAATATTGTGCATATCTGATGCAATTTTGGAAGTATGTTCGGTCGATTGTTCAGCAGCAGCAAGTAATTGCTCTGAGCTAGCTGCAACAGATTCAGAATTACTAGACATTTTAGTAACAATATTGTACAATCCACCCACCATATTATTAAAGCTTGCAGATAGATTACCGAATTCATTATTCCACTTATACTCACTTCTAACTAGAAGATTACCTTCTTCAACCTGCTTCATATCAGAAATCAGTTGATTAATCGGCTGTTTGATCGTGATATAGACAAAGTAACCAAATAGTCCTGCAACTATAAGAATAATAACTAAAACAGAAAAAATAACTGTTCTACTTGTATTAGCATCGACTCTATTCGATTCATTAGTATTAGCTACTTCATCCATGTTAATTTGCTTTATTTCTCTCAATGTTGATAAAATCGTAGCCTGTACGCCACTTAGACGATTTTCAAAATACATAAATGCCTCTAAATTTTTCCCTTCGTCAATTCGTTCTTGCACCTTCAAAAATTCCTCATTAACAATAACTCCCTGTTCCTTATAGAGTGCATATAATGCTGCTGATGTCTCAGTCATCGGAAGTTTTTCTACTTTTAGTTGTATTTCCTTTTCACTTTCCTTTAATAAAGCATTAGCTTCCTTGAGCGCATTTAGATCTACATTAAATTGATTTAAAACAAGCTCTAGCTCATTCGTTTCAATTTGTACATTTGTAGTAATTAGCTGACTCAAGTACTCATTAGCCATCATCTGGTCTTCATACATCACTCTAGCATTATTGTTAATCTTGTTAACTGAGGCAATCCCAACAATCCCCATCAAAATCATAAATACAATTAATGATACGATGAGAACCATTAATTTTACCGATACTTTTTGATTCATTACAAATTGTTTAATCATGTTGTGCTCCTTCTTATGTAAGATAAAATATGTAAATATGTTTACTATAACAAAACTATTATAGCGAAAATTTACCAAATATACTAGCTATTCCATTTGTCGATTTACAAACTTGTTTTTACTTACCTATGAGCTTGATGATTGCATACGTAAACTTCTAGCAATACAGAATTGAGCTCCATAATATGTACTCATAATTAACAGCGATGAAAATTCAATTGGTACTACGAACAAATTCAATGCAAGAATAGAATCCGACACCATAAAGCACAAACTTCCTACAATTACCCATATATTTTTCGTTAACGATGCCATCCATACCATTAGTGATATGACGGCAATATACAAAATAACAGGGATGACTAGACTGTTGTTTTGTCCCTCGATTAATGACATAACCATAATAACCGCCATAATAATAGCATAAACACTAATACATAGACCAATTAATTTATTAGGTTTCCCTTTACTTCTCCTTAGATTAAAGGCAAATATATAGAAAATATGCCCCACTAAAAAACTGAATAACCCAATGATAAACCATTGTAACGAATAGTCACCAAGCATACAAAATAATAAACCAAGAATAACTAGATAATGATGTAGTTCCTTCTTTTTCGGTAATTGTAGACAACCATACACAATAATTAAAACCATCGGAATAAGCTTAAAAAGCATCAAATTCGATACAAATATGTATAAACTACTCATGATGATAATAATAATTGGAAGCAACCAATCACGATTTTTTTTAATAGTAACACCCTCCTTAAACTTTTCATTAATTCCTCGATATACTTCTCAGCAATGAAAAGTACCTCAAAAGCATAAAGAACTTTTATTAACTTCTATGTAACTTCATCATCCTTATATTATATTGATTCGCACTCAATAAATCACTAAGTAACTTTAAATTAGTAAAAAGCTATAGTATGAAAAGAACAACTTGTCTCTCCATGCTACAGCTAATCAATACAACCTATTATATACCTTTCAGTATAAATGAATATTGGTAGTTTCTATTGCTGTGCAGTATCGCTGTTGGATCAGGAAGAGCACCCCAGCTATCATTACCTGCAACGCCCATTTGATAACCGTTAATTGATAGTACCGTCTTGGTTGGTACTGGTAATTTGTGCAAATGATCATTCTGTTCCAGCTCTTCCGCCGTATAAGGAATGGCGTTAAATTCTATGCCTTGTGCGGATTGAACTAGCAACCCTTCACCATGCTCATTACAAACCATCGCATGACGAACACTCATCTTATTACCCGATTCCTGGGGTCTTATATATCTAGCTAATTGGTCCGTAACCATACCAGAATAAATCCCTAGTTTCCCACCAACTTGTCGGTCAACATAGGTTTCACTTGGACCTTTTCCATACCATGAAAGTTCATTATAAAGAACATCCATTTGAAGGTTCATACCGATTACAGGAATTTCTGTAGCTTGTTGTTGGGCATTTAAAGTAAATTCCACTTTAATTTCGCCATCACCATTAATATTATACTCTATTTGTAATTTCGTTCCATTAGCTAATAAATAACTTGTTAGAACAATGCAGTGAGTTTCTGTTACTGTGTGACTAAGACCAAGTAATTTGCGATCCCTTGCTGCATATTGCCAGCCTTCGCTACGCAAATGTTGCTTATTACCGCGATCATTATCTGTCATAGCACGCCAGAAATATGGTACTAGCGGTGCAAGTAGTCGTTCCGTGCCATTCCACATATAAGAGCATAATTGTCCTGTCTGTACTTCAAAGTTTACCGAAAATTGCGGCTCCATACCTACAATTGACAACGATGCAGAATCTCTGTTCACTTTAATTGGTGATATTGGATCATCATTAGAAACTGTACTCCAATTCGCTGGCAATATAAATTGTTCAAATGCCACTTCATGACCTGCTTCTACCCACTTCTCGTCTTGCTTCAATGCAATACTAATCGTTAGAACCGCTTCATCACTTTCTTGTTCCAAATGAGGTAGATGATACGGCAGTTTCCAGTCTGCTTCAGCTAATGGAGCAAGTTCTGCTACGAATATTTGTTGCTCTTCTATCTCACCATTGATCGCAATCGACCAGCTAATCTCATATTCACTTAGATCGGTAAACAAATTCCAGTTCTTCACATGAACAATTCCTTGTTCTAGATCAACCGCATTCATTTGTACCATTTGATATACTTTCTTCACTTCTTGCAGCTTCGGAGTAATGGTACGATCAGCGAAAATCAATCCATTTCCACAGAAGTTTCCATCATTAGGTGAATCTCCGAAATCGCCACCGTACGTCATACGAACGGTTCCATCTTCATCAACGATTCTAATCGATTGATCGATCCAATCCCAGATGAATCCACCTTGCAATATTGGATATTTATCAAACATATCACGGTATAACTGTAGTCCACCACATGAGTTACCCATCGCATGTGCATATTCACATATGATGAATGGCTTCGTCGGATTATTAAGCGCGTATTGCTCGATCACTTGAGGTGTAGAATACATATGACTTTCAATATCTGAAGCCGCATCGCTTGGACGATAATGGAATGTTCCTTCATAATGCACAGGACGTGAACGATCCACTTCATGGAAATAATCACGCATAGCTATAAAGTTATCTCCACCGAACGATTCATTACCTAGTGACCACATAATGATCGATGTATGATTTTTATCTCGCTCATACATTGACTTACAGCGATCTAATACAGCACCCGTCCACTGTGGATTACTACCAGGAATAGCAGTACCTAGATCTTGCTGACCATATGTCCATGAGCCATGTGTTTCTAGGTTATTCTCATCAATAACGTATAAGCCGTACTCATCACATAGCTGATACCATAGTAATTGGTTAGGGTAATGTGATGTTCTAACTGCATTAATATTGTATTGCTTCATAATAACGATATCAGTAATCATATCCTGCTTCGTAATTGCTCGGCCGGTATCACATGAGAATTCATGGCGATTCACACCATTGAACAATACGCGTTGACCGTTAATAAGCATCAATTTAGCTTTAATTTCAAATTTACGGAAGCCGATTTTCGATACGATACTTTCTTGTACTTGATCTGCTTCATCTAGAACATTAATAACTAACTCGTATAAGTAAGGCTTCTCTGCACTCCACTTATATGGATTGCTTACCATTCGCCCTAAAGAGAGTGATTGTAAATCTAGTCCATTGACATCAATATTCACTTTAGCTTGCATAGGTTGTTCCCATACCGCTTGCTTATTGGCATCGTATAAATGAACTTCAATATTCGCAGCCGTTTCCAAATTCATATAGTTCATCAGATGAACATCTAGTACAAATTCAGCATCTTCGTAGTTAGCATCTAGTAGCGTTTGAACTTTATAATCGTAAATATGCACGTTGGGCACAGTATACAAATAAACATCACGGAAAATTCCGCTCATACGCCAAAAATCTTGATCCTCTAACCAACTGGCATCGCTCCAGCGATATACTTCCACTGCAAGCTTATTGCTGCCTTCTTGAACATATGGTGTAAGGTCAAATTCAGCTGGTGTAAACGTATCTTCAGAATAGCCAACTAATTCTCCGTTAAGCCATACATAAAAGGCTGATTCTACACCTTGAAAGCTAATAAATAGTGGCTGATCTTGCCAATCTTTATTCCATTCAAACTCGGTAATATATGATCCTACTGGATTATATTGTGTAGGTGCAAACGGAGCTTGTACCTCTTCGTTACCGACCCATGGATAGACGACATTACTATATTGAGGATAATCATATCCTTGTAATTGCCAATGTGCCGGCACTTGAATCGTTGCCCATTCGCTACTGTCATAATTTCGCTTATAGAAATCTGTAATTCTACCGTCTGGATTACTAGCAAACGAGAACTTCCATAATCCATTCAATAATTGCATATTAGATGAAGAAAAGGGATCATCAAGCTGAGCTTCCTCATAACTTACAAACGGTATAAGTGATGCATGAGCTTGCATCCGGTTCAATGCAAAGATTTCAGGGTTGTTATTCCATTCAGGATAGCCATTACTTGGTGCGACATATTGAAATTTTTTCAACACAGTTATAATCACTCCATTCATTACTATTTACAGTCTCAACTAAGAGATTGCATCTATTATAGTATGTTCACGAATGAAATGAAATCTTCATTTATCCATATCGCAATTAAAATCAACACTATTTATCATTAATGATGAATATCTTTATATTCTCTAGGTGTATATCCTGTTAATTTTTTGAACAACTTCTGAAAATAGACTGGATCACCGTATCCGACAGATTGCGAAATTTCATAATTTTTCATATGGGGATAATTGATCAAATATTGCTTTGCTTTGTCGATTCGAATGTCAATTAAGTAATCGGTAATCGTTACACCCGTTTTCTGTTTGAATAGACGACTTAAATAATGGGAGCTCATTCCTATCGTTTCAGATATTAGTTCAAGATCAAAGTTGCGATCATATTGTTCTACTAATATATTTTTCAGTTTTTCAATCGCATGATGAACTTTAACTGCATCCATTGGTTCCGCAGGTAAATCCTCGTAATTCGTTAACGAGTGCTCATCAAATTGGGCATGCTTTTGTTGCTTAATACGTATTAACACATTTAATAATTGCTGCTTGTCGATTGGTTTCAATAAATAATCACATGCTCCATACCGTAACGCCTTGCGAGCATAATCAAATTCGCTAAAACCACTAAACACCATTTTCGCAAACTTTCGCCCTTGCGTAGCTTCGATCAGCTTCAAGCCATCCATCATCGGCATTTTAATATCTGTAATCAATAAATCTATTTCATGATCGCCAATTTTATCGATATGAGTTAGTGCATCAAAGCCATTACTATATGATCCTATAACCTGTATATTCATATTTAATCTGCTAATCATCTTCTCAAATCCAGCACGAATCATTAGTTCGTCGTCTACAATAATGACATTCATTATGCACACCTCCTACGAAATTGAGTATGATAACGACTTACTTCACTGCACCACTCGTTACACCAGCAAAAATATAACGTTGTAAAAACATATACATTATCGCTGTAGGAATCATAATAATAAGAATCGCAGCAGAGATTAGCTGCCAATCACCACTATTATTCCCGAAAAACCGCATCAATGAAGTAGACACGACAACATGCTCTGCTCTTGGTAAATATAAGTATGGAACGAAGAAATCATTATAAATAGCAATCGTCTTCAATATAATGATCGTTACCGTCGCTGGGGCTAGTAAGGGGAAAATAATTGTACGGTAAATTCTAATTAAGGACGCTCCTTCAATCATAGCACTTTCATCAAGCTTATAAGGAATATTTCGGATAAACTGCAGGTAAATATAAATCTGGATTATGTCTGCTCCCACATATAATAATACTGGTCCCATCAGATTGTTTGTTAGACCTAATGCCATTATCGTTTTGTAATTAACTACTTGTGTAGTTATTTGTGGAATAATGGTAGCAAATAGAAACAACCCCACTATTGCTCCTTGAAACTTAAACTGAAAACGTGAAATCGCATAACAAAAAGCTGATCCTAACAATATATTGAACGCTAACGTGACCAATATGATCGTTAATGTATTGCCAAATGCTAATGGAATTGTAGCTTGCTTAAATGCCTTCGCGAAATTTTCAAAGTAAAACAGGGAATCTGGCAATGAAATAGCTGAAGTCTGATTGAATTTCTCCTTCGTCTTAAAAGCATTAACAACAATAATATAAGGTGGAAATAGGATAACTAAACCTGCTAGCGATAATATAATGTATTTCAATGCTTGCTGTACGTTTTTCATTACGCTCATGCTAATCATCCTTCCTTGAAAGAATGTATCGTTGAATTGAAAGTACGAAGACAACGAATACGAGTAATACAACGCTCATTGCGGAAGCTAGACCAAAATTGTTAAATTGGAATGCTGTTTCAATGATTTTCATTACGAATGTTTCACTTGCATGGGCGGGTCCACCTTTCGTCAATACGAATGGTAGGTCAAACACTTCTAAAGCTCCAGTTACGGTTAAAAACAAATTAAGCTCAATGATCTTATATATATTAGGCAGTGTGATTCTCGTAAACTTCTGCCATCCGTTTGCACCATCAATTGAAGCTGCTTCATACAAATCTTTTGGAATTGATTGTAAAGCTCCTAGATAAATTACCATATTAAAGCCCATAAATCGCCATAAACCAACTGATGCCAGCGTATAGTTCACATACTCTTTCGTACCTAGCCAGCTTGTTTGAGATAATTGATCAAAACCTAATGCACCTAGTAAATAATTCAGTGATCCATTTGTCGTATCGAATACATAGCCGAATAAGTAAGCTACAGCTACCCCGTTCAATATATAAGGAAGAAATAATAATAATCTAAAACCATTACGCCCTCTTAACTTAGTATTAAGTAATACCGCGAAGAAAAGAGCGAGAATATTCTGTATAATACCTACCACAAAGTATGCGAAATTATGTTTGAATACGCTAAATATACTCGGATCGGAAAACACCTCAATATAGTTAGCAAAACCAATCCATTCCTTATGAGCACTCACTCCATTCCACTTCATAAAACTTAGACGGAACAATTCAAGTGCTGGATAATATGCAAATGTAAAAAGGAGCACTAATGGAATTGTAATGAAAGAGATGAGTACGATTCTCTTTTGAGTGTGAAACGATAGGTTGTTAAACATCAATCGTCACTGCCTTTCATTCAGGTGTAATAGCATTAGAGGATCATCGCTACCGATAATCCCCCTATGCTTAGCTTTTTATTGTGATACGCCCAAATCTTTTCTTGCTTTTGCCCAAGATTTATTCACTTTATCTAATACACTTTGAGGATCATCTGACAATACAAATTCTTGTACAGTTGATGCCTGATCAAGACGAGCTTGGTTTTGAATTTCTGTCGCTAGATCTAAAGGCTGAGCTGGTTCAAAATATTTCACTTCGAAACTATTAAATTCAGCTAATTGAGCCAACTTGGGTTCTTTTGATTTCAGTGTAGGGATAAATCCAGCAAAATCATCATAACCAGAATCTTCAATTAGCCATTGAATGAAAGCTTTTGCTGCAGGAACATTACCTTTTTTATTAACAGCATAGAAGAAGTCGGGGTTAAGTGGAGCTTTTGCTTGACCGCTATTATCAACTGGGAACGGGAAGAAACCAATATTATCTGCTTCTGCTCCATTTTCGATAACTTGATTAATTACCCAGTTACCAAGTAAGTACATACCGAATGTCCCATTTGCAACGTCCTTTTTGGATTGTTCCCAATTCGTAGAGTTAACGTCTTGTTCTAGGTATCCTTTAGTATAAAGTTCGCGAATAATACCCCAAGATTTTCCGTATGCGTTATCCAATGTATATGGTGTATCTGTTTCTGCACGTTTGTTCTGGTGATCAGAAGCTTCACCTGTTAAAGAAGGCATATCATATACCCACACATCCAGTGGCCATTTGTCTTTGAAGTTAGAAGCTAGAGGGACAATACCTGCTTGCTTTAACTGCTCACAAGCTGCAAGAAATTCATCGTAAGTTTGTGGTATTTCAGTAATTCCAGCTTTTTCGAATGCTTCTTTGTTGTATACGATACCTACTGTTGAAGCCCCTGAGGAAATACCATACATTTGACCTTCATGACTTCTTAACTCTGAGAAATAGATCTCACTTGAAAATTCAATATCATTCAGTGGAGCAAAGTATTCAGAAAACTCCGAGTTAGCTAATGTTGGTAAAAAAACAACATCCGGGAATTCTCCTGAATTCATACGCACTTTAAGTGTTGCATCATAATCTTGAATAGCTTCAAACTTAACATCTACATCTGGATACTTTTCCTTGAAGCTTTTTGCATAGTCATCGTACACATTTCCAACCATATCTGTACGGTTTGTTAGAAAAATAATTTCCCCACTAATCTTTTCGTTAACTGCTGAGCTATTTTCCGGACTTGTTGCTGGACTAGTTCCTGGCTCACTTTTTGTATTACTACCACAAGCTGATAACCCAGTTAGCATAACGAATACTGCTAACAATAACGAAATACTCTTTTTCATTGTTTTTCCCCCAATCATTTTTGTAAACGCTAACATAATTAAGTTTATTATATTTAGTTTCTTGATAAAATGGTTTAAAATGCTATTTATAGTCTTCTAATGTCTTTAATACTTTCGTTTAAATTGTCATTCCTTAAAGGATGACGTTATTTCAAAATGAAAGAAGTGCTATAATTTCTCATGCGATCAACCAAAAATAAGTAATATTTTTAAAAATGTCTTGCCAAGTCATATACCTTTCATGTTTACTTGTTATATAACTAATATTCATTTATAACTAACAAATATAACAAGTTTAAGGAGTGTTTCAATGAGCCAAACATTATCGTATATCGCAGGTATGACTTGGGGCTGGACTGGTATTCGCGGCACATGGGCTAATAATAAGGCTGATGAGTCATTACAACTAATGAATGATTCACTAGCGATCAATTGGACTGCCATCACATTCGCTGCCTTACAAGATCATCCTCAAGCAACAGTTATTCGCTATCAAGAAGAACCTACTGTCACCGATGATGAGATTCGTTATGCAATTACTAGTGCAAAGCGGCTTGGTTTGAAAGTATGTTTGAAGCCTGTCGTTAACTGCAGTGATGGTACTTGGCGCGCACATATTAATTTTTTCGATATCGATGTTCCTTGTGAGCCGAAATGGAGTGATTGGTTCGTATCCTATCGTCAATTCATGGTGCATTATGCAAAGTTAGCACAAGAAATGAATTGTGAAATGCTTTGTATTGGCTGTGAGATGGTTCAAACTGACCGCCGTGAGCAACAATGGCGTGAAGTTATTCAGGCGGTTCGAAAAGTGTATGACGGACTCATTACTTATAACTGTGATAAATATCAAGAAAATGAAGTAAAGTGGTGGGATGCTGTAGATATCATCTCATCGAGTGGATATTACCCAGTCGATCAATGGGAGCAACAGCTCGAACGTATTGCAGCGGTTGTTGAACAATATGACAAACCATTTTTCTTCATGGAGGCTGGTTGTCCTAGTCGTGAAGGTTCGCAATTTCTGCCTAATGATTGGGGACTTCAAGGAGAAGTAAGCGAGTTGGCACAACAACAATTTTATGAAGCGATGTTCACAGCCTCTACTGAGCGAGAATGGGTAAGAGGATTTATGCTATGGGATTGGCCAGCTCAACTTTATTCTATTTCTGAAGCTCCAAAAAACAATGATTATTGTATGTATGGCAAATTAGCTGAAACGACCGTAAGGCACTATTATGTTGAGCAAACGAGGGATGATCATGATCAATAATCATAATGCAATGCAACAATGGAAAGAGAAGTTCGAATCGGAGTTAAAGGAAGGTATTCTCGACTTTTGGCTTAAACATAGCATCGATGACTTGAATGGAGGCTTTCTCGGAGAAGTACAGCGAGATCTAACGGTTATTGAAAATGCGCCGAAGAGCCTTGTCCTTAACACACGAATTCTGTGGACTTTTTCAGTAGCATATCGCTTGGATCAGAATAGTGAGTATTTAACTATGGCACAGAGAGCCTATCACTATTTGAACGAACATTTCATTGATTTCGACAATGGTGGCTTATATTGGATGCTTAATGCAAAGGGTGAACCACTAGAAACGAAGAAACAAATATATGGTCAAGCATTTGCGATCTACGCTTTTAGTGAATATTATCGTGCAGTACAAGATGAAGCAGCGCTTGCACATGCCATTGAGCTCTTTCAATTGCTAGAGCAACATGGCTACGATCACAACTATAAAGGTTATATCGAAGCATTAACCAAAGATTGGGGAGACACGGATGATCTCAGTCTAAGTAATAAAGATTTGAATGAAAAGAAATCAATGAATACTCATCTACACATTATGGAAGCTTATACGAATTTGTATCGCGTATGGCCTTCAGAGCAATTGTCTGTGAAGTTGCGTGAATTGATAGAGATTACAGCTCTGCATATCGTCGATTCAGAATCTGGACATTTCCGCCTGTTTTTCGATGAAAAATGGAACTCTCAATCAGCGCATGTTTCTTACGGTCATGATATTGAAGGTAGCTGGCTGCTAGTTGAGGCTGCTGAAGTACTGGGGGATGAAGTTCTACTAGAGCGTGTAAAGCAAACAGCATTACAAATGGCTGAAGCTGTACTACTCCACGGGATAGATGACGACGGTGCTTTGTTCAATGAAGCTGAACATGGGCAGATTATTGATGACCATAAAGATTGGTGGCCGCAAGCTGAGGCCGTTGTTGGCTTTTATAATGCCTACCAAATGACAAACGATGATAGATTTCTCCAGGCATCCCAGCTAACTTGGGATTTTATTCAGAAGTATCTCATCGATCGACAATATGGAGAGTGGTATTGGAGTGTAGAGCGAGACGGCACCCCAAGCGATAATTTACAGAAGATTAGTGCGTGGAAGTGTCCGTATCATAACAGCCGGATGTGCTTCGAAATGCTAATCCGCTTGTGATCACGATGTGATGTATACTATTACTTATTATTGGGAGGGTTATTATGTCTTTATTTAATGAACGAAAGCAACAGATTATTGCACGATATGAGGAGCTTATTACTCGGCCTAACTATGCAGAGCAACTGGGTAATGGAATCTATGATCGTTATCAACACCCTATTTTAACAGCAGCACATGCTCCGGTACATTGGCAGTATGATTTTAACCCAGAAACTAATCCATTCTTTATGGAGAGATTGGGTATTCATTGTGTGTTCAATCCTGGGGCAATTTACTTGGATGGCAAATATTATTTGGTAGCTCGCGTGGAAGGTACTGATCGCAAGTCGTTTTTTGCTATAGCTGAAAGCGACAATGGTGTTGACGGCTTCCGCTTCTGGGATCAACCGGTTGTATTGCCTGAAACGAATAATCCAGATATTAATGTGTATGATATGAGACTTGTTCAGCATGAAGATGGCTGGATTTATGGCTTGTTCTGTACAGAACGCAAAGATCCTAATGCTGCACCGGGGGATCTATCAAGTGCAATTGCACAATGCGGCATCGCTCGTACAAAAGATTTGAAGCAATGGGAACGTCTTGCTGATTTACAGACAAAATCTAATCAGCAACGCAATGTAGTCCTTCATCCAGAATTTGTCGATGGCAAGTATGCTTTCTATACTCGCCCACAAGATGGATTCATCGATACTGGTTCAGGTGGGGGAATCGGGTGGGGATTATCAGAAGGTATCGAGCAAGCTGTTATTGACGAGGAGATCATTATTGACGAACGTCATTATCATACGATCAAAGAAGTAAAAAATGGTCAAGGTCCTGCTCCATTGAAAACGGACAAAGGCTGGCTTCATCTTGCTCATGGCGTACGTAATACGGCTGCGGGACTTCGCTATGTCATCTATGTGTTCATCACAAGTCTTGACGATCCTGCGAAGGTTATCTATGCTCCTGGCGGTCATCTCATTGCTCCTACAGGTGAAGAACGAGTTGGTGATGTATCGAATGTTACGTTCTGCAATGGTGCTGTTGTTAATGAAGATGGCAAAGTGTTTATCTACTATGCTTCATCTGATACTCGTTGCCATGTTGCGACTTCTACGATCGATCAACTGCTTGATTACGCCATCAATACACCAGCTGACCCGCTTCGTTCCTATGCTTGTGTACAGCAACGAATTCAATTGATTGAAAATAACGCGGCATTTCTATAGGCGATTAGCTCCAGCGACTACACTCTAGCCCATCTAGATAATAGTCAAAAATTAATGCCAACAACATAAACTAGATAATCCAATACACAACAATAAGGATTGAGCACTGCAAGATGCAGAGAGCTCAATCCTTATTGTTTACTTAGCATATTGCAGTATTGCAATAGCTGCACGTTCTCTTCTCTCTACATCATCCGAAAGCATTGCTGTTTTTAGTATTTTCATAGCATCCTCGATAGTCTGCTTATCTACAAGCGATGCTTTTGCATAATCATTACGGTTATCGTCTTCTAACCAACTCTCTAATAATTCATAAGATACTAGTCGATCGAACTTTGAAATATTTGCTTGCTGACCTACGAATATTTGTAGTTCTTCAGTTAACTTCTCTATTGGAACGCACTTTAACCACGTCACACCTCTACGATGAGAGCTATTTATTTCCTCATCATCTAATCCGTTCACATAGTAATAGTCTCCCACATCGCCAATATGAACGAAACCATCACTTGCTATTAATATATAATCTCCATCCTGCATGCTATAGACAAATGTATTAATTTCCTCTAGTTGTCTTATCCATTCGATCTGCTCAGTGCCAAAAGCGTTTACCGAAAGAAGCGCTTTGCTTCTAAATTCTGCTTCACTAATATTCTCTAAGTCCCCAATCTCTTTCCAACCGAAGCTTACATAGTTGTCTTCCAAATATACTTTCATGAGCTTTATTTCATTAGAACCGTCTTTCATCTGAAATAATTGCATCGTATCACTCCAACTCATATGTCATACCATTATACTAATTGATTATTTACAAATTTTAAATTAGATTAAAATATATTTTAGTAGTATAATTCTTTACTATCACAAATAATATCGAACCCACTATCTAGTGAACATAGAAATATTGAAAGATAGGAAGAAAGAGAGTGGAACATCATTGATTACTAACAAAATCTGGACCAAAAGCTTCATTGCGATTTGTGCAAGTAGCTTTTTTATTTTCTTAAACTTTTATGTACTTGCTACAGCATTACCATTGTATGTGAGCGAATATTTGCATGGTAACCAACAGCAAATGGGACTTGTCATCACACTATGGGCTGTAGGCTGCGTTATTTTACGTCTGTTCTCTGGAAGATGGTCTGACCGATTCGGCAAAAAGAAAGTTTCAATTATAGCACTATCTATATTTCTACTTTCCTCTATTTTTTATTTCGGAGTAGCTAGCATTGCATTTTTATTTATTATTCGTATTATTCATGGAGGTAGCTATGGAGTAGCTGCAACATCAACTAGTGCATTAGCTACTGATATTATTCCTGAATCTCGTAAAGGTGAAGGTATTGGATACTTTAGTATGTTTATGAGTGTTGCTATGGTCGTCGGTCCAGCACTTGGTATTATGGTATGGAATAAATATCAAAGTGCAAATACGCTATTCACATTAAGTGCGATTATTTCAGTACTCGCACTGGTTTGTACGCTTATCGTGAAACCTAATGAAATACCACAGCAATCCATCAAACAAGAAAAAATGTCATTCAAAAACTTAATCGATAAAAATGCACTTCCTATCTCATTAGCGGGCTTTATTCTTGCGATCTCCTATAGCTCGCTCACTCTGTACATTACTTCTTATACTAAGGAATTAGATCAAGAAAACTCTGCAGGATTATTTTTTATCGTGTTTGCATTGACGATTATTATTTCTAGACCATTTATAGGGAAAATGTTTGATCGATTAGGTGAAAACTTTCTTGCGTACCCTGGTCTAATCTGCTTCGCTGGTGGAATGATCATTCTTAGTCAGGAAACATCTAGCACTGTACTTCTACTATCAGCAGTCATCATGGGATTAGGCTACGGAGCAATCTTACCTTGTTTTCAAACGATTGCTATTCAATCTGTTCCTGCCGAGCGACGTGGACTCGCTACTGCGACGTTCTTCTTACTGTTCGATGCTGGATATGGAGTAGGATCTTACTTAATGGGAGTTATTGCAACTCATTCGAATTATCGTGTCATGTATTTCAGTGCTGGTGTACTCGCTCTAATTAGTTTATTCATCTATTACTTGATGCATCATCGTCAAACTGATAAATCCAACAAGAATATGAGTTCTGCTATTCTTCCGAAAACTAGTTAATTGATAACGACAATCAGCCCGTATCAATTATTAAAAACGACCTGATCGAAATATAGAATAAATGAGCACCACAAACATAAAAACTGTAGCAACGCCCTCCATCGCAAGTAAACATTTCCCAAGCAATGTTAATTCTGCGGGTATTTTAATTTTATGCTTATAGGCAACATTGAATAACTATTCTCTTGCGGCTGTTGAGTCTCGGTATATTAATTCACTTTTTACTAATATTTTAACGATCGGTTCATCAGGTGTTGCTAGTCGATTAAGTAATCGTTCCACTGCTTTCTTCCCTAACGTCTCCTTTGGTACATGTACCGTAGTTAAAGCAGGAGACAGACGATAGGAATCTTCAATATTATCGAAGCCGGAGACGGAGATGTGCTCTGGCACCTTAATACCTAATCCTTGCAACATCTGCACTGCACCAAGCGCGATGGCATCATTACCGCAAACAATTGCAGTAGGCATTACTTTTTTCCTCGTGATCCATTGCTTCAACTGCTGAGCAAATTGTTCGGATTCGAAACCTTCAATATCGAGAAAGCTATGGTCAATACAAGAGCTATAGGAAAGTGACGTAATCTTTTCTCCATCGTTTTTTTGCTGTCTATATAATTGCTCCTCCATCGCAGCCCGATAACCTAGAAATCGGTCGTAAAAGCTTCGTGAAAATTGCGTATTACCAACAAATACGATCTCATTATGCCCCGTTCCAATAAGTTGCTTCGTTAATCGATACGTTGCTTCATAATTATCTACGAAAATACTATCCGCAGGAATCAAATAATCCTCATGATCGACCAGTACCATCGTCATACCAAGTCGGTGTATCTCTAGTAGCATCGTAGATGATATTTCGCCAATACCAACAATCCCCAATATCCCATCAAGATTAATAAATTGCGTAAAATGATCGATACTTTGTTCAGATATAATAACCATTCCTATTCCACGTTGTTCTAACTCTGCTGATACACCGTCTAAGATTCGTCCCCAATAAAGTGACTCTTTCGTTTGAAACCGAATATTAGGCATTAACACAAGTACTGATTGCTTGCTTGATGCTTGTGAACGGGCATTAGTTTCTACTCTATTCGGTTTCATATATGCATTTTTTTGTGAGAAATACCCTAATTGAGAAGCAGCTTCAATGACTCTTTCCTTCGTATGGTCACTAACTCCACCTTTTCCTGATAACGCTTTGGATACAACGAATTTAGAAACGCCTAAGTAATTGGCAATTTGTTGCATTGTGATTTTTTTTGACATCTATATTTTCCACCTTACTGATGTGTGATGATGGTACGTGCTTCTGTCCATCGCTTATTATACTGTTCAAATACTTCTTGAAGACTAGGCGCAGCTATCCATTCTTGAATGTAAGACCCGGACCATAACGTAATTTTTGCTATTGAAGCAAGTTCGAGTAACCGATCACTTGGAATCATCCGCTCTACAGGAATACTACCATACGATTCAAATTCTTGAAATTGTGGTAGTGTTGGAACTTTGGTCGTATCAACAGGGAGAAATCCGGAATCATCAACAAACCCTGACTCATGGATGAAATACTCAATCCATTCTATCGCAATGTCTGTATGTTCACTGTACTTACTAACACCAACGAACCAATCGGGATTCAAAGGCGAATATAACGGCTTCTCATTAGAATAAGGAAAAGGGAAAAACCCAATAGTTTCTGGATCTGCACCAAGTGCAATTAATTGATTAATAACCCAATTACCCATAAAGTACATCCCCGCTCTACCTGCAGCAAGCTCTAGCTTGGATGCTTCCCATTGATTAGATATTAATGATTTTTCAACATAATCATTCTCAATTAATGTCTTAACGATCGTAATCGCTTGTCCCCATTCATTATCTACTTGCCATGGCTCATCTAATCCGATCATATCATTCAAATAAGCAGCATCGCCCTTCATAATACTAACAAGCTCTTCTCCCCAATTGATAAGTGGCCACTGCGCCCCATAGTTCAAATAAATTGGAGTTATACCTGCCCTTTTCAATTTATGACAAGCCTCATAAAATTCATCTAACGTTGTCGGTATGCTAGTGATGCCAGCCGCCTTAAATGCCTCTTTATTGTACACAATTCCTGTTGATGCTGCGCCTGCTGCTATACCATAACGCTCGCCGTTGTAAGTTTTATAATCAGAAAAACGAATATTTTGAAACATCTCATCTGGTAAAGGGGTAAAGTAGTTGGGCAATACTTCATTTTTCAAATGATTCGGGATTAACAATACATCGCCAAAATTTTGTGTCGATAAGCGGACCGATATATCAGATACATAGTTCGTTAACCCTTCGAATTGTATCGTTACTTGTGGATGTGCTAGCTTGAACTCATCTGCGTACTTTTGGAATCCACCATTTTCAATCAAATCTACTCGATTCGTTAGTACCGTTAATACGATATCTTCATTCATTTCCTGTAGCTGATCTTGCTCTATGTCTATTGATGGATTCGGTTTAACAGTATTATTACTACACGAAGTTAGTTGGATAACGCATATCAACGTTATAAGGAAGCTACATATCGCTCTCTTCACCAATCACTTTCCCCTTCCCTAGCGGAAGTTGTAGAATGACTTCTGTTCCTATACCAAGCTGACTATCTACACGTATTCCATATTGTTGGCCGTACTGAAGCTTGATTCGTTCATTCACATTTTTCAAGCCAATACCTCCGATGCCGAATTTCGTTTCATCAACAAACCCGTCTCGTAATCCACTATTCAACTTGGCAAGTTTACTTCTCTCTATTCCAATCCCATCATCGACAATATGTATCATAAGCAATGGATATTTCACAGTCGAGCGAATCTTAAGATGCATAATACCTTTAGCATCATCTAACCCATGATATATAGCATTCTCAATAATAGGCTGTAATAATAATCTAATCATTCTATATTGCATTACGCTACGATCGACATCAATTTCAAGTTGGAAACGATCTGGATAACGATAATTTAATAACTCGATATAATGTTGAACGTGGTTCATTTCCTCTTCAATATTCGTCTCATCATGCAGATTACTAATACTATAGCGTAACAATTTACCAAGTATAGCGATCATATCTGCTGTTGTACTATCATCATTCATTTCCGCGCTCATTCGTATCGACTCAAGTGTATTGTACATAAAATGAGGATTAATCTGGTTTTGTAATGCTTGTAATTCTGCTTTCTTCTTCTTCGTTTCCATCTCATAAATATGTTGAATAAGTTGATCCAGTCTTACAATCATGCGATTAAACTGGCTGCCTAGCATACCGACCTCATCATGATATTTCACAGGGAATTTCACGTTGAAATTACCCTCTTGTACACTTTTCATAAGTCTAGACATTGTACGTAATGGTCTAGTAATTGCAAATGATAAGATAATTGCTACAACAATAGAAATAAGTACTGCAACTGCTGTCGTAATCCAGATGATCCGTTTTACAACGATAGTATCCTTCGTAAGTTCAGTAACTGGAATAGAAGTAATAACCTTCCACCCAGTACTGGCCGAAGTTGCATACATATGAAGATATTGAATACCATCCTTCTCTAGATAGAAACTCCCCTTCTTATTCAATGCATGATTTACAATATCATGGTCGCTCATATTACTAGCAATCCACTTCTTCTCACTATCGAAGATAACATTACCTTGCTTATCTATAATTAATGAAGCTCCCTTTGTCACTTGATCTAGTTCGCTAGTCTGATCTTCAATAATGCTAATATCTGCATCGATTGCAATTAAACCAATGACCGATAAGGAATCATCTACAATCTTACGAACAACAGAAAATGCATACCTTTCCGATTGTAAGTTACTTGTATACTTTTGCGTTCTAAGTAGTACCGCTTCGCCCCGTGATAATTCCGCTTCATTCAACCAATAATGATAGCTATTCTCCAGATCATTACGTATACCACCTGAGACGATAGCGTAATAACTATTACCGAATTCATCGAATAAGTAGACGGAATTAGCTCCCCTCTTAATCGAATTGATGAATGAAAGCTGACCTTCTATTCCACGTTGAATGGACAATAGTTGATCAAAATTATTCGGTAATGATGTAGTAACTTCTGAGGATTGTCGCTCGGCATAATATCCATTCGAGCGAATAAGATTACTTTTAATGTCATCAATATAGGCAGGAATAGAGGATATACTTTTCATATCCTCTATATAATCATCCACACGAACCATCATACTCTCTTGCATTTTAATTGAGTATGCTATCGTTTTTTCCTCTATTGACGTTGCATATTTGGATGATGAATTGTAGCCCACCACAGATAGAGGAATCGTAACAAGTAATATGAACGAGAGTAATAGTTTACGATCCATCTTCATATCACCAATACGAAGCTTCGATCTCATCGTTATACCCTCCTAAATCTTTTCATATCGTCTAGCTATGCTCCTTGAGATGATAAGTAACATCGGATGCATAAGCTCCATTACTCTCGCAATTAGATTAGATCGTAGGCATTACATTTCCGCCATTAACAGGAATGAACGCACCCGTAATGAAGCTAGCAAGATCAGAGGCAAGAAATGCGACAGCATTGGCAACTTCTTGATCCGTACCGCGTCTACGTAATGGAACTGTACTGCTATATCCAACATTGACTTCTGTACCCGCTTCACGATCACGCGCACTTATCGTCCAGCCTGGAGCAATCTGGTTAACTGTAATTTGATGCTCCCCTACCTCTTTCGCCAATACGCGATATACACCATCCATCCCACGTTTGCCAGCAACATATGCAGATTGCGTAGGCGCATTTTGCATCGAGCATTCCGAATTAATACCTATGAAGCGACCAGAGCCACGCTCGATCATGGCAGGTATGAATGATTTGGCAAGAAATACACTTTGCATAACGCAGGAATCGAATTGTCCTTGAAAATCTGCTGCATTTTGCTCTAATATAGACGTCCACTCATATTGAATCACTGCATTAGCTACAACAATATGTATATCCCCCATCTCTGCTGTCGCTGCCTTATACATGGCTTGAATATCTGCTTCTCGTGTAATATTGCCTTTAATAATCATCGCCTTCTGACCGAGCTGCTTCACTTCTTCACGTAGCTCTATCGCTTTTTGTTCGTTTGAATGATAATGAATAATAACATTTGCACCGCATGCCGCTAATGTTTTCACAATTACTCTACCCAAATCCCCTGTTGCTCCAGTAACTAATGCCGTTTGACCTGTCAATTCTAAATCCATAATAATCCCCCTTATAATTAGTTTTGTTAGTGACAATGCTACCATATCCACTAACATTTATCATTGAATATTTTATTGGCGGGCGCTTTTATTTTATAGAAACAAAAATTAGAAATAGCCAACGGAAGTCAATATGTAGATTGACTATCGCTGGCTATTTCATTATACAATCACTTATTATTTATTATTTCAATGCATAAAAAATATTTAAAGCTCCTCATACCTTAATATTAAGCATAAAAATAACTGCAGTAACGGTAAGTATACTTATTAATGTGGAAATGAATACTGCTTGTGATGCAAATTCCTTCTCGTTATCGAACTCAACTGCAAGTAATACACTACTTAACGAAGTAGGTACTGCTGATGAAACGATTAATGCCGCAGATGTTAAAGGATCAAGGTTCATCACAGTAACAACTAACCAAGCTAATACTGGGCCACCAATTAAGCGAAGTACGCCTGCGATAGATACATCTATGGCAAGTGATTTTGATATTTTCCATTTCATCTGACCAAGCTGAACACCAAGAGTTAGTAGCGCCATACCAATAAAGGCATCCGTAATGTAATCAATTGGTGTTTGGATCGGAGCTGGAATCGGAATTGCAAATCCTCTCATCATAAATGCGAGCGGGATAGCATAGATGACAGGCATAGAAAGAATCGTCTTCCATATTTCCTTCATATTAGCTTTATGTGAATTAACACTGTAAACGCCATATGTATTCGGAATAAGCGACTGCATCATCATAATAATGACTTGAATACCTAGCGTTTCCTTGTTTCCTGCAAACGCGAGCTGATTCAGCGGCACGCCATAATTAGCACTATTATAAAATAGCACACTATTTTTCATCGCACTTTTCATCGTTGGACTATAACCCCGAAGTCGTACGACGATTTCAACGACGATAAACTGTAGAACCATAAAGATCACAAAAAACAGTAATACATTCCCCATAACGCTAGCTGAAATAGATGTTTCATATATTAGAGAAAAAATGATTGCTGGTGAGAACAAATAAAAATTCAGCTTGGAAAGCGTCTTAATATCTAGATGAAAGATTTTCTCAAGTGTAATACCGATAACAACCATAATCATCATCGGCATTACATTGTTCAATAAAATGTGAAGGAATATACTCATCCTAGTGGTATTCCTATTCTACACTATACGACATAATCAATTCGTCTAATGATTTTCTTGGAGTAGGAGCATTTACCTTATGGAATGACTCATCAAGTAGATCAATCGTGCCTGGCTTACCAATTGCGATAACAACATGGGGAACAAAATTCTCAGGCATTGCTAACAATTGTTTCGCCTTTTCGCGATCATAGCCACCCATCGCTCTAGTAGATAGCCCGATCATTTTCGCTTGAAATGCGATAGAAGCCCAAGCTGCTCCCGAATCAAATGCCTGATTATTATTTGTTTTGCCTTCAGGTAAAGATGTATCTCCTGCAAGTAAAATATAAGCAGAAGCTTTCTGTGACCACACCGCATTACGAGGCATAATAAATTGCTCGAATAAAGCTTTTTGAGCTTCAGTTGTAGCTACAAAGAAACGCCATGGTTGAAAATTATTCGCAGATGGTGCATAGCTCGCTGCTTCAAGAATTGTATTGATTTCTTCCTCAGTAATTTCATAAGGCTCAAACGCACGTGTAGACCAACGATTAATGAACAGTGGACTTACCTCATGCTTTGGTTGACGGATAGCTAGCGCTTCCTTATTGTAAGCTGTAATATTCTGCACTTCTATCACTTTAGTATGGTTTGAATTCATTTTATTTCCTCCTAAAAACTTTTTGTTTACTTCTTGATGCACTTCATTGCTGACGAAAAGTTACTTCGTAAGCATAATCTAAAAACTTTTTGTTTACTTCTTGATGAACTACCTTGCTAATGATAAGTTAGCAGTTATATCATTTAAATAAATGAATGAGTAATATTCCACAAATGGCAAGAATCATGCCAATAACCTCAAACTTAGTTAATGGCTCTTTTACAACAAATCTAGTATAGAGTAGAATAATGACAACATTCAATGCGATAACAGCCGATACAAGCCCTGTCTTACCTATTTCGAATGATTGTAAAATAAATATCATACCAACCGCATTCGTGATCCCTACTGCCAAACCGATCCCAAACGTTGAACGATTACTGTATCGTTTCACCGTTTGCTTTGCTGCGCTAATTGCTACTTGCGCTGCTTTCCCTCGCTGTTCGATAAGCCACCATACGCCGAAGCATACTGTTCCAGTTGCAAACATGATAAACATTGTTGGAAATCGCTCTGCTTGAAGCATCGTTGACCATTTGCCAGAGAGGTCATTTCCAGCGAAAAATAACATCGTTAATAGTGCCCATTGTGCTCCCTGCATATTTGAGAGTGAGATCTCAGAAGAGTAACGAATCGTTACTACACCGATAATTAATACAAGAAACGCTAATAACTGCATCGCATGTAATCTTTCATCCCAAAGTAGATAAGCAACAGCAACGACAACAACTGACTGCAAAGATGAAAGTATTGCTACTATTGACGCTTTGCCTACTGCAAACGCCTTGTACATACATGCACTAGCAGCAAATGAGAATAGCCCCATTTGTATACCAACCATGGATGATGCTGACCACTCTGCACCAGTTACTAAAATTATTACTCCATTAATAATGACGCCTGAAGCAAATACACCACATAACATTAGATTTCTATCAAGCTGTAATGTACTCGTCTTATGATACAATACGCCGCGTAAACCAAAGGCAAGAGCGGCAAATAATGCATACATTAACCACATACTCTAGTTGCTCCTCTTCTATCGATATTCATTCATTCTATATCTAGTATCTCAAAACGGCAAATGAAAACTTGTAATGAGCTACTAAGCTAGCTACAATCATACTAATTAAATCAGTTAATATCACTATTATTTTTCATTATAATCATTCAATAAGAAGGGGATATCGTTATGAGCAAATTTCAATTAAATAAACAACTTTCACTAGGTGTATGCTATTATCCTGAACAGTGGCCACAGCATTTATGGGCAGATGATATGACACGTATGAAAGAAATGGGCATTTCGATTATTCGTATCGCTGAATTTGCATGGTCAGTCTTCGAGCCGTTAGAAGGAAAGTTCAGCTTTGAGCTATTCGACAAAGTTTTGCAACTTGCCAAGGAACATGATATGAAAGTAATTATCGGAACGCCAACTGCAACACCACCTGCATGGCTTACCGAGAAATATCCTCAAGTACTCAATGCAACGATTGAAGGTCATCTATTACAGCATGGATTACGACGTCATACGAATTATTCAAGTACAATATATCATCAATTTTGCGCTATCATTACTACTAAACTAGTAGAGCATTATCGTACCCATCCTAATGTGATCGGCTGGCAAATCGATAATGAATTTAACTGTGAAATCGGAGAGTTCTATAGCGAAGCTGATCATGTCGCTTTCCGTCAATGGGTAGAGGCTCGTTATATAACGCTCGATGCATTGAATGAAGCTTGGGGTACAACGTTCTGGAGCCAAACCTATTCGAGCTGGGAACAAGTATATCTTCCACGTCTAGTTCCAGGTGGTCGACAACCGAATCCGCATCTTGCACTTGATGAAAAACGTTTTATATCTGATAGTGTCATTGCTTTCGCTCGCATCCAAGCAGATATTATTGCCGAGCTTGCACCGCATCAGTTTATAACGACAAATGGATTATTCGGACATTTGAACAGTCATCAATTAACTGATCAATTACTCGACTTTTTCAGTTACGATTCTTATCCGCAGTTTTCTACTATTTTTAATGATCCAAACGAGGAAAATCCTTTGGCTGATCGAAGTTGGAGTCAAACGCTTAGCGCTGTTCGTTCTATCTCATCGCAGTTTTGCATAATGGAGCAGCAAGCAGGTCCAGGTGGCTGGGTGAATAAGATGGATATGCCATCGCCTCGTCCTGGTCAGTTACGTCTTTGGAGCTATCAATCAATCGCACATGGCGCTAATATGGTCGTCTATTTCCGTTGGCGGACAGCAGCGTTCGGGCAAGAAATCTATTGGCATGGTCTCAATGATTATAGTAATAAACCAAATCGGCGTCTTGCTGAAGCTGCTAAAGTCGGACAAGAATTACAACATATTAGTGATCTACTTGCGCCTACTACTTATGAAGCAAACGTTGCCATTATGCGTGACTATAATAATGAGTGGGACGGCGAATATGATGTATGGCACGGACCATATGGTTGGAAGAGCAGTAAGGAATGGTATAAGGCTCTAACGCGAAAACATATCCCGACAAACATTGTATATATGGAAGAGAGTACTAATTTAGAAGAGCTACAAAAATATCAACTTATAATCTATCCCCATCCTGCCATTATGAGTGCTGCTACAGCTTCATTATTAGAGCAATATGTGGAGCTCGGAGGACAAATTATCTTTGGCTGCCGGACTGGCTATAAAGATACTCGCGGTCATTGCTATATGCTACCATTCCCAGGCGTAGCCTCCAAATTAACTGGCATTGAGCTTGAGGAATATACCGTTATAAAAGGGACAAGATCAGCACCATCTATTAAGCTTTTGAGCAATGGCAACACAGTAGCTACACAGCATTTCAATGAAATTATTGAGCCTATTTCAGATGACGTTGAAGTACTTGCTACATATGAGGATGATTATTACGCTGGTAAGCCTGCATTAACTCGACATCGTTACGGTAAAGGGTTTGCTTGGTATTATGGCTCAGTATTCAGTGAGCAGCTTGCTAATGAAATATTATCATTATTACCCCAGGTACATTCGCCAGCAACTTGGTTACACTTACCTGCTGAGGTTGAGCTTGCTGTTCGTAGTAATGAGAGCAGACGCATTTACATACTATTGAATTATAGTGAGCAGTCCATGTCAATTCAGCTTGATGAGCAGAAACTCAATCTGCTAACGAATGAAATGATCGGTGGTCTGATCGAGTTAAAAGGGTACGATGTGTTACTATTAGTAGAGGAAGTTCAAAACATCCACTTGTGATCACGATGTATTTGCTAACGTAGCTTAATCGACATCGAATATGTTCCCCCATCGAAAGCCTGCGTGTGCTCACGTACACAATACGTACGCTGTGCTACTCGTTTCCGCTGTGGGGCATCTTCTTGGTGCTGACAAGCGAATGTTTTGAACCTTTATTTTAAGCGGAAGTTCAATTAGCAGACTTTGATAACGAAGTGACGCAGGAAGCTTAATCCACATTGAATTGAAAGCTAACAATCGAGGAAATGTAGGTCTTGAAAGGAGTATTACCATGTTTACACTTCAAGAAAAGCAATTTTTACTGCAATTATTGAAGAGCAAGACACGCTGGAGTTGGTTCAATCGCAAGAAAAAGCAAGCGATGCAGCAAGAGTTGATTGAGAAGATTGAACAAATGATACGCAACGAGCAGGTCAACAAAGCCCGCTTGTGATCACGATGTAATGCTACGTAGTGGAAAGAACTAATCGTTCGTGGAAAAGCGATAGCGGTCGTTTTTGTCCTCGGATTTATTCTGCTTGTACCATTACGATAAATCCGAGGACAACGACGATTGGAACAACGATTGGTCATCGTAGCGTCACACTAGCATCGCTCGAACAACAATTGGTCATCCCAGCGTCACACTAGCTAAAGCTACAACTTCAACTAGATTTCACAGCAGGAGGTTTCATGAACGGTAAAACACATTTGGCGATCGGAGCTACGATTGGAGCAGCTTGTACTTTGTACTTTTCACCTGCCCAGCAATTAGACTCTGTTGTCGCATATATCGGGGTAGCAAGCTTTTCGGCACTAGCTGCTGATCTTGATGGCCCTAGTATTTTAACAAGGAAATTAACAAAGATAAGTCGGAATCTTCATCAGTTTACACTAATCGGTGGTATCGCAGGGTTAGCTTTTTCACTTTACTTATGGCTATCCACTTCTGCCTTCTCGCCATTATGGATCGGTGCATCTGTTGCAGCTATACTTATCGGATTAATCGTTAATCGCAGCGCTATGCGAAATGCATTGGTAAGTATTATCGGTGCAGCACTTGGAGTTTACGGAATTTCGGAAAGCTGGTATTGGCTCATTGGGCTCGGTCTATTTACTGTTATTGCTCCTTGGCTCAAACATCGTGGACTAACTCATACAATATGGATTATACCTTTATGGGGACTAATGGGATATGGGTTAGAGCAACAGTTAGCAGTAGACGGACTAGGCTTAACAGCTGCGCTAGGTTATCTTTCACATATTATCGCTGACATGCTGACACCCGCTGGCGTACGGTGGCTATATCCGTTAACGAAGAAAAAGTTCAAACTGAAATTATAATTTTGATGATAAACAACTAATATAGATTACTTTATATGTAAAAGGAGCAGTCCTCAGATTATCGAGAACTGCTCCTATTTATAATGGCTAGAGACGTTAAACATCACAAACGCCTATTTTCCCCGAATCTTAAAGTGCATTCAATGTTTCAGTTAATACTGGAACGATTTGAGATTTACGAGATACGACACCTTTCAATAGTGCAGTGTTGTTATCAAGTGTTACGTTATAAGCTTTTTCTACAGCAGAAGCTTGCTTACCTAGTGCTAGTGCAACGGAATCATTGTTAAGAATATCCGTTGTAACTAGTAAAAATAGATCAAGACCTTTTGCTTCGATAATTGCTTGAAGAGCTGGCTCAAGCTCAGCTTGGCGAGATAGAACATCGTTCGTATCTACAGCATTAACTTGTGCGATTTCTACTTTATAGTTACCCATAGAGAACTCTTTAGCATCTAGGGAAATTAATTGTTGAATTGTTTTATCACTTAGGTCTGCACCTGCTTTAAGCATCTCAAGACCATATACTTGTGGGTCAACACCAGCGATAGCTGCAAGCTCATTAGCTGCTGCAACATCTTGCTCTGTACAAGTTGGAGATTTGAATAGTAGCGAATCAGAAATGATAGCTGAAAGCATTAGACCAGCCACTTCTTTCGTTACGGCTACACCGTTTTCTTTGTGAAGCTTATTAAGAATAGTTGCTGTGCAGCCTACTGGCTCAGCACGGAAATATAGAGGAGCACTAGTCTCAAAGTTAGCAATACGGTGATGATCGATAACTTCAACAACACGTACTTGATCGATATCATCAGCACTTTGTTGACGCTCATTGTGGTCAACAAGAATAACTTCACTTACTTCATTAGCAACAGTTGCTACATAACGAGGAGCTTCAACTCCGAAATAGTCCAATGCATATTGAGTTTCACCGTTAACATCGCCTAAACGAACAGCTTCAACGTCTGCACCTAGCTTAGTTTTCAAGTCAGCATATACTAATGCTGAAGTAATAGTATCCGTATCAGGATTTTTGTGACCGAAAATTAAAGTTTTTGACATAGTTTTTTAACTCCTTCAATTTTTCATTGTCTTCTCGATATTCTTCATATGTAATTGAAAAATACATCGGAAGCATAATTAGTTATTCTAATATTATAAGTGCATTCTGACTTACAAGCATCTAAAATATATTATACTATCTTTTCCACATTATTCCTAGTACTTTACTATGATTATTTTCCCTATTTTTGTGTGATAGTATTTTGCGCAATATTAAAAAAGCTAAAGCCCTGCATAGGTACACGATGCAAGACAATAGCTTATTCATATTTATACTAATTACGCACGATAAAATTGCTCAATCGTAGTAGCAATCGCCGCTTTGTCACCCGCAATACGAGTTTGGCGTTGCGATTGATTGAATAGCGCTTGAATCTGCTCTGGGTACTCTTGCTCAATTCCACATAATTCAATGGCTTCATTGAATTTAGCAGGATGGGCAGTAGCAAGAGAAATCGTAATTTCACCTTTAGCAGCACATTGATTGGCAGCAGCAACACCACATGCACTATGAGGATCTAGCAAATAATTCGTCGATTCTTTGTAATCTGAAATCGTAGTAAGACATTCTTGACCTTGAACACCATATGCCGCAAATTCAGCTTGAACTTTAGCAAGTGCTTCTGGAGAAATCGATATTTCACCTTCAACTTTAAATTGCTCCATAATTGAAGTAATAAGCTCAGCATCTTCACCGAGCACATAATATAAGTAGCGCTCGAAGTTACTTGCTACTTGAATATCCATAGACGGACTGTATGTCATACGGAAATCACCAGGCATATATACTCCTTCGTTAATAAAACGCTCAAGAATATTATTTTCATTAGTTGCCAAAATCAATTTATTAATAGGTAGTCCCATTCGTTTAGCTAAATATCCCGCGAAAATATCGCCGAAGTTACCCGTTGGCACACTAAAGTTCACTTTAACTGAACCGGCTTCTTTGGAAACTTGGAAATATGCATAGAAGTAGTATACAGTCTGTGCAAGGATACGGACAAAGTTTATCGAATTGATTGCAGCAAGTTTGTTTTCAGCTTTAAAATCAAGATCAGCAAACAATTCTTTAATAATTCCTTGGCAATCATCAAAATTACCATCTACAGAAAGATTCAATACATTATCTTCTTTTACCGTCGTCATTTGCAATTCTTGAACTTTACTTACTTTACCATGCGGATGAAGAATACATATTTTGATGCCATCTTTACCACGCACGCCTTCAATAGCAGAAGCACCAGTATCACCTGATGTTGCACCTAGAATATGGATTTGGACACCTTGTTTTTTCGCTACATAGGAATAGAACTGTCCCATGAATTGTAATGCAATATCTTTAAATGCAAATGTAGGACCATGGAATAACTCCAATAAATATAACTCATCAGAGAGCTTTTTCACTGGTGTTACTTCTGGATGACGGAATGTGCTGTAACTTGCCGTTACTAATTCCTTCATATCATCTGCCGGAATTTCATCATTTGTGAAATGCGAGAATATTTCAAGCACTAGCTCTGTATAGCTTAGCTTACTCCAAGCCTGTAATGTTTCTTCAGAGAAAGTTGGGATTTCCTTCGGAATTAGTAAGCCACCATCATTAGCAAGCCCCATCATGAATGCATCGACAAAACCAATACTACCAACGTTACCTCTTGTACTAATGTACTCCATTATCGTACCTCCTAAAAATTTTTATTGCCTCAATGAACTACTTCCTCGCTATAAAAACTTGCAGCGGAAGCAATAGTCTATTTCATTGCTTCTTATGTGAAAGCATAAGCTATTGTACTAGAATTCACATTTACGTGAGGTGCGACGTCAATCAATATTAATATATGCTGACGACTTCAATTCACGCACCTATATTGTATACATGCATACATCTACTACTAGCATTTTACCATCGTTTGACCAAAAAATGAATGTTCAATTTGTTTAATGACTTTTTATTCAATTGCAAGTAATCGTGAATGGTAATAATTTCAAGATCGCATTATTGCAACATTATGCTTGCTTCTGTCGTTTGATTCATATAACTCAATACTATTCTAACATAACAGGTGACTACTTATGGTTTTTAGCAGTTTATTATTTATTGTGTTCTTTCTTCCTACCGTTCTATTTCTTTATTATATTTGTCCGCCGAAGTTTCGCAATTGGATTTTGCTTATTAGCTCCTTTATTTTCTACGCATGGGGTGAACCGATCTACATAGTCCTTTTGTTAGTATCAACGACAACTGATTTTTGGCTTGGTAAATGGATTGGAAATACGCAGCGTGGTGAGCGTTCACGCAAAATGTTGCTTATTGTATCCATTGTGATTAACTTAGCTGTTCTATTGTTTTTCAAATATGCAGGCTTCCTTATTGAAAATGTGAACAATGTACTAGGCACCAATATTGCCGAGCTCGATCTACCATTGCCGATCGGGATATCATTTTACACCTTTCAATCGATCTCATACATAATTGATGTGTATCGACGTAAAGTCCAGCCGCAGCAGCGTTGGGTTCCGTTCGCAACCTATATTGCACTCTTCCCGCAGTTAGTTGCTGGACCAATTGTTCAGTACAGTACCATTGCGGCACAATTACAAAATCGTAAATTCAACGAAGCTCAATTTGCCGAAGGTATACAACGTTTTATTCGTGGGCTTGCCAAAAAGGTACTGCTTGCCAATAATATTGGTTTACTTTGGGATCATATCCAGTCGCAGCCAACGGATGCCATGTCGATATGGTTAGCTTGGCTCGGTATCATTGCATTCGCCTTCCAGATTTACTTCGATTTCAGCGGTTACTCGGATATGGCAATTGGACTTGGACTTATGTTTGGCTTCCGCTTCAATGAAAACTTTAATTTACCTTATCTAGCTAGAAGTATTACAGACTTTTGGCGGAGATGGCATATTTCACTTAGTAGCTGGTTCAGGGATTATGTATATATTCCACTCGGTGGCAATCGACAAGGACTGTGGAAGCAGCTTCGCAATATAATGATTGTATGGGCACTTACTGGAATATGGCATGGAGCAAGCTGGAATTTTGCCTTATGGGGTATTTATTTCGGTATCGTCTTAATTTGTGAAAAACTATTCCTATTAAAATGGTTAACTCGTTTGCCACGCTGGCTACAGCATAGTTATGCGATCATTTTTATTCTTTGTGGCTGGGTACTGTTCGTGTTCGAAGATATGACAGCGATGGGGAAATATATAATGTCAATGCTTGGCATGCATGAAGGCTCAGTATGGATTAGCAATGAGTTATTATTCCAGCTTCGAAATTATATTGTATTATTAGCGATACTCGTTATCGTATCAATTTCACCAAAAATTAAGCTATGGAATCGATTTACGCAAGCGACTAGTGGGCAGGTTGTTATCTGGGCAATTCATATGCTCTTGCTATTCATATCGATTGCGTATTTGGTAGACGCCAGCTTCAACCCATTTCTATATTTCCGCTTTTAGGGGTAGTTCAAATAGCACGAACATTTTGCCTATTCTTTCGAAGTACTTTTCTTTGCATAGACGCTTTACTTCAAGTAAGAAAAGTTTAAGGAGTTACAACGATGACTAACAAATGGAATGCTAAATTATATATTATTGGATTTACGGCGATGCTTGGAGGGTTATTGATATTATTTCTAGTCTCGCCAAAGGGTAGCTTTTCGCAGTTTGAAAATCGAACGCTACAAAGCAAAGTGACGTTTAGCTGGGACGCATTAATGGATAAATCGTTTGCTGAAGATACAGAGAAATATCTTTCTGACCAATTTCCATATCGTCAGCAATGGTTTATGGTTAAATCAATCGCTGAACAAGCTCGCCTAATGACTGTTAATAACGGAATTATTCATGGGGATAATGGCTACTTATTCGAACCGATGAAAGAGCCTGTTTGGGGAGATGTGGAAAAATATGTGGATAGTATTAACAAATTCCAAGTTAATTTCACTAATACACATATGTCTTTGCTATTAGCACCTACTTCCGTGGAATTGTATCCACAATATTTGCCGAAATGGAGTAGTTCTTTCTCTCAGCAGTATACGAACGAGTCAATTCAAACGCATTTATCCACAGATATTAATTTCATTAATGGAATTGAAGCACTTCAACCTCATATCGCTGATGAAAAAATGTTATATTTCCGTAACGATCATCACTGGACGAGCTATGGTGCTTATTACGCTTATGTGGAATATATGAATAGCCTTGGCATCGAGCCTATTGCTTTGGATGAATTACAGCCTACAACGATGTCGACTAGCTTCCTTGGCAGCTATGATACAAAGGGACAATTTTGGGGATCACAGCCTGATGAGCTTGTTGCTTTCACTAGCCGCTGGTTTAGTTCACATATGTTTATTGCTGATGATGAATCAACTAGTGATTCGTTGTACTATGATAGCTTCCTCGAAGTCAAAGATCAGTATAGCTATTATCTCGGTGGGGTTCATGCACTAATGACGATTACGAATGAACCGATCAATGGACAAACGAAAAAAGAGCCTGAAATTGATAAATTACTTGTCATTAAAGATTCTTATGCCCATAATTTTATTCCATTATTAGTGAACCACGCTCGTGAAATCCATGTTGTCGATCTACGTTATTATAACGGCTCGATGAAAGACTATATGGAGCAGGAACAATTTGACGAAGTACTACTACTATATAATACGCCAACATTTATTACGGAGCGCAGTTTGCTTAATTTGAAATATTAATTTGAACGATCTATTTAGAATAGCTCTAACTGCTCAACGCTCTGTCGTATTGCATCCATTGGTTGCTGGCCGTCAGGGCGTTGTTGCCCTAATAACGTCATAAGCTGCTTAGCATTACCGGCAGCATGTCCACCTGAGTTATTATTGAATATGACATAGACATCTTGACTGCCTTGCGACAACTGTTCTAGCCTCGGTAACCATTCCATTAACTGCTGCTCGCTATAATTGTACAAATATCTTACTTCACGCCACTTTTCATCTCCTGTATCGTTCCAACCACTTTCATTGCGACCATGTAATCTTACCATCGTTATTTTCGCATCCGTTGACTCAACTATCATCGGAACACTACCATCACCAGCTTGCGGTTCATCACAAACAGTATGAATCCATTGCTCATCCTTCATAAATTGAATTGTCTTCTCGCGCATCTCATTCTTAAACCAGCTTAGATGTCGAAATTCTAACGCACAGGAAATGTTGCCCATTAACTTTTTCGTTGAACGAAGCACCATCACATGCTTAGTCATGCAATCAAACCAAGGTGGAAATTGAAATAAGACGCATACCAGCCGGTTTTGCTCGATTAGAGGCTGCAGCATTGCGATAAATGAAGCGAACATTTCCCCTCGTTTGGAGGCAATGCCAGTGCTTCTTCGTTGATGTCCGGTCATTCCTTGATAAGCTTTCACAATAAATTTGAATTGAGGCGGAGTTTGAGCTAGCCATAGACTCATCCGTTCAGCTGATTGGATAGCATAAAAAGTACTATCGATTTCAACTACCTCATAGTGATTACTATATAACGCTAGCTTATTTGTACTGTTCGCACCTTTAACATATAGTGAATCATGATCTCCCCAGCCACCAAGTCCTATATAGATACTCATATCATCACCTCATACTAATAATTATTATTTTTATTAATAAGGGCTCAACCTCATAATAAGTGCTTGACTGTTTAAATTTGTATACGTAAGCGGACATCAGGTACGTTATCGGCATGATTGATCATTTTTAAGATAGCTTTGGCCCCTTGGTACACGTGTAAATAACAAAGCCAAAGTAGCCTTAATGTGCGCTGGATGGGGCTACTTCGGCACATCCGTATATCCATTCATATTTCGTCAAGCGCTGGTTTTGGTTTTGAGCCTTATTAAGATACAGCAATTGCTACTCCAACATAAAAACACTCTATTCTTGCTTATTACTTTAGCAAGAGTAGAGTGTTTTTTCAATATTGGACGAACCCATTAATTACTTGTTAAAGCACTAAGCAGATTGCTTAGTTCCTTCACCTTTAGCATGCTTATTGTTAGATAGTATCCAACCAAGCACAGCGATTCCAATAAGTACGATATAGAATGTTAACTTCCAGCCCGTTGATTCTGCAAAATCATGAGAGATTACGCCAACAGCCTCATGAGCCAATGTATGAACAGCAAGCTTAATACCAACCCAACCAACAATACAGAATGCCGCAATTTCAAGACCTGGACGACTTTCAAGTAATTTAACAAACATATTTGCTGCGAAACGCATAATAATTACGCCGACTAGTCCACCAAGGAATATGACGATGAAATGACCACCATCCATACCACCTATTTTCGGTAAATTCGTAGCCGGTAAAGATACAGCAAGTGCAATGGCTGCCAATATCGAATCAATCGCAAAAGCAATATCTGCTAATTCTACTTTTAATACAGTAACCCAGAAGCCACTTCCTTTTTTCTCTTTTTTAGGCTTCGTTGAATTTTTTCCGTGAAACCATAATTTTCTTAGTATATGGTTGAGTGCAATAAAGAGTAAGTACAATGCTCCGATTGCTTGGACCTGCCATATATCCACCAAGAAAGAAATAATAAACAATGATAAAAATCTAAATACTAATGCGCCAAACAACCCGTAAAACAATGCCTTTTTGCGTTCTTCTTCTGGTAAATGCTTTACCATAATTGCAAGTACGAGTGCATTATCTGCTGCTAATAAACCTTCTAATGCAATTAGAATTAGTAAAACTGAACCATACTCAAAAAAAATTGACCAATCCATCGTATTCCTCCTAGATTTGTTATTAACTATTGAATAAGCGTCAATTTCCTTTCAGCACATAAAAAAAACCTTTGCCAAAATAGGCAAAGGTCTTGCAAACAACGATTATTGCATTCGTTGCCAATAAAACCGGAGATTTCTCTCGTGATGACGATTTTATTGTAGTAGCTACTCCCCTTTGGAGGTATATGCATATGAAATTTTACGACCTATCTCTTTCTATACGAGCCTTTGTTCATAAGGGTTTCATTTTTCCCAAAAAAATATTATGATTATTCCGATGGAGGGAATACATATGAATCAAATCATTACAGAACTTACTGAAGATCAACTTCACCAGATGGCATCCATAGAAATCGGACGAGTCGCCATACTTTTTACATCACCGTTTTGCGGGACATGTAAAGTAGCCTTAACGATGCTACAAATTGTACAAGCAGTTGGCGTTCCATATTCACTTTATCAAGCAAATATTAATTACACACCATATTTCCGTGAATTATGGCAGCTACGCAGTATACCAGCACTCGTCCTTATTCATAATGGTAAAATGATCGATGTTGTCTATGCGATTCAATCCGTAGACGCACTCTATGCGAAATTACAAATTAATTAAACTACAATCGTTCAACCTTGTAGCCTTGCGCTTCTAGTAGCTTAATAATACTATCAGAGCCAGCCATATGAAGCGCACCTGCAATGACAAAATATGTTTTCGTCTCAGTTCCGTTCAAATAACCTACAACTTTATCTGCCATACCTTTATTACGGTTAGCAAGCATACCATTGTAGTAATCAAGCTCTTCCTTTTTCAATGATTCCGCCATACTATCTAGCGGCTCAATATCTCCCGCTTTCCAAATATTAAGGAGATAGTCAGAACCATTATTCACATCATAGCCTAGTTCAGCATATCGAATCATCTTAAGCGCATTTTTCAATGCTTCTTCTTCATATTCGTCAGAGAAGCTACTTAACATTTGGTATTGTAAATAAGCTGTTTCTAATTCTAGATTAGGTATTTTTCTGTCTTGAGCTGACTCTAAGAAATAAGTATCAATACCGTAGTCAGGACTGATTTTCTCATCCTCCGGAATTAAATCTTCAAGTATCATATTAACGAGCCAAACTTTCGTCTGATCAACTGCTTCCATATTAAAGCCTTCTTTTTTCGCCAAAACAACTATCTTCGCATATGTTTCTGGAGATATATGATCTTTAAGTGTCGTACCATCTTCATAATATATCAATTTGTCGATAGCTTCTTCTTCTTCTTTCGTTAACTCTTTATTAGTATCCACTTCAGTTACCACAACATCTGATGCTGCGAATGCCTTATTAATTTCAGCTCTTAATGGATATAATGCTTCATCGCCAACATGGATCGAGCCTAGTAGATATACAGTATTTCCATTGTGTTCAGTCTTCCATAAAAATCCTTGAGAAGCTAATTGATCTTCTATCGTATCTTCATCCGTTGTTGGATTCGTTGCTGGATACATATCCGTTAAATAGATCGAGTTACTCTCTTTCTTCCATTCCATATTCAATAATGTAATCGGTTGTAATTCTCTAAGTGGGGCATAGGTCGTATAATTACGTTGAATAACATCTAGCTTGTCGACGATAATCTCGCCATATTCAGAAACTTTATTTTTTTTCAAATCAATAGTAGATTTAAAACCTTCATATGAAACTATAATAGTTTTCTGTTTATCCGAATAGGATACATTATAGCCTAGCTCTTCGAAATAGCTCCGCAATGGTATGTATGTTTTACCTTTTTCAATAAATGGAGCTTCCGTTAATGATAATTTTTCTCCATTATAATAGACCGTTGCGTTCGTTGAACTCGCTGCTTGAGCTGGTAAAGCGATTGTGAAAATTAGCAAAAATGAAAATAAAACAGCTAAACTTTTTTTCACTAGTCTCTCATCTCCAAATCATATATTTGTAGCAATGCTAGCAAACATCGTACCATAATTTGGTAGCATGATCTAGTGTATAATATCAACGCTACGAGTACTAGTAGCTGTTCCACTAGCAATTAGTTCTCGTAGCTACTGCTTGGCTTAGCGCACTTCTTGAACCACTCCAAAGCGAAATAGTCTTTTCAACACAGCAGTTCCAATTACAACAATTCCCGCTCCTATCATACCACCAGCAGTATTCAGAATAAGATCGTCTACGTCGAAGGAACCCATTGCTAGTATTAATTGTAGGCTTTCTAGCATTAGGCTAATTCCAAATGATATGAGAATAGATAATGACCATCGCTTCGTCACCATCAAACTAATTAAAATACCAGTTGGGATAAAAATAGCAATGTTGCCATACAAATTCATAAATTGTGACATGCTTAGTTGAAGTCCAAGACTTGGTGTTATCGTATCGAAAGGTACAAGATTAGCCCATTTCCATCTATTAATAATGATGTCTGGATGCTCGTATGTATTTTTTGCTTGCTCTATTAAAGTCATCAGCGACACTGGACCAAATTTGAATAAAATAATTTTCAATAAAACGAATAAATTGATGATAAAAAGCGGAACTAACAGCATTTTTCGCAACACCTTTATTGTCCTCCTAACTCTAACGTCACGATAATCCCATTGCTATTATCTCCTGAAATAGTATAGCTTTTATTTGTCGGAACTTTAATCTGCAACTCTTGTTCAAACTCATAATAGTTAATCAAATATTTCTTCCCAGCAATTGTTGTTTGCAAATTACGATTTTCTCTTACATATTGCAAATATTCTTCAAGCACCCAACGCCGGTCTTGCATAATGACACTATGTGGAACTCCCACATAACGAAAATGCCAAGGCTCATATTCAATTCCCGTAATATCGACTTTATCCTCGGGATAGCGTAATATAAAACCAAAACGAGCAGCATTTTCCCTTAGCCATTTCCCTTCAGGTGCATCCTCTATCTTGCCTACTAATGAACCGATGTCCAATGATAATCCGATATTATGCTCGCTATATCCCGCTGGTAAAGCGTATTGAGAACCCATTTCATTATATAACGAAGCTTGCTTCTCTTTATTTCGATAGCCACTATTCAATATTAAATGTGTTATTCCATCTTCTTGCGCATCGTCAACCATATTTTGAAAGTTGCGAATGACTAATTCTGATAGCTTAATATCGTCATTATCAAGCCGATATCCGCTAGTATATTGATCTTCTTTCACAACAAGGACGAGATCATCAACTAAGCCTTCATCGCGTAGCTTATAGTCTTTGTTAACGAGAATTAAATTCCCCGCATATTTCATTTCTTCATCTACAGGCATAAGCTCATATCCATCTTGTTGTAATTCATTATTATACGGTTTAAGCTGCACGCCACGTTCCTTGAAACCAACAAATAGATAGATTAGCACTGCTGCTACGCATGATAATACGATTGCTTTCTTCATTTCTAGCTTCCTCTCATTACATTGTTCATCTATCATAACGAAAGGATATTAATAAAAAAGATGGGGAAATCTTAAGTATTTCTTAAGTTTCCAATCCTATGGGCAATATTACTGTAAATTGTGTAGCGGTAACCTCACTTTGCACGCTAATCGTACCGCCATGCTGTTCGATAATGTTTTTCGCAATATATAAACCTAGTCCAGTACTACCTTCTTGTTCTGTCCGAGCACGATCCCCACTATAGAACATATCAAATAGAAACGGGAGCTCTTCCTGAGGAATATAACTACCGTAATTTTTCACGATAATTTCAATATGATCATCAAATATTTCCCCTTCAATATCGACGTATTTCCCTTCATGCCCATACCTTGCTGCATTAGTAAACAAATTTTCAAAAACACGCGCGAGTAGTTCCCCATCGCCATTTATTTGAACAACTGATGGTAAGCTTAATCTCGCCTCCAGCTGATGTGATTCGAAGATAGGATATAATTCCTCCGTCAACTGAACAAGCAATTGAATGAGATCAAGCGGCTTTTGCTTTAATGAAAGATGACCATAGTTCATTCTAGTAATTTCAAACAACTGTTCAATAAGTGTTTCTAATCGCTTGGACTTTGTATAAGCGATCATCGTATAATGCGTTGATGTTTCTTTCGCTAACTCTTCATGCTGTAAAATGTACTCCAAATACCCGATAACTGAAGTAAGTGGCGTTCGTAGATCATGAGCCAAATTGAGCACAAGCTGATCTTTACTGCTTTCGGCAAAATCACCTCGCGTTACAGCTTCTTGAAGCTTCATTCCTGCACGATTAATGTCTTCAGCAATAATTTGAAATTCATCGCGTGACGCAATAACAACCTGCTCCGAAAATTCACCATTGGCTAGATGATGAATACCACGGGATATAGATCTGAAATAGCCCGAATACGGGATCGTCAGTAGATAGAACATTAAAATAGCTAACGGAATAAAAACAATAAGGAAAAAGTTCACATCGCCAACATTTAGTATCCATTTTCGCCACAATGCTATAGTGTCTTCAGCGTATACATAATTATGGTAGTAATATTGCATCCCCCGGTAAATTCCATATGTAATAATGGCCGACGTTGCAATACTGAGCATGAATAATAAGAGCATTTTAGTTCGAAAGCCTTTAATTGCTCTACCCATTAAACGTATACCCCACTCCCCATATTGTTTTAATCCATTGATCCTTGTCTTTTCCAAGCTTTTTGCGAAGCGTACGAATATGTACCATTACCGTATTGGCACCGTCCTGATACGACTCCCCCCATACTTGAACGAATATATTTTCTATGCTAAACACCTTTTTTGGATGCTGCGCTAAAAGATACAAAATATCAAACTCTTTGGGAGTCAGCTCGATCACTTGATCATACAACGTAACTATTCTTGTAGAGGGATCGATTTGTAAGCCACCTTGTATAAGCAACTGGGATTCCTTTCCCGTCAAGCTTTGGTTAAGCTGTGTATATCTTCTAAGCTGCGCATTCACTCTTGCTACTAATTCCATCGGATTAAATGGTTTGGTCATATAATCATCAGCACCCATAATAAGTCCAGTAATTTTATCCATGTCGGATGTTTTAGCACTTAGAAAAATAATCGGCATACTATACTTCTCTCTTATTTTCCGCGTTAGCTCCAGACCATCTAGTAGTGGCATCATAATATCTAATATAATGAGATCAATTGATCGGGACATAATGATATCTAAAGCTGCCTGTCCATCATATGCAAGTATCGTTTTATGTCCCTCATGCTCAATATGCATCGCTACTAATTGAGCAATTTCTTGATCATCCTCGGCAATAAGTATCGTAGACACGATCATTCCCCTCTTTCAAAGCTTGTTACTAACAGTTGCCTTTGCTGTAATTGTTGATCATAATTATCTACCTTAGCAAAGACGAAACAATTTCAAACGAACGAAGTCTAGCCGCATGGTCGTGAATATATGCGGTCACCATCACTTCATCAACTCCAGTAGCTGCAATTAACTGCTCAAGCTTCTGCTTAACCGTTTCCTTGCTTCCAATAATAGATGAGCCGACTTGCTGGTCTACAAACATTTTCTCTTGTGCACTCCAAATAGTATCCATATTACGAACTGGCGGAGCTAATGGAGCAGACTTACTTCTCACGAAGCCAAGGAACAACTGATACATCGAAGTCGCTAAGTATTGTGCTTCTTCATCCGTTTCAGCGGCAATCACATTGACAGCTACCATACTATATGGCTCGGGATAACGAGTCGAGGGCTCAAATTGTGATTGGTATAATTTTAATGCCGGTACAATATATGTTGGGGAAAAATGTCCAGCAAACGCGAACGGCAAGCTTTGCTGAGCAGCCAGCGTGGCACTAAAATCACTTGATCCTAATAGCCAAATTGGAACATCACTACCTTCCCCAGGAATAGCTCGTATCGCTGGACGGCTGGTACCATATGTTGGATCAATATACTTTCTCAATTCATCTAGCTGATCAGGAAAATTTTGTCCATTGGTTCCACGCTCACCACGAAGTGCCTTTGCCGTTAGCGGATCCGTTCCTGGCGCTCTGCCTAATCCAAGATCTATACGCCCTGGAAATAAAGCTTCCAATGTACCAAATTGCTCAGCAATCGCTAATGATGCATGATTGGGCAGCATGACGCCTCCTGATCCTACTCTAATCGATGTTGTTTGGGATGCAACATGACCAATAACTACTGCTGTAGCTGAACTTGCAATGCTTGGAGAGTTATGATGCTCAGCAAGCCAATAACGAGAATACCCCCATTGCTCTGCATGCTGTGCCAAATCAACCGTACGCTGAAGCGCATCGCCTACAGTACCGCCTTGTATAATAGGTGAAACATCTAATATTGATAATTTATTAATCATTTGAGTAGCTCCTTTATTTTGTAATCAATGTTGTTGTTATAATAGTAGCAAGTTATATGATGTTAAGCAAAGCCTAGTATTAGTGGTATACTACACTTACAACTAATCGATTCGTGAGGATATTGTTTATGCATAATGATAATCATTCTAAAGCGGAGCAGATGCTCCAATTGTTTCAATCTGATCATATAAGAGCCCCACAGCGACTAACGCTGTTTCCTGTTCAGCTACGCTGTGTCTTGATGGAACAAAATGATCAATATATGATGTTCCTTGAAATATTTGCTGGACTCAAAAAAAAATTTCATATTGCACAACCAAAAGCCTTTTTGGAAGCTATTGTTAATCGGCTTTATTTTCCTATTTCCAAAACTGCCTATTATGATCCTGATCAGCATTATATTGCTCCAGCAATGAGGCAGCTTGCTGTTGTACTACTGCAAATGCTAGAACTTGAACGAGCATCTACCCGTATGAAAAGTATTCCATTACCAGCAGCTTGGTATCATCGGATTGCAGGTCAGCTACTCGCTTACGAGCATGTTAATGTTGAATACTATTTACCTGCAGGCCCACTTGATGAGCAACTACAGCGGTTTGATTCGATTGAAATAGCGGAAGGCAAGCTTCCACTACCATTAACGATTACAGAGGATACTAAGCAATATTGGCTGCGTTGCAGTACCCTCCATCATTTAATAGTAATGCCAGCCTACGAGTTAGCGATTATGTACGGTCAATGGTTCAACATAAGCTATGAGCATGCTAAGCAACTGCAAGGTATCCAAAAGCTACTTCTAGCTGATGATCATTATGAAATGATGATTGAACCGCATCTGCTATCATCTCTATTAGACGTTGTACTGCCAAAGCTTCATCGTATTGCACATATCGTCATTGCGGATGAAATTACAGCGAAGGTTATCCAGCAACCTCTGAAAGCACAGTTATTTCTCGATAGAGTTCGCGACCGTTTGCTAGTTGGACTGGAATTTCATTATGGCGGCCTCATTATTAATCCGCTATTACCTGAAGCCGCCCAAATGCAATCTGGATTTATTATGCTTAGAGAACGGGAGAAGGAACAAGCTATTCTTGATATTATCGCTCAAATACCAAGCCTGCAAACAGAAGGTGGCTGGATTATTGAAGGTGATGAAGATGAATATAGTTTTCTGCATGATGCACTCCCCAAACTTAAACTCTGTGCAACCATACTAGCGACAACCGCAGTCCGTGTGCGTTATGTTGCTGAAGATGTATATCCCGAGCTTACACTTAGCTGGGATGAAAAAAGTAACTGGCTCCAGTACTCTTTCTCTATGACAGGAATTAGTAATGATGAGCTTCGTGAAGTTATTCAATCATTGAAGCTCAAACGTCGCTTCTATCGGCTTTCCCAAGGTACGTTATTATCACTTGAACATGAGAAATACGATCAACTTATTAAAGTGATGAACGAGCTTGGACTTGAACATCCTACCCTGTTTGATGATCAGATTCCGATTAGAAGAAGTATTGGTTATATTCAAAGCTTGCCTAGCGATAGTCCGATCAAGCTATCTCGCTCGCTGAAGAAATTCATTGATCATATTCAGCACCCAGAGCTATATGAAGTTCCAATACCTCAAGCTCTAACAGCTACTTTACGTGATTATCAAATCGATGGCTATCAATGGATGAGAATGCTCGCTGATTATAATCTTGGAGGGTTACTAGCTGATGAGATGGGATTAGGTAAAACGATACAAGTTATCGCATTTCTTACGTCAGTACTAGAAGATATTCGTCAATCCGAGCAGAAGGTGCTAATCGTAACACCAGCTTCACTGCTCTATAACTGGCAAGCGGAATTCCAACGTTTCTCGCCAACCGTGCGAACTTGTGTCGTTGAAGCTTCGGATATGAAAACTGGTGCCGTTACGACTAGTGACCAACAACAAGCGGATGTTTGGATTGTATCGTATCAAGCATTACGACAGCATATTGCTGCATTTATGACATTGCGCTATCATACGCTCGTTTGCGATGAAGCTCAAGCTTTCAAAAATGACTATACACAAACAGCCAAGGCGGTTAAAGCGATTGATGCAAAATATCGTTTTGCTTTGACAGGCACACCGATTGAAAATCGCTTGGACGAATTGTGGTCCATTATGAACCTAGTTAATCCGAACACATTTACAGAGAAACAGCATTTTATGGACTGGCCACGAGATGTGCTCTTAGCTCGAATCTCACCATTCTTATTGCGACGAAAGAAAAGCGATGTTATCGAAGAGTTGCCAGATAAGATCGAAACGACACTAGTTGCTCCATTATTACCAGAGCAGAAAAAGATATATCTCGCATTTCTTGCGAAGCTACAAGAGGATACATTGAAGCATCTTGATCCAAAGCAGCGTGGAAAAACAAGAATTAAGTTGCTAGCTGGTATTACGAGATTGCGTCAAATCTGTTGTCACCCTTCACTGTTCATGGAAAATTATAATGGAGGTTCTGCTAAATTAGAGCAGCTACTAGAACTAGTTGCAGATAGCTACCGCGAAGGGAAACGACTACTTATCTTCTCTCAGTTCACTTCTATGCTGCATATTATTTCCCAGCAGCTAGCATTGCGTGGTTATCAATTTTTCTATATTGATGGTCAGACTCCACCGCTTGAACGTGTGCAAAACTGCGATCGATTCAACAATGGCGAGCGAGATATGTTCCTCTTATCGTTGAAAGCTGGTGGAACCGGACTGAACTTAACTGGGGCAGATACAGTTGTCTTATATGACCTATGGTGGAATCCTGCGGTAGAACAACAAGCGGCTGATCGTGTTCATCGGATCGGACAACGTAATGTCGTCAATATTATTAAATTAGTTGCGGAAGGTACATTGGAAGATAAAATGCTGCAATTGCAACAGAGGAAGCAACAGCTTATCGATGACATATTAGAAGCAGATGAGACGAAGGAATCGATGTGGGATCCGGAGCAGGTGCTGGAGTTACTTGCACCTTCGGGTGATTTTACTTTGGAAGAGACTGATGTGGAGATATAGTAGACTGAGCAAAACTATTGTTAATAACGGAGTTATGGAGCAACACTATTAGAGGTCTAATTAGCTACTAATCTATACCGCTCATTGTAAAAAGCACATTCCCCCCTCATTAAGCATACTGAGTGGTGAATGTGCTTTTTACTTATGTTACATCACAAGCTTTAGCGAAATACTCACTTTGAATAAATCACCTTCCGTTTCAATATTAAGACTGCCTTCATGAAGGTCCACGATTGATTTGGCAATGGCAAGTCCAAGTCCAGAGCCTTCCGTTTGTCGTGAAGTATCTCCACGTTTGAACCTTTCAAATAGCTCATCTATGTTTTCGCTAAGTTCAAATTTAGATACATTTTTAAACGTAACAGTCGCCTGATTGTCAGTTGCCTGTACTATAATATAGACACGGGAGTTCTCTAGTGAATAATTAAGAACATTTTCGATTAAGTTATCAAAGACACGCCACAACTTATTCCCATCAACAAGAGCGTAAACAGGCATTTCGGCGTACTTAATCCGGAATTGAAGACTGGAGTCATTGATCGTGTTGTTATGTTCGGCAAGTGCCTGTTGTAACAGCTGCACAAGATCAACCTTTTCCCTTGTCAATGCTATATTTCCACTAGCCATTTTTGAAACTTCAAATAAATCATCGATTAATACCTTTAGTCGCTTTGATTTCCTGTCAATGATTTCAAGATAGGCTGATCTATCCTCATTGGATAAACCTTCTCGTTTCAATAGATCGGTATAAGTAATGATAGAGGTTAACGGTGTCCGCAGATCATGGCTTACATTTGTAATTAACTCTGTTTTAAGACGTTCGCTCTTCGCTTGTTCGTTCTGCGATATTTTTACCCCTTGTTTCAACGTATTGATATTGCCAGCAAGATTGGCTAGAACAGATTTCCCATGCACCGATAGATCATGCCCTAGATTTCCAAGGACCAATTCATTCGTTTTGATAACAATCAAATTAAAATACCCAACGCTTTTGATTAAGAACATTACAATTGGCAGTCCAATAAACGCAAGTAGAACCAGATAGATAAGAAGAAATATCGGATCTACGGTAATCATCATCGCTGCTATACCTAAACCAAATACTACCACCAAAATAATAAACAACTGTATGCCCATACTCTTATTCAAAAAAGCGTCTCTCAGGCTACACTTTGCTTTATTAATCAGTGCACCCATGCCTTTTCTAGATCTTCCAAGGATCTTTTTAGTACTCTGACCAGCTCTATTGAGCAGCGCCTTATCCCATTCATTCTTAAAGTTATTTCGATCCTTTAATGATGTAACAAGAAATTCCCCTTGAATGAGCATTAGCCCCCAACAAATCGCTCCAATTGCAATATAACTTAATATATCTAAAACATAAACATATAGATTTTCAATATCATAAAAAATTTGTTCATTAATGAAAAATAGTAACATAACAGCGCAAAATCCTGCTATGATGAACAAAATTACTCTTAAGTCAATGGGAAGCTTGTTATAATAGAGCCTCCATGTTTCACTTCCAGTAGGGACATCTTTCGCTTTTTTCAGATAGAAACATAAAATAAGAGCGCCAATACTCGCTAAAGTATATACTAACCAGATGATTTGCTTCTGCTTGTACCGTTCGTATTCGATCATAACTGGGTTTGATGATGGTAAAGATTTAGGTACCGCAATCTGTCCTTCGAATGGGATAAATGAATTCACCAGTTCGTCAGATATTGCTGGAATGCTAGCATTCATCGAATATTCCTTAGGTATAGAATAACTTGTTATAAATAACAAATCGCCATTAAACATTTCTTCTGAGTTTTGCAGATTTGTATACGACTTACCGGTTACTTTGTTTTTAAATAAGTATTGGAATGTTTCTTTGTATATCAAATAATCTGCACGGTAATACTCTCGTTCCTGATAATATTCTCTTAACATCCGTTCTTTGTCAGCTATTATCTGCGCTTTTATATCATCATCATTGGTAATCGTTTTCTTTATATCCTCTATTTTAATGAGAAATTCAAACTCAGCATTTAAGTTATCGATTTGGTACGTTAGATCTCCAACCTGATTTCGGTAATTATTAATTTCATATTCCGAAACAGTGATCGACCTTTTCGCTTGTTCCAATGTAATACTGTTTAACTCAAACCTATTTAAATTGTTTGCGAATTGAGCGAGCTCATATCTAAATTCAGGAGTCTGAAAATAATCCTTATGTACATAGCTACTACCTAAAGTAAAAAATGATAATATCCCACTTAGACCAAAAGTAAGTAAAACGATCCAAACAACTAAAGTAACTCTACTTTTCCATTTTGTACCCAATTCCCCATACCACCTTTAAGTATCTTGGATTTTTTGGATCAATTTCAATTTTCTCGCGAATTTTTCTAATATGGACGGCTACTGTATTTTCAGCGTTATAGCAAGGCTCCTTCCATACTTTTTCATAGATTTCAGTGATCGAGAATACCCGCCCTGCGTTAGTCATAAGTAATTCAACGATTTTATATTCAATGGGAGTAAGCTTCACGTGCTCACCATGAACCTTTACTTCTTTTGCTGGTTGATCTAACGTAAGTCCATTGAGATCAATCATTTTATTAATCCCTTCATAAGTACCTAAAGTAACATACCTTCTCAGCTGGGACTTCACCCTTGCAACGAGTTCCATTGGATTAAATGGTTTTGTGACATAGTCATCCGCTCCCATATGTAGACCTAGTATCTTATCCGCGTCCTCACTTTTTGCACTCAAAATAATGATAGGAATATTTTTGTTCTCGCGAATTTTATATGTAGTGGAGATCCCATCCAGCTTGGGCATCATAATGTCTAATATAATGAGATGGATTTGCTGTTCATTTATTATTTCTAGAGCTTCAATCCCATCCTTTGCTTTTAATACGGTAACTCCTTCATTTTTCAAGTAAATTTCAATAACGTCACGGATTTCCTTATCGTCATCAACAACTAGCACATAAAAATGATCCATATTTCACCCTCCATTCCAGCAGATATCTTTCATTATCTTCATTGTAAACGGAAAATCTTAACATTAGTTAACGTTAATTATGAAGACATTCTTAATATTTTCAACTTTTTTTCTAATCTGATAGTAAAGAGTTCATGAAAAACAAAAGGAGTATCACATCGTCTAATAGCAGACGATACAATACCCCTCTTCATTTATCCGTTCATTGGCTTGCTCATTTATCGATTTATTCATCCGCATCTAGCGAGCCATCTTCATATAAAGTTATAAATGATTCCACAATCGCAGGATCAAAATGCTTGCCACTTTGTTCAATGATTAATTCAATGGCAGCTTTTTGTGTCCATTTTTCTTTGTAAGGACGCTTCGTTGTTAATGCATCGTATACATCGACAACACTTACAATTCTTGCTTCAAACGGAATATCTTCACCGATTAAATGAAATGGATATCCTTCACCATTCCATTTCTCGTGATGATGCAATATTACGTTCTTCGCGACTGAAAACTCATTTTCAAATAACTCATCATCTAATTCGCCATAAATCTTCGTTAAAATATCAACACCGATTTGCGGATGCATTTCTATTATGATTCGTTCATACGGTGCCAATGAACCTGGCTTATAAAGAATACCTTCAGGAATAGCAGATTTACCGATATCATGCATAATACTTGCATTAACAATTTGCGATGTGTAGTGATAATCTAGCTGTGAATCGATTCTTTCATTATGTCGCTCTACAAGTAACTCTGTAAGATTTTGAACACGAATTAGATGATTTTCAATACCAGGATCACGAATTTCACAAGATATCGCTAGCACCTTTAACAGCGAGCCTTGTAGTTGGCGAACTCTCTTCTCATCTAAATAATGTCCACGCTCTAAATCCTCTAATACACGAAATACGCCAGCAAAATAAACTTCATCATCGATTAAATATGGAGTAATAGTAATAGACGAATGCCATAGAGCACCATTAGTTTTCCGATTGGTGAACACACCTGACCACGGCTGATGCTTCTCTAATGATGCTTTCATCTGTACATACGTCTCGACAGGCGTTAGCTTCGTTTTCAATATTCCAGCTTTTTTCCCGATGATGTCTCTTTCCTTAAATCCTGTAATCTGCTCATAGGCATCATTCACAAGGCAAATTCTATGAGTACTGTCTGTCACAATAACTGCATCTGCTAGAGTTAAAATTTGGTTAAAATGGCATATTAAACTCTCGTTCCTACTGCTCATCTATATCACTCTCACTGTTGTAATTTCTATCAATTGTCGTTTCAAACTATTAGATGATATGAACCTAAAGCGATAGTTCAAAGCACTAAATATTTCAAATCATTAAAGCTTGTCACTTCACCTTGTAGAGTAAGATTACTTTCTCGTTCTAGATTGCGATGATTGAACCATATCATGCTCCACCCTGCACTTGTTGCACCAATGACATCATTACGCCAGGAATCACCTACATATGTGCATTGCTCAGGTAATGTTCCTGTCCGTTCATTAATATACTGAAACATTCTAATGTCAGGTTTATCCCATTGATAGCTTCCTGAAACAAAGATACGCTCTACTGGAATAAGTTCATCTATTTTTAATGCTTTAATTTTACGCCATTGATGCGCTTCTGCACCATTCGTTAACACACCAACAATGAAACCTCGTTGTTGCAGCTCGACGATAAGCTCACGCGCATTAGGGAATAGCTCGATCTCAAATTGACATTCAAAATAGGTCAACTGAATACTTTCAGCCTGACCCGCATCAATGTCTATACCAAATTCTTGTAACGCAAATTGAAATCTATCCCTCTTCATCGCTTCAGTTGCCGAGCCTTCTTCCATTTTCCCCGCTCCACCAAGCTCAACTGAAATTTTATCGCTATAATATCGCATACGATGATAAGCTTCTTCATAGGGAAAGGACTCTATATGATCCACATATGGCTGTACTGCTTTTTGGAAAGGGATAAGATGATCGTATAGTGTGTCGTCTACATCAAAAAATATCGCTTTTGTCATAATAATCTCCTATTAACTAGTTCTCACTTTATTGTAGCAGAATATAACAAATTTAACGAACGTATCAACAGGAGTGCTAATAAGGAAAGTAACTATGAAGAAGAAAATGGAAATAATAGTTAATTCCATAAATAAGCCCGTAAGCTCCCACAGTTCAAGGGGCTTACGGGCTGTTAAATCCCATTCAATTTCGCTACACTTGCGCAGTTACAGCAGCATCTTGCACAATAAAATCGATCATTGATTTCACTTCTACTTTACCAGCATAATGACTAGCTCGATCCAATGTAGTAAAGGTTACTGTATAAGGTTCACCTGGAATAAGATCGAAATAATTATCAGACCATATGCCATCAACCTCCGATGTCAAGACAACTTGTTTGGCTAGTGACTTCGATTGCAATGTAACAATTGTTGCCCCGCTTTCGACCGTCTCGCTCACTTCAATCTCTGGTTGCTGCAACAGTAGATTTTGATTTTTCACGAAATAATAGATTGTTTGTGCTGTTTCTCCGCTATCAGCTGACCACGACGCACTGACAAACACCTCATCTTCATTATATCCATTCAGTAATTGCGAGATCGTAAGGCGCTTAACGACTTCTGACGTATTTACCGGATGATCAGCCTTAGATTGTTCCTCCCATAACACTTCACCTGATAGATCGCGCAATTGAACTAGTAATGTTCCACTAACAGATTGGAGCTTATCTGACACAAGGTAGATAGCTAGCTCCGTTTCCTCAACTTGTGCAGATAGTAATATACTCGCAAAACTGCGACGCGCATAATAGTTAAGTGCCTTCCAGCGACCATAGTAGTCAATTCCCGCCCATGAAGCAACCGGCCAACAATCATTCATTTGCCAATATAGTGAGCCCATGCAGTATGGCATTTTTCTGCGATGTGCTTCAATTGCCATTTGCATAGCATCTGCTTGAAGCACTTGACTTAGATATAAGAATCCTTTGAAATCAGTAGGTTGTGACATATACATATCCATATATTCTTTAATAAGACGATTTCCATCACCATTTTTCTGATGGGCCATCATTACCTTTGTATCGATTGCCAGATCAGATTCTTCGGCAAAGCTACGAATCGTACGATACTCTGGGAATGATTGGAACCCATATTCACTCATAAAGCGTCCTAGCTTAATTTGATAATTTTCAAATGGCTCTACATTATGCCATACTCCCCAGTAATGCACATCACCTTCATTGGTCAACGGATGTGCATGCTGCGCTTGATCGTGACTAACAGATACAATCGGAGATGACGGCCAATAATCAATTGTAGCGTGTAATTCTGCTACAACATCAGGTAATAGTTCATGAAAAATTTTCTCGTAATCTGCCCATATCTTTTCACGAATTGCTGGCTCGTAATCCTTCTTCCAGCCCCAGCCACCATGCTCATCATAATGCGCCCATGCAGAGTCGATCTCATTATTGCCACACCATAGTACGAGTGATGGATGATTACGAAGACGCTTCACATTATCTACTGCTTCTGCACGAACATTTTGTAAGAACTCTTCATCACCTGGATACATGCTACATGCAAACATAAAGTCTTGCCATACCATAATGCCATACTCATCACATAAATCATAAAATGCATCGGCTTCATAGATGCCGCCCCCCCATACACGGAGCATGTTCATATTCGCTTCTACAGCAGACATGATCTCAGCACGATAGCGATCCTCCGTAACTTCCGAGATAAAGCTATCATTAGGGATATGATTGGCTCCTTTGGCAAATACAGCAACTCCATTAAGCTCAAAGTGGAATGTTGCACCTGAGCCATCAGCATCTCGATCACGGACTAATTTAACGGTGCGTAGTCCTGTAGTAATCGTAGCTTGTGTCGAATGCGAAATACCTTCGTCCTGTAAAGTAACCACCGCATTAAACTGATAACGATTCGGTTCACCAAGGCCGTTACTCCACCATAACTTTGGCTCATTAATTGCCATCGGGAGAGTGAGAATATGCTCACCTGCTTCGACATCAGTAAGTAATTCCCAACTTTTACACTCTGACTGGACTTGTAATTGCAGCGAACCACTTTTCGCTACCGATACCGTTACTTTAGCTGCAAGCTGAGCTGATTGCGACGTAACTGATAATTGATCAATAAACAGATCTCTAACGATAACGCCTGACCAACTAACCAATTCCACTTCACGCCAAATCCCACTTGTAACAAAGCGTGGACCCCAATCCCAACCATAATGATAAGGTGCTTTACGAGCAAAAATACTAAGCTTCTGCTCACCTAATCCACCTAATTCAGATTGATCATTTGTTGCTGGTAAAGCATAGCCTAAAGCTTTCAATTTCGGTAAATCCTCTTGGATAGGAGAACGGAATAATATTCGAATGTGATTCTCTTGTTCGTGTAGTAAACCAGTTACATCAACTTTCCAAGTTCGGAACATATTATCCGCTAAAAGCACTAGCTTTTCATTAACGAATACATCTGCATACGTATCCAAACCTTTGAAATGAAGTTCTTGATGTTCTTCTTGTAAAAATTCAGCTGATGGTGTGAAATACGTCTCGTATTCCCAATCAAGCTTATCAATCCATTGTAGATCATGCTCATTCGTAGCATAGAAAGGATTCGGAATACGATCATTGTGCAATAGATCAGTATGCACACAACCTGGAACCGTAGCAGGCAACCAATCATTATCCTTCGCAGATTTGAAACGCCATGTATCTAATAACATCGTTTGGTCCATGATACATCCTCCAGTTTTTAGCTATTGTTGTTGTTTGTATGAAAACTTGCATCGTAAGCATTATCCAAACTTTTCATAACCGCTTATTTAACCGACAATACCGCTTCTTTCAATACTTTCGACAAAGTAACGTTGAACGACTAGATACAAGGCTAGTAAAGGTAAGATTGCTAGTAATATCCCTGTATCTACAACCATCGCTACGTGATTGGGATCAGCCTTGAATCCAGAACTATGCGAGTAGCCCATAAGCACTGGAATGAATTGATCAGCCTGTGATGGTAATGTAGCTACTTTCAAAGACATTAATTCCATTCCGCTCATAAACAGCGTCGTATAGAATGTATCATTGTACTGCCAAACGAAGCAGAACAACACAACTGTGATGATTGGTGGAATAGCATTAGGTAGCATAATCCGGAAGAAGGTTTGAATGCCACCCGCTCCATCGATGAAGGCCGCTTCCTCAATTTCCTTAGGTAAACCCTTGAAAAACTGTCGGAAAATATAGATGAACAAACCAGCCTTCAAACCTATCGCTGTTGCCGATGTAATAATCGATGGCCAATAGGTGTTAATCAGATTCACCCCTGGTTTCCCAGTAAACAATCCGATAATTCCAAGAAAATCAAAATTTTTGAAGTGTAAGTAATACGGAAGCATTAAGGTTGTCGTTGGCACGAGTATCGTAATAATAACTACACCAAACAAGATCCTATTACCTGGAAAATTAAATCTAGCAAATCCATATCCGGCTAATGCACAGCTTGCGGCCGTAAATAATGTCGTTACTACAACAAATACTAGTGTTTTCCCAAGCATCGGAAAGTAATCTAAGATTTGCATCGCCATTGTAAGGTTATCCCAGGTGAAATTTACCGGGATCATATAAATAGTAGGATTGTAGATATCTACTTTATCCTTAAAGGCTACCGCTATCTTTTGTATGATGGGATAAATAATGATGAAGGATATCCCAGTAATGAGTAAGCTTCGAAAGATGACGTAACATAAATCAAATAGTTTCTGTTGTTCGCGTTTTTTACGATAATAACGTGCCTCTGCAATTTCTTTGCTCATTACGATCACGCTCCTTTCATTGCGTCATTGAAGTATCAGTTATAGTGAATTCTCTTGGCCAAGACTACACCAATGATAGCCAGGAATCCAGCTACAACGACAGTGTATATCCAAGACATCGCTGCGCTCAGGCCGAAGTTTTGTGTTGTAAACGCAGTGGAGTATATAAGCGTCGTAATCGGACTGCCACTGAATGAATCGATTACTGTATAAATAATATTAGTCAAAATTAACGGGCTAATCATCGGAAATGTGATCTTCCAGAACGATTCATAGGCTGTGGCACCTTCCATTTTTGCAACCTCGTACATCGTATTTGGTACCGATTGTAGCGCAGCTAGGAAGATTAAGATTTGCACGCCAGAACTTGTAATAATCGAATAGATCGACAGAATAGCCGTAACAATATAATCTGCAAACGTTAACGGAATACCTATATCGAGCAAAGTGTATACGATAGAGGTTACGTTATACGAAGAAGTCGCACCTTGCATTTCTTCTAGATAAGTCGCGCTGCCGATTAGATTAATTAATCCACTTTTTTCCGCTGCTTCAATCGCATTGGAGGCCAAAATAACTGGCAAGAAAAAGATGGCACGAGTTAAGGTACGACCACGAAACTTTTGATTCAGTAACGTTGCCGAAAACAAACTGAAAAATAGTATCATCGGTACAGATAATATCATTTCCCAGACTGAACTCGTAAGAATACGATTGAAATTCGCGTCTACAAACAATGCGTTTCGAAAGTTTTCCCAACCAACTGATAGCAAGGAATAACCTTCTGGTTGAATTTGCAACTTCGTAAAACTGAATTTTACCGATTGAATGAGTGGCGTTAAATATAAGAATAGAAATCCAATAAGCCACGGTCCAATGAAGAAAAAGCCTAGCATGGAGCGCTTACGATATAGAGATATTCCTTTTAGCTTCATGAGCGCCCACCACCTACACTGTAATTTCTCGCTGCAACCTGTACACCATTCACTGCAACCGCTTGATCCGAATAATTGACAAAGATGCGAATTCCATTATTATAATGAACTTCAACTACATCTGGCTCATGAACGATGCGTTCAATAATCGTAGCATTACTAACTTCTACTAATACTTGATTAACTTCCTTATACATCGCTACAGCCTCTTCTAACCAAATTTCATATTGTGTAGAGAAATACTGATCATAATTTGTAAATTTCAATTCAGAGGAATCGTCATAACTCCATACGAAATGCGGATATGCCCCTTGCTCGATCGCAACTAATAGCTGTTCTTGTACACCTTGTTCATCAGCCAAGTTAATGGCTTTACTAGCATATGGAATATATCCATGAAGAACCATTTGATAGAAGGGAACCGTCTCATCCGCAATATTGAATTGACTGGATGAAGCTGGCGCATCCACAATATGATCTGCGTATGCCCAAGCATAAGCATGACCACCAATAATTAACGTTTCCTTCTCATCAGCTATTGTCCGTAAAGAACGCTGAGTAATTTGCTTTGCTGTTTCACGATGTACAACACGAGATACGCGATAATCGCCGCCAACTACATCTCCAAGATCTCGTAATGAAATACCTGTAAGCTGATAGCGATTATAGCTATCAAGAAACTCATCTACGAAATATGGAAGCTTTGAAGCTGACAACAAATAATAGTTGCCTAGATATGGACTCATACGATTAAGCGCGAGATTGATCGGATGCAGCTTTACAACCTCTCTTGTTACAAAGCGAGCAGCATCTGAAGATGGTGTAAATTTAATGTCCTCACCGTAAACGTATTGGAAAGCTACGTCTGGGAACAAGTTACCACCGCTATCTTGTAACTGAGCTGCTAACTTCTCAATATCCTTTTTATTACCTAAACTGTAATCCAACTTAATGTTTGTCGGTGTACTATGTCGTATCCCTTTATTAAACCAACCGATATAACGCATATTAATATTCTGAATACCCTGCTGATTTAGCTTTTCAGCTATTTCACCAGCTTCATTAAAGGTGGTCAAAGACTGAACATCACGATAGGGAACACCAAGCACAGTTTCACGCTTATCATAAGCTCCCAAAACATCCAGATAGAATGGTACATTGGATTGTTCTGCAAGTTGTTGCAAAGTCCCTGCCTCAACCAAATGTTCACGATAGCGCTCTGCCATACCACTATAATTCGCAGTATCTCCACTTAAGAAGCTATAGCGAACCTCAAGGTTACCGTTATAGCGCTCTTCATTCAAAATTTGAATTTCTTGATAAAGGGCGCCCGTATACAGCTCGAGCCAATCTTCACCGCGTAAACTGAATGAAGGATAGACATTATTATACGAATTTTTCATACCACTGATAGAGCCAGTAATGCTACCAATGCCTTCGCCAGCAGTCATCTCCGCAAACCATGCTGCGTTATTCTTTTTCATACCGAATACAGGCATTCTTGCGCTTTCACTGACCATTCCGCGTAACCAACGTGTATTATTCGGGTCCTCTCCGTATACGCGTTGTACATATTGTTCTTCCTTCACCTTACCGTTGTTCAAATAGATCAAACTGCCTGAGCCATCTGGTGTTAGAATATAGCCCTCATCTTCTTTGCCCGCAGCACCAAAGAAAGGTAACACATCAATGCTTCGAATGAGATACCCTGTCGCTTCTTGCACAGTTGCGACAGGAACCATAGCGACGAGTTGATCCCCATCAAGTGTATACTCAATGGCTACGGTAAATGTCGGATTTCCCGACCCATTACCTGCTCCTGCACCATTCTCTGCTTCGTCAAATGCCAAATCTTCCTCTGTATACCCTGCTTCCGCAAAAGCTTTGACCATCTTATTTAGTACAAGTTGCTTCCCTATCTGAGCATCCATACGTTCCATCAACTCTGGATTACCCTTCATTTCCATATAACGAACCTTCACATAATTTGCTGTAACTTCTGGCAAATTTGCTATGATCTTTGTTTCTAATCTTTCTTTGCTTATATATTTGGGTAGGGCATCGATTCCTTTAGACATATCTCCTAAAGTGTAGGTAACACGGACCCCATCCGTAATTTCCTCTGCCGTAAATTGTCCATTTTCAATACTTTTTTCAAAATTAGTGAACGTGAACAAATTACCGACTAGATCACGAAATTGCACGATAAGCTGTGAAGCTAGCAATGTCTTTTCATATGCTGAAGCAATACTATCTTCCTCTAAATCTTGCGGATTACTATACCATGTCTCCCTAGAAGCAAGATTTACTACCGCGATTTCTGTTGATTTTGTATTGTAGAATAATGCTAATTCACCGTTATCTGCCATAAGTTTCATGCCCTCTACCTGTGCAGTGCTTTTGGCTGAATTTGTATCTAGCTCTTGCCCTACCTCTAGTGCTTGGTCATGAGAAAAAGCCGTCAGATCTGTTACTGGGGCCCCTTTATTAATGATAAATACTGTGCCGATGATCAATCCTGCTACGAAGAGAACACCTAGCACCACGTATAATGCTTTTTTATTTTTCATGGTCGCCTCTCCTTTACGTACGGAACAAGATTTCTCGATAAACGTTATAGATGAACTCATAAATTTGCTGAATCATACTTAGTACAAGTGCGCCTAAAAAGACGATAATCCCCATAACTACGATAGTTAATCCAATTGTGACAATGGTCTTCAGCACAGTATATTGATGCACGGTCATAATCCCAATAAAGAGCAACCATACAAACCATATTGATGCTATAGAAATAAGGAGATAGTAAAAAGCAGTTTCCTCTTTCGCCATAAAACGACTAATGAATGTCATGGGCAAGTAGACAATAATAAGTGGAGTTAACGAGTAACCCGTTGCCATAACAATCTCCGTAAATTTCCCTTCACCGCCCATGAGAGTAGTAATAGACCAATTGGCAATACACCATAATAAAAAAGGGAAAATAATTGTAATAATGTCCATCACACTATTTAGGTATCTCGGATCGGAATAATTAACGAGAAATCCTGCATATTTCTTCTGTAAAATAATCGCCATAATGGTTAAAATGACGAGTAGATAGACGACTTTCATCTTACCTTTGTTGTCATATTTCAAATCCCAGAAGCTATCGAAAGGCTTGAAGATAACTTGTAGTGGGAAGTTTATGAAATCCTGTTTCATAATACTTGATCCCTCCCTACAGAATGACTGTTACTAGACTTTGCACTTTTCCCTCGTAGCTTGCGCCAAATGAGTAAGCATATCGCTGCAATTGCACCAGTAACAATGGTTGTCATAATGACACTAAAATATTCTTTCATCTCTTCACGACGGAAACGCTTGAAGGCTACCGAATATTGTTCGCGCTCCATACCTTGTTTGAAATAGAAGATCGCTTCTTCATTCTGCTTAGCCATAACAAGTGAACGTCCAATTCCAATGTAGGCCACATCATAATTACTATTTAGAGTAAGTATCTCTTTCCAAAGCGGAACTGCCTCTTTACTGTATCCGTTATAATGTAATCGAGAAGCCTCATTTACAAGACTACCGAATTTTGTAGGTTTGAATATCGAAATATTCGCTTTGGCACGATCCAGCACATAGTGATTTTTCCCATCGAATTCAAGCGCTACCGGTGTTTTGAATGTCCCTACCTGATTTCCATTTTTTCCGAAGATGTAGAGTAAATTCCCTTCCGCATCATAAGTAAATATTTTTCCTTGGTTACTATCTAGTCCACTATATAAGCCATCACCCAAATATTTAATATCGACAAATCGTGATGGACCTATGGAGCCACGGAAGTATATATCACCCATCACATCAAAGTATCCGTAACGCTTTAGTACATCTACTCCTGATGGATTCAGGCGTTTAATTGGCGTTTTCGAACTCAAATCAATATTTGTTGCATACACAAATCCCTTTTCATCCAGATCTAGGTTAGAAAATTCCGTTGGTATGAATAGCACCGACTTACTAAGTTGCTCTTTTGTGGAAAACATCCGCCACATAATCTCGTAATAGTCGCGCTTTACTTCATTCGTTCCGATATATCCTAAAAATGATCCATCCGAATCGAACTGCATAATTCCCTCAAACACACCACTCGCTACAACATAGATTCGTTTTGCTTCATCTACTGCGATTTTTTGTGGCACGAATTTGAAGCTCGCAGCAATAATATCAGATTGTGGGTGTTCAATTACTAGCGTTATTTGATATTGCTCATCAAACGCAATGACTTGACCAAGCACAGAATCTGCAACATAAAGTAAATTATCATGATCTACGAACAAAGCTGTAGGATTCTGAAAGTTGGTCATTACTCCTGCTGCGGACATATAACCCTCAATGACTTGTTCAACTTTCCAATCTTGATTCACAACAATAATTCGCTTGTTGCCTGTATCCGCAATGTACTTGCGCCCATCACTACCTAAAGCCAAATCACTCGGTTCATGCAACGGACCTATGTCTAAATCTAACCCAGTGATTACGTAATCAGGTACATAGGCCGCTGGTGAAGCCACTGCTTCTTCCCAGTAATTATAGTTATAAGCTTCATATGGCGTACTTGCCTTCACTGTATCGATCAGACTACTCGAGAAGAGAAGGGACGCCATGACGATAGCTGATATGGATCTCTTAATGAACATCGTTTCCCTCCTACTCTTTCATACCTGAAGATGCCATCGTCTCAATAATTTTACTTTGTGAGAAGACGAATAACGTAATTGGCACACTCATAAGAATTAGCGCTACTGCCGCAGCTGCTCCAGCCCGTGCAATACCACCATAAATAATCTGATTGGCCGCAAAGTGAAGACTTTTCAGCTGTTCACTGTAAATGAAGCCGTTACCGTCACTGCCCCAAAGAATTTGGAACTGTAAAATAATTAGAGTCAGCCACGCTGGCTTTACATTCGGCATAACAATCGTCCAAAAAATACGATATTCACTTGCCCCATCAATTTTTGCTGCTTCTAGTAGGGCATCTGGCATTTGCTCCATAAATTGCTTCATCAGATATAGACCCAGTGAATACGCGAATGCTGGGATAATCACTGCCCAATAGGAATCAATTAATCCTAACCAACTCATTACCATATAGTTCGGAATAGCTGTAACGGCTGGTGTAAACATTAAAGATAGAACAACAATTTGGAACAAGATTATTTTGCCTGGGAAGCGATGCTTTGCTAGTGGATATGCAGCTGCCGAAGCAAAAATAACATGACCGACAACACCCATTAACGTAATGAATATCGTATTGAAAATATAACGGCTAAATGGTACCCAAGATTCCCCTAATAGATTAAGTAAATCACTAAAGTTGTTCATCGTCGGGTTACGAACGAACAAGGTCGGTGGAAACAGGAATATTTCATCTAGTGGCTTAAATGCGTTATTGATCGCATACACCAACGGTAAAATCATAAATGCTCCAAAGAAGGCTAACACTGTAAATAAACTAAAGCTTCCCCAGAACGAGCGATTTACCCTCTTAGTGCGTAGCTTAAAGGAGAAGGGCATGCTCATTCACCTACCTTACGTAATAATTTTTGTACGATGAGGTTCGTACTTAACATGATGATAAATAGTACGGTAGCAATGGACGAAGCATAGCCCATCTCAAATCGTGTTGTACCATAATCTATTAGATGCGTTACGATCGTTTCGGCGGCGTAGTTCACACTTGGGAACCCTGCTAATGCTATCGAAACCTCAGCTACGGCCAGTGATGTCGTTAACTGGATAACCGCACCAAACATTAATTGTGGGCGCATGGACGGTAAAGTAATATACCATAGTTCCTGCCAACGATTTCGAATTCCATCAACTGCTCCTGCTTCATACAGCGTACGATCTACCGTTTGTAGACCAGCAATAAATGCTAGGAAACCTGTTCCAAGCGATAACCAAAGCTGTACGATAATAATAATTGCTAAAACATATTGTTCCTCTTTGAGCCATTGAATAGGCTCCATCAGAATGCCAAATTTAATAAGTAAACCGTTAGCAATACCGTAGCGATCCCCTGAGAAGATCATTAACCAAATAAAGAATACATTACCTGAAATCGAGGGCGCGTAGAATACTAGAGTCATTAATGCTCGCATCTTAGGCGACAACTCATTAATAATCCAAGCAAAAACGAAACAGGCAATATAACTTATCGGCCCTGTGATCACCGCAAATAAAATCGTATTTTTAATAGCGATCAAAAAAATATCATCCTCTAAAAATAGTCTGGAGTAGTTATGCCATCCAATAAATTTAGGGAATTCTAGCATATTGAAATACGTAAAGCTTAGAAACATTGAGATCATGACAGGTAGTATCGTAAATACTGCAAATAAGATCATATAAGGCGCAAGCAGTACATAGGATTGTTTATTTTTTTTCATTTCTTGCACTTTATAACTCCACCAATTTGACACGCTGTTCTCCCCTCCCTATTGTGGCAATCCAAACTCTTCTCGTTTGTTCACAATTTCATCTTGAATGTATTCGGTGTAGTCCATCAATGCTTCTCTCGCTTCTACTTGCCCGATCACAGTCTTATAGAAGGCATTGAATAGATGACGACCTGTGAAATAACCACCTGGAACTTCTGGAATTCCTACCACGTATTGGAATTGTTCTTTCAATTGTTTATAATCTTCAACTGGCCAAGGTAGGCTATCTAGCGCATTAATGTTCGCTGTTGGATAACGTGCTGCTGCGCCCATCAATCCTTCCATCTCACGACCGAATTTCGCTTGTGTATCGTCACTTGTCCACCATTTCATAAATTGCCATGCGGCATCTTTATCTTCCGCTTTTTCTAGCATCATGACGGCAGAACCACCGCTTGGGACTTGACGATTCGTTGCCCCATCCTCTTGTAATGTACCTGGCATCGGTGCAAATCCCCATAGTCCGCGAATTTCTGGTGCAAAGACCGTCAGCTGATTATATAAGGTGTAATCTGCGATTCCGATCGGCATCTGCCCCGTACGGAAGCGGTTTGCAAAATCATACTCACGCTCTAATTTGTAGTCGGTATAATACTCCGTCCATTGCTTGAACGTCTCGATCGCTACACGCGAATCCAGATCCGATTCTTTACCATCATTACGATAGAATTTCCCGCCATTTTGAAATAGTAATGCTGCATACAGAGAGTTAGGAGGAATGTTTTGCCCTTGAACAGCCGCTTGCTGGACTTGAGGCAATCCAAATTCCATATGATTTTTGCTTAATACAGCTAATAAAGCAGATACCTCATCCCATGTCGTTGGAACTGCTAGCCCCAGTTCTTCGAGCACATCCTTACGATAAAACATCATATTAAAGGTCTGTTGCTCAGGCAGAGCATATGCGCCATCTGAATATTGATATGGAACAACTGCACTAGAACGGAAACGATTCGCTACCTCATTAAAATCTGCAAATTGAGTCAAGTCCACTGAAGCGTTACGCATAGCGAAGTTTACCGGAATATCATTATCAATTTGCATAGCCACGTCAGGACCTTGCCCTGCTAATGTTGCAGGTAGGAGCGTATGCATCTGTACAAGCTTTAAATTCACGTTTATTCCTGTTTCTGATGTGAATGTTTCGTCGATCATCGCCTTCATCGTGTTAGCTTGATCGCGGCCACTACCAATCCAAACCGTTATCGTTCGTTGATCTTTGGAATCGGATACGTTACCGATACTGTTATAATCAATAAAGAATGAATTTGTGAATGTTTTCACTTCATGGATGGAGTTTGCCAAAAATCCTAACCCTTTTGCCTTCAAGTTCATATCAGGCGAGGATAAAATAACAGCGTCAATCTCGAGCGGATGTTCTCTAGCTTGTTGCACCCATGTACCTAGACCACCCGTATTCGTTTTATACTCGTTTAACTTACGGTGAGTATTTTCAGGTTTTTTGATCATTTCATCAAGTTGAACCGTCATCGATTTTAAGAGAGCTTCTTGATCACTAGAACCATCTGCAAGTGTTTTCAATTGCGCGGCAATAGCTGAAAGTCGATCTCTCTCGAACGTAAACGTCTCAATTAGATTGGGAATTTTTTCAGTGAGCTGATAGTCTCGATATTCATCTGGTTTTGTACCTGTAATCATAAGAATATTACGATACATCGAGTTAAGCTCATATAAGGAATCCTCAACCTGTGAAATAAGGTCGGCAAATGGTCCCAGTGTTACTTCCATGCGAAGCGTATGTTTACCCGCTGTGAAATGATACAAGTACGCATCATTATCCTGTGCAAGTGTTTCCAACCGATATCCACTCTTATAATTGAACCCAACTGCATTCATTTCTTGGAATGGTACTACGCCATCAATGGATAATTTTCTAGTAGAATAAATCCCTCTAACCCAATTTTGTTGGGTAATAAAAGATAAGTTGTACAAACCATCTGTTGGTACATCAATTTCCCATTCCACCCATTGACCTGGCATACGCCAATTAAATCCACCAATCGTATTTATCTTAATTAGAGAAGCGCTATATGGTAATACCGCTGCACTAGTACGTTCACTCACTGGATAGAGCGTAGGCGATGACTTTACAACAGCAGATTCCCCTTCGAAACGAAGCTCCAAGCCCGTTGTCTTAGCAATGCCTTCTTGCTCATACTTTTGTACTAACGTTTCATAGGTCGGCACCATCTGTTGTTGCTTCAATCTGAGCTCTTTCAAAATCATCGGTTCACGCGAAGCCTGGAAAGAAAGAGTATGAGTGCCTTTACTAAAGTAAAATTGGAACGGCTCTGTTATGTAGCCATTAGAATCTTGGACGATCTTTGTCGTCCATCTTGGAACTTCTATTTGCCTTGGGCGTAATTCATTCCCTTGATTGTCTACTTGAATTTCCGTTAATTCGTTGTTCCATAATCGATCAAATTGAATAAATTGTGCTTCTTCAAACGGAATCACACCATCTACTGCTACAATTCTTTCAATAGCAGAACTTTTGCCTTCTACAGGATAATACATTACTTCTAATTGATATAACCCTTCTTGCTCTACTTGAAACTTCCACTGCACAGTTCCTGTCTCACCAGTAAACAATGATAATCCTTCCATGCCTTCATACCGGTCTAACACTTCAAATTCTGTTCCAGTAACATGATCATATTGTGCGGCATCAATGACAATCGTACTGTCAGATTTTGATGTCGTCTCATAGTGAGATAAGTAGGTTGCGTAACTGTTAGGACCACCAAGAGACTTACTTAGAATATCTTTGTCATTTATTGATTGTTGATCATTTTGCTTTGAGAACACATTTACAATAAGGATGATTGCCACTAGTATTAGCACACATGCTCCTAATGTAACGGTTGCTTTAGCCTTATATAGCTTCCGATGCTGACTACTCACCAAGTTTCCTCCTCACTCCAGCTATTGCTATGCACAATTAGTGATATAAGAAAAGGGAAGGCATAAATGACTCCCCTTTTCTTCATTAGCTATTTCAATTAATTACTAAGCATTTTTATTGCAGCTTCTGCCTGTGCTTTGTATGTCTCAGCTGCTACAGCTGGAGATACTTTGTTAACAATAATATCGTTAACAAACGGCCATACTGGGAAGTCAGGGAATGCTGTGTCAAGTATAATTAATCCAGTACCAGCAATATGTTCACGAAGCATTGCTACATCATCTTCAAAACCATAGATACTTTCCAAGTAATCTTGACCTGAAAATTCTTCAAGCATTGGGATATCTAATGTTTCTTCATAGATTTTGTATATTAGAGCTGCATCTTTTACACCTTTACCGATAAATTTCGCATTTCTTAAAGAATCAGCATATGTGTAGTTAGGTAATTGATTAGGGCCTGCTGGAATTGGTACAATACCAAAATCGAAACTCAAATCTTTAAGATTCCATTCAGCAGTAGTGAACATTGCTACATCACCATCTTTGAATGTATGGTATTCATTCCAATCCAATGGATCACCAGTGCCAATTTTCACAACTTTGTCAACGTTATACAATTTATTTAAGAGTTCACCTGTTTCAATAGAACCTGCACTAGAAAGCTCTTCAACTAAATTTTCATCGTCAGCAATACGTACTCCGTTAGACGCTGCGAACTGTCTGTACGCATCAAGACCCCAAGTTGAGAAGCCATATATATCAGTTTTACCGTCGTTATCCGTATCTCTAGTAGCTAGTTTGGCAATTTCTAAAAATTTATCCCATGTCCATTCGCCATTTGCATACAATTCCTTTGGATCTGGAAGACCAAGTTGTTTGAACAAATCACGATTATAGTGAACGCCTGCACCTAAAGAGTTTGGACTTTCAAATGCATAGTAGTCACCAGCAATCGGTGGATATTTTTCAACTAAATTCCCCTCATTGTTAATATTGTTAGTAGAATCCGTAAATTCACTAACTGGAAGAATTAGACCTTGCTTAATAAGTGGTAATGCTCCAGCGTACTCCAGCTGCAAAATGTCGACGAATGGCTCGCCACTAAGAGTACTATTTGTAAAGTTAGGAATCATTTCTTCATATGGAACTGTTACAAATTCAATTTTCACATTGTATTTCTTCTCTACTTCTGCGATTTTTTCCAATCTGTTAATTTCTGATTGCGTTTCTCCTTGTGGTGTTAGATCCCACCAAGCTGCAATCTTAATAACACGACCATCAAGATTAGGTACATCCTCTAGTTGTTCGGTTGGATCCGTTGTTGCATCTACAACATTAGCAGGTGTTAACGTTGGAGTTATATTCGTTGAACCACCATTTCCACCACTACAAGCTGTAAGTACCATTACTAGACATAGCAATAACAATGAGAACCCTTTCAATTGACGCATTATTTTACCCCCCATTTTTTTTGTGCACTAGCAAAATAGACAAATGATGTTACTTACTTGAAGTGTACTCTCATAACATGTAACTTATTGTTATGCTTTGCAATATCATTAGTGCGTTTTGATATTTCATGTATTAACAATATTAATCGTACACTAACGAATAGCGGTGCTACTATAACAACTATTTAAACTCCATAACAATAAATAAACATTTGCTATTTTAGAGTTGTTTGCTTATTTACATATTGCGAATGAGTATGTAAGCTCAAAACAAGAGATACTCACACTAGATTTTCTGGAGGAGTTTGAAAATGAAAAAGGGAATATCAATTTTTAGGAAGTTGCTATTAGGTGTATTACTCATGTTCTTATTAATAATTGTTGTTTTTTGGATTATCTTTCGACTTAATGTTAATGACATTCAAAATGAACTTAAAAAAAATAAAATGTCTGAAATTAAATTTATGACATTTCAACTTTCAACTCAATTTGAGCAAGTACTAATGAATACTATTACAATGTCTGAGGATCCGTCGGTTAGAAAGTATCCTTATGCATTGCAGTTCGGTGACCAATATTCCAAATATGAAATAAAGTTAGCTATTATTGACAAGCTGACGCTGAACAGAGCATCTACTTTTTGGAATAATATAATTACTTTGTACTACCCTGATTTTTTGGAAACGATTTCATCTGATTCTTCGGATAGCGTTACCCACTATAACCTTCCAGATCAGCCATTTAACAAGTGGATTTTGAACATGAATGAGGATGGTATTGGTTATTATTCGAATTTAACGCAAAGTCATATTGCCCCGCTATTTATCGAAACGAGAGTATCATTAGATAATCTCCGTAAAATGATGCAGCAATATACGTCAGGGACACCGATGCTTTATGATTCTAACAGTAATGTGATCATCCAAGTTGAGACACGTGCACCACTGGATGATAGTATTAGCAGAATCATTCCACTAATAAAAGACGATAATGGTTTTTTGACAGTAAACGAGAACGGTACGGAGTATTTGCTTAGTTATATGAAATCCAACATGCTAGATTTGTATTTTATTGATTATCATCCTAAAAGACAATTTGTTAAAACGATTTCTCAAAATAATACTCTTTTCATTGTTGCGATCATTGTTTTACTAATGATTTCACTTATTTACAGCCTTCTACTAAAAAGGCAAGTTAAAACTCCGATTGTTACATTAAGAAAAGCTATAGGTCGATTTGAACGCGGCGACTTTTCAAGTCGTGTAAGTAATTCCAACACTGAAGAATTCAGAATGCTAGGTATTTCCTTTAACCGAATGGCGGAAAATACACAAAAGCTTATTGAACAGGTTCTATTTGGTGAATTAGAGGTGAAAGAAGCTCGATTAAAGCAATATCAAGCTCAAATCAACCCTCATTTTCTATACAACAGCTTACATTACATACAAAGCAAGGCTGCCATGGAGGATTATGAATCGATATCTGCCATGACGCTTCATCTCGGAGCTTATTATCGCTATAGCCATAAAATAGATTGTATAGATTCAACGATTAAGGATGAGCTCAATTTCGTTGAACATTACTTATCTGTCATAAAACTTCGAAAGCGTGCTTTGTCCTTTTCGATAGATATTCCAAGCGATATAAGCAATTATCCGCTTCCTAAGATGATTATTCAGCCGCTTGTTGAAAATTGTATTCAACATGGTATTGAGACATCCATCAATCCCGGACATATCGAGATAAAAGTCGAAAAAGTTGAGCAGGCTCTACACATTTTAATTATTGATAATGGGGTAGGTATGGATGATGAAAAGCTATCTTTAGTTAAGCAACGTATGGCCGAATCCGTAATCTCAGAAAATATCTCTGGAGTAGGGATTCGTAATGTTCATCAACGTCTTAAGCTCTATTTTGACATGCAGGCCGGACTCTCCATTACATCTGGATTATTAGAAGGAACATGTTATACGATTACAATTCAATTGCATGAGGAGCAATATGCTACAGATCTCATTAGTTGATAATCAATCATATGTGGTCGTTGACTTAGAGGAAACTAACTAACTCTCTTAAATTCGCAAATGCTAGCAAAAAAAGAGCGGCCTGATTGGCCGCTCTTCAAGTAGACTAGTCATATAATTTAATAGAGTCATACCATTCGTTTACTTCCTTCGTAATCTGCTCTCCTCCAAAAGCATTGTATTTTTCAACAAAAGAATCAAATTCATCGATAGAGGCCTCTCCGTAAATAATTTTATTTAATATGTCTTCCTCAAACTTTTTCAGTATATCACCTTTTGAAATCTGAGTCGGAGTAGGTGAACCTGAAAACATATTCATGATGACTGAATCCTTTTGATCGATGACAATCTTCGCAGCCTGCATTTGTTCAGGTAATGTATAAACTAATGTCTGCTCATACGGAGTTGATGGCTGTTCCCCATTAGCTAGTTTCGCAAGTCCATTAATACGCAAGGAAGGAATAATGGCTCCATCAAAGGTTAGTGTATAGCGGATTGCATCGACCCATCCTCCGGGGATCAAATCCCTTTCTTGTTCACTGAGTACTTCTCCATTAGGACCAATAGTGTAATCATATCCTTCTGCAAAACCAATGGAGAATGGACCTTCTCCATCTGGATTTGCCCAATGATCATAAAAATAATTTTGATAAACAAAAAATGCATCTTTATTTTTCATATTTTTATTGATTAAAACAGCACCAGCACTGATTGCTGTACCATGACGCCCAATCTTACCTTCAGGACCAGCCGGTAGTGGATATGGCTTATACTCGGAATTAGAAACATTAGCCTTAAGCTGCGAGATTGGCCAGCCTGTCATCCAATAGGGGCCAACTATAATTCCTGCAGTTCCTTCTGTGAATAACTCTGTAGCCTTTACTTCATCGTACAAACCCGCTTCTGCGGAAATATACCCCTTCGCCATCCATTCTTGCAGTTTCAGAAGAGCAGGCTTCATCTCTGGTTGAATAGAACCATATTGTAAACTACCATCGATCCCTACATTCCATTGGTTAGGCATTGTACCGAACATTCCAAACAACCAGCCTGTATCTGACATCCATGTATTTAAATTGTTTTTGAAGCCTATCGAGAGCCCTATCGTATCATTCATATTGTTCCCATCAGGATCCCCATTAGTAAAAGCCTCTAATACAATTTCAAGCTCCTCAAGAGTTTTTGGCGCCTTTAATTCCAACTTATTGAGCCAATCCTCTCGTATATACATAAGAGGATCACTATTATAGGCATTCTCCAAAATAGGAATCCCCATTTTTACACCATCACGAATATACGGGTTCCAAACCGTTGAATCTTCTGCCATCGCCGCCTTGTAAGTATCCGATGCATATTTATCGAACAACTCTCCAACATCGCTAAACTGACCGCTATCGATTAAATCATTAATAAGCTTATTATCTCCCCGAAAAACAATCATATCTGGAAACTCCTGCCCAGAGGATAACATCAGACGAATTTTTGTTGCATATGCATCATTCTGTTCACCTACTGTCCACAAATATTTAATATCAATTCCTAGCGTTTCTTTTGCCCATTTCGTGTGAACATTATTTTCAAGATTTTCACCATTTTTGAATTTCATATTCGTTGCGATTGGAAAAACCGTCGTAATCGTAACAGGCTCAACATATTTACCGTCCTCAAACTTAGCTGAATAAAAGGAAGCGTCAGTGCTATTCAACTCATTTTTATTCCTTCCACCTTCACAGGCTACAAGAGATGTAATAAACAATGCAGCTGTCAAAACAATAGCTAAAGGTTTCTTCAATATCATAATCATCCTTTCTTCCCCCACTGTGTTTATTGAGATGAGAAAATTGCCTCTATTAATTCCTCATTCCACTTAGCTGCTGAGCGATCATACACTCCGTAACCAGCGCCAAACTCCCAATAAGCCCAAGAGATCCCAAGTCGTTCTGCTTCCAAACGTACCGTTTTTGTCCAGGCCACTCGGGAAGCAAGATCCGCTGTTCGATAAGCACCAAATTCCCCCATAAACAATGGACGATCTTGTGTTTTTCCCCACTCTGCTGCACGTTCTAAATCTCGAATTAGTGCTTCCTTGCTCGCTGGATTATCGCCTGCAGTTTTTGTATTATAATCATTGAAGAAATTGTTAACCCAATCGATCTGCTTAGCAGCTTCATTAGGTTCAACCGGAGTTTCCGGAGGTCCCGGCCATACTAGCCCAGTAGTACCATATTCAGCCGTCATCCACTCAGCTCCTTGATGAGTGAAAAACATCGGACCATAATAATGGAATGTAGCAATAATATTTCGATCTTCTTCTGGAAGCTTAAGTTTATAAAGTCCATCAATACCATTCCACTCCACGCCACCGATAATTAAAGTACGTTGAGGATCATGCTCACGAATTACCTCTACCACCTCCAACAAATATTCATTCCATAAACTCGCTGTTATCAATCCATTTGGCTCATTAAGGATCTCGTAATATACATTTTCTGGTTGACTACTATATCTGCTAGAAATCTGACTCCAAATTGAGAGAAAACGATCCTTATTAGCAAAAGGGTCAGCTAACATTTCGTCAAAGTGATGTAAATCTACGATGACATTTAACCCCTGCATTAAGCTTTGTTCTATAACCCAGTCAACACGCTTCATGAAGGTCTCGTCCACTGTGTAGGGAGATTCCTGTGTCGTTTTATTTGAAAATCGTATAGGAACTCGAACAGAATCGAAACCTTTCTCCTTGATCAGCTCAAAATATTCTTCCTTAATCACCATATCCCATGCACCTTCATAAGGTGCCTCAAGTGCATTACCGAGGTTGACTGCTTTTCCAATCATTTTTGCCTTTTCATAAACATCCACGTTCATATTTGTATTAGCCTCCACTTCCATCGTCTCATTCTCCTTATTAGCATTAGATTCCGCGTTCAAATTTACGGAATCTACCTGATTAGCATCTTTATTTCTTACAGTATTATTTTCTTCAGAACTAGTACTGCAAGCCATTAATGCAAATCCGAAAATAATAATCATTAGCATTGCAACTTGAAACAACTTCTGCTTCTTCATATATTCAGCCCCCTATAAATAACTCCTTCTTCTACAATAGAAAAAGGGTCGCTCGTTGAATTATAGCCTCTAATAATTTGCACATAAATAACAAAAGTATTTACCCTATAACAATTTAACAACTTTCCAAATGACTATTCAAATTAAGATTTGACAAATAAGGGCACCACCTATAATGTTCAGTGTAAGCTCTTTCATTATTCTACTTATTATATAAAATCAATTTATTATTATTTAGTGACTCTATCGAATATATCTTACCATCTAAACATCCGATCTAGGTAACATATTGATGACGCTCCAAATAGAGAGAAAGAGGTAAAGGATGCTACAAATATTGCTCGTAGATGATGAACCCTATGTTGTGGATGACCTATCCATTACAATACCTTGGCAAGAACTCGGATTTGACCAAGTACATATCGCATATTCAGGAATGGCAGCACTCGAAATTCTTCAAAAACATCCAATCGATATTGTCATTACGGACATTAACATGCCGCAAATGTCCGGCATACAATTAATCGAGCAGATTCGCAGTAGTTGGAAAAATATTAAGTTCCTTTTACTGACAGGCTATGCCGATTTTTATTATGCAAAGCAGGCAATTGAACGTCAGGCAAGTGGCTATCTGCTAAAACCAATCACTACTGAACAACTTATTCATTCATTACTCGAGCTACAACAGGAAATACATCAGGAATGGGAGAGTTTGGCTTCATATCAACGATCTATGCAAACACTACATGAGCAACTACCGCTACTACGGGATAAGTTTTTGAATGATTTACTGCGAGGCAGAAAAATTTCAGATTCCCAGTTTGCGGAAAACACCGACAAATTTGATCTTCCTTTTTCTATTGGCGATACGACCGCGTTGCTTGTCGTTCGGCTTGAAGATTTCTTTCAAAGACAGGATTTGAATAGTCTTTTGTTGTTTGAATACGCTATCGTAAATATTGCAAATGAATTACTTCAGGAACACTTCCATTTTTGGTCTTGCAAGGATAGTCATGATTATCTTGTATTTCTAATTTCACCTAAACCTTCTATAAATGCTGGTAACGAGGATAATCTTCTGAAAAATGCTGCTTATCAGCTTCAAAAAAACGTAAGTAGCATTATTGGTGGAGAAATTTCAGTCGTTACGACTGGCTGGGGACCAATTCCGTTAAAAACTCGTACACTTTATCAGTCGGCTGTCACCACGGTCCATCAACGCATCGGTCCAGAGACAGGTGTTTATTTGTCCAGCGTAGCGGAAGAAGTAAACCTGCCCGACACACCAACATTACAATCTTTATACGAACCACCTACGCTGTTTCATTTATTTGAAACGAATAACTGGGATGCTCTTGAAGAAAAAATAGTAGCCATTTCCTTAGAATTAGGTAGCCGTGAAGAACTTTCACACGAGCATGTTCAAGAATCTAAATATTTACTAGAGGCTGCTTTCTTTTATTTCGCTCACCGGAACAACAAGCTGCTTGGAGAGATAATAGGACTACCTCATCTTGAGAACCGTACTATACATACACCAGAGCAACTTAAAGACTGGGCTTTAGGGGTCTTAACGCAGCTAAAAAAACATTTTGACTCCGACCGTAAAGATCGGCGCTCATCGATCATAGCCGGGGTAAAAGGGTTTGTAGACGATAACCTCCACTATGTATCACTTCATTCTATAGCAGATCATGTAAATCTACACCCTGTCTATTTATCGAAAATCTTCAAATCTGAGACAGGTAAACGTATCAGTGATTATATATTTTCAGCGAAAATGGAAAGGGCTACCTATCTTCTCACTCATACATCGTTCAAAATCTATGAAATATCTGAGCAGTTGGGTTATTCTAACGCGCACTACTTTATTAAGCTATTCAAAGAATATAGTGGACTTACCCCTCAGGAATTTAAAGACGTTAGGAAAACTCGAGGAAGTTTGTCATAAGCCTAAAAAATTCAATTATTATATGCTCTCCACCTAGTACAACACTAACCAATAAAACATGTGAATTCCGTCTTTCCAAGTGCCTGCATGAAAACAAGGCGATCTTTCCTCGAAATAACACGAGAATCGATCGCCTATTGGAAAATAACACTAGTTTAACTACCCGGTATAGGTCCCTCATTAACTAAGTTAATGTTATCGATATATACCGATGCAGCCCCGTCAAGTTCATCGATTTTTCCTAACTCAAAAGTAATTCTTCCGATACTCGTACCATCTGGCTCTACATCGAAGTAGAAAGTGTAAGTCTCATACTCGGTACCCAAATCAATAATTTCACTGCCATACCCATTCCAAGTATAATTATTCACTTCATCCAACCAACCTACACTAATATTCATTTTGCGGTCAATCGTGGACTTTGATGTAAACGTCAATTTGTATCTATCCCCCTTGTTATAGGGCAAACCCTCATAGTAAATTTGACGATCCCAACTATTCGAACCTGCCATGGCTACGTCAATTCGTAGTACGCCATCCTCATGCTGAATAGATAATTCATCATTTTCCGTCGAATAGCTATTCCAGCCTTTTATTCCAGTCGTAAAATCACCATTGGGAATTAGATTACCATCATCTACTATACCTACGCTTACCGGATTAACTTGAATCAGAGAAATATTATCCAGAGTAACGGTATGTTCACCCTCAATGCTGCCCAGCTTCCCCATACTGAATTGTAGTACGGCGGCAGACTCGTCGGAAGGCATAACAAAATAGTATTCAAATTCGGTCATATCGGAAGTCAACTCTATTTGGTTTTCCAGATACGTCGCCCAATTTCCATCATGTGTACCATCATGCTGCACTAGGGCAACAATATCTCGTGATACATCAGTTGCTGCTTCAAAATACAGTCTGTATACCTTTCCTGACTGCATCGGAATACCAGGTTGCTTCAACTGTACATGCCATGGTTCAGTTCCTGGGCCGCCTAGTTTAACCTTTAATTGCCCGTCTTCTACTTGCATAACTGTGCTTTTAACAGGATCTGTCTGTTCCCAATCCATCTTAAACAATTCCCAGTCATTAGAATTTTCTTGGAAACTACCGTTAACAGTCAAGTCCTCTGACAGCTCAAGCCATGCAAGGTCAAAGTCAGTTCCTTCTACTTTAAAAATATGAACGCCTTCAAGCAATTCAAGCTTTGGAAATATTATTGTCTTATATACTCCATCTAGATTATTGTCATCAATATTTTCGTTAACAACAGCTATTTGCTCTTCGTCTTCATTCCAAATACTTAAAGTGATTTTTGATCCAACATCATTACCTTTCACTCGAACCATCGGAATATAAGTACCACTGTTTACTTTTTGTTTGTATTTCACATAATCATCTGCATCGAAATCGGTTACATTCATACCTCCTTCACTACCAGCTATAAGTGTTACTCCATCCATAGCCCAATATGAATGGGCAGCCGTATGCAAATAGCTTTTGCCTTCATGCTCGGAAGGAGAATATCGTAGAATTAATCTAACATTATCGATGGCTACAGTACCTGCATGTTCTCCTAGCAGAAACTCAAGATTGGATGAAGATCCATTAGCTCCCTCCAAAATTTTCATATCGATCGTATAGGATTGCATTTCCGTTGTTAACTTGATCTCTGATCCGCTTATATACTCTACGCCCTCAGTCGTACCAGCATCTAATGCAATGTGGATCGGTCGATTTGTATCTGCCTTAGCGTCAAAAGTAAGCATATAAGACGCACCTTCCTTAAGTGGAAGATCCTTATGAACGAGCTTCACGTCATTAAGTGATGATCCACCATTTGCAATATTCACCTTCAATATCCGTTGCATATATGGTAATGCCAAATCATTTGTCACAGATGCTAGCGCTTCCGCTTCATTCAATGTTGAAAACTCCCAAAATGCTAATCGTTCTTGTCCTAAATCAAAGTTACCATTATAGATCAAGTTACCGTCTTTAAGAGGTTTACGCGGTTGTTTAACCCCATCTGTTTCTGTCACCTTTACATTCGTAAAGTAAGACGCAATCGTGTTTAATCCTAGATTGAACTCAAATCGAGCGTTATTGTCAGTCATGTCTTCCATTTTAAATGTGTATTCATAACTCTGCCATTGATCAGTTAACTCGAATGTACGTTCCTCCGAATAAGCTTTCCATTCGCCACCGAACTCAGTTAGCTTAGTCATAATGGAACGATCTGCATCCGCCTTAGCATCGAATGTTACCTTATAGGTCTTACCTTTTTTTAAGAAGATCGGTTGCTGCGTCAATTGTATCGAATAGAGTTGATCTCCTGCGGACGTTACTTCGACTTTTGCAGCCTTACCTTTGACTTGATCATCAACAATTGAAATACTTCCATCACCGTTTTCATTTACTATAAACTCCCAGTCGTTAGGCACATTATTATTATTCGCGCCCTCATTGAAAATTCCATTATAAATCTGATTGCCATCAGCAAGTGGCTCGCGCTGTGCTGTAATACCATTTGATGGATCTGGTCTATTCCCTGTCACATCAGGCCATAGTTCAAGGTTTTTATACTCATAGACACGAACATAATCGATATACATCTGATCACTCTCAAAGTCATCCCCTGGATCTCCTGGCCAATCTCCCCCTACAGCAAGATTCATAATCATGTAAAACGGACGATCGAACGGCGCTGGATATGTGTAGTACTCCGGCTGCCCTTCCCTTTTCGTTCCCCAGTCACTGCTCTCAAAAAATAAGTGTCCATCTACATAATATCGAATCAGCCCTGGTAGCCATTCCATTGTGAATTCATGATAATCGTCATTGAATGTCTGTCCCTCAGGTAGTACATATTCTTTTGTTTGCATAGTATGAGGGCTATCATAATGAATAGAGCCATGAACAGTACGAGGGTACTTATCTGCATGATCTGCATCACTCGCAACCGGTCCCGTTAACTCCATAATATCCATCTCACCGCTTCCAGGCCAAGGTCCGTACTGCTCAAACTCGTCTGTCGGCATCATCCAAATTGCTGGCCACATACCTTGTTGCACTGGTAGTTTTGCTTTAACTACAAATTTCCCGTATGTCCAATCACCTTTCAGCTTTGAAGTGACTTTACCAGAAGTGTAGTTACGTCCACCATACTCCTGTTTAAGTGCTGTTAGCTGTAATACGCCTTTATCTCCATCCTTTGCTAGCCTTACATTGTCTGAATGATAATATTCAAGTTCATTGTTGTAGACAGTTCCAGTATGCTCCACATTCCATTTTGTTGTATCTATCGCATTTCCATTAAACTCGTCATTCCATACTAGATTCCAATCGTCCACTTCATTATCAGGAACGGAAGGTTTAGTACTTGGAACAGAAGATGTATCTATAGAATTATTGTCGTTCACCTCGTTCGGTTGAAAATCTGCCCCTTTCACCAGCACTTTACCATTCAAAGTTACACCATCAGCATTGACACGAAGCCGACCAATAAATCCAGTGTTACTTATTACCGAACCATAGCCTTCATCAGCAATCTGCACATCGTCAACTTTTGAGCCTACTAATACATCGATTAGAGCTTTTCTTGCCATCAATATCCATTTCACGGAGGAGCCCGTATCTAACACCAAACGAACTCCATTCCCTTTTTTGTTCAACACGACACTATCTAGATGCGATTCACTGAAATGAATGGAATTAATGCCGCCTCCCTCAATGATTGTAGCTCCTTTAACTGTAACCCGATCGAAGAAGACATCTCCTTCTCCAACACCTTCAGTGATATAAAGATTACCATGGATAACTGTATTACTAAGTCTAATATCCGCACTCTGAATAACTGCATTACCTTGAATCTCTACTACATTGTAATTGTCTGCTTTGTATCCAAACCAACGAAATGCTCGATCCAAGAGGATAACAGCCTCGCCCCTTGTTAACGCGGCTATAGGATTAAGCATGCTGTTGACATCTCCATGCAAATATCCTTCAGATACTGCTTTCTTAACAGCAAATTGCGCATAATCTCCTATCGTATTGGCGTCCAAGAAGCCTCCAAGATCTGCATTACTGGAATAATCGTCCAGATGCATGGCACGTACAATCATAATTGCCGCATCCTGTCTTATGATGTTATCCTTAGGTCGAAAGCTCCCATCCAAATATCCGGTAATAATGCCAGCTTCGTGTACTTTAGCTACTTCATCAGCATACCAATCTGAAGTGTTAACATCCGTAAATGGCTCGACGCCTTCTTCACCATAACCAAATATGCGGTAAAGCATCACCGCGAATTCAGCTCGACTTATCGGTTGATCTGGATGAAACTCTCCATTAGGTAAGCCTTTAATTATACCTACCTTTCCGAGATTACTTACAGCTTCAGAAGCCCAGTGATCCGACATGTCTGAATAGCTAACTTGTGCTACACCCATATTCTCTTCGCTATGAAGTAACTTTGACACATTCACCTCGCTATTCGCATATGTTCCCGCTGAAAATAAAGAGACTCCCATGCATACCAACAAAATAACAGATATTATACGATACAAGCTGATCACCCCCATTTAGTGCGACGACTAATGCCAACGCTTATCTATTAGTATAAATTGGCTTAATATGACTCTATATACCAATTCATTAGTATTGATACCAAATTTCAAACTCAGACCTATAAAGAGATGTTTCTATGTAACCGTTGGGTTGATTCCATAAAAAAAGGCTACTGCAGACAGAATTCCCCCATAGTTATTGATGAGAACGGAAAGAGTTAATTTTACAAATAAGCGACTAATAGCCCGAAGCTCCTGTATATCAGAGCTTTCGGGCTGTTAATTTTCATTCGATTTCATTACATTTAAACAATTACCGTAGCATCCTGCACAATAAAATCAACCATCGATTTCACTTCTACTTTGCCAGCGTAATGACTATCACGATTAAGCGTAGTAAATGTTACCGTATACGGTTCGCCTGGTATAAGATCAAAGTAATTATCTGACCATATGCCATCAATCTCCGACGTCAAGACAACTTGTTTGGCTAGCGCCTTGGATTGCAATGTAACAATTGTTGCACCGCTTTCTACCGTCTCGCTCACTTCAATCTCTGGTTGCTGCAACAGTAGGTTTTGATTTCTCATGAAATAATAGATCGCTTGTGCTGTTTCTCCACTATTAGCTGACCATGACGCACTGACAAATACTTCCGCTTCATTGTATCCTTTCAGTAAATGTGAGATCGTTAGGCGCTTAACCACTTCTGACGTATTTACTGGAAGAGCGACCTCAGCTTGCTCTTCATATAACACCTGACCTGACATATGGCGCAATTGAACTTGTAATGTTCCACTAACCGATTGTAGCTTGTCAGAAACAAGATAGATCTCTAACTCTTCATCCTCAACTTGTGCAGATAGTAATATACTCGCAAAACTGCGGCGAGCATAATAGTTAAGTGCTTTCCAACGACCATAGTAGTCAATTCCCGACCATGAAGCAACCGGCCAACAATCATTCATTTGCCAATATAGTGAGCCCATGCAGTATGGCATTTTTCTGCGATGTGCTTCAATTGCCATTTGCATAGCATCTGCTTGAAGAACTTGACTTAGATATAAGAATCCTTTGAAATCAGTAGGTTGTGACATATACATATCCATATATTCTTTAATAAGACGATTTCCATCACCATTTTTCTGATGGGCCATCATTACCTTTGTATCGATTGCCAGATCAGATTCTTCGGCAAAGCTACGAATCGTACGATACTCTGGGAATGATTGGAACCCATATTCACTCATAAAGCGTCCTAGCTTAATTTGATAATTTTCAAATGGCTCTACATTATGCCATACTCCCCAGTAATGCACATCACCTTCATTGGTCAACGGATGTGCATGCTGCGCTTGATCGTGACTAACAGATACAATCGGAGATGACGGCCAATAATCAATTGTAGCGTGTAATTCTGCTACAACATCAGGTAATAGTTCATGGAAGATTTTCTCGTAATCTGCCCATATCTTTTCACGAATTGCTGGCTCGTAATCCTTCTTCCAGCCCCAGCCACCATGCTCATCATAATGCGCCCATGCAGAGTCGATCTCATTATTGCCACACCATAGTACGAGTGATGGATGATTACGAAGACGCTTCACATTATCTACTGCTTCTGCACGTACATTTTGTAAGAACTCTTCATCACCTGGATACATGCTACATGCAAACATAAAGTCTTGCCATACCATAATGCCATACTCATCACATAAATCATAAAATGCATCGGCTTCATAGATGCCGCCCCCCCACACACGGAGCATGTTCATATTTGCTTCTACAGCAGACATGATCTCAGCACGATAGCGATCCTCCGTAACTTCCGAGATAAAGCTATCATTAGGAATATGATTGGCTCCTTTGGCAAATACAGCAACTCCATTAAGCTCAAAGTGGAATGTTGCACCTGATCCATCAGCATCTCGATCACGGACTAATTTAACGGTGCGTAGTCCTGTAGTAATCGTAGCTTGTGTCGAATGCGAAATACCTTCGTCCTGTAAAGTAACCACCGCATTAAACTGATAACGATTCGGTTCACCAAGGCCGTTACTCCACCATAACTTTGGCTGATCTATTGCGATTGGTAAAGTTAAAACATGTTCACCTGCTTCGACGTCTGTTACCAATTCCCAGCTTTTATCATCTGATTGAACTTGTAATTGCAGCGAACCACTTTTCTCTACGGATACTGTTACTTTAGCTGCAAGCTGAGCTGATTGAGCTGTAACTGATAATTGATCAATAAACAGATCTCTGACAATAACTCCCGACCAACTGATCAATTCGACTTCACGCCAAATTCCACTTGTAACAAAGCGTGGACCCCAATCCCACCCATAATGATAAGGCGCTTTACGAGCAAAGATACTAAGCTTCTGTTCACCTAATCCACCTAATTCAGATTGATCGTTCGTTGCAGGTAAAGGATAGCCTAGCGCATGTAATTTGGGTAAATCTTCTTGAATCGGTGAACGGAATAAGATTCGAATGTGATTCTCTTGTCCGTGTAGTAAACCAGTTACATCAATTTTCCAAGATCGGAACATATTATTCGCTGAAAGCACTAGCTTTTCATTAACGAACACATCTGCATACGTATCCAAACCTTTGAAATGAAGTTCTTGATGTTCTTCTTGTAAAAATTCAGCTGATGGTGTGAAATACGTCTCGTATTCCCAATCAAGCTTATCAATCCATTGTAGATTATGCTCATTCGTAGCATAGAAAGGATTCGGAATACGATCATTGTGCAATAGATCAGTATGCACACAACCTGGAACCGTAGCAGGCAACCAATCATTATCCTTCGCAGATTTGAAACGCCATGTATCTAATAATATTGTTTGGTCCATGATACATCCTCCAGTAATTCGCTATTATTTTTGTTTAAATGGTAAATTTTCTAAAGTTATTACTCTAGGATCATTGTATACTTTATTGAGAAAACCCTTGCTGTTATGCTTACCATCCATAAGGAAATCACCGTTCCAAGTAATAAACAACCCCCAATTAGCTCCGTATTGTACCATAGCATCAGGATCAGGAATTGATCCATTTTCCATCATAGCAATGTATTTCGTACCGCTCGTTAGCTCGACAAGTTTGTCATAATAAGATGAAATGGCGCTGTGATCGCCCGCTACAGGATAGCTATCATAACTAACAATATCAACGACATCATCACCAGGATACCAGCTCGGACTTACTGAATTCCATACCCAGATAAGATTGTTCAGTTCATGCACATTGACAAAGCGATCATACATGATGCGATACAACTCAACAGCTGCTTCTGGGCCACTCGCTCCCCACCAGAACCAACCTCCATCAGCTTCATGCAATGGTCTAAATAGTATCGGTATATCATTAATTTTAAGAATTTTAATCTTCTCAGCAATGACATCCATATCTGATAGCAATAACTGATATTGCTCACTATTTTTATCTGCTAACGCATCTGTCAAATTGAAAGTAACAGAGTCAGTATAGAAACCTCTCCACCACTCTTTACCTGGTTCATTAATAAGACCTGTCGGTGCATTCCAATGCCATAAGAAGGAAACAATTCCCCCTTGCTTATGCCATGCAATAGCGGATTCAACCTCTGATGATCGTGAACCAAAAGCAGCTCTAGTAGGGGAATATTCAATAAAGTCAAAACCTACAATAGCAGGACGCTTACCCGTCATATTTTCTATATCAATAATATGAGTGTAGTTTTGTTGTCCAGATAATAGGTACTTTCCTGCCTGTTCATTCATGTACTCCATTAATTGTACTGCTTCTGGCGTAGCATTGGAATTGCTTAGTTGCTCAGTAATAGGAGCAGCCGCTAAGTCTGCTACATCAATACTTTGTAGCGCTACGTAATCAATATCAAAGTATCCCCAGCCTCTACGTATCGTTATCGTATTATCGCCAGCTTTCAGAAACAGACGAGTAGCCTTTACTTCAGTAAACGCCGAGCTTTCTTCAAAAATAACTTTACCGAACGGTTCATCATTCACATAAAGCTCAGACTCTTTATAACCACCCGAAGCACGATATCCAATCGTTAATTGATACATTTGTTCTTGATCAACATGTATAGGTATAACGAGGTGATCATCCTCATCGGTAAATGATGTTACATAACCATCACCCGAATAACCTGATGCAGATGTCGTCAATTCGGTACCACTTGTTTCACCCGTTTCCGCTTCAAAAATTAAGATTGGTGCGGTATTTCCTTCGGGCACCAGTTCTACTTTAACGACGACAGGTGTCACGATAACAAGGATTAGCGTCAAACATAATATTGCAATAAGAGCGATGCCTAGCTTCTTCTCATTTTTCGGTTGAGTCACGTAATAATCCCTACTTTCCCTAATCGAAAATAAGTTTCTTGAGTTCTTTCAGAATCTCTGTGCTGCACGACTAACTCAAATCGATGTTCACCCGGCTGAAGATCATCACCACAATCGAACAGTCTATACCATCCACTTGCGCCTACCCAATCTGGGCAATCACGATTCGATTGTAACCATGCACCACCATCTATTCGATAATGAAATTCTGCAGACTGATAACCGAAATCAAAAGCAAGCACTAGTCCCCTTCCTTCAAATACGAAGGCTAGAGAAGCACCTATCTCCGTAGTTTCTAGAATAGTATCAATCCATTCATAATCATGCCAGCGTTGTTCCAACCAACGTCCATTGGTAACTATTTGCGAGAAAGGTAATTCATACACCTGTTCCCAGCATAATGAATCTATTGGATGAATTAATCTATCATGTCGAATTTCATGACTAGTTAGCCTCGATATTTTGTCGCTAGCTTGAAGTTGCTTATGTAAAAAAGAAATGACGCACTCTGCATATATACGACTACCGAACTTCGATGGATGAATTCCATCCGGCAGCCATTCTTCCATTGATAGTCTACCTGACTTAACTTGATCTAGTCCGTACTTTCCTACCCAAATTGATGGTAATTGATAATACTTTGCTAACTGCTCAAACTCTTCAATAGATGGTGGATACAGTCCATTTTCCATCGGATCTAACATCGTATGACAGAATGTATATACTAGAATTAAATCTCTATCATCAGCTTGCAGTAGTTTTCTAATTAGTCCTTCTCTACTTCTATGACGCTTCTCCTTGGATGTGTCATCATCGTTAACAGCATACTCAATAAAGACTACATCACAGCCACGATCAATTAAATCACGTTGAACTCTAAATACGCCAAAATTACTACCTGTAGCTCCTATAGCCGCATTCTCTATCCGAAATCGTACATTAGGATACTTTGCTACTAACCATTTGACTACATACTCTGGCCAATTGGAACGTGGCCTACCATCTGTAATTGATCCACCTATAAACCCTAGAGTAACCGTACCGGAAGCAATCCCATGTTGAAAGGAAGTTAATGGTTCTCTCTCTATCCAATACGGAAGTGTCATCTCTAAATCTCCTTCAACTTTACATTAACAATTCATTACTTCATAAGAAAATGAAAAGTACATTAGAAGTAATTACTTTAAGAGGTTGTTCAGAAAGTAATCTTTCACTTATATCATTTCTTTCAGATTAGGTAATAAATCTCTAGTTACCGTTCTATTATCATTATAAAAATCTATCAGCGCTTTTCGCTGCGTATACTTTTCACTATAGCGCGCATGATCACCTTGCTGTTGATAGACATATTCACCGTACCATGTACAGTTCCAAAGCCATAATGCATCATCTTTCATCATTTCTGAAACAGATGGAATGACTCCATTTTCTGAGAGAGTAATTATTTTATTACCTTTTGAATATGAACGAGCTTGTAGAAAACGATCTAACTGAGCACGATAATCATGCTTTTCCGCATAGATATCTTCACCAATAATATCTACATACTCATCGCCTGGATACCAATCGTCATGTTGACCATTCCAAACCCAAATTAAATTATTCAATCCATGATGATCCGTTAGTCGATGGTACATATATTTCCATAGTTCAACACATGGTGCTGCTCCTTGAGCTCCCCACCAAAACCATTCACCTGATGCTTCATGCAAAGGACGCCATAATACAGGAATATCCTCCGCTTGAAGACGTAATAATTGCTGCGCTATCGCATCCATATCTCTGATCATTAATTGAAACAACTCAGATTCTTTGTCTGCCATAGCTTCGGCAAAATTGAATGTTGTAGCTTCAGTATAAAAACCGCGATCCCAGCTACGTTTAGGTGGAATATCAATTAAGCCAACTGGAGCATTCCAATGCCAACAGAAAGTGACAATACCTCCATCGTTCCACCATTGAATCGCTATATCCGTATCTTCACAGGTTGAACCGCGCTCAACCCGTGAAGGAGTGTAATTCATAAAATCAAATCCATATACCGCGGGATACTTCCCAGTCGTTTCCCGAATAACTTCAATCTCAGGATGACCAATAACACCGATCTGCTGACCAGAAAGTATCTTTTCACCGTATATGCTACAGAGATAATCCATTAACCTTCTTGCCGAAGCAGAAGCCTTTTCATTAATAAGAGTAGGCTGCACATCATAATGCATTGATTTGTTGTTAGTGTTCATTACCATCTCTCCTAAAACTTTTCATGGTTTTTATGAAAAGTTGCATCGTAAGCATAATCTAAACTTTTCATGTGCACAAATTATCCAACAATACCGCTTCTTTCAATACTTTCAACGAAATATCGTTGTACAACAAGATACAATGCTAGCAATGGTAGAATCGCAAGTAATATCCCTGTATCTATAATCATTGCCACATGGTTCTGATCAGCTTTAAAACCTGAACTAGGCGAATATCCCATTAATACGGGTATAAATTGATTGGCTTGAGACGGTAATGTCGCTACTTTCAAAGACATCAATTCCATGCCATTCATAAACAAAGTCGTATAGAATGTATCGTTGTACTGCCATACAAAGCAGAACAACACAACCGTAATAATTGGTGGAATAGCATTAGGTAGCATAATTCGGAAAAAGGTTTGTATTCCTCCTGCCCCATCAATAAGTGAAGCCTCCTCAATTTCCTTTGGCAAACCTTTGAAAAATTGACGGAATATATAGATGAATAATCCTGCCTTCAAACCAATTGCAGTTGCTGAGGTAATGATTGACGGCCAATAACTATTCAACAGATTAATACCTGGCTTCCCGGTAATCATTTCAACAATACCAAAAATATCAAAGCTTTTGAAATGTAAGTAATAAGGAAGCATAAGAGTCGTCGTCGGAACTAGTATCGTTACAATAACGAGCCCGAATAATATTCCATTGCCGGGAAAATTGAATCTAGCAAACCCATATCCAGCTAATGCACAACTAGCTACTGTACATAGGGTCATTACAATTACAAATAATAATGTTTTACCTAGCATTGGAAAGTAATCAAGAATCCCCATTGCTAACGTAATATTTTCCCAAGTGAAATTTACAGGTACCATGTAGATCGTAGGATTATAAATATCTACTTTATCCTTAAAGGCAACAGCGATTTTCTGCAATATTGGATAGATAATGATGAATGATATACCTGTAACAAGTAAAGTACGAAATGCTACATAAAGTAGATCAAATACTTTTTGTAATATTCGTTGATTACGATAATATCGTTCATCTGTATTTTCTTTGCTCATTACGATCACGCTCCTTTCATCGCTTTAAAGTATGATCAGTTGTAATGTATTCGTTTGGCAAGTACTACGCCGACAATTGCTAAAAATATTGTTACTACCAATGTATAGATCCAAGACATCGCTGCACTCAAACCGTAATTGTGTGTGTCGAATGCGGTAGAGTATATTAGGTTGGTTATTGGGCTACCACTGAAAGAGTCAATAATGGTATAGATAATATTCGTTAATATTAACGGACTCACCATGGGGAATGTAATCTTCCAGAACGATTCATATGAAGTAGCACCTTCCATCTTCGCTACCTCATACATGGAACTTGGTACAGATTGTAACGCAGCTAGAAATATTAAGATTTGAACGCCTGAGCTTGTAATAATGCTATATATTTGCAAAATGGCTGTAACAATATAATCTGCAAATGATGACGGTATACCAATATCAAGTAGCATATAGACGATCGATGTTACGTTATAGCTAGATGTAGCTCCTTGCATTTCTTCAACATAAGTTGCACTACCTATTAAGCCAATTAAGCCACTTTGCTCTGCAGATGCAATCGCATTAGAAGCTAATATTACGGGTAGGAAGAAGATGGCACGAGATAATGTCCGACCACGAAATTTCTGATTCAATAATGTCGCAGAGAACAAACTGAAAAATAAAATCATTGGAACAGATAATATCATTTCCCACACTGAACTTGTAATAATCCGATTAAAAGTAGCATCTACAAATAATGCAGTACGAAAGTTTTCAAAGCCGACCGGAAGTAAGGAATAACCCTCGGATTGAATTTGCATTTTTGAAAAGCTGAATTTAATGGATTGAATTAGAGGAGACATATAGAAAAATATTATCCCGATTAACCATGGACCGATGAAGAAAAAACCTAGCATCGAGCGCTTACGGTGCAGAGACATTTTGTTAAATTTCATGAGCGCTCTCCTCCTACACTGTAATTTCTTGGTGCGATTTGCACACCGTTCACCGTCACTGCTTGATCGTTATAATTGACCATAATGACTTGACCATTATCATATTGCACTTCCACTACTCCTGGCTCATGAACAATACGTTTGCTAATTGTCGCACTACTTACTGTTGCTAACACATCATTAACTTCGCTATACATCGTTACAGCATCCTCCAGCCATATTTCATACTGCGTAGAGAAATACTCATCGTAACTAGTAAATTTCAATTCTGAGGAATCGTCATAGCTCCATATAAAATGTGGATATGCTCCTTGTTCGATAGCAACTAGCGTCTGATATTGTGCATCTTGCTCATCAGATAAGTTAATAGACTTACTTGTATATGGAATGTATCCATGTAATACCATTTGATAGAATGGTACTGCTTCATCCGTAATATTAAAATTGCTAGATGAAGATGGCGCATCGATAATATGATCTGCGTATGCCCAAGCGTATGCATGACCACCAACAATTAATGTTTCTTGCTGCTCAGATATGTGCTGTAGTGATTGCTTTACAACTTCTTTCGCTGTTTCACGATGAACAACTCTTGATACTCGATAATCTGCACCTAGAACATTGCCTAGATCACGTAAAGAGACCCCCGTTACATTATACCGACTATAGCTATCAAGATACTCATCTACGAAATATGATAATTTGGATGGTGATAGTAAGTATTGACTCCCTAGCATTGGACTCATCGAATTAAACGACCGATTAATGGGATGTAATTCCACAACTTCTCTCGTAACAAAGCGTGAAGCATCAGATGATGGTGTGAAGCTCAGATCATCTTTATACATCAACTGAAATGCAACATCAGGGAACAAATTACCACCATTTTGTTGTAATTGTGCAGCTAATTGTTGAAAATCGTCTTTATTACCTAACACGGAATCAATCTTTGTACTAGTTGGTGTTCCGTGTCTAATGCCTTTGTCGAACCAGCCGACGTAACGCATATTCACATTATTAATTCCTTGGCTACTTAATTGCTTTGCAATCGTACCGGCTTGTTGGAAAGTAGTCAGTGAATCGATGGCACGATATGGTACACCAAGAAACGACTCACGTCTATCATATGATCCAATGATATCAAGGTAGAATGGAACATTCACTTCTGATGCTAGCTGCTGTAATACACCTGCCTCAATAAGATGTTCCCGATAACGTTCTGCCATGCCACTGTAATTTGCATTCTCTCCACTTAAGAAGCTATAGCGAACTTCAAGATCACCATTATATCGCTCTTCATTCAAGATTTGAATGTCTTGATATACGGTCCCTGTATATAGTTCTAGCCAATCTTCACCACGCAGGCTGAATGATGCATATACATTATTATAAGAGTTTTTCATTCCGCTAATGGAGCTAGTAATACTACCTATAGCTTCACCATTCGTCATTTCTGCTATCCAACCTGCATCATTGCGTGCCAATCCAAACACAGGCATTCTTGCACTCTCACTAACCATACCGCGCGACCAACGACTATTATTCGGATCATTACCGTAAACACGTTGTACATATTGTTCTTCTCTCACTTTACCGTTGTTCAAGTAGATCAAACTTCCTGAACCATCTGGTACGAACATATACCCTTCATCCTGCATACCTGCAGCACCAAAGAATGGCAATATATCAATACTACGGATTAGATAACCAGGAGACTCTTCAATCGTTGCTACAGGAACTTTGGCAACTAATTGATCCCCATCAAGTCGATATTCAAGAGAAATCGTAAACTTCGGCTTTTCTGCAGTAGGACCTGCTCCTGCACCATTCTCTGCCTCGTCGAATGCCAAATCCTCCTCGGTATAGCCGGACTCTTCAAATGCTTTGATCATTTTATTAAGTACAAGTTGCTTTTGCACTTGCGCATCTAATCGTTCCATTACACCCGACTTATCTTTCCTCTCTATATAACGTGCTTTTACGTAATTAACTGAACCCTCAGGCAAGTTAGCAAGAACTTTTGTTTCAAATCTTTCTTTACTAATATATTTGGGCAGTGCATCTATTCCTTTAGATACATCGCCTAATGTGTAAGTGATACGTACACCATCAGTAATCGACTCTACAATAAATTGCTCGCTTTCAATGCTTTTATCATAATTAGATGAAGTGTATAAATTCCCTACCATATCTCGGAACTGCAAGATAAGTTGTGAAGATAATATTGCTTTTTCATAAGTCGAAGCTAGACTATCATCGGCTCGATCCTGCGGATTACTATACCAAGTTTCGCTAGTGACAAGATTGACCACAGCTATTTCCGTTGACTGTTCGTTGATGAATAGTGCTAACTCACCATTGTCCGAAACAAGCTTCATACCATCTACTTTTGCTGAGCTTTTGGCAGTAATTGAGCTCAGTTCTTGCCCTTCTTCAAGTTGTTCACCCAGTGCAAATGCAGTTAAATCTGACGTAGGTGCTCCTTTATTAACTATCAATAGTGTGCCGATGATCAATCCTGTAAGAAGGAGAGCACCGAGCACCACATATAAAACTTTTCTATTTTTCATGGTTGCCTCCCCTTTTTACGTTCGGAACAGCATTTCACGGTATACGTTATAAATAAATTCATAGATTTGTTGAACCATACTTAATACAAGTGCGCCAAGGAAAACGATAATCCCCATCACAATGATCGTTAGTCCAATTGTGATGATTGTTTTCAATACGGTGTATTGATGTACTGTCATTATTCCAATAAAGAGCAGCCATAGGAACCACAATGATGCAATCGAAATAAGCAAGTAGTAGAATGCCGTCTCCTCTTCTGCCATAAACCGACTTATAAAGGTCATTGGTATATAAACAAGAATAATCGGAGTTAGCGAGTATCCTGTCGCCTTTACAATCTCTAAAAATTTCCCTTCACCACCCATTAGCGTTGTAATGGACCAGTTGGCAACACACCATAGTAAAAATGGTAAGATTACGGTAACGATATCCATAATACTATTGAGTGTACGAGGATCGGAATAGTTAACAAGAAAACCTGCATACTTCTTCTGTAGAATGAAAGCAAGAATTGTTAGACCGATAAGAGTATAAACAACTTTTAACTTACCTTTGTTTTCATACTTCATATCCCAGAAGCTATCGAACGGCTTGAAGATAACTTGTAGTGGGAAGTTGATGAAATCATGCTTCATAACGCTTGATCCCTCCCAACGGAATGACTGTTATTATTTCTACGCAACTTGCGCCATATAAACAAGCCAAATGCTGCAATGGCAATGATAAGAATCGTTGTCATCATTACACTAAAATGTTCTTTCAGTTCTTCACGACGATAACGCTTGAATGCAACAGAATATTGTTCACGCTCCATACCTTGCTTGAAGTAGAAAATTGCCTCCTCATTCTGCTTCGCCATAACTAATGAACGTCCAATTCCGATATATGCTACATCATAATTACTATTCAGTGTAAGTATCTCTTCCCAAAGCGGAACAGCTTCTTGACTATATCCGTTATAATGCAAACGAGATGCCCTATTAACGAGACTTCCAAACTTTGTAGGTTTAAGTATTGTAATATTAGCTTTGGCCCGATCCAATATATATTGCTTCTCTCCATCAAATTCAACCGCGACAGGAGTTTTGAATGTTCCCATCTGATTGCCAAGTGCACCATAGATATAAAGTAAATTGCCTTCTGCGTCATATGTAAATACTTTACCTTGACGTCTATCTAATGCACTATAAAGACCATCACCTAAATATTTAATATCAACAAAAACAGATGGTCCTACTGAGAATCGAAATAAAATATCTCCTCTTACATCGAAATAACCGAATCTTTTCAATACATCTTCTCCAGAAGGATTCAATCGTTTAATCGGTGTTTGTGTGTTCAAATCAATATTAGTCGCATAAACAAACCCCTTATGATCGACATCAAGATTAGAAAATTCAGTAGGTATAAATAACACCATCTGACTGCGTTGTTCCTTCGTAGAAAGTGATCTCCATAAAATTTCGTAATAATCACGCTGAACTTCATTTTTTCCGATATACCCTAAAAATGATCCATCAATATCGAATTGCATAATTCCTTCAAACACACCATTCGCTACGACATACATACGTTTTGCTTCGTCTACGGCTATTTTTTGTGGAACGAATTTGAACCCGGCAGCAATAATATCTGATTGCGGATTTTCAATAACAAGTCTCATATTATACTGGTCATCGAACGCAATAACTTGACCTAATAAGGAATCTGTCACGTACAGTAAATTATCGCTATCTACATATAAACCTGTTGGATTTTGAAAATTCGTCTTCATTCCCGCCAAAGTTGTATACCCTTCAATAATCTGCTCAACTTGCCATTGTTCATTAATAACAACAATTCGCTTATTTCCTGTATCCGCAATATAAATTGTACCGTCACTACCTATTGCCATATCATTAGGCTCTAATAATGTGCCTATCCCTAAATCCATCCCATATATCGTTTTCTCAGGTATATAAGCTGCTGGAGAAGCAACGGCCTCTTTCCAAAAGTTATAGTTATAAGCTTCATAGGGTGTGCTTGCCTTCGCCACATCGATCAAACTACTCGAGAAGAGAAGGGAAGCCATTACGATAGCTGATATCCATTTCTTAATGAACATAATTTCCCTCCTATTCCTTCATACCAGATGATGCCATCGTCTCAATGATTTTACTTTGTGAAAATATGAATAATGTGATCGGTACGCTCATCAGAATTAGCGCTACTGCCGCTGCCGCACCTGCCCTAGCTATTCCACCATATATAATTTGATTCGCTGCAAAATGTAGACTTTTTAGTTGTTCACTATAAATAAATCCATTTCCATCACTACCCCATAAAATTTGGAATTGTAAGATGATTAACGTTAACCACGCAGGCTTTACATTTGGCATAACAATTGTCCAAAAAATACGATATTCGCTTGCTCCATCAATTTTGGCAGCTTCCAGTAGTGCATCTGGCATTTGCTCCATAAATTGCTTCATTAGATATAGGCCAAGCGAATATGCGAATGCGGGAATGATAACAGCCCAGTATGAATCAATAAGTCCTAGCCAGCTCATTACCATATAATTCGGAATTGCTGTAACTGCTGGTGTAAACATTAGAGATAAAACAACAATTTGGAACATGATTTTTTTGCCTGGAAAGCGATGCTTTGCGAGCGGGTATGCTGCCGCCGAAGCAAATATAACATGACCGACAACACCCATTAATGTAATGAATACCGTATTAAAGATGTAACGACTGAACGGTACCCAAGATTCTCCTAATAAATTAAGTAAATCGCTAAAGTTGTTAAAGGTCGGATTACGTACGAACAACGTCGGTGGGAACAAAAATATTTCATCTAATGGCTTAAATGCATTATTAACCGCATACACCAAAGGCAAAATCATAAATGCTCCAAAGAAAGCTAGTATGGTAAATAAACTAAAGCTCCCCCAGAACGAGCGATTTACCCTTTTTGTGCGTAATTTGAAAGAGAAGGGCATGCTCATTCACCTACCTTACGTAATAATTTTTGTACGATGAGGTTTGTACCTAGCATAATAATAAATAGTACGGTAGCAATGGAGGAGGCATAACCCATCTCAAATCGCGTTGTACCATAATCAATTAAATGGGTAACGATTGTTTCTGCTGCATAGTTCACACTCGGGAACCCAGCTAATGCGATCGATACCTCGGCGACGGCCAGTGAGGTCGTTAACTGGATAACCGCACCAAACATTAATTGTGGACGCATCGAAGGCAACGTAATGAACCATAATTCTTGCCAACGATTACGAATCCCATCTACTGCGCCCGCCTCATAAAGCGTACGATCTACCGTTTGTAGACCAGCAATAAATGCTAGGAAACCCGTTCCCAGAGATAACCATAATTGAACGATAATAATAATTGCTAGAATGTATTGTTCCTGCTTCAGCCATTGAATGGGTTCCATCAGTATGCCTAATTTAATAAGAAAACCATTAGCAATACCGTAGCGATCACCTGAGAAGATCATTAGCCAGATGAAAAACACATTACCTGAAATTGAAGGCGCATAGAATACTAGCGTCATAAAAGCTCGTAGCTTAGGAGATAGCTCATTAATAATCCAAGCAAATACAAAACACGCAATATAACTTATCGGACCTGTAATCACTGCAAATAGAATGGTATTTTTGATCGCAACTAAGAAAATATCATCCTCTAAAAACAGTCTGGAATAATTATGCCAGCCAATAAATTTAGGGAATTCTAGCATATTGAAATATGTAAAGCTTAAGATCATCGAGATCATTACAGGTAATATTGTAAATACTGCAAATAAAATCATATACGGCGCTAATAGGATATAGGATTGTTTGCTGCGTTTCATTGCTTCCCATTTCGTGCTCCACCAGTTGGACATGCTGTTCTTCCCTCCTTATTGTGGCAATCCAAACTCTTCTCGTTTGTTGTCAATCTCATCTTGAATATATTCGGTATAATCCATTAAAGCTTCCCTAGCTTCTACTTCACCAATAACCGATTTGTAGAATGCATTGAATAGATGACGACCAGTGAAATAACCACCTGGCACTTCAGGAATACCAACTACGTATTGGAATTGCTCTTTCAATTGCTTGTAATCTTCAACCGGCCAAGGTAAACTATCAAGCGCATTAATGTTAGCCGTTGGATAACGAGCTGCTGCACCCATTAATCCTTCCATCTCACGACCGAATTTCGCTTGCGTATCGTCGCTAGTCCACCATTTCATAAATTGCCATGCGGCATCTTTGTCGTCAGCTTTTTCTAACATCATTACAGATGAGCCACCACTTGGTACCCGGCGGTTAATTGATCCGTCCTCTTGCACTGTACCTGGCATTGGTGCAAATCCCCATAGACCACGAATTTCTGGTGCAAATACAGTGAGCTGATTATAAAGCGTGTAATCTGCAATTCCGATTGGCATTTGACCTGTGCGGAAACGGTTTGCAAAATCATATTCACGTTCTAATTTATAATCAGTATAATATTCTGTCCATGTCTTAAATGTTTCAATAGCTAGACGTGAATCAAGAGCCGATTCCCTGCCATCGTTTCGATAGAATTGACCACCGTTTTGGAATAATAACGCTGCAAAGAGTGAGTTAGGTGGAATATTCTGACCTTGAACTGCCGCTTGTATCACTTGTGGCATCCCAAACTCCATATGATTTTTACTTAATACTGCTAGTAAAGAAGATACCTCATCCCAAGTCGTTGGAACTTCTAATCCCAGCTCCTCCAACACATCTTTACGATAGAACAACATATTAAATGTTTGCTGCTCAGGTAAAGCATATACTCCATCAGAGTATTGATATGGGACAATTGCGCTTGAGCGGAAGCGTGTCGCTACCTCAGCGAAATCTTCAAATTGCGTTAAATCAACCGATGAATTACGCATGGCAAAGTTAACTGGAATATCATTTTCAATTTGCATTGCAACATCTGGACCTTGCCCTGCTAACGTTGCAGGTAATAGCGTATGCATTTGGACAAGCTTCAGATTGACGTTAATCCCTGTCTCCGATGTGAACGTCTCATCAATCATTGCTTTCATCGTATTCGCTTGGTCACGACCGCTACCAATCCATACAGTAATTGTCCGTTGATCTGCAGTATCAGATACGTTGCCGATACTGTTGTAATCAATAAAGAAGGAATTAGCAAACGTCTTTACTTCATGCGTAGCTTTAGCCATCAAACCTAATCCATCTACTTTAATCTTCTCATCTGGTGAAGTTAGTAGAATGGCATCGATCTCAAGTGGATGTTCTCTAGCTTGTTGAACCCATGTACCTAGACCACCCGTATTCGTCTTATATTCCGTTAACTTACGATGAATATTTTCAGGTTTTTTGATCATTTCATCAAGTTGGACAGTCATTGTTTTCAATAATGCCTCTTGATCGCTGGAACCATCAGCTAACAGTTTCAATTGAGCTGCTACAGCTTTTAATCGATCACGTTCGTTCGTTAAATTCTCGATTAAATTAGGGATTTTATCCGTAAGTTGATAATCACGAAATTCATCAGGCTTCGTTCCTGTAATCATAAGAATACTACGATAGGTCGAGTTTAGTTCGTATAAAGAGTCTTCAACCTCTGAGATTAGTTCGGCAAATGGACCTAGTGTAACTTCCATACGAATCGTATGTTTACCCTCAGTGAAATGATATAAATACGGATTGTCATCTATACCGAGTGTTTCGAGACGATAACCACTCTTGTATTTGAAGCCCACTGCATTCATTTCTTGGAATGGAACTTGACCATCAATATAAAGTTTTCTAGTAGAATAAATTCCTCTAACCCAGTTCTGCTGAGTTACAAATGATAGATTGTACAAACCATCAGTAGGAACATCTACTTCCCATTCCACCCATTGTCCTGGCATGCGCCAGTTAAATCCGCCAATTGTATTTATTTTTATTAGTGAAGCGCTATATGGTGATACCGCTGCACTAGTACGTTCACTAACGGGATAGAGTGTAGGAGAAGATTTTACAAGAGCAGATTCACCTTCGAGTCGAATCTGTATTCCTGTTGTCTCTTTTATTCCTGCTTGCTCATATTGTTGCAATAACGATTCATAGGTTGGTACAGCTTGTTGCTGCTTCAAGCGTAATTCTTTCAGTACCATAGGCTCGCGAGAAGCTTGGAACGAAAGGCTATGTGTACCTTTACTAAAGTAAAATTGGAATGGCTCTGTTATGTAGCCATTAGAATCTTGAACGAGCTTCGTTGTCCATCGCGGAGCTTCGACTTGCCTTGGGCGTAACTCATTCCCTTGATTATCTACTTTAATTTCGGATAATTCGTTATTCCACAATCGATCGAATTGGATAAATTGTGCTTCATCAAAAGGAATTACGCCATCAATAGCAATTATTCTTTCGATGGACGAGCTCTTTCCCTCAATAGGATAGTAAAGCACTTCTAATTGATATAGTCCTGCTTGCTCTACCTCAAAATCCCATTGCACAGTACCTGTCTCACCTGTGTAGAGTGCTGAACCTTCTATCCCTTCAACCTGCACTAGTTCAAACTCAGTTCCAGCCACTTGAGCGTACTCTGTTGCATCAATGACGATCATTGAGTCAGGTTGTACTGTAGATTTATGCTGAGAAAGGTATGATGCATAGCTATTATCTCCGCTTAGAGACGTTGCCAAAAAATCATTAGTAGTCGGTATGACTTGATTGTCTTTATTTGAAAACGTATTCACAATAAGGATGGTTGTCGTTATTATGAGCAAGCATGCCCCTAATATAACGATCGCTGTAGCCTTATTTGGCATCCTATGCTGACGGCTCACCCAGTTTCCTCCTCACTTCAGCTATTGCTATGTACAATTATTGGTATAAGAAAAGGGAAGGCATAATACACTTCCCTTTCTTAATTAATTCATTCAATTAATTACCAAGTTTTAGTACTGCAGCTTCTGCTGGACCTTTATGAGTCTCCGCAGCGGCAGAAGCACTAACTTTATTAACAACAACATCATTTACAAATGCCCAAGTAGGGAACTCAGGGAAAGCGTCATCAAGAGTGATTAAGCCAGTGCCAGCAATGTGATTACGTAACATATCAACATCATCTTCGAAGCCATACATACCCTCTAAATAATCTTGACCTGGATAATCTTCAAGCATTGGAATATCAAAAGTTTCTTCGTAGATTTGATATACTAATTTTGCATCTTTAACACCTTTACCAATAAACTTTGTAGCAGCAGCTGAATTGGCATATGTGTATTCTGTTGTTTGGCTCGGACCTTTAGGAATTGGCACAATTCCAAAATCAAAAGTCAATCCGCCTAGATTCCATTCAGCTACTGTAAACATTGCTACATCGCCGTCTTTGAAAGTGTTAGATTCATTCCAATCCATTGGATCACCGGTACTAACTTTTACGACTTTATCTACATTATATAGTTGGTTCAAGAACTCGCCTGTCTCAATAGAACCTGCACTAGACAGCCCTTCAACTAAATTTTCCTCATCAGCGATACGTACACCGTTAGATACGGCGAAATGTTTATACACATCTAGACTCCATCCAGCGAATCCAAATACATCATTTTTACCGTCATTGTTCGTATCTTTTGTTGCTAGCTTAGCAATCTCTAGGAATTTATCCCATGTCCACTCACCATTTGCATACAACTCTTTCGGGTCTGGAAGACCAAGTTGCTCGAATATAGCACGATTATAGTGCATACCCGCACCAAGTGATGTTGGATTGTCGAATCCATAGTAATCACCAGCGATTGGTGAATACTTCGTTAACAAGTTACCTTCGTTATTAATGTTGCTTTCTGAATCGGTAAATTCACTAATAGGTTGAATTAGTCCTTGCTTAATAAGTGGTAATGCTGCTTTATACTCCAGTTGTACGATATCAGCGAATGGTTCGCCGCTAAGTACACTATTCGTAAAGTTTGCAACAATTTCTTCAAATGGAACGTTCACGAATTCGATCTTCACCTTATATTTTTCCTCTACTGCTTTAATCTTTTCTAGTCTGTTAATATCTGATTGTGTTTCACCTAGTGGAGTTAGATCCCACCAAGCAGCAATTTTAATGACACGTCCATCAAGATCGTATGTTTCTTCTGGCTCAGGTGCTGGAGTTGGTGTTGTTTCTTCTACTGGATTAGGTGTTGGAGTTGGTGTAGCATTAGCTGGACTTTTACCACCACCACAAGCTGTAAGTACCATTACTAGACAAAGAAGCAAAAATGAAAACCCTTTCAATTTACGCATTGTCGAACCTCCCATTTTTATTATGTTTAGGTCACACCAACAAAACTGGACAAATGATGTAAAATAAATTGTTGCACTCTCACATAACGCATCTAAATTTGTTATGAGTTGTTATTTTGTTAGTGTTTCTTTACATAACAAATATTAACATAACCCTAACAGTTTGGTCAATATAATAATTTCCACGAATGAAATTAGTATATCGCATAATTATTTACATTTCATATATAATATCGTTGCAAAACGATAGCTACCATGCTATGTTTGAAATAACAAAAATAACAAACGAAGCGAAGTGATCCATTGCATGAGAAATAAGATAACGATACAAGATATAGCGAATGAAGTTGGCATGTCCAAATACGCAGTCTCTCGAGCTTTATCTGGAAAATCCGGTGTTAGCCCTGAAACAAGACAATATATTGTTCAAAGTGCGGAACAATTAGGTTATTTTAAAGATAAGCCTTTAAAGAAAGTTTATTCTCCTATTGTAGAAATCCCATCTGAAACATGGACTGGTACCATACTTGTTCTGTTCCCTAACATTCCATATCAAGATACGGAATCTTTATATTGGGGACCTCTTTTCAATGGTATTTCTACTCGTTTGAATCAAAAAGGGGTTAACATTCTTACATTAACTGAACCTCCTAATGATTCTATTTTTTCCTTATTGAATCCCGATGCCATTAAGGGCATTATTACACTTGGTTCAATCGCTGCTTCGATATTGCTAGATATACAGAGTCTCAATATACCGATCATAATGGTAGATCACCTTGATTCGAATTTGCAATGCGATACCATTTTTTCAGATAACATGATAGCTGTTCAACAAATTATGAAACAACTGATAAGTGATGGATACCGTAAGTATCAATTTATTGGAAAGATTCACGATGCACACAGCTTCAATGAACGCTGGTTAGCTTATCGTACTGCTTTAGAAGATCACAATATCGAGCTGAATCAGAATCCAATACTAATCTCGCCCACTTTAGAGCATATACAAGATGCAATTCTAGAAGCTGTTCAACAGGATGGAATTCCTGAAGTGTTTGTATGCGCAAACGATACTACCGCAATGTTCACTATCGAGGCACTAAATGGCATTGGCATACAAGTGCCTCGTGATTGTATCCTTACAGGCTTTGACTATACCTATCCTGAATTACCTTTATATGCAACCGCTAATGTGAATAAAGAGATTATAGGTAGTCGTGCTGTAGATCAATTGTTCTGGCGTATTATCAACCCGAATCAACCCTATGAACGCAAACTATTAAGTGCGGAACTAATCTTAAATAGACAATACAGCAAACCTTTGCAAAAAATATAATCAACAAAAAGAGGAAGTAGAGACCAGCCCAACGGGGCCATCCCTGCTTCCTCTTTCTATATATTGAACGTCAGCATAATCATCGTGATCACAAGCGAACCCCTAGACCATTACGCGACAGATATTATTGCTCAGCTCAACAGGATCCTCAATCGATAATCCTTCAATCAGTAGAGCTTGGCTATACAACAACTGTGTATATAGAGCGAATTTCTCTTGATCACTACCGTACGCTTGTTGTAGCGCGCGGAACACATCATGATTAATATTGATTTCCAATACTTTATCCGCTTGAACACCATTAGCATCAGGCATTGCTTTCAAGATTTTCTCCATTTCGATGGACAACTCGCCTTCGGAAGAAAGACATACGGGATGACTTTTCAAACGTTTCGAAGCTTTAACCGTTTTGATTTTGCCATCAAGTAAAGATTGCATACCAGCAAATAATTCTTTTGTTTCCTCAGAATCTGCTTGCTCCTGATCTTCGCTGCTATTCACATCGAAGCCCAGATCTCCACTAGAGATCGAACGGAATTCTTTCTCCTTGTAGCTTTGGATTACTTTAAGAGCAAACTCATCAATATCATCCGTTAAATACAATACTTCGTAGCCTTGATCTATTACAACTTCAAGCTGTGGCGATTTTTCGATTCTCGCTACAGATTCACCTGTTGCATAGTAAATATATTTTTGATCTTCTGGCATACGTTCAACATATTCCGCAAGACTAACAAGCTGGTTTTCTTTGGAAGATGTGAACAATAGTAGATCCTGCAAGTCGTCTTTATGCATACCATAATCATTGTATACGCCAAATTTCAATTGACGACCGAATGATGCATAGAATTTCTCATATGACTCACGTTCGTCTTTCAATAAGCTTTGTAGCATAGATTTGATTTTGTTTTTAATGTTCTTCGCAATTAGTTTCAATTGACGATCATGTTGTAATAACTCACGAGAAATATTAAGCGATAAATCCTCTGAATCAACCATACCTTTCACAAATCCGAAATAGTCTGGAAGTAGATCAGCGCATTTCTCCATAATTAGTACGCCATTAGAATATAACTCTAACCCTTTTTCATATTCCTTCGTGTAGAAATCATATGGTGGGCTTTCAGGTAAAAATAGAATGGCATTATATACAACAGCCCCATCTGCGCTAATATGAATATGCTTCAACGGCTTATCGAAGCCATAACGCTTGTCCATATAGAAGAGATTGTAATCATCATCTGTTAGTTCATTTTTGTTGCGACGCCATAGAGGTACCATACTGTTAAGTACTTCTTCTTCCACAACCTCTTCAAATTCACCTTCAGCATCCGCTTTTGGTTGTTGTGAAGCAATATCCATCTTAATCGGATAACGAATAAAATCAGAGTACTTTTTAACAATAGCTTTCAAGCGATATTGTTCCAGATACTCATCATATTGTTCATCTTCCGTGTTTTCTTTAATATGCATAACAATTTCAGTACCAATTGTTGCTTTTTCAGCCGCCTCGATCACATAACCGTCTGCACCATCAGAAACCCAGCGATATGCTTCATCACTGCCTAGTGCACGCGATGTTACAACTAACTGATCAGCAACCATGAATGAAGAATAGAAACCAACACCGAATTGACCGATAATGTTATGTCCATCTTGAGCTTCATTTTCTGATTTGAATGCAAGCGAGCCACTCTTAGCAATTACGCCTAAATTATTATCTAGCTCTTCCTTCGTCATCCCGATACCTGTATCCGTAATCGTTACTGTACGAGCACTTTTATCGATTGAAATTTTGATGAAATAGTCCTCTTTATTGAATACTAATTGATCATCAGTTAACGCCTTATAATAAATTTTATCCATAGCATCACTTGCATTAGAAAGTAATTCTCTAAGGAAAATTTCCTTTTGTGTGTAAATGGAGTTAATCATCATCTCCAATAGTCGTTTGGATTCTGCTTTAAATTGCTGTTTAGCCATCGTGATTCCAATCTCCCTTCAACTACAATCATTAATTTGTATTAGCACTCTGTCTACTTGAGTGCTAATACTAGTTATATACCATATATCAATTTCCAATGTCAATATTTAAGCGATTAATTTACTTTCTCGTATTGTGGGCATGCAGAAGCGTATAACGCTCAATCCGAATATGATGTGCTTGCTCTAAACTTAATTTACAAAGCTCTGGTGAAATACCAAGCTCAGCAATCGTTGTAGGTCCACCCACTTTTTCAAGTAAATCAGTTAATACTTGCGCACTTGGAAGCTCATTCAATAATCGCTTAATTTCTCCCCAATGCTGCGTGACAGCTGGATTAACATCTGACTGTAGACCGAAATCCTGCTCAGCCAATTGATGGTATAGCGAAGCGATGACAATACAGCTTACGCCAACCTTCGCCCCATGCAATAACTGCTTGTAACCTTGCTTAATAAATTCCATCTCCCAATAGTGTGAAAGATGATGTTCTGCTCCAGAAGCTGGATGCGACTTCCCGAATATTAACATTGCAATGCCTGATTCGATAAGCGCACTCATCAGATGTGCAACACCCGCTTCTTCTCCAGCAGCAATACTATCCGCTGCTCGTACACATTTATGAAGTGCGTTAACCGTAATTTCATCTGAAATAGGCAGATACGGCTCATTATTCGTAAGACTGCCGAATTTCCAATCGAATAACGATGTATATTTGCCTAGAATATCACCAAAGCCTGCGGCGATAAGTGACTTAGGTGCTTTAATTAATATAGCTAGATCCGCAAATACAGCATCCGGACCAATCGCTACGATTGTTTTTTTGAATCCTCTAATAATGATTGGTGCACCTTTGGAGTTAAAGCCATCAACAGACGGTGCTGTTGGTACTGATATGAACGGTAATGATACCGTATGCGCTGCATAACGCACGACATCATGAATCGTACCGCTTCCTACAGCAATCACAACTTCTGGACCATGCTGTTGGATCGCTAATATAAGCTCTACGATAGTCTGCTCGTCTGCAATGACATCGCCAACTTTATTTGCAGTAAGTATTGTAGTTGTAGCCTCGATAGTACCATCTTCATTAAAGTTTCGCTCTAATTGCTTTGCTGCTACTTCATAGGTTTTACTATCCGCAACAAGCATAACCCGCTTCATCCCGCGTTGTTTCACATAGGGAACAAGCTTCGACAATGCACCTGTTTCAATCATAATAGTATCCATGCCAATACTTTCACGCATCTTGGCATCTAGCTGCTCCATAATAGAGTTAATGTCTTGTACATAGTTCATCCTGATCTCTCCCAGCACATATGTAATGTATAAAAGGAGACGTCCCCTTACTCGAGTGTCGAGCAGGGAGTTGTCTCCTTCATTATAGCTATTTCTTGTTTATTCGTCTAAACAACTACATTACAAATCCGAATCAATACCATTGAATGGACATGATATTGATTAGATATGTCTCTGTAATGCCATCTCTTTCATGTTCTAATTCATATTGGATAGAATTCACACCAAGAGATAGAGAGTTCCTATAATTATTTTCGTCTATTCTTTCAAAATCCGAACTACTCACTCCTCCATCTTTCACTGCTAGCTGTATCTCATCGAAATAGTTTATTTTTTCAATTCGTAAATAAGGATTCGACAGACCAGTAATATCGAGGTTGTCTATCGTAATAAAATAATTATAATCTGGAGAACCTTCAGTAATTGTATAGCCGATAAGAAGATCATCAGCATAATCTTGACCGTCATCGCTTTGATAAATATTAATTGGCACGTCGTATACAATCGGTACAATGGTAGATACATTCAGCTTGAACACCTGTGGTTCTGCTATTTGATTGTGCTTAACGGTTACTAAGAACTCCAGTTCAGTTTCATGGACCTCCAAGCCCTGTCTGAATTTACCATCCCCGAAACCGTGATCGTCTAACGGTGCACCATCAAAAGTAACCTCTACTATTTCCAATGATGGGTTTGTTGATCCAAACTGAAGATACATCATATCTCCAGCTACTTGAATCGGTTCATCAATAGATAGTTCCTTAAAAAGATCGCCATCTCCGCGAGTGTAGCTCAATTCCGTAGGACTTTCATCATTAACAACAAACTCAACTTCGAACGGCTTCTCTATTTGTGGCCATGTTGGTGGCTCTATAGGCCCTGGAGTTTCTGTCGGCCCTGGAGTCTCTGTAGGTCTCGGAGATCCCGATGAACCGCTATTAGAGTTCCCCTGATCCGGTTGTTGCTCATCTAATCTCTCTTGTTTCTCACGTTCATATTTATCTCTTTCAGCTTGGCTAAGCTTCTCAAGCCATAGTTTTTCTAATGCATCAAGTCGATCCTGCTTCAATTTATCCTCTTTAGCTTTTTGTTGGCTAGCTAAAAAGTCTTTTTTTAATGCATCTTGTTTTGCTTTCTCAGCCTTTAATTTTTCTAGACGCTGTTGCTCACTTAATTTCTTAGCTTCAAATTCCCAGTCAACATCGTCTTGATTTTGATGCAATTCATTATTAGCCAATTGCTGCTCTTTGATTTTTTGTTGTAATTCTAATAGATGATTTCCTTCTATTTTATTCTGCTTAGATGCCTCTTCTGCTAATGCAAGCAATAAATTATATACATTATCAGTATATTGATTTTCTGATAGCGGCAATTGCTGAACTTCCGTTGGAAAAGCTGTCGTTGTAAATGATCCCATTAGCTCTTGGTTTTCATTTATAATTTTTTGTGCGCTTTCCAAGATCATTTGCATCACTTCAGAACTCGTTGATGCTAACATTTGCGCTAATACTTGATTATCGATCGGAATAATTCCTAATCCAGCTTGATTATCTACAGTCAATGCTGACGCTGGATAGACATAAAACTGATCCGTATTATTATCGCTTCCTGTAACATTAACATTTCCCGACAATACCGCAAGCGATGGTAATCCTGTATTAGGATCTACACCTACAAAGAAGTTTGTGCCTCGCACACCCATAATGGCAGTCGGAGTTTCCAATACAAATTCATCATCTTTATTTTTAATCGATTTTACATCGACCCATGCTTTTCCTTGGAGCATACTTACTTTTGTTGTTGTACCACTTTTATTAGACAACTTACTAAAAGTTACCTTTGTACTGCTCTCTAATATGAATGTATCGTCTTCTGATGTTCCATTAGAAAATTTCAATACAACTGAACTTTTCTTACCAGTAGTTACGATATCACCTTGATTCAAGCTCATTCCTTTGAATCCTTTAAGTGTCTTTTTACCACCAGATTTTTGAACCTCAACTGTGCCTTCCATCTTTGATATGATTGCCACTCTTGAAGTGGCCGCTTCAGCTGTTCCAATATGGCTAAATATCGATACCGTCAAAAATATAGCCATAAGCGTTACTATACTCCATCTTTTCAAAGTAATTCCTCCTTCGCACATTATGGGTTGAATATTTTATGTCTTATAACAACGTTACTGTTCGCTTGATCCCATTGCACATCATATCCAAGCTGCTCTGCAAAGAATCTCACTGGTATTAATAATCGACCTTCCGTTAACATAACGGAATTATCCATAAGTAATTCACTGCTCACACCATTTTCCAGCTTTATCACGCGATTACTTGATGAAGAGAATGTATAGGTCAAGTTCTCATCAACGATGACTTCATATTGCTTTGACTCTGCCAAATAGTTGACATTCAAACCGAGCTTCGTAACGATCGCTCTCAATGGCACATACGTGCGATTTTTTTCGATCATTGGAGCAACATCGGTTTCTAGCAGTTCGTTATTTACAATAATATGAATGAGGCCAGCTTGATCTACTGTTTCTGGAATAATATAAGATTGAACGACTCTTATTCTATTGTTAGATGAATCAGTAATCGCGATATCTCCATTGGCTAATTCGATGACATCGGTAGGCTCATTCAATGCTGCCGAAGATAGTATGCCATCAGCGAAGCCATATTCCTCACCAATACCAGCCACCGTAGTTACATTTCCATTATGAATGGCACGAACGACATGATTAAGTGTATCTGCAACAAGCACTACACCTGATTGTGTTACCGTAATACCCGCTGGAGAGGATAGACGCGCAACGGATACTGCTCCGTCAACATAAGCTCCTTCCATGTACAGCTCGTTGCTATCATATATGCCATTGCCCGCTACTGTCGATACCGTATTCGTAGCAAAATTGATATAGCGTATACGTTGATTCCCCTTATCACTAACATATAGATTATCTTGATCATCTATAGCTAGACCAGTAGGCTCATTGAACATAGCTTCAGCCAAAGAACCATCTGCAAAATCGCCACCATACTCTAGTACACCAGGATAATATTCAACTACTCTGTCCGATGCCTTATTCAAAGTTGTAACATTGCCCTTCGTATCTATTTTACGAATAAGATGATTAAGCGTATCTGCAACATAGACGTTACCTTGACTATCAACAGCAACATCCGATGGATAATAGAAGCCTGCTGCTGAACCTTGCCCATCTTGATCACCAGGCTCCCATGAACCAGCAATGGTTGTAACCGTACCTTCCTTAGTTATAAGACGAATACTATGATTATCCGTATCAGCAACATAGATTTGACCTTGTGCATCCATCGCAAGTCCACCAGGTGATTGATACATAGCTACATCAATAGCACCATCTCCATAGCTTCCTACCGGCATCGAGGATTCATCAAAATCTACAATATGACCACTTAAAGTTGTCAACTGATCGTTAGCTAGTAATCTAATTTTATGATTTTTGCTATCACTAATTAGTAAACTACCATCTGGCTGCTGCAGTAATGAAGTAGGATAGAATAGTGACGCATCTGCAGTGGTACCGTCGTTAAAATCAGCCTTTGATTGCCCTACCTTTGTACGTAATTCTAGTAATCCGCGCTTACTATCGAGCGCACCCTCAGCTTGCACAACGAATGGTGTTGCCACAGCCATCAGGCATGCAGATGCGATCACGATATATTTTTTCAAAATCTGATGTTTCATCTCATTCACCAACCTTATATTTTTTCAATTTTATTACTCTTCCTAATGATATTTTTCATGGTATAAGCTTACTCTACTAGTAACTATACAGATTCACATACTGCATTTCAGTAATCTAGCTCTCATTTCTCAAACTTATTTCAGCTTCAATAATTCATAAATGGCGATTGGCTGTGATTTTCCTTTGAACATTTTCTCAACTCCATCGCCATATTCGAAGCTATTACTGGTCGCCTTGTAAACCTCCTCTGATACCATGATCTGGCCTGCAACAGTACCAGACTCAATCCGAGAAGCAATATTAACGCTATCACCAATGGCTGTATAATCCATTCGTAAATAAGAGCCGATGTTACCAATAACGACATTACCAGTATGAATCCCAATACCAATATTAACTTCAACGCCGTATTTTTCTAGTAATTGCTCACGTATCGGATTCATATTTTGTTGGATTTGATATGCCGTTAACACAGCCATTTTTTCATGATCAGCGACATCAAGTGGAGCATTGAACAGAATCATGGCGGCATCACCGATAAATTTATCAATCGTACCGTTGTTCTCTAATGCAGTTTTTGTAATCATCGTAAATTTCGTATTCAATACATCAACAACTTCAGCAGGAGTTAATTGCTCAGAAAGTGAAGTAAAGCCGCGAATATCAAGGAATAAAATTGTAATTCGCTTTGATATCCCACCAATTTGAATATCCATTCCTTGTTTCACAATATCCTTTACTAGATCAGGCGAGATGTATCTTCCAAACTGCCTTGTAACAAAGTTTTTCTGAGATTGTTCCATATATGACTTCAAGGATACATTAAAAACATAAGCAATCAGCATCGCTTCCAACAAATATACGATACTAATGTGATAGTTCAATTGTTGATAGCTATATTGCTGAGCAAAATAAATGATAACTATACTCAGTATGACCATACTAAATGTGTATAGGTTCTTGAAGCGCCAAGGCAATAACATGAACAATATGTAGGCAATCGCGATTAAAATTAGTTCCACTACGTTAGGAGCATATTGAATATAACTGCCTTGCAGCAATTGATTAGCAATATTCGCATGAACATAGACTAGCTTTGTATCACGTTCAAGTGGTATTGGTCCGGAATCTTGTCCGCTATCACCTGAAACACCCGTTGCCGTGGCACCCACAAATACAATTGCATTTTGGAATGTTTCCGGAGGTATGTCGCCATAAAGGACATTAACAAATGGCACGGTTAAATAATCATCCGTAACCAAATCATAAGCAATCGTCATCGTATTTTTCGCAATAGGATCACTTGTTTTCTGACGATCTGTATATTCATCGTAGAAAGAGAGATCCGCACCTGTCATTTCTACCGCCTTGTAGGCTAATGAAGGAATTATCGTTCCATCAGGGGCTTGAATCTTCAGCCAAGCTTGTCTTATGACCCCGTCATGGCTAACGACACGATTAATGTGAGCATGATGTGTGTATTGTGCTAACAGATCAAATGGATAAAATACATGAGTCGTTTGTAAATATTGATCTTTATGAACTACCGATGTTTGAAATACATCCCCTGTCGTAACACCGACCATCGGCAAGATGACATTATCATATGAAGCGAGAGCTTCTGCAAATATGGTATCGCTTTCTTCATTACTCGCATCACTAAATGTAATATCAAATGCGATAGCTGCTGGTTCAAAGCCATCTTGATTCACCATTTCGAGAAACGAAGCATATACAGCGCGATCCCAAGGAAATTGTCCCAAAGCTTCAATAGATTCATTATCAACGGCAACGACAACAATATGAGGATCAGGATCATGACTTGCGGATTGCTTCATATTAATATCTAACAGTATCGTTTCTACTTTTTGAAAACCATGGAGTTGATAACTGAAAAAAACGATGAGTAGCAGTATAGTATTGACAATAATAAATGTTCTTCTAATTGTTGATTTCAAACCATCCCCACTTCCTGTAAATAGGCTATATAACTATAGTAAACTAACTATAGTTCACGTCAATAGCAATGATAGATTTATATGCATTTAATGCAAAAAAAATCCTTATAATCCAATGTCACCATCTAGTGATAACACATTGATCTATAAGGATTTCTAGAGCTTCGAATAGTGCATAAGCCGATCGATTATAATTGAACGATAACTTCAATTTCTACAAGTGCATCTTTCGGTAATCTTGCAACTTCAACAGCACTGCGTGCCGGATAAGGCTGTTCGAAAAAGCTTGCGTAAACTTCATTAACAGAAGCAAAGTCGTTCATATCTTTCAAGAATACTGTAGTCTTAACAATTCCACTCATTGTAGCTCCAGCAGCTTCAACGATCGCTTGCACATTTTCAAGAGATTGCTTCGCTTGCTGGGCAGCAGTAGCTGGGAAAATATTGTTAACAGGGTCCATTCCTAATTGACCAGACGTGAACAGTAGATTACCTACCTGTACCGCCTGTGAGTATGGTCCAATCGCTTGTGGCGCTTGCTCCGTATGTATTGCTTTTTTCATCTTCATTCTCCCTTTCGCTTTTGCACATATCTCGATACATATTCATTCATTATATTTTATCTATTTTTATCATATATAGCAAATTAGTGCTGTTTATGAGGCCTATGAAATGCTAATGGAGCTACGACTGTTCCGAGTACAAGCAGTACCATTCCGAGCATGAGAAATAAGCCATACTGTTGAATCCAAAGCGGAAAAACCTTCAACTCTTTGAAAATGGTTCCGCCAATTGTTGGTCCAAGAAAACCAGCTAAGCCAGTAATTGCGGAGAAAACTGCAATATAAATAGGACGCTCAGCTTTCGGCGAGGAGCCGATCATAAAAATAAAAATTTGTTGGTTATAGCTGCCTAGACCAAATCCAAGACAAATAAAAATAAATATTAGTACAAGCAATTGTGGCAAAAATGCGAGTAACCCCCATAATAATGCCGCTGCTGCAAGAAACGGTAATGACGATAATAGTAATGTCCGTTCGCTATATTTTCGCGATAATTGCCCACAAATATAGAAGCCCAACATAGAAGCAACCGTTTGCAAAATAACTAGATTAGCTACCGTCTGATAACGTACTCCCAACATATCAAGCATCACATATGAGAAAAAAGGATGCGTCATCGTAATGATAAATGTCCAAATGGTTAGAAATATTAGTCCTTTAAAAAAGATTTTATCTAGAAAAGGTCTTAATACAAACGTTCCTACCTTCATTTCTCGCGGCTTTTCAAATTCTGGATTTGGATATCTAGTAAAATATATAATATTCATAACAACTGTTATACCTGCAAGTATGAACATGATGTTGAATCCAAGCGCACCTTCATATCGATCGATAATGACTCCTGTAATATATAATCCAACACTATTCACGGCGCTCGTAATCACATTGCGAATTCCGAAGTATTTTCCACGCAATTGACCTGGTACCATATCGGAAATTAACGAAGTCCAGATAACGCCTGCAAACGCGTTTATAGAGGAGTAAAGCAAGAAAATAACAATAAATACCGTTAGCCAAATTTCCTTAGGAAACACAAATGGAATTAGCCCTGTCATCATCCCGATTACACGATGAGCTGAAGCAAATAGTACAAAGGAACGTTTGCGATTTTTCAGCCTTTGCATATACATCGCGGACAATATTTGCAATAGATTAGCGATAGCTGGCACAGCAAGCACAAGACCAATTTGTTGAGAGTTTGCCCCAAGATATAGTAAATACGCTGTTAAAAACGGGCCTGAAAGCATTGTAAGCAATAGCATTGCCCATATCCCTTCAATTACTGCCATTTCCATCCCTTGTCGGTATGGAGATTTAAATTTAGCTGCTTGCGGTTTCAATGAAAAGCGCATGTGCAAACCCTCCTGGGTAGGTCAATTATGATTGGTTATTAAGCTCCAAACGCATTTGTATATGATAGATTCCATCTTCTATATATGGCTGGGACTCTACCGCAAAGCCAACTCGCTCATAAAAGCGTGTTAATTGTTGCTGGGCTGAAATCGTAATGACGTCTCCGTGCCAATGAGACGTGACAAATGCGATGGCTCGCTGTAGCATTTGTTCTCCGAAACCTGATCCTCTTAGCGCTGTAGTAATAATGACGCGACCAATCGAATAAGTTGGATAGCTTACACCTTGATTCAGTATTCTCAAATATCCCACCAGCCGTCCCGCTGCATCTCTTAGCTGCAAATGATAGGCCTCAAGATCCTTATTATCACAATCTGAATATATGCTTTGTTGTTCAACAACGAATACATCCGTACGCAATTTTATTATTTCATATACTTCCACATTTGATAATTGTAAAAATTGCTTTATACTCCACTCCATAATCATTAGCTCCTTTGACCGCTAAACCTTGTTGTATTATTGAACTTATACTGTAATTGGACCCTTTTTCTCTGCGTGCTATTGATAACATCATACTATGGAACTCGCAAAAAAAATATGGCTTTATCGGTATAATTTATATCCTTTTTTGCCTTGCTTGAAACGATCGCTTATACTTAACTTGACCATACAATACTGATCGGAGCGATAACTTTTATGTTGACAAAATTATTACAAACAATAGGCAACAAACTACTATTTTCACTCTCATTGCTCTTCTTCACATCATGTCTGTTACTAGCTGGCTGCAGTGAATTATTAGTTAATGAAGATTCAACTACTTCGCCCTTAACTAGCTTCGAAGATGTTGCTGCTTATATACGAGATAATGGAGAACTGCCTTCTAACTTTATCAAGAAAAAAGATGCGGAAGCATTAGGTTGGGTCGCTTCTAAAGGTAATCTGCAAGAGGTTGCTCCTCATATGAGCATTGGTGGCGACAAGTTTGGAAATCGAGAAAGGTTATTACCAAAAGCGGATGGACGAATATGGGTTGAAGCAGATATCAATTATGCAGGCGGTCGTCGTAATGCCGATCGCATTGTATTCTCTAATGATGGACTCATCTACATGACAACCGATCATTATGCTAGCTTTACCAATATTACTGAGGAGGACAAATAGTGATGCGTGGCGTTATTGAATTGCGAACGAGTGATGCTAAGCGCTATGATGACGTTCATGTCTGGTTAGCAGAGAAGTTAGATTTACCCACTACATATGGACGTAATCTTGATGCTCTTTGGGACTGCTTAACAGGCTATATTGAGCTTCCATTAACGATTATTTGGATCAATGATGATGAAAGTACTATAGATTATTGTGCATTTACCGATTTATTGGAAGAAGCGTCTCTTGAATGCGAAGAATTAAGCTTCAATTATGGACTAGACGCTCTCAGCGAATAAGTAATAGCTCACACCCATTCCATTGTGGAATGGGTGTTTTTTATAAAGGAAGTTCAATATTACGAATCCTTCGCATAAGGAATTTCAGTTCGTTGAATTGCCTCAGCAAACTTAAGTAACTCTAACAAATCTTGTTCATTCATGCGGAATGCAACATCCATTAAGCTTGCAAATAATTCGGGATTCGCAGCATATTCTGCTCGTATATGCTCGCTATAGCCTTTTTCATTACTAGCCTCTTCTTGATTCGCTTCTACCCCCATCAACAGCCAATCAATAGATACATCGTATGTTTGGGCAATCGTTATTAACGCTTGCGCACCTGGTACAGAGTTACGTGTTTCTGATTCCCAATCCCCTACATTACCTGCCGAAACTCCAATTTCTTTGGCAAATCCCGCCATCGTATAACCCTTATCTTTCCTAAATTGTCTAATCCTCTTTTTGATCTCTTTCATATTTGCACCTCCATTTTACTATGTTGTAAAAATAGAATATGGTTTACATATTGTGTATAATCGTATTTACGATTATACTAAATGAAACTTGGACATTGCAACTATACTACATTATTCCATTTGTAGATACTTTTATGTGAAAGGATGTTATGTTTTCAATATGAGAGAAACAGACCCCATATTTGAAATGTATATTCATGAATCAACACAAATGATAGAGCTTACTGAGGCTATCGTTCTTGATAATGAACAACAAAACACTTTGACCGATGATGCGATTAATGAGATTTTTCGCAATATGCATACGTTAAAGGGCTCGTCTGCCATGATGGGCTTTACAGGAATTACGAATACTGCACATGCGCTTGAAGATCTATTTCATCTTCTAAGGGTAGATCGTCAATTCGAATATAGTTTCACTGATCTTTCTAATATTATTTTGCAATGTGTAGATTATTTCAAAGAAGAAATTTTAACTATTGCTAATTCTACAAATTCATTTGAAGAATCCACTACTTCGCTCACAATGATTGCTATCATTCAGCAATTTATTCAACACTTGCAGGCGGATTCGGTAAGTACGCTAACTGAGAGTACTACTTTTATAGAAGAAAACAATGTTTTAACGACTTACTTGGCCCAGTTAAAATTTACTGATGACTGTCAAATGGAAAATATTCGTGCCTATCAGACAGTACACCAGCTTGAAGCTCATATGATTGACTACTCACACATACCCGAACTGTTAATCGAAGATGAAGGTAGTCAGCAATATATTCGTGAGCATGGATTTCAGCTTACTTTCCGCTCGACCCTTACCCGAAGCGAGCTAGAGCAAAGCATTCAACAAACGGCTTACTTAGCTAGTGCAGAATTAACGATCCTAGATGTTGAAGCAATAACTAGCGAAAGTAATACACCTTCATTAACGACTACAGCTAGATTACCTTCAGTAGAACAATCCAATAGCTCCACTCAAGAACAGTCATTGAATCCATCTACCGCTCCACAAGCAACTGTCAGTGTGAAATCATCTGTTATAAGTGTTAATGTACAAAAGCTAGATCGATTGATGGATTTGGTTGGTGAGCTAGTAATATCGGAAGCTATGCTTAATACTGAGCTAACTCGCGAAGATGGCCCTATTGAAGCAAGACAAGCTTCACAAGCTGCACAGCGCAATCAACTACGCAAAATTACAGGTGAATTACAAGATACTATAATGGCCATACGGATGATTCCATTATCACCAAGCTTTCATCGGATGCGCCGCTTAACACGAGATATGTCGCAAAAGCTGGACAAAGAAGTACATATTGAATTGATAGGGGAAGAAACAGAAATTGATAAGTCTGTTATCGATCAGATCACTGACCCGCTTATGCATATTGTGAGAAATGCTATCGATCATGGAATCGAGCAACAAGAGGCTAGAATAGCTAAAGGTAAGGCTCCCATCGGTAAAATTACGTTAGAGGCTCGCAACATCGGTAGTGATGTGTTACTTCTCATTACAGATGATGGACAAGGAATCGATCGTGAGCGTCTCGTCCAAAAAGCAATGAGCGCTGGCTTAATTTCCCCACATCAGGTTGAACTAAGTGATCGTGAAGCATATCATCTTATTTTCCACCCCGGGCTATCAACGAAAGAGGTCATAACTGAATTCAGTGGTCGAGGCGTTGGTATGGATGTTGTCGCCAAAAATATCGAACAAATCGGTGGAACGATCTATATCGATAGCGTACTAGGAGAGGGTACATGCATTACGATCAAGATCCCATTAACACTAGCGATCATCGATGGAATGACTGTACGCGTAGGCGATTCCCAGTATACATTGCCTACAACTTCTATTAAAGAATCATTTCGACCTAGCGAGCGTGACCTGCTTTCCGATCCTGACGGCAATCTAATGGTCATGGTGCGCGGCGAATGTTATTCGATCATTAATTTAGCGCAATATTTGAATCAGCCTAGTCAATATAATCATCCGACAGAAGGCATCTTAATTATGATTGAAAATGAATCTCGAACGATTTGTCTGCTCGTTGATGAGCTTATCGGTCAACAACAGGTCGTTATTAAGCCATTACCTACTTATTTCAAACAATTCAAGCGACTTAATGCTTTCTCAGGCTGTACACTGCTTGGCAATGGGAAAATAAGTATCATTCTGAATATGGCTGAGCTTGTCTCAAGCAACCATACGAGTAGTGTCTAAGCACTCGTTTCATTCTATATATTCACATTTATTATAGATTCACTTTGAAGGAGGTTTATCGGATATGTCACAGCTTCATACACAACATGTGGAAGAGGATGAGCAGAAGGACAAGTATCTCGCATTTAATCTAGGTGAGGAGAGCTACGGTATTGAAATACGCTATGTAACTGAGATTGTTGGTATTCAAAATATTACTGTTGTTCCTGAGGTTCCTCAATACATTAAAGGTATTATTAATTTGCGCGGCCAAATTATTCCGGTAATGGATGTACGTTTACGATTTAAGAAGCCTTTCCAGCCCTACAATGATCGTACCTGCATTATCGTCGTTCAAATCGGGCAGATCGATATCGGACTAATTGTAGATAGGGTCGCAGAAGTAGTTTCTATACCTAATGCAAATATAGTCCCGCCACCAGAATTTACGCAATTAAGCAATCAATATATTCAAGGTATTGGTAAGCTTGATGATGAAGTAAAGCTACTGTTAGATTGTAATAAACTAATTCATGAGCAGGATACCGAATTAATCGAGCAAATCCTGTAGTATAAAGATTCAAATATGAGATTAACTATTTGAAATGCAGTCATTCAAACTATTATAAATATTGACACATCAATGGAGGTATTACATATGAATTGGTTTAACAATATAAAAATCGGAAACAAACTAATTAGTTCATTCGTATTGGTTGCGATTATTGCGGGTGTTATCGGTACAGTATCAGCTTTAAATTTGAATAAAATTAATAATGGTTATATTGATATGTACACAACTGACGGGTATCCAGTCGGTCAATTCGGGAAAGTCGGTATTGCTTTCCACGAGAATCGTGCTCTCCTTCGAAGTATTATAATGACAACTGATCAGAATAAGCAACAGCAATATCTCGATCAAATTGACAATAATGATGTTATAAATGAGAATGCTATAAAATCTATCGCTGCTACATTAAGCTCTACTACTCATCATGAAAACTTTAATGAATTAAAAACTATTGATGCTGAATACAAACTAGCTCGTAATGAAATTATCGCAGAAGCGAAAGCAGGTAACATCGAAAAAGCAACAATACTTTTAGAAGATGCTAGTGCTATTATTACCAAAATGAATGAAGTTATTAATAGTTCTTTCGAGGATAGACAGACCTCTGCTATAGCAACGACAGGGATACTTACTAAACAAGCTAAAACAACGATTTTCACTTTAATTATTATTGTAGCTATTGCTGTAATATTTGCTATTTTACTTGGTGTATTCATCTCTCGTAATATTAGCCGTCCTGTTAATCGTCTTGTTGATACTGCTAACCAAATTGCTGATGGTAATTTGCATGTTGAAGTTAGTATCAGTTCGAAGGATGAAATTGGCCAATTAGCTGTCGCTTTCCAAAAAATGATTAATAACTTGAATGATGTGATGAACAATGTCCGCTCTGCTTCTGATCAAGTGGCAACAGGAGCCAAGCAAATGTCTGAATCCAGCATAATGCTTTCACAAGGAGCTACCGAGCAAGCAAGTTCAGTTGAGCAGCTTACCGCTTCATTAGAAGAGGTTTCAAGTCAGATCAACTCCAATGCGAGCAATGCACAGGAAGCTAACCAATTAACACAGCAATCAAAAACAAATGCATTACAAGGGAATAATCGGATGCAAGAGATGCTTGTAGCAATGGACGATATTAATGCATCTTCATCCAGCATTTCAAAAATTATTAAAGTCATTGATGAAATTGCCTTCCAAACAAATATTCTTGCACTTAATGCCGCCGTTGAAGCTGCTCGTGCTGGTCAACATGGTAAAGGTTTTGCGGTCGTTGCAGAAGAAGTTCGTAATCTAGCAGCTCGCTCAGCTAATGCCGCAAAAGAAACGACAGAGATGATTGAAGGCTCTATTCAAAAAGTAAATAACGGGATGAAAATTGCTAATGACACTGCTAGCGCTTTGAATCATATCGTCGAGGATATTACGAGAGTAGCTGAGCTAGTCGGAGAAATTACTGATGCGTCTGGCAATCAAGCTTCCGGTATTTCACAAATTAATCAAGGATTGTTCCAAGTATCTCAAGTTATTCAGACGAACTCTGCAACCTCTGAAGAAAGCGCCGCTGCAAGTGAAGAACTTAGTGGACAAGCTAATATGATGAAGGAACAAATTAGCCGCTTCAAAACTCGAGAGGTCAATAACTATAATTACAATCAATCTTATCAGCAGTACAATTATCCATCGAACTCTTCCCAACTAGATCAAGCCTTTGCCAATACTGCAGCGGAATTAGCGCCAATCAGTATAAGCGATAAGGAGTTTGGAAAGTATTGACTACAATCAATATTAGCAATCAAGAATTTCAGCAACTCGCTCAATATATTCATACCCATTATGGCATTCACCTGAAGGAAGAGAAGAAAACATTACTTGTAGGTCGATTGCAGCAAGTACTCCATAAGCTTGAAATGAAAACTTTTTCAGAATATTACTATTATCTCGTAACCGATCGTACCGGTAATGCCGCGAAATCACTTATTAATCATATTTCGACAAACCATACCTTTTATATGCGAGAATCTGATCATTTCTTTTTCCTGCGAGATCACTGTCTACCGAATATCTCGCCGCAGCAAAGTAATCGAGATATTCGGATATGGTGTGCAGGCTGCTCTTCAGGTGAAGAAGCCTATACACTGGCAATGATACTTGAAGATTTCTATGGCTCGCAAACGCCTAGTTGGGATAAAAAGCTACTCGCTACAGATATTTCAACTCAGGTGTTGGAAAAAGCTATAACAGGTATGTATAGTGCTGATGCGATTGAATCATTACCCGCATTATGGCGCACCAAATATTTTCGTAAAATATCCAATCTACAATATGAGATATTACCAAAAATTAAAGAAGAGATACTATTCCGTAAATTTAACCTTATGGCTCCCACTCTTCCTTTCAAAAAAAAGTTTCACGCCATTTTTTGTCGTAATGTTATGATCTATTTTGACGGTCCAACGAAGGACAAGCTCATTCAGCAGTTTTACGAAGCAACAGAGCCTGGGGGATATTTATTTCTTGGTCTTTCTGAGTCCATTGATCGCAACTTGTTCGGATATAAATATATTCAGCCGTCAATATATCGCAAAGTATAACAAAGAAAGGGTAATCGAATGAATACACCAATCCGTTTACTCATCGTAGATGATTCTATCGTATTTCGTGAAGCTTTGGCTAAAGGCTTATCGCATGAGCCACTGATTCATATACTTCCAACAGCAGCTGATCCCTTTGATGCCATTGCGAAGATTAAGCAATATCAGCCTAATGTAATTGTAAGTGATATTGAAATGCCAGGTATGAATGGTATTGAATTTATTAAAAATCATGTACGACCTATGAACATTCCCACGATTACATTATCGGGTCTACATGATCTCAAGGATTTATCGTTGCGTGCAGGTGCATCAGCTTTTCTAGCAAAACCGAAATCGATTACGAATGATGAAGTCACGAAATTTATTAAAGAGCTTTTAATGTTAATTCTTAATCTTGGTAAAGTACAAAATCCACAAGATGGCGTGCAAATTCAAGACTCAGAACATCGAGATATGAAAGGGAAGCTCATTGTCATTGGTGCTTCCACAGGCGGAACAGAAGCTATCCACCATGTACTAACGAATCTGCCAAGTAATTGTCCGCCAATTCTAATTGTACAGCATATTCCCCATGGCTTCTCTCGCATGTTTGCGCAGCGATTAAATGATGCCGCACCAATGCAAGTAAAAGAAGCTGTTCATGGCGATCGATTGCGACCTGGATTAGCACTTGTTGCACCAGGTGATAAGCATATGCGACTTAAAAGACATCAGCAGCACTACTTCGTAGATTGTCGTGAAGGTGAAAAGGTGAATGGTCATACACCATCTGTTGACGTACTGTTTCATTCTGTTGCGCACACAATAGGGTCACAAACGATTGGAGTTATATTAACTGGTATGGGCCGAGATGGTGCAGAAGGTTTGCTACAGCTTCGTCGTGTAGGTGCTAGAACATTGGCACAGGATGAGGAAAGTTCCATTGTATATGGAATGCCCAAAGCCGCAGTTGATATTGGGGCTGTAGAAAAGCAAGTTGCACTCGGCCGGATAGCGCAGGAAATATTACTTGCACTTTAGCTACTCACCACTAATACAAAGACGCTGTTTTCGGCAGCGTCTTTTTGGCGTTACTTGAGTGCAAGTTGCTTCTTCTTATTAATTATGTTTTTATTAATAAGAGAAATGTAAGGGAAGACGGAGGTACATAATGACACATCAACCATTTCAATTTGGCATTTATACTTTAGCTGACCTAGGTCAAGATCCACATACCGGTGAGATGATTAGTGCTAGAACAAGAGTTGCTGAAATTATAAAGTTAGCACAATTAGCGGACGAGCTAGGGTTGGATGTGTTTGGGCTTGGCGAACATCATCGACTAGATTACGCCATATCATCAACTGCCGTTACACTTGGAGCGATTGCCCAAGCAACGAATAAAATCCGTCTCACAAGCGCCACAACCGTTATTAGTACGGTTGACCCGGTTCGTTTATATGAGGATTATGCTACTCTCGATTTGATTTCTAATGGACGAGCTGAAATAATTGCAGGTCGTGGCGCATTTTTCGAATCTTTTCCACTGTTCGGCTACAATCCAGACGATTATGATGAACTATTTGCAGAGAATACAGAACTGTTTCTTCTACTCAATAAGAATGAACGTATAGATTGGGAGGGGCATTTCCGTCCTTCCCTACATAATGCTGAAATTGCTCCGCGTCCTCTGCAGGCAGAAATACCTTTATGGATTGGTGTTGGAGGTAGTATCTCAAGTGCACAGCGTGCTGCAAAATATGGTTATGGTATGACGCTCGCCATCCTTGGCGGTGAAGTCACTTCTTTCCAACCACTTGTAGATACCTATCGAGACACTGCTTTACAATTAGGAAAAACGAACGATGAGATGCGAATTGCTGTAACTGGGCATACATTCATTGCAGCAAATGGTGAAGAGGCGAAAGAACAATATTTTCCCTACTACGCGAATTACAAAAACTATGTTAATGCACAGCTAGGTAAAAGCAATTCGTTTACACGCCAGCAATACGAGGATATGACCTCGGCACAAGCTCCACTCTTTGTTGGCAGTCCAGAACAAATTGCTAATAAAATATTATATCAGCACAAACTGTTTGGTCATACTAGATTTATGGCTCAGCTTGATATTGGTGGCTTACCATACGATCTTGCTGCGACAAGCCTTGAATTATTAGCAACTAAAGTAATTCCTCTCGTTCGCGCACAATTAGAGTATTAACACTTTACTTAGCCAGGAACATTTGCAGAGTTGGAGAAAACTATAATAAATGTGCATCCTTTCATGATGATTGGATGCATATTTATTATGCCTATTGAATACTTATACATAATATTGTATGATTATACATGGATAGAAGGAGCGTGACCTATATGGTTTTACAATTAGAACATATTGAATCGTTAAGCCTTAATCATTGGCCTGCACTGCATACGAAAGAAATCGATGGTTGGAAACTTCGTACAGCTAATGGATTTACCAAGCGAGCTAACTGTGTAAGTACATTGCCTGGCGGTAATGAAAATATATCTGAGAAAATCGCTCAGTGTGAACAGTATTATGATGCGATCCAGCAGCCGACAATATTTAAGCTAACTCCATTTTCTGAGCCTAATCTTGATGATGCATTGGAGCAGCTTAACTATATCAAGCAAGATGCTTCATTAGTGATGGCGATGTCATTAGATGATTTTCAACCGCTTGATATGCCCAATCTGCAAACATCTGATAATGTATATTTCTCTTTGCTTCAACATATCTCTATTAAATGGATCGAGCAATATTGTCAGCTCAGCGGCACATCGGAGCACTTAATTCCAACTATTATTGATATGATGGCAGCCATACAAGGTGATATTATATGTAGTAGCTGCATCTTGAACGATGAGGTCGTAGCTGTTGGATTAGCAGTTGTTGATAACCAATATATAAGCTTGTATAACGTCGTTACAGCCGAGCATCATCGCAATAAAGGAATTGCTGGAGCACTTATTACAAAGCTATTGAACACTGGTATGCAAAATGGTGCACTTACAAGCTATATACAAGTGCTATTAGACAATCCCTCTGCACTTCATTTGTATAAGAAGCTAGGTTATCTTGAACAATATCCGTACTGGTACAGAATCAAATAAAGATTAAACAATACAATAAAAGCATCTTTCGAATGATCGCGAAATTGTTCGATCATCGGAAGGATGCTTTTATCGAGTTTACATTTATAGTCGCTTTCATTCATTGCTTACCGTTTTTGAAAATGCCAAGTTTCACTCATAATTTCTCTTGCTTGGTTATATAATACGCTTCCTTTGAAGGAATCGAGAAATGGCTGTAGCAATGCACTAATAACTGCATCTCGTAATGGCTCTTGTTCAATTTCAAATCGTAAAGAAGAAGCTAAATCTAATTGTGGTTTAGTTAATTTGAAATTTTGTATCAAATCATCATAAAGTAATAATACTTCTTCACGCTGAATTTTATCTTGGTTCATCGATACTTTCAACAATACTAATTTTTCAGTATCGAGTACTGCAGTATTTTCATTTATTAAGCAATTAATAATAATCTTCATATATTGGTATACTGATACAGCAACTGTATTAACATTTAATCCACGTTGATTGATGAATTTCCCAGTGAATAATAAGTGCTGCTGCATACCATTGCAAATAACAGCAGCTTCGAATGCATGGGGTCTTAATCCCTCTCCAAATATTTCTACTAATCGATTAGCTAACCACTCTAGTTCAACCATTTTGTAATTAAGGACAAGCTTTTTCAATTCACTATCTCCAGAATGAAGAAGTTCTTCGAACATGGCACTTAAACCACGCTTTTCATTAATACGAATAATAATGGAAGTCTGTTCGATAAGTAAATTAATATCCTTTGGATCCTTACCTAGTTGAAGTTCGCTTTGAAGCAAGCTTGCTTCACTTCTAATTTGTTGTAAAATGGCACTTACACATTCATTTTTGGAAGAAAAATAATTATAGAACGTTCCTTTAGAAATACCTGCGCGCTCTATAATATCTTGGATGGACGTCATTTGAATGCCTTTTTCTAAAAAAAGCGCCTGAGCATGCTCGACTACCATTTTCTTTCGCTTATTCATGTAGTGCCTCCTAATTTTTTTCGCTAACCTGCCGAAATAGTGCCTACGAGCTTAATATAGCCTCGAAAGCATATGCAAAGTTTAACTGTATTACGATAAGTATAACCTTTATATCGTTCGTTGCACAAGGATTTTGAACCACGAGTACAAAAAACTTGTAATTATTGTACCCATGATATAAAATCGTTAAGTAACTAAAAATTTTAGATCTAAAAGATAGGAGAAAACAATAAGATGAGTCAACATTTACAACAGTTAAAGAAACCCCCTTATTTTATGCTTGCTATATTGTTTTTTGGAGCTTTCGTTTCTTTTCTGAATAACTCATTAATGAACGTTGCATTACCAACAATAATGGTCGACTTTGGAATGGAAAATTACACCACCGTACAATGGCTTACAACTGGCTATATGCTAGTCAGTGGTGTACTTATTCCAGTATCTGCATTCTTACTTACAAGATTTACCAACCGTGCTCTATTCATTACCGCAATGACGTTATTTACACTTGGTACGGCTGTTTCTGCAATCGCACCTAACTTCGGAATATTATTAACAGGTCGTATGATCCAAGCTGCGGGTTCATCTGTTATGTCACCATTATTAATGAATGTCATGTTAATAAGCTTCCCGCGTGAGAAGCGTGGTGCCGCTATGGGCGTGTTCGGTCTTGTAATGTTCGTTGCCCCTGCTCTTGGACCAACATTGTCAGGATATATCGTTGAATATTACGATTGGCGTGTTCTGTTCGGGATGATTTTACCATTTTCTGTTATTGCCCTTGTTCTTGCCATCTTCAAACTGCAAAATGTTATGCCAACGAGAAAAGCTTCACTCGATTACTTATCGGTTGTACTTTCTACGCTAGGCTTTGGTAGTTTACTTTATGGTTTCAGTTCTGTAAGTTCAAGTGCTGATGGTTGGAAAGATCCAATCGTTATTACAACGATTGTCGCTGGTGCCGTAATGATTATATTGTTCGTACTACGACAAGTGAAATCTGATAAACCGCTATTGAATTTATCCGTGTACAAATATCCAATGTTTGCACTAGGTAACGTTATCTCAGTTGTGAACGCTGCTGCTTTATTCGCTGGCATGATCCTTACTCCAGCCTATATGCAAACAGTTAAAGGTATCGCACCACTTGATTCTGGATTAATGATGCTGCCAGGTGCCATTATTATGGGGATTATGTCTCCTATTACTGGTAAATTATTCGATAAATTCGGACCACGGTTGCTTGGTATTATAGGTCTTGGTATTACTACTATCGGAACATATCAAATGACATTCTTTGATCTTGATACATCAAACGCATATATTATTTTAGTCTACTCTGTGCGTATGCTTGGTATTTCAATGATCATGATGCCGATTATGACCAATGGTTTGAATCAATTACCAACACGTCTCAATCCACATGGTACAGCTGTGAATAATACGATTCAACAAGTAGCTGGTGCAATTGGGACTGCTATCTTCGTAAGTATTATGAACTCACACTCAAAACAAAGTGTAACTGAACAACTAGCTGGTATTGATCCATCTACACTGGCTCAAGAAGAAATGGCTCATATTACTAAGCTTGGAATGCTTGAAGGTATTCAATATACATTCTTGATCGCAACATTCACTACTCTTGTTGCCTTTGCTCTTACGTTCTTCATAAAACGTGTTGATGTTAGTAAAGAAGCTCTTGCCAAAATTGAAGGCGAAGAAAATGCAACTTCATAACATTAATTACTAATACTTCGGAATATTTATAGCCGTTGCAGCATACACTATTAATGGACACGGAAGTAAACTAATAGAAGGCACCTTACTCATTTCAATTATGAAATGAGTAAGGTGCCTCTTTGTATTGAAGCATCCCTTATTTGTTATTGCTGCGGTACGTTGTCCGTAAATAACTAACCGATTCCTTAATAAATTGTTGTAGCACTTCGATATCAATATCAGCTACTTTATTAATGTAAACACAGCCTTTACCTGCGGTATGCTTGCCAAGCTGCTGTAGAAGTTCATCTCTTACTGTTGCTTCTGTAGTAAAGTAGAGACTAGTTTTCGCTTTACGCGGAGAAAATCCGACTAATGGAGCCGTTCCCGAATGACCCGTCGCATAAGTATAATGATATTCACCGAAGCCAATAATAGTTGGTCCCCATAGCTTTGCTTCATATCCTGTCACTTCTGTAAATAAATCTAGTAAGCGATAAGCATCCTCTTTCTTTGGTACACTTTCGACATTTTCAATAAATTCAATTACACTATCGTCCGTCTGTTTTGTTTTCTGCTCATATGCCATGCAAATCCCTCCATTACTTCGCAGGAATCGTATTCGTCCATGACACGACACCGTCATGTTCTTCGAATTCAATAATAACATCTGATATACCATTCATTGCATGTATTTTATTTTCTATTCGATTTTTAATTGCAATCGCTTCGGCTAAAGTAATGGTTAAATCTATCTCAAGTTTCATTTCAATATGATAATCTTCGCCTTCTTTCATTGCGAATAAAGCACGGATATTTTTGATTTCTGGATTAGTGAAAATATATTCAGCTATAATAGCCTCCATCTCATCATCCGCTTCACTTAGAACACCTTTGGCATTATCTAAGAATACTTTACCAACAACATAGAACATCATTAACCCGATAATAATGGATGCGACACCTTCTGATGTATGCCATCCAGCGAAATAAGAAAGCAATATACCGATAATCGCTATAATACCACCAATTGTAGCAACTAGATCCTCCATAAATACCAGCTTAGTTGCAGGCTTTGAACGACCTACATTAGCAAAGCTTTTCGAAACAATACCGAATAATCCTTTCGCTTCCACATTGACTTCATGTAATACTTCCTTCATTGCTTTATACATAACGATCGCTTCTAATATTACAGCGATGCCTAGTACGATTAGATTAATAACGATCGATTTCCCGGTAGACGCTACAGGATGGAGAATATGATGATAACCTTCTTTAATTGCTTCATAACTCATAATTCCAACAATAAGAACTGCTCCGAGTAATACCAAATTAACTAATCGTCCAAAACCATTCGGATATCGATCTGTCGGCATTTTTTTACTTAATGCACTACCAATGTATACAAAAAATTGATTTGCTGCATCGCCAATTGAATGCATCGTTTCGGCAAACATCGCTACATTTCCAGTCATCGTGAATGCAATACCTTTAATAATCGAAATAATTGTATTAACAATTGCAGCAGTTAATGCTGATTTATTCCCTTTTTTTAATAAGCCTTCTTTTTTCATAAACCCTCCCGCAATAACTATTACACGCTCACATTAATATGATTAGCATTTGCATCTCTTAGTAAATTTATGAGCAGAATATGCAGATCATGTTCTCATAATTAAGCATGCTTCATTATCTTTCTTTTTTATACATTTTTTCACTTTATAACTTTTAATATATACTTATTTTCAAAATTTGACTATGAAAATTTTCCAATAAAAAACACGAAGGTTCTCTTCATAAAGAACCATCGTGTCCGAGCGAATATTAGAGTTAAATAGTTGTATCAACATACAAACTATTGAGTAGTAATTATAATAGTTTGTGTATCACCGTTCCATTTGACCTCAGCACCTAATGCCTCGCTAATAAAACGAAGAGGTACCATCGTATAGGAATTCGTCGTTTGCGCTGGAACAGCAAGCTTAATCTCTTGGCCGTTTTTCAGAACGAGAGTACTTCCGATCTTCAAATTGATCGTCGTATCCCCTTTCGTTGCCAGTACGGACTGCTGCTTCTGATTCCATTCAATTGTTGCTCCTAGTCGCTCGAAAATTGCTCTCATAGGAACTAACGTATTTCCTTTTATAATAATTGGCGATTGCTCGAATTGCTGCAGCTCCCCATCGATGAATACTTTGATCGAGTTAAAGCTGATGTATAATGGCTTTAACTGAATCCCGCTTCCAAATAAGCTGTCCCTTAGAGAAGAAATATCTTCCAAGCTTGTTGTGCGCTGCTTTATAAGTTTATTCACTGTTTCATCGCGCAATTCCTCGACATCACTAATTGTACGATTTCTTAGCTTCTGGATTGTATTTATCGCAGAATTGCGTGCTTCTTGCAATTCCTCGTCACCCGTCTTTAAAATGCTTTCGATACTCTTCTTCGTGTTTTCAAGGGTGGTGTATTCACGCTTATAGCTCCACATCGTGCCCGTTGAATAATCAGGGTTGCTTTCATTGCGAAGCTTCCACATTAAACTAGTTGAGTAGCTCGGATTAACAGTATTAGCATATTTCCACATTGTGCTAGTGGAATAACTTGGGTTAACCTCATTTTTATATTTCCACATTAAACTCGTACTGTAATCAGGATTGATCTGAGTTTTTAATTTCCAGTGCAAGCTAGTGGAATAGTCTTTATCGCTTGCCTTACTATACTTCCACATAGCTCCCGTAGAATAATCAGGATTAATTTGATTTTTATATTGCTTAAGCTTTGTCTTATAAGAATTTCCTGCTCCATATTTAGCTTCAAGTTTTTTATAGTCCGCATTAAAAACTTCCTCTAAATAGCTTATATCTTCATTTAACAATTTTTCTAATAACTTCTGCTCATCGGACGATTTCCGTAAAAAATGTTCATAATTATTTTCTTCTTTTTTTAAATCGTCTTTGTATTGTCTCGTGAACTTATCTTCAAGCGCCTGATACTTTTCCTCGATCTGATCGATAAAGGTTTTATCATAGTTGGCTGCTTGCAGTTTCCCACCCGGTACTACCATTGAACCGATCATGATCGCTATTGCTAGAAGTAGATAATAAAATGAACTTATTTTTTTCTTCATGTAAACATTTCCCTTCGTTGACCGTAATGTTAAATATATACACTCCTAATAACCCTCTATTCGTTTATAGAATGAAAAAACCTTCATTTCATCCATTAATCGAAACTTTTTTACTAAGAGATTAGGTATTAAGTTGGATAAATCCCCAAAAAGCTGTGAATGGTACAGCTCAGTGAGGATAATCCATATTTAACATTACGTCAATCAATCTCATAATGCATAATTCGAGATTTGGGGAGGTACTCCATTTTCTATCTCTTAAATGTTTTAATCCCATTAGCGCCTGGATAAAATCCATATTGATCCACAGATTGATAGACCACATAATTCTCTTTCATATCTTCTCTACCCGTACAACTGCTCAATTGTAATATTGAGCTAGTTATATGTCATCCATACTGTACTTCCAATCGTTTCAAAGCCTTGTTTGTACCAGAAGTTTCTTGTTTTGTCCAAAGAGTATACATATAGTTTCTTCTTAGCGTAATTCTCTTTCACCCAGTTGATGTAGAATGCTGCATATCCATTACCTTCATAATCTTTCATAATATCTAATGCTTCAATGAAAATGAAATCTGCTTGATCACTTATATCGACATAGAAATCTTTTTCCAAATACTTCTCATCAGCATTGAAATAATCTTTTTCTGCTTTATTAATTAGTTGATTTCCACGTTTGTATTCCCAAATAACAGCATAGCCAACCATTGTATCGTCTACTTCAATAATATGAATATCTTTCGGTAATTCCGATAGGTCCTTCCTGCTTAATTCGCCTGCATGGTATGTATCTAACATTTCACTTAGCATATTTTGTATTTCTTGATCGAATGGTTTTACTACTATTTTAATCAAAGTACTGCTCCTCTTAATTACATTATTTTGTTGCTATAGTATAGCACAATGCAGTTAGCTTTATTATCCCATAATTTCCTTTGACAACTAATGATAATTTAAATTATCATTAGTAGACCGGTTTATATAATCTATAGAAAGGACTATTCAAAAATGACTGTAAAGCGAAATTCTCGTGAACTTCTAATCGAAGCTGCATCCAAGTTGTTTCGAATCCGTGGATATTATGGCGTTGGTTTAAAAGACATTTTGAATGAATGTGGTGTACCAAAAGGCTCACTATATCATTACTTCCCTAATGGTAAAGAAGAATTAGCCATCGCAGCAATCAACCATACCAAAGAAATGGTAATCAACGGCATTCAGGAAACCTTTAATAAAATTGAGGATCCAATAGAAGCGATACAAGCTCATATTATACAACTCTCTGAGATTTTCTCAGAATCGGATAATTTATTAGGGGTACCGATCGGAACAATAGCCGCTGAAACTTATTCTACTTGTGAGCCGATTCGAAAAGTATGCCAATCCGTTCTCGAAACTTGGCAATCATTATTTGTGATAAAATTGTATGAATCAGGCTATAGTAAGCAACAATCTAAAGAATTAAGTATTGTAATCAATGCCTTAATTGAAGGTGGGATACTTTTTTCTCAAACAACACACAGTGGGGAAACGCTGAAAATCATATCAGAAAAAATCCCTCTATTATTAACAAGAAATGATTAAGTAGTCAATCAAGGAGATATGAAAAGTTAGGTTTATGCTTTCGAAGCTACTTTTCATCACAGAGAAGCTGCTCAAAGAGATATGAAAAGTTGTAGGAGGAAATATAATGACAGCAAGTGCAATACAACAGCAGCAAAATATTAGAACAGCGCCTATTTTGATTTCATTTTTGATTGCAGGGTTCATTGGGTTATTCAGTGAAACTGCGTTGAATATGGCTTTAGGAGATTTAACCGCATTATTTGGAATTAGCTACTCTACCGTACAATGGCTTACAACAGGATATCTGTTAACTTTGGGTATACTTGTCCCAGTATCTGGACTTTTACTACAGTGGTTTACGACTCGCCAATTATTTGTTAGCTCATTAGTGTTCTCTATTATCGGAACGTTAATCGCAGCGTTAGCACCAAGCTTTGCTATACTTATGATTGCTCGCGTTATTCAGGCAATCGGAACAGCGTTGCTATTGCCACTTATGTTCAATACAATTCTTGTCATATATCCAATCAACAAACGTGGTGCGACGATGGGCTTAATGGGGCTCGTTATTATGTTCGCTCCAGCGATTGGTCCATCCATCTCTGGATTAATTATCGAGAACCTTAGTTGGAATTGGATCTTCTGGATTTCACTTCCGTTCTTTGTTCTGGCATTGCTGTCTGGATTGAAATATATGCAAAATGTTTCAACCATTACTAAACCAAAAATTGATATTCTTTCTATATTACTATCAACAATTGGTTTTGGTGGATTTGTGTATGGTTTTAGCAGTGCTGGCGAGAGCGGCTGGGGAAGTCTGACCGTAATTTCTACAATTATCATTGGCCTTGTTTCTTTATTATTATTCTCAGTTAGACAATTCAAGATGGACAAGCCAATGATTGATTTACGAGTATTTAAATACCCTATGTTTACTCTAGGATTATTAGCTGTTTTCTTAACTTTCATGATCATTATGTCGTCCGCAATTTTATTGCCAATGTATTTGCAAACGGGTCTACTACTAGCTGCCTTCTCTGCTGGTCTTGTCCTTCTACCTGGTGGCGTATTCAACGGCTTAATGTCTCCAATCACTGGTCGTATATTTGATAAATATGGTCCTAGAGGACTTGTTATCCCTGGATTCACTATTATGATTGTGATGTTATTCTGTCTAGCTAATCTTTCTACAGAAACATCAGTTATTATCATTGTCCTTATGCATGTATTTCTAATGATCGGGATATCTATGGTCATGATGCCCGCGCAAACGAATGGTCTTAATCAGCTGCCGAAAAATCTATATCCAGACGGAACTGCGATTATGAATACATTACAACAAGTATCAGGGGCTGTTGGTACTGCTATTGCCATGACGATTATGTCAGCATCTAAAGATAATTATATGAAGGATGTTGCTGATCCTTCTGATCAATTGGCCAATGCCGCTGGCTTAACAGCTGGAGTTCAAGATGCCTTTATTTTCGGATTAATTCTGGCATGTATCGGGCTGGTCCTATCTTTATTTATCAAAAAAGCGAATAATGAATAATTGCATTTTTTGATTGCTTTGTCAGCAACATTATAGCCTGTTACATCAAAAAAACTTACAAGCATTTTGTACTTTATGCTTGTAAGTTTTTTATTGTGTTTCTTATAAATATAGAATTATACTTTGGACATTTCCTTCGTAGGACCCATAATTCCAGGAACTGTAAGACCAGCTTGTCGTAACAGCACTGTCATCTGACCACGATGATGCGTTTGATGATCGATCAATGATCTAAGTAATTTACCTCTAGTTGTCGGACCTGCAAAACTTTGAATTTCTTCAACAAGCTGCTCTTCTGTTAATTGACTTGCTTGCTCAGTAATTGCTTGAACAACCTGTTCATATCGAGCTGCAAGATCAGCTACATTAGTAGGAACGGGCTCATTATGGCCTGGCGAAGGAATGTTCTTCAGACCTACTATGCCACCGAAAAAGCCAGTAGAGCCTGCTAAATGCCATGCCAACCATCCAAGTGAATTATGACCATCCACAATAGACTGATCCATGTTTTCATTCTTAATGGCTTGAATCACTAGTAATGTTCCGTTTGATGATGCATTCCAATCCTCTAAAAAATCTGTAATATTTCGATACATGCTATACACCCCTTATACATTTCATTATATTAAGTCTACTAGCCAATATTTGATTTGTCCAATATAAGAAAAAAACTCCCAATGATATGATTGGAAGTTAACTCCACTCGCTTAAGGAGTTGAAGTTGGTTTTGGTTTTTTTGTACCTTTACTCTTATATGGTTTTGGTGTGTTCGCAGCTTTTCTTTCCGCTGTCTGCCAACGATTCCACCCTTTTTTCCCAGTTCCTTGACCAGTACCGCCTTTGCCCTTACTCAACTTATCACTCCGTTATGAGATCTACCAACTTAGCTACTTAGCCTAATTAGCGATTTCTTTTGCTTTCTTTATTGTAACAGATTCCATGTCACTCACCAATAGTCGCTTTTTGGATTGACCAACAACTTCATCTATTCGTTAAAAGCAAACATTTTTTTTCTGTTAATCTATTATTTTTAATGAAATACATAGTTAACTGTGCTAAGATACCTCTTGGCTTATTGATTGGAGAAGAAGAGAGGTTATTAATGACAACAGACAACATCAAGCCAATAAATGTTAATAAAGGGAAAGATAACAAAGAATTCAATCTCTTCTACTTAACATGGCCAATTTTTCTAGAGCTTTTCCTATTTATGCTTATGGGCATTGTGGATACACTTATGCTCAGTGAAATATCGGATGACGCAGTATCAGGCGTAGGAGCAGCAAACCAATTGATTCATATCGCCATTCTGATACTCGAAGTTATTGGTAATGGAGCATCGATCGTCATTGCTCAATATATTGGATCACGAAGATTTTTGGAAGCATCGCGAATTTCCGCTCTTGCTGTAACACTTAATCTGGTCGTCGGTTTAATTATTAGTATCGTATTTGTATTAATGGGGGAGCATTTGCTTTCAGCGTTAAATCTTCAAGGTGAAATACTCGACAATGCCAAAAAATATCTTGCAATAGTCGGTGGCGGTATTTTCCTGCAAGCAATTATTAATTCGCTTGCCGCGATCATTCGCGTACATGGCTATACGAAGCAAGCGATGCTCGTATCTCTGGGAATGAATATCGTTCATATCTTTGCCAACTATGCATTAATATTCGGACATTTCGGTATGCCTGCATTAGGTGTAGAAGGTGCTGCTATTTCCTCTGTATTGAGTCGTGGATTAGCTATTATCGTATTCTTCTGGTTACTGTATCGTATTATGGAAGTACGAATTGAATTCAAACATTATTTCTCATTATCAAAAGCCTATATTTCCAAAATATTAAGCGTCGGAATTCCTGCTGCTTTAGAACAGGTTATGTATCAAACTTGTCAAATTATTTTCCTTTTTTATATTACTTTCCTAGGCGATGCATCGATGGCAGCAAAACAATATGCGGGTAACATTTCTATGTTTATCTATTTATTTGCCTTCGCGATTGGAATCGGTACTTCTATTATTGTCGGACGATTCATCGGAGCAGGACGACAGGATGATGCTTATCGAAGAGTATGGAAAAGCGTCATCTCTGCAAGTATCGCTACATTAGTAATGGTTGTAGTCGTTATCGTATTCCGATTCCCGTTAATGTCGATGTTCACAGACAATCCGGATATCATTAAACTTGGTGCTAATGTGTTGCTTCTAAGTATCGTTCTAGAAACAGGAAGAACGATTAATATTATATTAGTAAATTCATTACGAGCATCTGGTGATGCCAAATTCCCACTTTGGGTCGGCATGTTTACAATGGTCGGAATGAGCTTACCGCTAGGTTACTGGTTTGTATTCCATCTCGATATGGGACTCGCAGGCATTTGGCTGGCTATAGCTGCTGATGAATGGGCAAGAGCAGTAATTATGTCGATTAGATGGAAAAGTAGAAAATGGGAAAAACATGCACTTGTTAATCCTGCAGAACATTAGAGTGTAGCAAATTGAAGGGTCTGGCTCAAGTTGAGTCAGGCCCTTTTTAAGGTTTAGTTTTTACTTTCACACTTATTCCCCATTAATATCGTATGACTATTCTACTATTAGCATTTATAATAATAAAGAGACAACACGTATAACTCGTAAATCTTAAAAAGGAGTTTATGAAATGTTCAATGACGAAACTATGGCCTGGGCCAACTCCATACAAATCATCGATCGTAGTGATGAATTATTCGAAAGTGATCCTCTATATGCCTTTGCGTTAGATGAACTTCTTTGTAAGGAAGCTCAATTAAGTAATACAAGCTTTTGTCATATATGGAGACACCCTAGTGCTTTTATATTAGGACAACGCGATAGTCGCTTGCCTAGTGTCGTTCAAGCGATCCAATGGCTCGAGACTCAAGGTGCTGTTCCTATCGTTCGTAATTCTGGAGGAGCAGCCGTACCACTTGATCTAGGGGTAGTCAATATTTCGCTTATTTTCCCAAAGACTACAGCTGTGAGCCAGCATTTTCACCAAGACTTTGAAAAAATGTATACCCTTATTCGTGAAGCATTATCATTTACCGGTTTGTCTATAGATAAAGGAGAAATTCAAGGCGCATTTTGTCCTGGTGATTATGATCTGAGTATTTCTGGTCGCAAATTTTGTGGAATTGCACAAAGACGACAATTGCATGCATACAGCGTACAGGCATTTATTCTTGTTAGTGGAAGTGGTGCTTCGCGGACACAATTTGTGAGAGGCTTTTATGATCGGGCTGCACTTGATTCTCCATTAGAAGTTTATCCACAAGTAACTGATGGAAGTACTGCCAGCCTGGAAGAGCTTGCTCATTTAGGTGAAAATTCAATACATATTTTCATTGATGCAATCAAGCATACACTTACTCGAACGCAATCTCAAACTATGACAGAATTCAGCTTAAATGATAATGAGCAAGAACATTCTTACATAACAATTCCACATCCCGAGACGGTTCGAGCCGTAGCTAATAAACTACGCAATAGATATAGTATACTTTGAATTGGTGGGTACACATTATTGGTACTAACGATATATTAAGTAAAAAAAAGTATACTAAAAAAAAGGAAGGAAACAGAGTACATTAACTCTGTTTCCTTCCTTTCATCATTCATGAACTCGTTTCCTTGTCTTCCTCATATGCTAGAATGTCTCCCGGCTGACATTGTAACGCTTTACAGATCGCTTCAAGCGTAGAAAACTTAACTGCTTTTGCCTTCCCATTTTTCAATATCGAAATATTTGCCATCGTGATTCCAACTTTATCAGTAAGTTCAGTTACACTCATTTTTCTTTTCGCTAACATCACGTCTATATTCACGATAATCGCCATATTTTCACCTCATACCGTAAGTTCATTTTCTTCTTTGTAGGCGATTGCTTCTTGTAGCAATCTTTGGAGTACCGCTGCAAATACAGCTATGATCATCGCACCTACTGGAACGAACAATCCAACAAATATGACTCCAGGTGCATCATCTAATTCTGCAAAAAGGAAAAACAATGGAAAGACTAATACGTGTAATACAATAATCGCAACAGCATCATGCTTTATTTGCTTCAAAGCTCGAACAGATAATTGCGAAAAAGCCAAATTTCTATCAATATTACGAAGTAGCTTAAATGCTTGGTACAAAGCACGATAGTACGGAATCACTGATGCGTATAAGAGAACGTACACAACATACTTCAAATATGGATAGTCAGGCAAAATTTGTTCCACCGTTTTCCCAATCTCAGGTACTAGAAAGATACACATAACAAGAACGGGAATCCCTAATAGAAATACTGCGATTTTCAAAAACAATGTTGATACATGTTTCATATAAGCACCTCACAAAAAATATTAACAAAGTGATCATATCATATTTATTATCGTAAAACAATAAATATCAATCATAAAACAATGTGTATTTATCTTTATAGAATATCTGTTTCTCATTCTGAACATTGAGCAATGCATTAATTCAAAAGGTCATATGATGACCGTATTGCGTCAAAAACTGTTCCTTATCTTTGTAATCACGCATAATACTTCCCACTCGTCTCCAAAATGAACGATCATGATTCATATGCGTTAGATGACAAAGTTCATGAATAATGACATAATCAATCACTTCAATTGGAGCCATTGCCAAGCGATAATTAAAGGTTAACTTTTTATCCGAGCTACAGCTGCCCCATTTCGTTCTAGACTCTACGATGTCAATACTTTTTGGCTTTACTTTTAATTGTAGTTGATATATTTTTATTCGCTCGGCAATAACCTTCTTACAGCTTGCAAAATAAAACTTTTTAAGATTAATGTTAAGTTGTTCTTCATTCAAATCTGTAGTCTCTATTAACTCATGCAAGTCATAATATTTCCCCAAATGCAAAAATTTCATTATCATCATCCTTATTTCTTATTTACCGAAAATATCACCGGAAACAAACTCATCTTACAGTATGATTTCAACACTTTCTTATTTACAAGTATGCAAAATAGAATACAGTATGTCCACTTATTGTTCTTGTAGGCACAGCCCTATGTTTTGAAATAGAAATACATTTAGCAAATGATGTAATGCTTGATAGCTTCATATTCATTCTTATAATCATGCAAAATCGAGGCAACCTCCTAAGAGATTGCCTCGATTTTTCTACTTGGTTATATTCTTTTTGACGGAATAAACTCACATTATTACATTTACCTATACTTACTTATGATTTTTCATATCCATGTAATAATCTAGATCAGACAAATGCTGTTCTGTCTGCACGGCTAATCTTGTGTTAGGACGGTTACTCCCAACATAATAGCTTTCTGGTGGGCCAAACCATGTATGAGGTAACTCTTGCTTCGCAAGAACTAGCTTTTGAATAACTAAGCCCGCATCAATACTGTAAATTTTAATAGAGTGAACACCTTGCTCTAAATTATGGATAGACGCTGATTGATGAATATTTTCAATAACTCCCCTACCCCAGCTACCCTTACTAGGATGGCCTGCGATAAAGTGCTCTGCCAAGGAATTAACAATAACCTCTTGATGATCATCGACAGTGACGACATACTTTAGTTCAACAACAGTCGTTAGATTATTCGTTGGCGCAGTAAACAATGTGATTGTATACTCCCCAGGTTCATTAATTTGAACCTTATATTCTACATATGGTGATTCCATAATAGATAATGGCTCATACACATCAGGGTACACTTTTAGGGCCGATAGATGCTTCCCGTAGTTCTCAATGAGCTGCCACTGTCTATTCGATTTTGAGGATATATGGAAAGCATGTTCTGCTTCAATGGATACTACACCATTATGTTCAATAAAGGTCATATTCGATAATCCACTTATATCGATCCATTTCGCTAAAACATTTACTTTAATCGATTGCCCTGCACCATTAATTACTAATTCCGCTTGTGCGTCACCCTGCAGCTTACTCCAATCTACCGATACCAATATTTGCTTTCCAATATCAATGCTACCTACGGCGCTATCAACATTCAACCAATCTACAGTAGTTGTGATTGAATAGGAAAATGATTCACTACCTCCATTACTAATCAACAAACTATAGCTCTCATTATTAATATTTGTAAAAGCTGGTAGCGTCGCATTGCCAGTCGTATATGGCTGCTGACACCCTTCAATATCTAGAATCATTTTCCCTTCTTTATCAAGAGCAATATATTTTGCCGTAGGATACTGCCAGCCATCTGCGTTCCAGCTAACAAATCCAATATGCGGCGAAGACATCATGCCATTCCATTTGCCATCTGCTATTTCTTTGTTATACTTTCTCTCAAGCCATTGATCCGCTTCAATCGCCTGTTCTATCAATTTTGCATACCAATTAGCATAGCTACTTGGATTCTCACGATTTGCAAACTTTTCATTAAAGGCTACACTCGTATGCAAAATATGAATATTTGCGGTAGCAACTGCTGGATAACCAACTAGCTGGTAATAAGAATCCTTAGCAACATCTGGAATATCCTCATCATCGTATGCTCGGTTTGCCAAATCAAACGATTTTGCGAGTACCTGCTCCGCTTCATTATAATGCTCCGTGCTATAAGTATGCTGATCTAACAATTCTGGCTTGCAGGTACTATTCATCTTCGTGTAATCCTTTAAGATTGACGAAATTTTTTCAAGCTTCCCTACAGTAACATGCTCTCCAAACTGCTGCTTCACCCAATTATCAATATAAGCTGATGTTTGGTTCCGTCCATTTTTACCATAGGTATCAAAGTCGTAGGCCAAGTCCATAAAATATGAGATTGGTAGTTCTTGTGGTTTTAGATCTCCGACATTCACAATCCAAATATCTTGAATGCCATACTCATAGGCCATCGTAAGCTGCTCCCATGTTCGCTCAAGCTGTGTCGAATTAATCCATTCATAAGAGCGAGGTCCCCCATGATAATCAAAATGATAATACATTCCCCAGCCTGACTTTCTATCGCGACCTTCGACATTAGGCAATGTACGTACATTTCCAAAGTTGTCATCACAAAGCATAATCGTTACATCTTCTAACTCATTCCATTTCTCCAAGCCTTCAACTTCTTCGTTACCATGCCAGCATCTCTCTACTTCCTTATAGACCATTAAAACCTTTGGAGCATCTGCAAGATCCTTCTCTTCCAATATCTTTTTCTGAGTTAGAATAATATCCTTCAGAAGCTCAATATTTTCAGCAAGATCAAGCCTTAGTGAGGAGTCACGTTCTCCTCGCATTCCAAGCGTAATAATGTTATCGAAGTTTTTATTCCGCTCTACACCATCTTCCCAAAACTTTGATATTCCTTCTCTATTTACACGGAAATCCCAATCATACTTCTGAGCATATTGCTCGTATGTCTTGGACCACTCCTCACCAGAACGACACATAGGCTCATGATGCGAAGTTCCAATAACGATCCCATATTTGTGTGCAAGTTCAGCATTAGCCAAGTTATTTCGTTGTCCATCTTCACTAAATATGGCACTCCACATCGCAGGCCATAGATAGTTACCTTTTAGTCTTAAAATTAACTCAAACACCTTACCATAGAACAATTCATTGAAGCCACCAAATTGATTATTCACCCAATTTCCAAGCGATGGCCATTCATCATTAAGAAATATTCCTCTATACTTTACAGATGGTTCTTTGGAAACTATATTTAATTGAGTTATCTCAATTGAGAGATCTTCTTTTTTGGCAGGTGCTACATCTGCCCAATATACCCACGGACTAATTCCGATCAGCCCTGATAAATGATATGTACCATATATAGCACCTCGCTTATCGCTACCCACGATAACAACTGCATGATCAATTCCTGCCAAAGGCTGTTCTATATATGCAATCTTGAATACTTCCCACTTCCCCTGAATATCTGTTACATCAAGTTTGTTTTCACGTACGAACTGATCAATTAAAGCGTTATTGCCTACTGAGCCTATAATCAATACAGTCCCAGCAAGTTGATTGAAATCGGAGCTAACCTTCAACGTTTTGTTAGTAATTAGCTGTACATCTTGCACAAATGAATTCGCAATAAGCTCCAGCCCTTCATAATCAGGTCCATTTCTATCAATGTAAATCTGTGCAGTTTCTCGACCTTTCACTAAATCTAGATGTAACGTTGTCGTACTTCTCATCTCAATTTCTCCTTCCAATTTCACTAGTCATTGAATCTATCGCCGTATAATATTATGTAGGTTTAGCGATACTTAACATACTTTAACAGGTTTTCATTTCAATTAGTACCCATTAAAATATAGATATAACTTTGAAAAGGATGATTTATATGGCCAATGATTCCCTGCAGTATTCAACAAAAACAAGAAAAGGATTTTATTTTCTATTAGATTCTATTATTGAAGCTACAGCACAACCAGACGGGAGTTTTCGTCAAGAAATCTATATGGAGGGTCGTCTCGTGGACATGGCTAAACATGCAAGTAGAATAGCCGATGATACGCTGTTAGAGCTATTAAAAAGTTGCAAAGGCTTCCGCCAATTAGTACATAGTATTGGCATATCAGTCCAATGTGCTGAGGCGGATCAACTAAATATCCCCTTCAACTATGAAAATTGGGGCAAGACGAACAAATACGAGACTGGAACACGGATGCAAGCGTTATGTCCAACCGATGGCTCTGAAGAGATTATCCTTCTGAGTGATTACGATTGGTCAGAAGAAGATGATGTGCCTGGCAAGCTTAGCTTTGAATTTTCACGTGCAGGTGCGTTAGCCACCGTAAGCGTATTTTTATACTTTAATGAAGGCTTTGAGTCTCCTCAACAGGAAGACAATGGTCCTATTGACCCTAACTCACCTGCCTATCACAACATGATCAGTAAATCACTACTACAACTCGGAAACAACACACGATTAAAAAGAGCTATCGATAAAGCACGAACAGGTGAGGATGTCACTATTGCCTATATTGGAGGGTCAATTACAGAAGGCGCCAGCGCAAAACCTATTCATAATGCCTGCTATGCCTATCAATCGTATGCAAGCTTCAAACAACGATACGGTAAAGATAATGGAGAACATATTCACTTTATTAAAGCTGGCGTAGGCGGAACTCCATCGGAGCTTGGCATGATTCGCTACGAAAGAGATGTACTAAAGCATGGCGCTGCTCAGCCAGATATCGTTATTATTGAATTCGCTGTTAATGATGCAGATGATGAAACGAGGGGAGCTTGCTACGAAAGTCTAGTGCTTAGAGCACTACAGGAGCAAAATGAGCCTGCTGTTATACTACTGTTCAGCGTATTTATTACGGACTGGAATTTGCAGGATCGACTTTCACCCGTCGGCAAGCATTATGATCTGCCGATGGTTAGCATTAAGGATGCATTAGTCGAACAATTTGATATGACGAAGCAAGAAGGACTTGTCGTTACGAAGCAGCAATACTTTTATGATATCTATCATCCTACAAACATTGGCCATACGATAATGGCAGATTGCTTAGGTTTCTTAATTGCTGAAGCTGATCGTAGTGTTCAAAGTGAACAGGATATTGACTTGAATAAGCAGCCGATTATTGGTAATGATTTTGTTCATGTAACGTTACTCGATCGCATTCATAACACACATCTCGCGCAAATTTGTGAGGGTAGCTTCCAAGCAACAGATATTGATTTACATCAGGTGGGGCTAGACGATCAAACCATCCGTACACCTCAATTTCCAAACAACTGGATGCATACTATAGAATCGGGCAGTAATAGCTTTATGATGAAACTGCATTGCAAAAGCCTTCTACTAATATATAAAGATAGCGGCAGTAATGAGTTTGGAAGTGCAGATATATTGGTGGATGGTAAGCTAGCAACAACGGCGGATCCACTTCTGATTCAATGGACACACTGCCATCCTATCATTGTATTCAACGAGCAAGAAGCAACGGATCATACTATTGAGATCCGCATGTCAGCAGGCTATGAGGATAAGCGCTTCACGATACTTGGCTTTGGAGTTGTCCAGTAAGAAAAGATAATAAGTAACCACTGCAACCCAGCTGGCACAAACAAAATAATATAGCTAGGCTATAACAATTTCCCACTGAAAAAGTATTGTTCATGCGAAAAAGGTACAATCATTCACGAAAAGTGAGGAGATTGTACCTTTTTCACCTAGTTCAACAACTGGATTCTTACCTGTAGTATCCTTATCATTGGCCGTAACTTCATACATTCCTTCCCAACTTTACGGTAGTGTGAGCGTGAAGTGATTTTCTTTGTCTTCATAAGAAATGCCATCCATATCCGCACCAATCATTGTTCCAGTATCATCCGGGTCTTTCAAAACAATTTTCGAAATAGCCCAGTAATCGGATGACTCCCTATGTATTCTTTCTACTGTAATGGTGGCATTGCCTGTATCAATGGTTTCAGTCATAGTTATTAGTGGGTATTCAAAAGAAATTTCAATCGTATCAGCTGTTACTTCCTTAGATTGTAGCTTTTCAACCTTTCCCATACGAGGGCTGGAACCACCAGTTACCCAGAAATTTTCTTCGAATTGCTGCTTCGTTTGTTGACGTAGCTCTGGTGACAGAACAGCATATTGCATAGCACCACTTCTACTCTGAACTCCCTTAATCCAAGTCTGAACAGCTTCTTCTGGAGTTGCAGCAATTAGCGCATTCTCTAGACTATTCACTTGCATTGCCACATTAGATGATTCTGGTGTCGTGACAAAGATATTCTTATCCTTATAAATTACTTCTCCATTGAATTGATCCACGATAGATCTTAGAGATACCATTGATGTACCATTCACCACATTCAATTTCAATGCGCTACTGTCAAATTCTATATTATTAATAAAGATCCGTATATCGGGTGATTTGGCCAAAACCGCACCCGACATCATAAGAAAAACTGCACATGAAGCAATGATAATCTTCGATTTCTTCTTCAATTGACACTCCCCCTAATTAATAGAAATATATGGTTCTATATATAGACGGAGATAATGAGATTTAAGTTACAACTTATGTGGCGTACTTTAGAATTCTTGTTATTTGGTTGTACTCGTTGTTTGCGCTCTAAGTTCTTCCCTCAAGCGTCTTCCTAACAACATTGGACATTAATTGATCATTACAATCTCTAAATGCCAATCGACTAAAATTGTAGGCACCATTATTCCAAACATTGAAGTCATGAATACCATCTTTAATTAGAATTTGATAATAATGAGCGAGATCATACCCCGCTTGATATAAAAGCTGATCTGTCGAATTTAAAAAACTGTTATTTGCGATTCCATCTTCACTACCACAGGTAGTGTATAATAATTGAAGCTTATGGGCGCATGACGCCAGACTAGCTCCAAGAGTCTTGCCGTCACTCGACGTAGGTGCGTTAGAAAAAGCTCCCACATAATCAAATAAATCTATCATCCCAGGGGCAAGTACTGTCTTATCTAGCCCGTTGTTCCAGGGACTCTCTGTTCCAGTGAATAGCGTGGAATCTTGTCTATAACCCCCGAGAATTAAGTTCAGAGCTTGCATCCCTCCCATTGAAAGCCCAGCAATCGCTCTTCGGGTGCGGTTAGATATTACACGCTCAGGTGATGTATCCGTAATATCTGCGTAGGTATTATAGTTTAATTCTATAAATGGAATTAGGTCGTTTCTCAGTTCATAATCGAAATAATAGAATCCTAACATATTCGTTCCCTCGAAATTGAAGGAACTGTCCGTCCAGTCGTAGGCACTTCTTCCATTGGGAAATACGATAATTAGCGGATCTATATCGCCATTTGCGATGAGATTATCAAATATATTGCAAATGACGAATCGATCGTTAACTTTACCGCTACCTCTTAACCATTCATATTGATCCCCGCCTACTCCATGAAGTAAATACAATACATTGTATTTGACGGTTTTGTCGTTCGGGTCATAACCTGCTGGCAAATAGACGTTACATTTCTTTATCAGGGCTTCACCCGTAACGACTTCTCTTCCAGCTTCACCGATATCGATATTTTCAGCTGTTACAAGCTGTCGAGATAGATTAATATAATTGCTTACCTTATAGGTAACCTCTTGAACCGTACCTTGAAGTTCTTTATTAACCGCACCTACATATTCTTTAGGTAATTCCGTCACATTGATGTTTATCATGAATTATTATCGTCCCTTCAGCTATATATTTGTCCACAGTAAGTAAAGATTATGAAATTTCGTCTCATTAGATCAATATTATCACGTGGATTAAGGGGCGGTAACCTTACAAACTTCATATCTTTGCCTATGAGGCTCTTTAGAATGCTAAACTTAATGCCATGTTCATGTGTGCTGTAAGCGAAATAACGTATGAAGTTTTCCCTAATCACTTTGCCTTTCATAAATAATCCCTCTAATTCGCTCCTCACTTAAATTGAAAATTACAGCCAATTTCGCTATGCTTAATCCTCCATAATATCTTCGGGTTATTTCTTCATTTCGCTGTTCCATTTCATCCCGAATCCCCGTTGAAGTTCCCCAGTTTTGACGTTCGGTTTGTGGAATATAGATGTGTTTTCCTTTTACATACTTTTGAATTTCTTTAATTAAACTTTCTGGCAACACTTCTTTGGCATTAACATATTTTCTCATAATGATAATCCCTTTATATATTTCTATGAAGACGGAGTATATTAGCATTTTCAAAATTTTCGTTATGGAACCCCTCGGTAACCATCGCTGCAAAAACATTAAAGTTTTTCAATGTAATTCGAGTAATAACATGATATATATTTAATTGTTTCATCGAAAACAGAGTACCTATCAGAAATCTTCTTATTTCATTATGATTCAAAAGATATTTCGGTCTCACATGCAGTCCGAACGAATAAGCATTGAGGAATTCATTATCAGTACCTCTATTACTTAACTCAACCCTATAATAAGCAATACCAGCAATTTCATTCGATACTTGATCTCTAAGCGTGAGTATTACTTGATCTGGATTTCTATTTGAAGAATATTGATCTTGAAATAACCCTGCCATTGCCTCTTCTCCATCTTCAATCAGAACTCGCTTAATATCATCATAATTCATTTCTAAAGTTGGCTCTATACCTGTTAAATCCATGTGCTCGGGTTCATTCCACTCTCTTAAATCCAGTAATAAAGTGACATGCCCATACTCATCCGCAATAAACCCTAGCTTCTCCCATAAAGATATCCCCTTATTTCTCACTTGCCCAAACTTCGTAGAAGTAAATACAAAGATTTTAGTTCCACCTATTTCTTGAATATAAGACCTGCACTTATTCAATAAATCTTCAAGTATATTGTCAAAACCATCTAGAAACCCGAATGTAAGATAACCATTTTTTGTTACCTTTGAAGGAGAAACTCCCATGAAAGCTATGATTGTATTGTCCTTTAAAGCAATATAACCATTAATTGAGTTATCCGGATTACAATATTCTTTTTTCAATTCTTCTCCATCCCCAATAAATGAGCCCTTTTCATTACCTGAAAATCGTTGAAGAGTATCGTTAATTAAGTTGTACATGGTTTCAAAGTCATCAGTTTCCTTCACAGCTCTAATCTGAATCATGCTCTTTATCCCCTTTCGTTCCTACTACTCATATTATCGCAAAAATTGACGTCGAATAAAATATCGTAGATTATTATAAAAATAATCAAACAATTGATTATTATATTGCTGATGAGGTTTATCAATATTCGCAATCCAAAGCTAACGTTACCCGTCAGTTCAATCTTTAATGACTTCTGATTTGACCAGCCCATAATGAACTAAGTATTCATAAATGCCAGACTTTAAGACTTGTTAATTGTATGCATTCGCGAATTGGGTAAAAATCCTGTCTGAGAATTGAACAAAGGGCTACCTCTCGGCAGCCCTTTCATTATTGAACTATAGGTAACAATAGGTAAGCGTTTAAGTGATCTCCAGCTTTTCCCCATCTTCATACTTAAACCTCTTCCCATTATTCCTTCCAGGGGTCTTCCTGCAGTCTTCCGTAGGCTGCACCAATGCTGCTTCCTTCCAACAGGCAGGCCTTGATTTTTTTCTGTAAGGATGTATGTTCTGGAAATTCGTGTATTGGAATATCAGTTCTTCCATAAACCCATCTGATAGAGCTATCGTTCGTATCATCTACACTTATCAAGTCGAATGCCTTCTGAAAGCGGACTATATTCGAGCTCTCCAGCAGCAGCTTAGCAAGGACTGGAGAAAGCAGCCAGGAATCACATACCATATCCGACTGTCCATACTCCGGAAAATATTTCAAGAAAAATTCCCTAGCTTCCTCATATGAATTCCGCAAACTCTCGCGCCTCATATCCGCATCAGCGGGGATATGTATATTTATTAACTTCTTTTCTTCCTTCTCGATCATTTCATATTCAAGTGCACCGATTCGGAATTCGCGAAGTGAAATCTGTCTTGGAAACCACCATGCCCACGTGAATGCATATGTCCCATACACCTCGTAATGTTCCTTAATAAATCGGGTACAGAACTTTATCGTATCCGTAAAAATTGTCTCGCTGATTCCTCTTTTTTCGTATTCCCTATGTGTCACTACTGCACGTAGAAGCATAAAAGTGAGCATTTTGCTCCCATCCGGATCCTCTCCCAGAACCTCCGCTATTTCTTTAACTCCCTTTTCCCAGGTAGATGGATCATACAGAGCAGCAGAAAAGGACTTTATTGTTTTCTCATCAAATCCGCCTGCAAAGTCAAGCACTTTTCTTGTCATTTGATCCGGTAAGCAAATACTTTCACACACTTCTTTTAAAGTCATATTTATATTCTCCTGTATCAGATAATAGCAACATTACGTTAATTTAGGGGGAAAATCCAGCCGGATCATGGTTACAAATCAAGATATACTTCCACATAACTGCCCATTAGCTTAATGAGTAACGTCAGTCCGTTACTGTATTACTTCTGACATTACGTCAAATAGTTTAATCTTCTTTTGTTATCTACTTCAAACTATCTAATTCTATCGTTACTTTTTCAATTAACTGCACAAAAGAAGCTAATTCTTGAGATCTTTCTACTTGATTATGAGAATAGAGCGAATTATGTTCTGAGTCTCTTTTCACTTCGGTAAGTGTGGAATTAATATTGTTTAATCGACCTTCAATCGTTCCTAGTGAATCCTTAGAACGATGTGCTAGCTTTCTAACTTCGTTCGCAACGACTTCAAACCCTCGACCGAATTCTCCTGCTCTTGCCGCTTCAATGGCAGCGTTTAAGCCTAGGAGATGGGTTTGATCTGCTACTTCCTTCATCATCTCACCAATCTGATGAATAGATTCGACCTCTTTGTCCAGATACAGTACATTTTGATGCGTTTTCTCTTGATAATCAGCATTTTTAGCTACAGAATCTTCAATCGATTCGCTACTATCTTTCAACTGTACCATTAGAGAAACCAATTCTTGAACTGCGGAGCTGACTCCAGTTAGCAAATGATTTTGCTTTTCTAATAGACACTCAATCTTGGCTTTTTCATCAGTTTCATATGCTTCTAGCACTAATTGTGAATCAAAATTAAACATTTTCGTCAAAGAATGAACTATATCGATCCATTCATCTGGCATCAGCTGTTTAAACATCAATGTAGCAATATCCAAATATATAATATATGTACCCAAATACCAATTCGTCGTTAGACCAATTTTGGAGTGTATCTTTCCGATAAACAAACGTCTCTCAACAAACTCTTCATCGATTAGTCCAAATGCCATCGAACGGAAATACCATCGCTGTGTCTCCTTTAAGCGTTCCAATGTACTATGTCGTTCTATAATAGCGCATAATTCAGGTTCAGCTACTATCTGTTTATATAGTTCATCGACTAGCTGATCGACAATAAGTTCAAATTCCTTTTCTTTGCTTTTTAATAAACTCAAATCTGCTTCAGTAATACCAATATAACTAATTTGTTGTTGTCGTGCTGGTCCAAGATTAATCATAAATGGCACACTCCCCTCATCCTGTTATTTCATGGTAATATTCATTACTTTACAATATATTAATAATTATCATACCGCAAAAGATTAAGGGTGAACACCATGAACATGTCGAATGTTTAGATTTATCGAATTAAATAGTATCACTCTCAATAAATTAGCCGTTCATTTCTCACCTAGCGAGGAATGCTAAGTGAAAAATGAACACGATATGTCATCTCGAAGCCGTGCTCACCCTCTAATGTCCAATCCGCTTGAGCACTTATTACCTTTCCATCTTCAAATACATAGTTTGTAGAAACGATATCGTAAGTTGTCCCGAATCTGTTAACTAGTAAACGAATGTAGCAGGAGCAAAGATTTGCACATTGTGAATCCCCCCCATATTTCCCATAATTAAAGCGTATACAATTATTACTCAACATAGCTTATACTGCTAAGGGGGATATTCCATGTTTAATATACTGCTTGTTGATCCGAACGATTCTTCACTCCAGCAAACAACGAATCTAATCGAGCGATTAGACATTAATGTTAACGTAACTGCTCATACTACTCAATTCGATCATGTAACTCAGTTCATTGAGTTACAATCGTTCTCACTTATCGTAATTAATATTAAAGGCTATAATACTAGCGGACTTTTACTTTGCAAAAAAATACGTTGCAAAAGTCGTATTCCTATTATTCTTATTGGTGGTAAGAATGACTTTCAAATTGCCAGAAAAGCATTAACATATCAAATTAATGACTATCTAACTGTCCCCTTGTGCGAAGCAGCATTCAAGTCTAGCTTGCAAACTATTAAGCAAACGCTTACAAATTATTATTCACTTGAAGCTAATGATTCACCTCAATCATGGTTTCATAACAAAAAAGAGGAGCCCTCTGCTTCGATTATTGATACCATCAAAAAATATGTACAGGATGACCTCCATCAAAATATAACATTAAAAAAAATATCAAGCATGCTTCATTTTAATTGTGCTTATTTGGGGCAAAAATTTAGATTGCATGAAAATATGTCCTTTAATGAATATTTACTTCAGCAAAGAATGGAAAAAGCAAAGTTTCTGCTGAAGAAGACTGATATGAAAATATATGAAATTGCCAACGAAGTTGGCTACAGGGAGATCGATTGGTTCTATAAAAAGTTCAAGCAATATACTGGATTAAGCTCCAATGAATATCGTAAGAAACACGAATATTCTCAAGCAAATTAATTTTTCGAGACAAAAAAACACCAGCTATCTGGTGTTTTTTCTATTTCTATTGGATCAACGTATATGCTCCATCAATTAACTTCATAAAGTGGAAATAGTCCACATCAATAAATCCACCTGGGTGCACGGCTGCATAATTATATAGACCGATGCGATAGCCCATAAAATGATCCAATGTATATTTCATTGCTAAAGGATGACCAATTTCACTCCATTGTCCTTCTTCTGTACCATAATAAAACTTAGCGATATCTGTACTATTTTCAAAGTTAAATTCAATTTTGAGATAGACACTACTATACTCATATGGAATAGACTGGACTATATCCTCCATGCCGTCGCCGTTGTTTACACTCATTACAACCGCTTTATTGCCAGCGCTATCTATCTTCACACCGACAGTCCCGAATAAATTTTGTAGTGCAATTAAGCCAGCATGATCACCAGGCTTCATATTAGAAAGATCGATTACAGTCGTTGCGATGCAGGCGGGACCTTCCGTCCGTTGCGTTAGCGTATTACGAGCCTTCAATACACTATCAACAACATTGCCAGTCGTTAGCCGCAGATGGCTTGCCCGTGCCGTTACAGACCAAAGCTCGTTATTCGGATTATGGTTCCATTGCCAATTCAATGCTAGCTTATTAGCTTTGTAATCGAACTCGTCGCTAATGACAATTGGTTTCGCAGCTGTAGAGGGGAAGTCTGTTGTAAACTGCTGCGGAGCCTTACCATCTATGCCAATAACCGGCCAGCCATCATGCCATTCCATTGGCAATACGACTGGAATTCTACCAACCGCATCATGATCCTGAAATAGTAATGTATACCATTGATGATCTGCAGTTTCAACAACACCACCTTGAGCAATTCCTTTGTTGCGATAGCCCATATCATCATCCAAAATAATTTTCCGTTCATATGGTCCTAACAGCTGACTAGAACGATAGCATACTTGCCTGCGACGCTTATTGCCTACTGTCGGCCATTCAATAAAAAATAAATAGTACACTCCATCTATTTTATAAGCATGACAGCCTTCACATTGCAATCCAATACCTTCACTTTCAGTTTCGAGTAATAGTTGGACTATGCCACCCTCTTTGAGACCAGTTGCATCTTCTGTTAACTCGGTAATATAAATACCACCATTTCCGTAAATTACAAACACTCGATCCTCGTCAAATAGTATGCTCGGATCATGGAATAAACCTTTAATTATGGAGCGCTGCCAGCTTCCATTTTCAACATCATCAGTTCTGTACATATAGAACTGATGCGCATCATTGCTTGAAAAACAAACATAGAATATACCGTTACGTTCGCGTAAACTAGCTGCCCAAGATCCTTGACCATAAATGTTTTTCCCATCAATCATATTATGAGCATCATTATCCTCGAAACTATCATACACGTAATTAACAATATCCCAATTCAATAAATCCTGTGACTTCATAATTGGACAGCCAGGCATAGTATGCATACTTGTACTTACCATATAATAAACATTGCCAACACGGATAATATCAGGATCCGGTACATCAGCCCAAATAATTGGATTAGTAATTTCCATCATTCACTCTCTCCCTCTACCGCTGTATCGACCGGACTCATCACACCAGCTAATAATATATCGTACTGTCGCAGCATAATAGAGCAGCTACTTCCCATTAGATTCCATTCGTAACGCTATTCATTATTAATGACACTCCAAAATGACTTCTTCGGCTGATGCTTCGTATCGAATAGAAACGGCCAATTCTTCCGATTTTGTACCGGAAAATAATCTAGCCATGTATAATCATCCGCTGCACCCCAAAATGTTACCGAAGTAATGTGCTTGCTATACTCCCTAAACACTTTGAATATTTGATCATATCGCTCCGCTTGTTTTTCGAGCATAGCTTCTGTTGGAGCAATACAGTCGGTTCGCCGATCATCGAATTGGAACATCGATATATCCATTTCAGTAATATGCAATGTTACATCTAAGCTTGCATACTGTTCAATCGTGCGGCGAATATCATCCATAGTAGGATGATCTAGATTCCAGTGTGACTGCATACCAATACCATGAATAGGTACATCCTTCTCCTTCAACGACTTCACTAGACGATAGATTTTATCCCGCTTTACAGCATCACATTCATTGTAATCATTATAGAATAGTAAGGCCGTCGGATCAGCAGCATGAGCATATTCAAATGCTTTAGCTATAAATTCTTCCCCTGCTATATCAAGCCACTTTGATGGACGCAACAACTCATTACCACTGTCAGATACTGCCTCATTAACAACATCCCATGCATAAAATTCTCCTTTATAGCGTGTAACTACAGTATCAATGTGAGTTTTCATACGTTCTAATAATGTTGCCTCATCAACAATACCACCCGAACGTTGTTCAAACATCCAAGCAGGAGTTTGATTATGCCATACGAGTGTATGACCTCTGACCCCCATACTATTTTCCTTTGCGAAGGCTAGCATTTGATCTGCAGCTTCAAATTGAAATTCTCCTTCTATAGGCTGTAAACGTTCAAACTTCATCTCATTTTCCGCTGTTATGCTATTAAAATGTTGCTTCAACAATTGCTGCTGAATATTAAGCGTCCTTCTATTCACTGCTGCCCCAATCAAAAAATACTTTTCATATTCCTCATATAACTTTGGCAAGCTTTTATTTTGTAGCGTGTTCATAATAAGCTACCTCCTATTTATTCTTTTCAGTTTATTTTCAGCAAATAATAGAAATGTAAACTATGTCGATTCGGCAAATTTATTTCTCTATAGAAAATTCATTTCCTTCGTAGTCAAACCAATTAAAATCAGCAGGAGATATAGATTTCACTCCATTACCAGTTGCGTACATCGCGAGCATCACCCCTGTGAATCCACCAGCTACCTCTGTCGCAAGCATTGCACATTCTCCTTGGCCAAATGAAATCGGACTTTGAGTACCAATCGTAGCTTCAAAATAATAATGCCATTTATCTGCTCTAACGGTTAATACAACGGAATCAGCTGACAATGGGAGCTCATTCTCAATCTTCCATAAGCTGCCCAGCCTTCTGCGGAATATAAGCTTGCGCTCGCCTGCAACGCGTGTCACAGCAAGCTCATAATGAAATCTTTCATTCATATAGACAGTAATCCCTGCTTCTTCACCATCATGCTGCGGTTTAAATGTAAGCTGAGTTGATGCTTCGAATGAAAAATGCTGCTGTCTTCTACCAACAAATGCCGGCGTACCGCAATCATTCAGCGTGTCAGCAGAACCATGTAGCGTCAAGCCTCCTTCCTTACTGTTCAATTCATATTTTTCTTTATTAGATGAACGTAATAAATTCCATTGTGGCGCTAGTGTAGTTGTATTAAACTCATCCCGAATTGGCAATTGTAGCTTTGAATTTACATTTAACCCTTCAGCCGACATTACCTCACTAACTGTACCGTTCTCGCCAATAATCGGCCAGCCCTCCTCGGTCCAAGAGACAGGTGCAAGATATGTCTCTCTCCCTAGATGATGACGATTCGGATATCCAACAGGACGAATACCAAGGAATACAGCCCACCAAGCTCCGTCACTTGTTTGCACAAAATCCGCATGCCCAGTAGCATGAATTGATTTCGCTTGACTGCGATGCGTCAAAATCGGGTTATAGGGGCATGCCTCAAATGGACCCTCTACCTTCTTACTTCTTGCTACAGTAACCATATGACCATATTCGGTGCCACCTTCGGAAATAAGGAGATAATACCAATCTCCTCTTCGATAGAGATGTGGCGCTTCTGGATATTGTCCGCCTGTTCCTTGCCATACAAAGGTATAGTCTGTTAACCTTTTTCCATTCTCAATATTAATTCGGCTTTGATAAACTCCAATCCCCGTTTCTGAATTTCCCCATGCCGTTGAAAAATAAACCGAGCCATCCGCATCGAAAAATAAATCCGGATCAATTCCTGGCTGATCGACGTAAATAGGATCTGACCAATCACCAGTTGGATCATTCGTATATACATAAAAGTTCCCACCAGCAGATATATTGGTCGTTACCATATAAAACGTACCGTTATGAAAGCGAATCGTAGGAGCATAAATACCGCCTGAACTTCGTGCCTGCTGCAACTCTAATTGCTCAGGACGTGTTAAACAATGTCCTATCTGCTCCCAATTTACTAGATCTTTACTATGAAAAAGCGGAACTCCCGGAAAATATTCAAATGAGCTCGTAACTAGAAAATAATCATTACCACTTCTACAAACACTTGGATCAGGATGAAATCCACTGATTACAGGGTTACAATAATTCATATAATAGCACTCCTTTTCTTCCTATATGAATGAACTATATCGTTTCCTAGAATGAACGACAACCTGTTGAAAAGCGGCACATTCACCTGCCTAGTTATAGGTACGTAACAAAGCTTTCCACTAATTATTTTTACATAAATGAGTAAACAAGTAAGATAGGTATAGAAGCAACTATCGTAACGGTCGCCCTAATGAGTAGCCACTGCCTCGGGTCGATCATTTTTTTGAAATCTATTACATATTTAAAATATACTTCTCTCTGTATTCCTGTGGAGAATGGCCAGTTGCTTTTTTAAAAAAGCGAGTAAATGAGGTAGCACTTTCATATCCGACTTGCCGAGCAATATCATTTATTCGAAAATTTTGACTCTTGAGTAAATGCTTCGCTTTTATTAAACGAGTTGAATCAATAAACTCAGTCAAATTCCTGCCAGTTTCCTGTTTATAGATGCGTGACAAATAAGACGGATTCAAATGTACTTGTTCCGCTAATCTAACTAGCGACAAATCTTCATCCAAATGATCATTAATAAATTCTTTTAAAAAGTCGATGATATTGTCCGCCCGTTTCTTTTGCTCTATTTTTTGCATATTCAAAAGAACAGAAGACAATTCCATCAGGTGTAACGCCGCATCATTCCAAGTATCAAATAGATCCGTCCGCATCAGTTGGATCTCTCCAATCTGAAATGCTACCTTTTCATTGAGTCCCCATCGATTGATGTAAGACATCAGATACAGGGACACAGTGTGAAATGCTTCCTGCGCAATGACGTTATTTTTACTGCGGATGCCTCTTAATGGAATAAGGAACTGCTCCAATGCTTCGTAAAAATTCTCCCTTTGTCCTGATTCCAAATACTGCTCAATGATAGAAAGATTTTTCAGTTTGAGTGCCTTTGCCAGCTTCTTGCCTTCCACGCATTCTAGATCAAAGTTATTGTCAGTGACAGTATCATCATGTATATTCTCATTGACCTCACTGTCAATCAAAAGTATTTTATTTTCGACACCTATCCGGTAGTTTAGCAAATGTTGTAACGAATGATATTGATTAGAGACCGCATCCCAGCGGCTTGCCTTACTACCAATCGTAAAGCTGATTGGCATACAGAAGTTCTCCTGTGAAGCAGATTGTATAACTTCCAATATGCCTTTAAGAAAGGAAAGTGTCTTATCGTAAAAAAGCTCCATCATTTCCGAATCCACTGAATTTGTGCTGAATAAGGATTCTTTTGGCTGCACAAAAATAACAAAACGACGATTTTCGTCTAATATAATGACAATATTCAAATGGGTGGCTAAATATCTTTGAATAATTTGCCGAACAGAATATAGCTGTTGCATCTGTTGCATGTAGTCGCTATTCTCAGGAAATTTGTCGATCATGCCCAATACTAGAGTAATAGGCCACTCCACATTAAGAGATATCGATAGTTGTTCGAATTGCTCCTTCATAATTTGCACGCTGCGATTTCCCTTTAAAATGCACATTAAATAGTCTTTTTGAAACAAATCAAGTGCCATATGAACTTGTTCTTTTGCATTGCGGATTAAATCTTCTGTTTTGATTTCTTTGCGAATTTTGGATATATTCTCTTCTACAACTTCAATAACTTTTTCGATATCTTCGGATTTTAGAATATAACTAACATCCCTGTGCTGAATGGCCTTGTATACAAAATCAAATTCGCTATGACCTGTCAATAATATAACTTTACACTGAGGCCATCTTCTAAAAACTTCATCCATTAGTTGTAATCCGTTTATTTCGGGCATATCGATATCAGTTAGTACAATATCAATTCTTGTTCTGTTGAGCCACTCAATGGCTTCTTCACCACCATAGGCCTTATAAACATCAAGATTCAAATGATCCATGCCACGAAAAATTTCGTAAAGATGATTCACAATAATTTCTTCATTATCTACAATTAATAATCTGTACATGCTCAAACCATCACCTTTGGGTTAAGTCGCAACGTCACTTTTAAACCGCCCATTGAGCTTCGCTCTAAACGTAATCCGTTATCGTCGCTGTAAATTAATCGAACTCTTCTATGTATGTTAATTAGACCCGTTGTTTCGCTACTTGTCTCATCGTAAAAAAGTTTTTTCATGAGTTCCAACTTCTGATCAGATAAACCCGTTCCATTATCTTCAATGATAACGCACAATGCACGATCATCTAACCGAAAGCTTATCGAAATAACAGCCTTTGCTCTCGTGTTTTCAACAGCATACTTGAATACATTTTCGATGATGGGCTGGATGATTAGTCTAGGAACTTGTAAATCTCTAACCATCTCTGGACAATCTTCAAAATTAACTGTCAATCTACTAGAAAAGCGTACTTGCTGAATTTCAGTATAAGTCCGAGCGTGTTCAACTTCCTCATGCAATGGTAAGAAATCTGAATCATTCTTAGTAATAAATCTGAAATATTCGCCTAGAAGTTTTGTAAATGGAATTAAATTTTCATCTTTTAGCTTGGCCATAGTATTAATTAAAAACAGACTATTATATAGGAAGTGTGGACTAATTTGTGACTGTAATTGCTTTAACATCGATTTTTGATTGAGAATCTTTTGCTTGTATACCTGATCAATCAAAGTAGATACATTTTCAACCATGGAATTAAATCCTTGGTACAAATAACCAAACTCGTTTTTTTTGTTGACCTCGATATGAACGTTGAAGTTTCCACTCTCTACACGACGAAAAGATGCAACAAGCCTTCTCATAGGCTTTTGAATTAAATTGTATGTATAGATAGAATAGAGTACTAAAACTAACAAACCAACACCAGTAAATATCCACAACCAAATATAAAAATCTTTGACAGGAACAAAAATTAATTTCTCTGGGATGTAACGTAATAAAAGCATATTAAGATAATCCGACTTAACGGAAACAACGTAAATGTTTTGACCGTCAATCTTACTATAATGAGTGGTACCGCTTTCAAAATTAGTATGGTTTTCTATAAAATCATCCAGCATAACCGTCTCATCATTACCTTTTCCAGGTATCACCATTTGATGGGTTAAGTCTATTAAATAAGTACCACTATTCTCATATATATTAAACTGCCCTAGCGCTTCTTGTAACGCTGCGGTGTTAATTTCAATCTCTATCATGTATTTTTGAGATAAGCTAGATTTTCCAGCTTGCAGCGTAGTCAAGTAAAGTTTGTCTTCATACTGCACCAGTTGAGCACCCTTTTCCCCCTCCGGCACCCGAAGTAACTCGAATTTATCCATATCAATAGGACTTACGGAGTTGGAGGAGGAAATCGTTTTTTGAATCGGGAGGATATGTACACTTACGTCAGTAATGTAGGAATTACTGTTATGAATCGAAATTAATCGCTGATGAAGTATTCTCATACTTTCCACTATCTCATATTCATTCATAATGGAATAACGAATGGCAAGCTTTTCGAGATATTCATCATTGAGACTATCATATTGCAAAATTTTAATACGTTCTATTTCATCTTCCAAACTTTCAAGATAAAACGATACCTGTGCAGTTGTAGAATTTATTATTTCATTCTTTACTGTATTTAAGCTCCAATTATACATATATATTCCTGATATAATAATTAGTAGGATCGCGAATAGAAATGTCGAGATCAGTCTTATGAAGATACTTTCTCTGATGTGCAGCTCCCCCTTATACATGTAACATTATTCATATTTTATAATTATGGTATCATAAAATATGATTATTATGTAGTTAAATGTATTAAGAAAAAAAGGAGTTCATATTCTACTAACGTTTTGTTTCAATTAAGAAACTAACCTTTAACACTACCTACCACCATGCCTTTTACCAAGAACCGCTGCATGAAGGGATAAACGCAAATAATTGGCAATGCTCCCAGAAATATTTGAGCGGAGCGCAATGTTTTGTCTGATATGGTTGCCATTAGTTTTGCTTCCTCTGGTGTCATAGTACTGAAGGATTTTTGAACGACAATGGTCTGAATATAACTTTGAACAGGATAATTGCTAGGATTATTCATATATATTAATCCATCAAACCAACTATTCCAGTGAGTAACAAGTGAAAATAGTAGTATTGTAGCTAATGATGGTAAAGATACTGGAACATAGATTTTCCAAAGCGTTGTCCAATGCCCTGCACCATCAATAAAAGCAGCTTCACTTAATTCCTTTGGTATCATACGGAAGAAATTCAACATTAAAATAACACTAAACACTGGCACAGCGGTCGGTAGTACAAGTGCCCAGATTGTATCTATCAATCCTAACTGGATAACGACCATATATGATGGGATTAGCCCTGCACTGAATATCATTGTAATGAAAAAACTCCATGAATAGAAGGTGCGGAATCGGAATTCACCTTTTTCTTTAGAAAGCGGATAGGCTATCATTATTGTAAGTAATAAATTAATAGCCCCCCCTAATATAACGCGTTGCAAAGATATACCTATTGATTTCCAGAATGCAGCGCGCTGTGCCACAAACTCATAGGCAGCTAGTGTAAACCCTTTGGGCCACAATGATACCGTACCTGTTGCAGCAATAGAGCTTGAGCTTAGCGAAACAGCCAGTATGTGAATCATTGGAATGAGACATATCAATCCAACTAGCAACAAAAAGAAATTATTAAAGAGTCCAAATAAGTCTATTTTCTTTCGTATATGCATGATAAATCCCCCCTAAAAAATTCTATAATCCGCAACTTTGTATGCAACGAAATATGACACAGACACTAGTACAAGCGCGACAACAGATTTAAATAATCCTACTGCAGTTGCTACACCAAATTGTGCGTCCAACAAACCTATTCGATAAACAAAGGTATCGAGGATATCTCCACTTTGATACACCATTGGGCTGTACATATTGAAAATTTGATCAAAACCAGCATTGAGTAAATTCCCTAGATTAAGTACCATAAGAAGAACAATTACCATTTTCATTCCTGGTAGTGTTACATGAAACGTCTGCTTCCAGCGATTAGCTCCGTCGATCTGTGCTGCTTCATATAAATCCGGGTTTATTCCAGTAATCGCGGCCAAGTAAATAATCGTTCCATATCCAAATTCCTTCCAAGTATCTGTTAATATCATGGTTATCGGGAACCATTTGTTATCCCCGAGGAAAAAGATAGGATCAAAACCAAACAACTTGACTACTTGATTGACCAAGCCATTATTTGGCGATAAAACTTCAATAAAGATACCACCTAGTACTACCCATGATAAAAAGTGGGGTAAATAAATGGCCGTTTGAACTCCTCTTTTCAAAGCCATATTCTTAACTTCGTTTAGAAGTATGGCAATAGCAATCGGTACTAGTAGTCCTAGAATGATTTTCATGACCGCAATATAAAAAGTATTCCACATAATATCATTGAAACTGGGCAGGTTCATTACATATTCGAAATTACTCAGACCAACCCATGCTTGATCACCAAATAAGCCCTTGGCTGGAATAAACTTTTGGAATGCAATAATGATACCTCCCATAGGAAGATAACTAAAGATGAGTAAAAATAAAAATCCCGGCAATATCATTAAATGCAGTGGTATTTCTCGGTTCAAGATTCTTTTTTGCATATGCTTCACCCTGTTCTATGTTTGACATTATGAATAGGAAGAGAAAGGATGCTTTTTAGGAATAGTAGCATCCTTTCTCTTTCAAAATTAATCTATTTTACTGAAGCGTACCACTCATTGACTTCTTTAGTCATATCCGCTCCGCCTAGCTTATTCCAGTCAGCAACGAACTTGTCAAACTCATCGATTGAAACTGCACCCATAATTAGCTTAACGAATACCTCTGTTTCCAGAGATTTCAATGTAGACTGTTTTTCCGTCATTGTAAGAGTAGGTGGACCAGCATAGCCCTCTAGCATCAGTAGATCGTTATCGATATATTTAACCCCATGTCTGAATACGCCGTCTACGCCGTAAATTTTAGGCCAACCCCATTGAGTCGAATCTCCATTTTCATATGCCACAATGTTGTTATGAATAGATAACGGTTCGCCGGTCAACTGATCTAATGTATTATTAGCACGAGCTGTCTCAAGATCTCTAAACGCAGTAATATTTTTGTAAGGAGGGTACGGTTGTACTGGTGAATATTTCCACACACCTACTCCTCCATTAGCTACTGGCATATAGTAATAATCAAAATCACCCGTTTCTCCCCAAACTAGTTCTACGTGAAGATTAAACATTTTGATTAATGCCTCTGGATTAGAAAATCCTTTTTTAACAACCCAGAATTCAGTAGCTCCGAAATTTTGAGGTGATAGAACTGGTTCCCCATCGACTGATACTAAAGAATATCCTTCCCAATTTGCATCTGGATCGTTCTGATAGTTGCTAATAAGCGGATACATTGGGTTCCATTGTGCACCGAAGTCCATGCCGACCTTACCCGCTGCAATAGTTTCCGCTACTTTACCGCCATCTTTTACACCAAATTCCTTATCAATTTGACCAGCCTTATACATAGTAGATAGTACTTGCAACGATTCCTTTACTTCTGGGAGTGTACTACCCCATACTAAATTACCTGAACCATCGTCTATCCACATATTAGGGTAAGCGTGGTATCCGGCGAAGAACCCTTCTAACCCCATGGCACCTCCGTAAAGTTCTTTTGTAATAGCAAGGCCATAAGTATCATCTATATTGTTACCATCTGGATCTTGAGTTGTGAATGCTTCGCTGATTGCAACGAGATCATCCATCGTTTTTGGGGCTGGAATTTCTAGTTTTTCTAGCCAGTCCGTACGAAGCCAATGATATACACCATCACCGTAGACTTCTGGGATACCGACACCCATCATTTTCCCATCAATTTTTGGCGCATTAAGAACAGCAGGGCCTTGAACGTCGTAATATTCCTTCAAAAGATCGGATGCATACGGATCCCAATATGGTGTCAAATCCTCTATCATATCAGCTTCAGCCAATTGCTTCATCTGAGCACCAGTTACACGAAGCATGTCAGGAAGTGATCCTGAAGTTAATGTAACGTTCATTTTTTGAGTATATGCATCTCCACCACTTACCGTCCAATCGTATTTCACATCAATACCTAATTTTTCTGAGTACGCTGTCAGCCAGCGATTGTCTTCCACTGTCTCTCCTGGTGTTTTAGGAATGATATTATCCTGCATATCATTGTCCACATCGCGAGCGAATCTAATTGTAAGCGCTTTATCGTATTTGCCTAGTGGATCGTTGTCTCCCGCAACTACTCCGGTAGACTCATTCCCTGAGTTATTTACCGTCGGACTAGCTGAAGGTTGATTTTTTGGTGAATTGGAATTACATGCTGATAAAACACTTGTAGTCAAGAGTAATGTAGCTAAAATAGTAATTGATCTCTTGTAAATAGAACGTTTCAAAATTATTTCCCCCTTATAATATACGTCTATGCTACAAGTCATTATCAACTTCCAACAGTATTGTAATCGTTCATAATTTTGTTGTGAGCTGTAGTATGACCTGAAACTTTCTTTACTTTAACCTAAAAAATAACAATACGCTATTCTCTAGTTATTACAATTTCAACATTCTTATACTTCATTAATCGAAATCCACATATCCAATTTATACTACCTTATCATTTGTTTACAATTATGATGTAGAGCCATTTTTAGATTGCAATCGCTTACAATAAAGCGCTATATTAGTAATGTTTATCTATATTAAGCAATAAACTAGATTCACATTCAAACTTTGTCAGTTCACAATATTTTATTGTATAGGAGAGGATATTCATGGCTTTAGTATTTATTAATGCAGGTCGAAAGTATTCCAAAATCAACAAAAATATTTATGGTCACTTTTCAGAACATTTAGGTCGTGGTATTTATAATAGTATTTTTGTTGGAGAAGATAGTCCTATCGACAATGTTCGTGGAATACGTTCCGATGTTGTTGAAGCTTTACGACATATAAAGGTTCCGGTATTACGGTGGCCCGGTGGATGCTTTGCTGAATACTACAATTGGAAAGACGGCGTTGGGCCTGATCGGCAGCGCATCGTTAATGCCGGCTGGGGCGGGGTTGTAGAAGACAACTCCTTCGGCACTCATGAGTTTCTGGATCTTTGCGAACAAATTGGATGTTCTGCTTATATCGCCGCAAATGTTGGCTCTGGTACGCCTCGAGAAGTAAGTGAATGGATTGAATATATGACCTTCAGCGGTGAATCACCAATGGCAAATTGGAGACGTCAAAACGGTCGTGATAAACCATGGAAAATCGAGTTCTTGGGAATTGGTAACGAAAACTGGGGATGCGGTGGGAATATGCGACCGGAATACTATGCAGATATATACAAACGCTTCGAAACATTCGTCCGCAATTATGATGATAATAAGGTTTTTAAAGTTGCTTGTGGCGCCGATGGAAATGATTATAAGTGGACAGAAACCATGATGCGCCTTGCAGGAAAAAATATGAATGGTCTTTCATTGCACTATTACACCATGCCTAAATATTATGAAACCGAAGAATACCCTTGGGAGGATAAAGGACCTGCAGTAGGTTTTGACAAAGGGAACTATTACCGTACATTAAGGCGGGCACTGTATATTGATGAACTAATTCTCAGACACAAGCACGTAATGGATCAATACGATCCAAATCACAACGTGTCGATTATTATGGACGAATGGGGAACTTGGCATGAAGCCGAGCCTGGGACTAATCCTTCGTTCCTTTATCAGCAAAATACGATGCGTGATGCAATTGTTGCTGCATTATCATTGAATATTTTCAATACTCACAGCGATCGGGTCCATATGGCCAACCTTGCACAAATGGTAAATGTACTTCAATCCGTGATACTGACAGAAGGGGAGAACATGGTACTTACTCCTACTTACCACGTATTCGATCTATTTAAGGGACATCATGACTCTACACTTATTGAAAGTTACGTACAGCAAGATTTGACTGGTACAGAGGAAGCTTCAGTGCCTGCACTGCATATTAGCGCCTCTGAGAGAGCTGATGGTCAGATTCATGTAACTGTTGTTAACCTATCTGTAGATGAGCCACAACAGGCACAATTCATGCTTGCTGGAAAGGAATTCTCTACTGCAGAAGTTCGTTATATCTCAGGCGATATGAATAACCATAACCAATTTGGTCAAGCACCTCAGGTAGATATTAAATCCATGTCAGATATCAAGGTGAAGGACAATTGCTTGCAGATTACCCTTCCCTCCTGCTGTGTTGCGGAAATTATTCTAGATTAACTGTAATTATAGTGGTGAAAAAGCAGCAGTCAACTTCTGACATGCTGCTTTTAAATACCAACTTATATCTGATTATTATCTCGTAGACGGATCGACAACAGCCCAAAATGCTTGCTTTGCATGTAACTGCTTATCGAATAGAAAAGGGGCTTCCGTACGAGTAATTGGGAATGTACTTAGCCAAGTATGATCATCTGCCATTCCCCAAAATACTACTCCACCAATAATATCCTTATGTTCTTTAAACGCCTCAAACAATTCAGCGTAGCGGTCAGCCTGCTTTTGAACGATATGAGCCGGAATTTCTTCACCAAAATCACTGCGGTCATTCCATACATACAAGCTCATATCTAGCTCAGTTACTAGATTATCAAGACCCAGTTCAGAAAATTTTTCCATTGATTCAATAATCGAGCCAATCGGAGGCCAATCGATATTAATATGAGTTTGGTGACCAACACCATCGATTGGTACATCTTTGTCCAGCATTTCTTTGACTAGTTCGTATAAACGGTCTCGTTTAACTACATCATCTGTACCATAGTCGTTAATGTATAGCTTAAGATCAGAACCTCCCGCTTCTCGTGCTACACGAAATGCAGTTTCGATAAATTCTGTTCCTGTAATTAGGTACCACTCACTAGCGCGCATGCCATCTGGATCACCTGGCTCGATAACTTCATTCACAACATCCCATGATTTGATATCATCTTTGTAGCGACTAACAATTGTTCGTACATGAGTGTCTAGACGTTCAAGCAGCAGTTTCTTGTTCTCCTCACGCTTACCATCATCTGTCTCATCCACCATTGGGTTTCCTTCTACATCTTTAAAGAACCAATCACCTACTTGAGTATGCCATACTAATGTATGGAAACGAACTTCCATATTATTCGCTTTTGCAAATTCAACAAGTTGATCTGCTTGCGTCCAATTAAAGTTACCTTCTGTAGGCTGAAGTGAAACAGGCTTCATCGCATTTTCAGCTACAAGCCAATTGACATGCTTTTTAAGTAAATCTGCCTTTAGTCCCGCTGTTTGAAAAGGCTCGATCGCTGCCCCAATTGGGAAAAATTCCGAATATACTTCGTATAGTGAAGGAATATCTTCTTCTACTGATGGCTCCACGACTTCCTTAACGATCACTTCAGCAGTCGGGCTAGGCTCCGGCTCAATCGTTGGCTCGATGACTACATCAGCAGCTTCATCTTCAACATTTCCAGCCTCATATTGTCCGTTTTTTTCAGTAATCGCATTATTATTGTCTGCTTGATTATTACTTGTAATACTAACAATAATCATAATCAAAGCAATAATGACAACAACACCAGCAATAGCTAATATTTTTTTATTGTATTTGGGATTCACTACTTCAGCACCTCCATAGGAAATTAGAAACGCCAAGCGCGAACTAGTTCAACAACTACGTTCCACGCTTGGCGTTCTACTTGTCTACTATTTATCCGACAATTCCTGTACGTTCAATACTTTCTACAAAATATCTTTGCACGAATAAGTAAATAATTATTAACGGTAAAATTGCTAGCAATATTCCTGTGTCCTGAATCATGCTCAAATAAAACGGATCTACAGTCGCCCCAACTCCACCTTGGAGAGTAGCGGACACATTATAAGGTAATGAAGCCAATTGCGTTGACATGACCTTTCCGTTCGTTAAATAGGTCGTCGTAAAGAAACTATCATTCCATTGCCATACGAATGAAAAGAGCGCAACCGTAACAATGGAAGGTATTGCGTTAGGTAGCATAATGCGAATGAATGTTGAAGGGACACCTGCACCATCCATATATGCGGCTTCCTCAACCTCTTTCGGTATTCCCCTAAAAAATTGCCTAAAAATGAAAATATATAGTCCTGCTTTAAGAGAATTTGCCGTAATAGACGTTAGAATAAATGGCCAATACGTATTTAATAGATTGATAGATTTCCCTCCGGTAATCAAAGGAATGAGCCCCAATAGTGTAAAGTCATTCATATTAAGATAAAGAGGAATCAAAATCGTCGAAGGTGGCACTAAAATCGTAAGAATGACGCCACCAAAAAGTAAATTGCTACCTCTAAATTTAAGTCGGGCAAATGCATAGCCTGCCAATGCGCAAGATGCCGCAACTAGAATGGTCGTTCCCCCTGAAAGCGCAAATGTGTTAAATAATGTTTTCCAATAATTCATAATAGACATTGCCAGTCTAAAATTTTCTAGCGTATAAGTCTCTGGAATCCACACCACAACAGGTGAATAAAGATCGGATTTATCTTTAAACGCTGTTGAAATCTTCTGAATGATCGGGAACAGGATAACGAATGATAGACCTGTAATTAGTGTCAGTCTCACGAACGACCAAATCCAACGCTTCCACTGTTCCAGTGACAATAATTTACCTACAATCTTCAACTCATTCATCCTCCTTCTAATCATAATAGAATACCCTTTTGGATACTATGTATGAACTGGTCAATAAAATAATTGCAATCGCCAGGAAATATATCCATGCCATCGCCGAGCTGAGACCAAAGTTGAATGAGGTAAAGCCCGTTGTCCTGATTAAATCTGTCATTGCATTTACGGAAAATGAGTCAATAATTGTATAGATCATATTCACAAAAATTAGTGGACTCACCATAGGAAAAGTGATTTTCCAAAAGGACTCATATCCAGTAGCCCCCTCCATAGTAGATGCCTCATACAACTGAGGAGGAATCGTCTGGATTGCTGCAAGGAATATTAGTATTTGTACCCCAGATTGGCTAACAATCTGATAAATACGGTCAACTGCCCCTGTTAAATATTGAACAATTATTTCACTTACTCCTGCTCTAAGCATCATTCTTTCTAGTTCAAAAGCGCCCATCGCACTAGCAAAACCAGCTCCGATATTCTCATCATTAACGGCTTGAATCAAGCTTGAGCTTTCCAGACTAAGGATGATTCCTGAGGCCAAGATGACAGGTAAGAAAAAAATTGATCTTGCAAAAGCTCTTCCTAAAAACTTCTGATTCAGCAGTACCGCTACAAAAAGACTGAATATGACGATTAAAGGAACGTTAACGAGCATATTCACAATAGCTTCCACTAATGAACGGTTAAAACTCGTATTAACTGTCAGTGCATTAATAAAGTTATCAAAACCTATAAATTTGATGTTTAAGCCTTCCGAACTAGATACTACGGAACTAAAACTATACCGCAAGGAATCCACCAATGGAACGAGAAAGAAAAAGATGAAGCCGAGGATCCATGGAAAAGCAAATATTATCCCCCATAAAGCCTTTTGTTGTAGATAAGTCCTTTGTTTTATGCCGAGCTTCTTCAAGATTGTTCACCACCTGTAATATAGCTCTCGGCATCAATTGTCCTGCCGTCAATTGTCACTTGTGAATCATTATAATTCACAATTACGTACATACTTTCGTATTCGGTTTTATAGACGCCTTCAGTCAGCTTTTCGTGAGCGATGATTCGCTCATTCTGAACATTCTGTAGAACCTCGTTCACGTTACTATAAATTTCCGATGCCTGGTCCATCCATAACTCGTAATTGACTGCATACAGATTGTTATAATCGGTATCTTTCACCGTATGATTCGGTTCATAAATCCACTCAAAGTAGACCCCAGATCCATATTCCAGACATTTCAATATATATTGCTCCATACTCGTAAACGTAGAAAGGTTATACGGTGCTCCCGTATAATTAATGGACCCTCGAACTACCATTTGATAAAAAGGAATTTCTTCATCTGTAATTTTGAATTTACTACTGGACATTGGAGCATTCGTTATGTCGGTCACAAAAGGAAGGGCATAGGAATTCCCACCATTAGCCATCATACTTAAATTCGCCTCACCGATCTGATTCAACGCATTAATAGATATTTCCTCAGATTCTGTCCGATCAATTTGCTTGTTTTTACGATAATCACTGTTCAATTGATCAGCCAAGTCCCGTAATGATATGCTTTGAATTGGAAGCTTTTGCAGATCGTTTAACATGCCATTGACATATTTATTGACAAGTCGTGGCGAAATAACATAAGAAGGAGTACTCGATCTATCGCGACCATTTAGTGCCATATCATAAGTATATGTTTTAGATGGAACCCCTCTTATCGTTCTTGCTGCATCCTTAGATGTACTAAACCCATCATCTGTGTATGCTGTCAGTAAGGCAACATCAGGATAAAAAGATATCTCTTGCTCTTGGACGAACGCTGCGAAATCACGGAAATCTTTTTTACCGCCTACTACTTTATCAATCGAAATATTATTCGGAATACTGTGATTCAGTCCATCATTGAACCAACCAGAGTACTGAAGCTTGATATGGTTAATATCACGCTGTTTCATCCCAGTAATAATATCTTTTGTTTGTTCAAATGTCGTAAGCGGTTCTAGTGATTCATAAGGTATTCCTGCAAATTGCTTTTCTTTATTTATACTTCCGATCACTTGCAAGAAGAATGGTGAATCCTCTGGCTTGTTATTTGCTGCAAGCTGAGGAAGTCCGTTCGTTTCCAACAAATACTTTTGGTAGTATTGAGCCATCCCCTCATAGGACGCCTCTTCTCCGCCTAAAAAAGCATAACGAATTGAAAAATCAGACTCCATCTTATTTTCTTGAAACCTTGGCAGTGAACGCTGTTTTCCATCCGCATTCAAGGTAACTTCACCATTATTAAGCACAGTGAATATAGGGTGTACATAGTTGTAGCTATTTAATTTACCGCTAATATCGGCTTGAATAGAGGCAGCCGCAGCACCTTCCTCGATAATCCCTAAAAACGCACTATCTTTACGTATAATGCCGAACACAGGTAGCCTAACTGATTGTTCATTCACGGTCGACACATAAGATTCCAGTGTCATATCTGCCCCGTATACTTGCTGCTGGTATGCTGTATACTGGGTTTTTCCATTGTTGAAGTGAATGAGTGCTCCAGAACCATCAGGGACAAATAAAGAACCTTCTTCGTCTACTCCTCCTGCTCCAAAATAGTTCATTATGGAAATTTGGCTAACAGGATAGTCCTCTGGATATTGAATGCTTGAGCTAGGAATTTTTGCAACGAGACTATTAGCGTCTAGCGTATATTCAATAGCCGCCTGAAATACTCTTGGTTCAGAAATAGATTGATCCAACTGATGTTCTTCAATATCCTGCAAAAAATCTTCTTCCGTATAGCCTGCATCGTCGAAAGCTTGAAGCGCACGCTTAAGTCGAATTCCTTGAAGTACTTTATCGTTACTTCTCACATATACTGATTTTTCTACATCCTCGGTATATGCAGTTTGTAAAGCAGCTTTCCCCGTTTCGTCTAATTTACTTGCTAATTGTTCGAAGCGGCTTATGCTGATGAGCATTGGCAAATCATTCAATGTTTTTTCATACTTACCAAATCGATAGGTCACTTTGACACCATTGGAGATCGGTTCAAACCTAATCTGATTATAGGCTGCACTATCTGTATTGGAGTTGATTGAATTGATCTGACCAGACATATTGTAGTAATCAAGTTTCATTTGTGATGATAACAATTGCTTATTTATCCCCAAAGCAACGGCATCTGACTCACTTTCAGGAGGATTACTATACCAAATCTCACCACTACTTTTATCGATAATGGCAATTTCTCCAGTCTGCTCCATCACCAACATTTGTAAGTTATCATTCTCGGCAATCCCCTTCATTCCCTCAACTCTTGAATCCGTAAAGGAGGCCTTTAACGATTCTCCCTTTATGAATTCCTCTGTAAGCGCAGCGCTATCCAATTGAGGCTCATCCGTTGAATTTGAACAACCTGCAATGAAAATTGCGCTTATAACAAGTACTATCATTAAAATATTTCTAGTCTGTATCATTTGTGCCCTCCTTCCTCAGTTCCTCAATGCCAGTTCTTGATAAATAACGGAAATGAAAGAGATGATCTGTTGGATTAAACTAAAGAATAATAAACTGAGAAACGCCATAAATCCCATCGCGACAATAGTTAGAAGAATAGTTAAAATTGATTTGGACGGTGTAAATTGATGTACCGTCATGTTTCCAATGAACAGCATAAACACAAACCAGATTAATGCTAGACTGCTCGAAAAATAATAAAATACCGATTCTTCCATCGAGATGACGTTGCTAAGCCAAATCCAAGGAAAATTAATAAGGACCAATGGAATAAGTGCAAAGCATGTTGAAGTAAATATTTCAACAAATTTTCCTTCTCCGTCCAACAATGTTGTAAGTGACCAGTTTGCTATGCAAAAGAACAAGACCGGCACTATGACGTATATAATCTCCATAAAGCTATTCATTGATTTTGGATCTACAATATGAACGACAAAACCGCTGTACTGACTGGACAAAATGTTTGTTAAAGCAAGCATAAATAGAATAGCAATGGCAACGATCAAGCTCTGCTTCTGATTGCGTTCGTATTTCAAATCCCAATAGCCATCAAAGGGATGAAAGATGAGATAAAAAGGATATTTCACAAGATCTCTATTCAATGGAAAATCCCCCTCTTTCTCCGTGCTAACTTCCGGTATCTTATTGCAATTGAAATTCCAACCGCCAATATTAATATGCCCGTCATAATGATCGAGAAGTATTCCCGAAGCACTTCCTTACGATAGAGTAAGTAGGCTTTGGAATAATTTTTCTGATCCATGCTCTTTTTAAAGTAAAACATTGCCTCTTTGTAATCTCCTTGACGAAGAAGTGCCTTACCGATTCCACCATAAGCAAACTCTAGATTGGAGTTCATATTTATCGTTTCTTGATAATAATCAAATGCCTTTCCTTCATCTCCTCGATAATAACTTCTAACGGCTTCATTAAGCATCCGACCGTATTCCGTTGTTTGGAAAACTGTGATCTCACCAAGCGCCTTATCTAGAACTAGAAAATCATTTCCCATTCTAGTAATTGCTGTTGGTGTCTTAAATTCTCCTAATTTATTTCCGAGACCACCGAATACATACAACAAATGTCCATCCCCATTGTATGTAAAGATTCTTCCTCTTTTTGCATCAAGCACGGAAAATATTTCGCTATCAGTCACATCGATATCTACTAGTCGGGATGGGCCTTCATCTGAATAGTAGCGAATGTCGCCCTGTGGTGTGAAATATCCATTTCTACGCATTATATCGCTACCTTGAGCGTTGAGCAGTTTAATGTTCTCACCCCACTCATCACCATTTGTAACATAAAGAAAATCCTCTTCATTTATGTCCAAATTTGTAAATTCTGTAGGCGTAAACATGATCATTTTACTTTGTTGCTCTTGCGTAGAAATTGTTTTCCAAAAATACTCAAGAGGATCTACATTTACTCGGTTTGCTCCCGTAAATGTATTGAATTCCCCTGCAGCACTAAATTCCATCAAACCATCAAAAACCCCTATTGACATAACATATATCCGCTGAGCTTTATCGGCTACAACCCGAACTGGTTGGAAATCAAACGTTGAATTAAGCAATTCGGATTGTGGTGCTTCAATAATTTTTATAAGGTTATTGTCCTTATCAAGCTCTACTATACGTTTATTTCCAGTATCAGCAATTAACAATTTTTTATCTTGCGTTACAAACAGCCCTTGTGGGTTGAGTAATGTTTCGATCGTTCCTTCATTGTCAAATGAGTCAATAACATTGAACAATTTATAGTTTTGATCTAAAATGACTACTCTATTATTTCCAGAATCCAGTATATAAATAAAGTTATCAGATGTGACTTGAATATCACTAGGTTCTTTCAATATCCCTATTCCAATATCCAACCCATTAACCGAACCGGTCGCCGTATAGGCGGCAGGCGAAGCAACCGTTCTTCCCCAATAAGAATAGTTGTAGGAATCTGCGTTGCCATTAGCCTGGACTGGACTTCCCCACACACTTATGCCAATAAGACAACAAAGTGCCATGAAGAGACCCTTTCTTATTTTGGGGTTTCTAGTCAACATCGTGCACAGCCCCCTTCTAATCCTTCATCCCGGAAGTAGCCATTGTCTCGATGACGCTACTCTGAGAAATAATAAATAGTGATATTGGAACAATCATCAAAAGTAGTGCGACTGCCGCCCCAACCCCGGCTCTGGCAATCCCTCCAGCAGTAATTTGTCCCAAGGCGAAATTAAGCGTTTTAAGGTTCTCACTGTAGATAAAGTTACCCCCGTCACTTCCCCATAACATAGGAAATTGTAAAATCATCAGAGTTAACCATGCAGGCTTTACGTTGGGCATAACGATAGTCCAATAAATCCTGTATTCATTAGCACCATCAATTTTGGCAGCTTCTATCAAGGCATCAGGAATTTGCTCCATGAATTGCTTCATTAGGAACAATCCAAGCGGGAATGCTAATGCCGGTATAATAATGGATGCATGTGTATTGACCCATCCTAGCCAAGACATGATCAAATAGTTCGGTGTAGCTGTTACATGTGGCGAAAACATCAGTGCCAGCACAACGATGGAGAAGAGTGTCTTTGAACCAAGGAAGCGATATTTCGCAAGCGGATAAGCTGCTGCGGATGCAAGCAGAATATGACCGACTGTGCCCACAATCGTGATCAGCAACGTATTAGCGATATATCGAGATAGCGGTACCCAAGAATTCCCCATTAAAGATATTAAATCTAAGAAGTTTTCGAATGTCGGATTTTTCACAAAGAACCGCGGTGGGAATATAAATAATTCATCAAGCGGTTTGAATGCATTATTCACCGCATAAACTAGCGGCAAAGCCATGAATGCCCCAAAAAAGGCAAGCAACACAAACAGCAAAAAGCTAACAGTAAAAGAACGATTAAGCTTTTTAGGCGTTCGAAAAACCGCCATCATTTTCATGACCAACGTTACTCACCTATCTTTCTCAGCATTTTTTGTGTCAGCATATTAGTTCCAAGCATAATGCCGAAGAGAACTGTTGCAATTGCGGACGCGTAACCCATCTCAAATCGAATACTACCAAAGTCCATCAAATGCGTTACGACGGTATGAGCCGCATAGTTGACGCTCGGAAAGCCTGCAAGTGCGATTGAAATTTCGGCAACTGCAAACGATCCTGTAATCTGCATGACCGCTCCGAACATAAGCTGCGGTCTCATCGAAGGTAATGTAATAAACCATAGTTCCTGCCAACGATTTCTAATTCCATCGACAGACCCTGCCTCAATTAAAGTTCTATCGATCGTTTGCAAACCAGCAATAAAGGCAAGGAAACTCGTACCTAAACTAAGCCAAAGTTGAACAAGCATAACAATCGGCAAAATATATTTCTCATCAAGAAGCCATTGAATAGGTTCCAATGTAATCCCTGTTTTCATCAAAAATCCGTTCAAATAACCATAGCTATCGCCCGAAAATACGATTAGCCATATGAAAAACACATTGCCAGAAATCGACGGTGCATAAAAAACTAACGTCATAAATGCACGCACTTTAGGCGATAGCTCATTGATTATCCAAGCAAACAAAAAGCAGGCAACATAGCTAATAGGGCCAGTAACGACCGCGAACAGAAGCGTATTCTTCAAAGCAATCATAAATACGTCATCATTAAGAAACAGTCTTGAATAGTTTTGCCATCCTACAAATCGCGGAAATTCCAGCATATTAAAATAGAATAAACTTAATACCAATGAGAAAACGACCGGAATGACAGTGAACAAAAAGAAAATCGTCATATATGGACTAATTAGAATATAATAATGCTTGTTACGTTTCAACTCGCTGGCAATATGTGCCCACTTAGATATCTTCTGCGGACGAATGAATTCCTTTGCGACCTGAGCGGTTTTCTCTGTTTGCATCAGCTTCCACCCCTGACTAATACGGTAAGTTAAATTCTTTCCGTTTTATTTCAATTTCGTCGTTAATATACAAAATATAATCAGATAACGCTTCACGAGGATTCTCACTAGCGTTTACAACTTTTCTGAAAGCATTGTCTAAGTGTCTTCCAGTAAAGTATCCACCAGGAACTTGCGGGATACCTTTTACCCATTTCCACTGGCTTTCCAGATTGTTATAATCCTCTATTGGCCATGGTAATTCTTCAAGAGCCTCAATGTTGGCCGTTGGATAACGAGCGGCCTCGCCCATAAGCCCTTCCATTTCACGACCGTAAGCGACCTGAGTTTCCTTGTCCGTCCACCATTTCATAAACTCCCAAGAAATCTCTTTATTTTTCGAATTTTCGAGCATTAGGACTGCGGTTGTGTGGCTGGCTACTTCATGATTGACCGTACCATCCGCAAGTTCCGTTCCTGGCACAAGGGTGAATTCCCATAAACCTTTGATCTCAGGAGCCATGACCGTCAGCATGTTATACGTTGTATAGTCTGCAATACCTACCGGCATTTCACCTGTTCTGAATCGATTCGGGAAGTCTGCTATTAATGGAAACTTATAACTGGTATAAAACTGCGACCATTTTTTGAATGCTTCCATAGAAATCTCGGAATCTAACGAACTTTTCGTATCATTATCTCTGTAAAATTGACCACCGTTCTGATAAAGCAGCATAGAGAATGTCGCATTCGGAACCATACTCGCATTGGTAGCTTCAAGTGGCAAATAAAACTCCATGTTATGCTTCTGGAGCACTGAGATCATATTATAAATATCTTGCCAAGTTTTCGGCGGTGTCAATCCCAATTCATCAAGAATGTCTTTGCGGTAGAACAGCATTGGAAAGGTTTGTTGCTCCGGTAAGGCAAATACGCCTCCGTTGTATTTATATGGTTCTATGCCGCTGTCACGGAATCTAGTTGCAACCTCATCAAAATCGTCAAATTTCGTCAAATCCGCCGCAGCGTCTCTCATTGCATAGTTAACCGGAATATCCTCGCCAAGCTGCATCGCAACATCAGGACCTTCACCAGCAAGGGTAGCTGGCAGTAAAATGTTTCCAGGTACAAGACGAAGCCTTACTGATATATCCGTCTCTGGTGTAAAGGAATCATCAATCAAGCTTTTCAATACTTGCGCCTGATCGCGTCCTGTCGTAATCCAGACAGTTATCGATTTATCATTTTCTCCCGTGTTACCTATGCTGTCATAATCTTCTGTATAAGAAGAAACATAAGCGCCTATCTCATGTCCAACCACTTCAAATATTGTAGCGTCAGCTCTTGGTAATTGCTGTTCTGGCGAAGACACGATAAGATAATCAAGCGATAATGGCTGTTCACGGACGGTCAAAATCCACGTCCCTAGACCTCCGACATTAATCTTGTAGGACTTCAATTGCTTGGCAACCTTCTCCGGATATTTGACCATTTCCTCTAGTTGCCGGACCATAGAGTGGAGAACAGCAACCTTATCGCTTCGCTCTCCCGTAGCTTCTTCTAGGTAGTCCGCTACACTTTGAATAATTTCAGCCTGTTCAGCGAAAACTTCTGTCATATCTGGAATACGCTTCTCCAATTGATAATCTCGAAATGGATCTGGCGTATTTGAAGTAATCATTAGAACCTTTCGATACATCTCATTGAGCTCCAGTACACTTGACTCAATCGTTTGAAGCAATGGAGCGATATCTCCAAGTGAAACTGTCATTCGAATACGATGGGTACCTTTGGTTAGATGGAACAGATAAGGCTGCTCATCTTCACCTAATACATCCATATTCCAATCTCTCCCATAATTAAAGCGAATCCGCTTCATTTCCTCAAATGGGTATTCCCCGTCAATCATCAGACTCCGTGTAGCATAGACACCACGAAGCTCGTTCTGCTTTCGCTTTAATGCTATTTGATACAAACCATCCTCTTCAACGTCAATCTCCCACTCAACCCACTGACCAGGTAGTTTCCAATTCAATCCGCCAATTGTGTTAATGCGGAGCTTTGAAACATCATACGGAATAACCGTAGGACTTGATCTGTCTGATATTGGAAATAAAGTAGGAGAAGACTTAATAATGGCGTCCTCAGCTTGGATAAGCATATATTGATCCTGGGCAACCTTAATGCCCTTGGCCTCGTACTCATTCTCCAGTTCTTCATAACTTTTCAGAGCCTTATTCTGATACAGTTCAATATAATCGATAGCCATTGGCTCACGTAACGATCTCAATGAAAGCGATTGAATACCTTTATTCAGGAAAAAGGAATATGACTCTTCAAAATAACCATTCCTGTCCTTGAAATCGCCGATTTGCCATTCAGGTTTCTCTACCTGTCTAGGTCGTAAATCGTTATCTCTATCATCTCTTCGAATTTCTTCATAACGGTTTGCCCAAATCCGGTCAAACAACAATATTTCTGCCCCTTTAAAGGGTACCTCACCATTAATAGCAAACTCTCTTTCAATAGAAGAACTTTTTCCTTCTAGCGGAAAATAATGAATTTTAATATTGTATAATCCTGGGTGTTCTATAGATACATCCCAACTGATGGTGCCTTCTTCAGGTGTTACTACTGCTTGCCCATCTAATCCTTCAAACCGGTTAATGATCTCGAACCCGTCTCCGAGAGTTTCGAAAAAGTTTTCCCCCTCGATTCGAATCGTCTCATTAGGTTTATCCACTGTCGAATGACGGTTCAAATATGTAGCATAGTCTTCCTCTTCTGATAAGCCTGTAACAGCATCAAAACCACCTAAAGCATGTACCTGCTTTTGAGAGGTGGAATCTGAAGGTAAGAAAGTCCATAGTGATAATAGAAGTGCGGTAAGAACCATTAGAACAATTACTTTCTTTTTCTTTCTTGTGTTCAACGTTTCTCCCCTCCTGATGCGTTTTTTTGAATTTCAGTACTTATAGCAACATTCCTCATGAGACGAAAATCAACTACCTAATGAGGAATGTTGCGTTTTATTTAAGTTACTTTTACTTTAGATTAATTAGTTTTCCATACTTCATCCACAGCAGCTTGAACTTGTGCTTTGTATGTCTCAACAACCGTTGAAACAGAAACCCCATTATTCAAGTCACCAATAATATTCCAATACGGGAAATTAGGATAAGTCTCTCTGTCTAGTACATGTGTTTTCTTATTCGCCGTTCTTAGATTGGCAACATCTTCCTCATTGTCAAAAATTGATTCATAATAAGCTTGAGCTGAATACTCACTAACGGAATCGTACTCCTGGATTTTTTCCATGATATACACCATTTGCTCTGGATTTTCAACCGCTTTCGGAATCACGTAAAAGGTAGGTGCAGTAGTAACACTTGTATATTCAGTTGCACTTGGAGATTTAGGGTAGGGAACAAAGCCTATTTCAGAGTCAGGCATATCCGTACGATATCCAGCAACATCATACATTGCACCATTAACTAGTAATGTGTTACCTTGACGGAAGAATTGAGTAGGCTCCGTCCAATCTCCACCTTCTGTCGGTCTTACAAGCTTCTCTGTTGCAAACGTGCTTATATGATTAAACACTTCAAGCGTTTTAGGATCATCTAAAGCTTGTTGATCTCCATTAGTGTAGTCAGCACCATTAGAAGCCATTGCCGCATCAATGGATACATTTGCAAGACCCCAAACGTCTATTTCTCCGTCGTTATTTGTATCTCGGTTTCCTTCTTTAGCAACTTGAGTGAAAGTATCCCAGTTCCAATTGTCTTCATTAACGTACTCCTGTAAAGGCTTCAAGCCCAGTTCGTTCATCAAAGTTTTGTTGTAAATGATACCGTTCGCGCCATTTTCCCCATCATAAATAGAAAAACCGTATGTTTTTCCATCGTATTCGGAGAATGCTTTACCACTTGGACTGAATGATTTATCGTTCTTTGTATATTCATCAAGCGGCCAGAAGAAGTCTTGCTGTACCATACTAGGAATTGCCCAAGGTTTCCTAATCAAGAGAATATCTCCGACCGGATCGTTTGCTAGTAACGAAGCGGATACTTTTTCAACATACTCGTCATAAGTCAAACTAACATATTCAACTTTGAAATTATGTTTTTCCATCAATGCATCTAGATTTTTCTGGCGCTGGATATTGTCAGGGCCATCTTGTTGTATTTCAAGTCCGAACCAAGCTACAAACTTGACAGTTTTCCCACCAAGATCAAAATCCATTTCAGGTGTTGCATTTGGGTTCTCATTAACTACTTCAACCTCTTCAATTGGTACATCATCTGTAACTACTGGATCACTTGATTGTTCAGGAACAACATTATTTCCCGAATTTCCACTACACGCAGAGATGACTAAAACAAAAACAAGGCACAACATTATTAACAACCTTTGTTTCTTTAGCATTTTTTTTCCCCCTTAAGAGTTAACTACATAAGAATTGTAGCGCTTTCATAGATAGCTCAACAACCTGCCTATATTCAGTTGAATACCTGCTAAACTATAGGTTTTAAGCAATGAAAACAGTCCCTCTTAAGGCCCAAGAAAAAACAAGTAAAGAATTGCTTACTATCAAAAAAATTGCACACTTCCCAAGCTTGCTTCATATTTGATGTCGACTAAGCTACGAGACCAATCATCGTTATCAAAGTCTGCTTTTTGAACCACCTCTCAAAATAAAAATCCCCCATATCAATTAGATATGGGGGAATAACATCCTAACTATTCATGAAACTGCCAGTAATCAAGCTTGAATAGCTTGTTATCAGTTTCTCCTCTAAACACTAAAAATAAATGATGAACACCATCTGCACCTTCAATACTCGTTTGAAGCTCAGAGTATTGATCTTGGTCAGATGCTACTGGAATGAAAAGCTCACCTATTAATTTACCGTCTGGACTGTCTAACCGAATTTCAATGCTACTAGCAGCGTTGAAATTAGCCACTGCTGCTGTAAAGGAAGACGCACCAACGTTGCCAAAATCAACATTGGAAACTGCTATCCAATCGCCGTTATCAATATCTGTTACCACTCTATTAGAAGAAGATTTCTGCGCGTTATCACTAATCTGCTCCGTATTAATACCTGCTTGCCAACCAATAGTCTCGGCTTCCACTCGAACATATGGATTAAATGTTTTCAATTGCTTAACACCTTCATAATCAGCAATGATTTCTTGAATCGTTCCATCTTCATTAAAGACAACCTGATTCAGATGAGTTGAACGATATCCTTTTGCTACTCCCATTGCTTTAGACAACGTCTGTGCATGATAAGCGATATACCAGCTTCCATGGAATTCAAAAATAGCATGATGATTATTACCACCTACATCAAAGAAGTGTACTGGATTTTTTAGAATTATTCCTTCATACGTCCATGGTCCCATCGGAGAATCACTAACCATATACGAAATTTGACCTGCTTGCGGACTTCCTTCAGGACGAACACCATCGTAGAAATTCGAACAATACGTATAATAGTATTTGTTATTCACTTTGTTGATCCCTGAGTTTTCGAACATATACGGAGCTGGAATTGGAAGAGCTTCGCCCAGCACACTAATCATATCTTCGCCTAGTTCCATCACTCTAGCAGTGTTCGGCATTGCTTCCTGTCCATCTGGAATACCGCCACCAAAGTAGATATAGCCCTTTCCGTCATCGTCTACTAACACAGCTGGGTCAAACAGCCACGTCACTTTCTCTACACCAGGAGTTTCTCTAGTAAGAAGTGGTTTACCAATAGGATCGACCCAAGGTCCCGTCGGACTGTCACTCATCAATACACCAATATTACTTGCATTATTAGCAAAGTAGATAAAGAATTTATCTTTCCCATCGATCACTTTATGGACTGCAGCTGGCGCCCAAGATTGTGTTGCCCATTTTGCAGCGCCATCTGGACCAGCTACATCAACAAATCCGTGATCCGTCCAATTGACTAAGTCATCTGATGAAATAACCGAAAGCTTATTAATATTTGCATAAGTATTATCCTTAATATTGCCACTCTCGTCGTACTGAAATACATCATTCGTCGCATAAAGATAGACTCGATCTTCGTATACTAAAGCATAAGGATCTGCTCCGAATTTGTGAGACACTAACGGATTACCGTTCAATATCGTTTTCCCTACCGCTTGAGATGGAGGGGCATAGGAAGGCTTGGATATTGCTCCACTCTCATCAATTTTTTCCTTCTGTTGTGCTGATTCTACAGTCTCTAACGTATCTACCTTTACTTCATCATTCATCATTTCGTCTAGCTCCTTATAAAATAGTTGATTAAAGCCGATTAAAAGTGTCGCAATAATAGCTAATAGAATAGCGACTATTATATATATCTTTTTAGCATTTAATATTATTTATTGCCCCCTTTTAAGCAGAGTTAACATTTTATCTATTAAAGCGTAACGCTTCACTATCGTTGCATCAACCTGCCAAACTGTGGATGAATTACCCTTCAAATTATAGATTTTACCAATCCTTCAAAATCTCCATAAAAAAAGTGAATATCTCGAGTCACTTTAGCAGCATATCATTATTTATTTGAATACATATAATGACCTTTAATCCTTTAAGTTTACTTCGCTCTAATATAAGTCCACTGCCCTCACCATACGTTAATATTAGCCGTCGATGTATGTTAATAATTCCTGTCATTTCATTTTCTTCATCGTTATGCTGGAGTCGATGCTGCAGCGCTGTAAGCTGTTCGTCGGTAAGCTGCTCACCATTATCCTCCACAATAATATGGAGCGCATCCAGCTGATGATCAAATGTAATTTTAAGTAAGCCTTCCTCGCTTTTTTTCTCAAGACTATGCTCATAAGCATTTTCTATTATCGGCTGCACAATAAGCCTTGGAACTCTGATGGCATTCATACCTTCTGGCAAATCATCAAATTCCAATCGTATTCGTCTCGAAAAACGAAGCTCTTGAATATCTGTATACATACGCGAATGCTTTATTTCTTCCTTTAGTAAAACAAGATCCTCACCGTTACGAGTAATAAATCGGAAATATTCCCCGAGCATAATTGTAAATTGTTCAATCCGCTCAACATCCCCGATCTTGGCTAAGGAATTCAAAATAAAGAAGCTATTATACAAAAAATGCGGGTTAATTTGAGATTGTAGCTGCTTTAGCTCAGATTTCTGCATCATCATTTTTTGTTTATAATCTTGATCAATTAAACTTGTTAATTTTGTAAGCATATGATTGAAGCGCGTGTATAAATAACCAAATTCGTCCTTTTTGTCATGAACAATCGGACGATCCAATTCTCCTGCTTCCATCCGTCTAAAGCTCTGTACTAGCAATATTAATGGTTTATGAATAAAGCGATACGTAGAATAAGAAAAGACAACAATAGCGATAAGAGAAGCGATAGCAAATAACCAAGCCCATTTATAAAAAAAACTTAAAGGTCTTTTTACCGTCTCCTCTGGCAAGTACGTGACTAGCATAAGCTTTAATTTATTAGAATATGCCTTATCAATATGATACTTTTCTTGATTAACAGATAGCAACGTTAAGTAATCTCTAGATTCTTCATCTTCATTCATATAGTTTTCCACTACATTAGTAGATTCGTCATTACTCATCACTGTATATCCTGAAGAACTGGAAATAAGAAAAGACCCACTGTTTTCATAGATGCTAAGCAACTGTAAAGATTCTTTCAGCTTCTCTGAATCTAATTCGATTTGAACGACATAGTTAGGTAAGTCTCCTTTACCACCTCCATATTTAGAAGCGATAAGTTGAACAGCATCATCTGAATAATATAATCGTTCGCGATTTGTTGAAACATTAGCGATTAATTGTGCATATACTTGCTCATCAAGTTCTATAACAGAATTCAACGCTGAAATTGTTTTGGAGATGCTATAGATATGTATGTTAATATCTTTAATATACGCACTACTATTTTTGAATGATGTAAGTCGATGTATTAAGTAGTTCAAACCCCCTCTTTTTTCCACACTATTCATCTTATCCCATGTCACAGCAAGCTTACTTAATTCACTATCCTCAACTAAATCAAACTGTTGTAGCTCCATCCACTCGATTTCACGTTCTAAATCCTCTAAATAATAGTTTAATTGTGTTACTGTCGCTCTCGAAATTTCTTCACTCGCATTATTATAACTCCAGTTGTACAAATAAAGACCTAGTATAATAATTGGCATAATAACTAGCAAATACGTGAATACTGAACGAAAAAAAATAGTTCCGCGTAGTGATGTTACAGGAAAGTTAAACAAGGTACTACCCCCGAGCCTTTTAATATACCTTTTGGATCATTAGTTTTGTTGATACCAATCATTAGCTTCCATTGTTATTTTGGCTCCACCTAGCTTCTGCCATGTTTCTACAAATTTATCAAACTCATCAATAGAATTTCCTAAGATGATATTGATATATGTTTCATGTTGCAGGTCGTGCAATATTGATATTCGCTCGATCATCGTTTCAGTTGGAGCACCTGTATATGCTTCATATAATAATTGATCATTAGCTTCATATTGATCAAGGATAGAAAAGGCACCATTCACTCCATACGTCTTGTCCCATCCCCAACCATGATCTTTATCTGTTCCCCCCGCATGGTACAGCTCAATTAACTTTTGAATGGATTGAGCTTCAGCATCCAATCCCGTCCAATCCCCTGTTTGACGAGCTTCAGCTAGCTGGCGATAGGCCTCTAAGTTTTTTTGAGCTGGATATGGAGTTACTGGTGATAACTGCCACACAGGATACGAAGAACTATAATACTCTTTATATTCAGCAGTCTTACCCCAATTTTTCTCGAGATGCAAATTAATTAATTTGATAATTGCCTCTGGCTGCTCTAAGCCTTTACGTACAGCAAAGTATTGATACGTTCTTAATTTTAGTGGAACCTTTGGAAGATTACCGGAAAGTGAAACAATAGGATATGCTTTCCAGTCTGCCTCACTATCAAGTTCTTGACTGTTTTGCACTACAAACGATCCCCATTGCTCACCATACATCATCCCTACTTTTCCATCCGCAATCTGTTGCTTCACTTTTTCACCATTTTTGAATGAAAACTCGGGATCGAGTTCACCTCTTTTATACATTTGCTGTAATGCCAAAAGTGATTCTTTCACTTCTGGCTGGATCCCACCAAATACAAGATTATCGGAATCATCAACTACCCAAAGTTCAGGATATGCTTCATAACCTGCCATGAAACCTTTAATACTCATAATAGCATCCCATAAATAATTCGTAATGGCTAAGCCAAATGTGTCGTCTTGACCATTTTGATCTGGATCCATTACTGTAAACGCTCTCGAAATTTCCAATACATCAGTGATCGTTTGCGGTGGATTTAAGCGGAGTTGCTCCATCCAATCCGTTCTTAACCAAATATACATCGCCCCTTCAATAGAGGCATTAGTGTCCGGTATAGCCATTAATTTTCCATCAATTGTAGCAGCATCAAAAATTGATTTTCCTTCTTGTTCTAATATATTTTTAGTCAACGGTGTCGCATAATTGTTGTAAACATCCGTCAAATCCTGAATTAAGCCCTCATTGCTCAATATTCTGAGTTGCTCAGCACTAACTTTAATAATATCTGGAATTTGACCTGAAGAAACGGAGAAACTAAGTTTTTGCTTATACAGTTCCCCCTTTGCTGTCCAATCGTAATTGATTGAAATGCCTAATACTTGCTCATAGATTCGGCTCCATCTATTATCTTCTAATGTTTCGTCAGGTAATAAATTTATTAAATCTTCCAAAGCGTCACTTTGTTCACGGACGAATGATAGCTTTATTGGCGGATCATATTTGCTAAGTCCAATCTCATCGTAAACATTGCTATAATCGTTTTGTTCTACGGATTCATTGTTATTATTGAGCGTATTACTCTCGTTCTCACACGCTATTAACATCAATATTAATAATAGGGTCAAAACCATTAAATTGACCCGTTTCATCTGCATTATGCGCAAAAAGATTCCTCCCATTCACATAGCTATCATTTCATTATCTCGATAAATATATAGTGGAATCAATACACAACTCTTTACTTTATTATCGATTATTGTTCTTTTTACTTATATTAAATTATAGAAACTAATTCATCATTAATAGTATCTAATTCCCTTCATTCGACCATTATACCTTGGTTCTGGACATGGGAAAGATAAGAGTTACTGTTAGCGTTCTTTTATACCGGTAATACTGTATATACAATTCCTTTCATTGCCTGCCATTCCGCTACACATGAGCCCTGATCATATATAAATAGCGTATCTTGCTCACGTGCTTGAATACGGACAGGAAGACTGGTGCGGATGCGGCATTGTGTAGTTGATTCTGTCGCACATATGCGTGCGTATTCCAAACTATGATCCCTCCAAGCAACGTCCACAGTGAAGCCACCCCGTGCACGTAATCCTTTCATATATCCCTCTTTCCAAGCCCTCGGCAAAGCTGGTAACAATCTTAGCTCGTCACAATGACTTTGCAATACCATTTCAGCAATTGCGGCAGTCGCACCAAAATTTCCATCAATCTGAAAAGGAGGATGATTATCCAGTAAATTAGGAAGCATCGAGTGCGAAAGTAGCGCAACAATATTATCATAAGCCAGTTCTGCTTCCTCAAGCCTTGCCCAGAAGTTAATAATCCATGCTCTACTCCACCCCGTATGCCCTCCACCATTTGCAAGCCGCTTCTCTAATGTTATTTTAGAAGCCGCCGCCAAGTCTGGTGTTTTATGTACTGAAATTTGACTTCCTGGATGCAAAGCAAATAAATGAGAGATATGACGGTGACCGGGCTCTTCTTCCACATATTCCTCCAACCATTCAAGCAATTGCCCCTCGCTTCCAATTTCATCTTGTGGTAAACGTGAGTATACTTGCTGCCATTGCTTACGTAACGATGCATCACATTGAAGTAGCTCGGACGCCTGAATGCATGCAGCAAATAACTCCCGCAAGATTTGACTATCCATTGCTGGTCCTTCACTGATCGTCCCTATTTCACCATTAGGTAAAATATAGGTGTTTTCAGGTGATACAGAAGGGCTAGTTACTAATAAACCATCTTTAGTTTCAATGAGAAAATCAAGAAAGAATTGTGCAGCCTCCGTTAAGATCGGATACGCCGTTTGTCTTAAAAAGTCTTGATTTTGAGTAAACAAAAAATGCTCCCACATATGCAAGCTAAGCCATGCTGCTCCCATCGGCCAATACGTAGCAGGTACATATCTGTCCTGTGGGGCAGTATCTGCCCAGATATCAGTATTATGATGTGCAACAAAACCACGGCAGCCATACATTTCCTTTGCAGTCACCCGCCCATTAACACGCATTCGTTCCAGAAGATCGAACAACGGCTGATGACATTCTGATAAATTACAGCTCTCTGCAGGCCAATAATTCATCTGTGTATTGATATTAATCGTATATTTGCTATCCCACGGCGGTAGCATATGTTCATTCCAAATTCCCTGTAAATTTGCCGGCAACGAGCCTGGACGGCTAGATGACAGCAATAAATATCGACCGTATTGATACAATACTTCGATTAATTGCAAATCCTCTTTGCCATCCTTTATTCTCTCCAAGCGCTCATTCATAGGCACAGCACTTACATCTTCCGTTGCTTTTAACTTGAATTCGACGCGGCTAAACAATGAATTGAAATCTTCAACATGTTGCTGCCTTAACTGCACATAACTTATACGCGCAGCTTTTTCCAATTGTTGCAATACATACTGTTCAGGGTTGTCATGTCGGAATGAAGTTGCTGCTGCAAGTAGAAGCAACACACGATTCGCATTTTTGACAATGAGATGCTCACCAATAATTTGTACCTCTCCACCATCGGCTATTAAGGTTACTCCAGTACGAAAACTTGAACCTTCAGCCCCTCCACATTCGCCCTTCATCATTAGAGTACATGCGTTCGCTTTTGAGACGACTTCATAGTAACGATTACTGCCACGCGTTAATCTAACCCGAAAATGATGCGCATTCGGTCGATCAGCTGTAAAATGGAAAGCCATAACATTATGATGATAACTGGCAAAACTTTCTCTGCGATAAGAGATCCCATATTGTTTATAGCTGCTGGTAACCATCCCGTTTGACATATCCAAGTCTCGTAAATAATGTTCAATTTCACTCGATTCCAACGTTTTCTCATTGCTAACTTCTACTTCATGACTTGTGGCAGGCGAAAAAAATTGGATGTTCAAATCACCAAGCGGCATGTAATGACGTTGCGCTTCTGGTAATCCAGACAATGCTAACAATGATAAATCTTCCGCTCGGTTTAATTCTCCTGCTCGGATTGCCTCGCGAATAGTCTGAAGATGGACCAATGCATCAGGATTATTACGATCACGTGGCCCCCCATACCAAACACTATCTTCATTCAAAGCAATTCTTTCCTCAATGGGATCGCCAAATACCATCGCTCCCATAAATCCGTTACCAATAGGCAACGCCTCATTCCAGTTAACTGCCGGCTTATTGTACCAAAATTCAGACTTTTCTTTCATCATTATCCTCCTAAATTTAATCCTATTGTTAAGTGTCAAGTACTTAGAATATATTCAATTGTTGTACTATTACGCATGGAATGACCATGAGCGAAACCACTAGGATACGCATCACCAAGTATGTATTCTTTCCATGGCTTCACTTTACCTCTCCTCCAGGTAGCGAAAGCGCTATCAATTGAAAGAATTAATAATTCTCACATCTTCTTGTGTTTCTTACAATCTGAACGCTAGAATCTACCCTTTATATTGTAATAAACCCATTATCATCTTTCTTCATATGCTACGCTGCCATCTCTAGCAAATGAGAACTGACTGTTCTGCGATGAACGTCCCGTAAAATCCAAATATACAGAGTATTCTTCATTCTCTATACGAAAAAGAGGGTTAAATGTTGCTGAGTTACCGTGGTCATCATTCAGCACAAATTCCAACTCGTCTGTTTGACACTTAACTAATTTTTCATTAATGTTCCCATTTGAAATACCTATAAACTTCTTCATACCTCCCCGTTGTGCGAGCAATATACTTCCATACATAATCGCAACCAAATTCTCATCACCTTGTAAAGGAACCAACCGTAAAGGAGCAGCGATTTCAATTTCAATTTTATCTTGATCATGAAAAACTCGTTGAATCAAGATAAACCCATTCTCCTTTTTGATATCAATACTAGACGAGTTAATTTTTACACCGATTACATTAATTTCTTTTAATTGCAAAGTAAATTCTGTAGGCTCAACTGTGTTAATCAGGAGTATTGAAGTTAGAGCATCAGGAAAATCAGTATATTGCGTAACTTTTACATTTTTTTCTTTCCAAACTACAATGGATGATATAAAACTATTAAGCAGCAAAATGTCTCTGTCTTTAAACCAGATGTTCTTTTGCAATTCACTCATTGCCTCAATTCCTGATGCTGTGCAGCACCAAAAGGATTCATACGGATCACTAAATTTCTTTACAGCACAGTTTCCCATAGGCTGATGGTATTGTGAAAGACCAGTTTTACGACTTGCACTGTTTAATATAGCATTATATTTTAGCGATTCCATATGAATTAAATATTTAACTTCTTGGGACCATTGAAACAACCGTTCTAGAATTCTTTCTGTATTATGTGCGCAGCAACTTTCACTTTCACCACCAGTCAAGGCATGACCTAAACTGCCATAGCCACCCCAGTGTTCTGATTTTTCCGAAACAGCGCCCTCTATATATGCCGTAGCTTGGGAACTGTTATTGCCATTAGCAAAGGTTCTTCCCGACAAGAAACCATAAAAATGTAACGCTGCTACCTTATATTTTTCCTCACCGGTAATGTCATATCGATGCATCGCACTAATAATCATTGGAAGATGTGTATTGGCGTGTAGATTTTCAAGTACATCTTTACCGGAAGCAAGATTCGCAAGGAAATAATCTCTGTCAAAAAACTGGGCTAGCTTTAACAAGCTCACATCACCTGTTACGTCATATAAAGTATAGAAAGAATCTCCTATCCCACCAAATTCATTAACAGGATTCAACTTTGTGCATCGGAGAATACTATCAATTTTCCAAAATGATAGTTTCTCAAATCTTCTGTAAGTGTAGTAAGCTAAGTTGACTGCCAGTTTCAAAGCTTTTTTATTATCCAAATATAGATAACAATCAATCAGACCCTGAAGGATTTTATGCAATGTATAGTAAGGTGCCCATACATTACGATTTTCTTCCTGCTCCAAAATATCCAATACTTCTTCTTCAAAAGCACTGAGATATCCATTTGGTTGTGCACATGCTTCCATCACGTCAACAATTCTATACGCTTTCATTCTCAAGACTTCATCTTGATCAGCGAATGAAAACTTGGAGCATGCCGAAAGAAAATGCCCTACAAAATGTCCTCTTAGGCCACCATTAACATCTTCCCAACCTCCCAAAGGCTTCGCATGAGATGGAATTCCCGCATTAATTTTAAACGTATGCATAAGCCTATCAAGATCGAATGCGACGATGTATTGCTTGGCAAGCTCTCTGCGAAGGTAAGCGTCTTTATTAAATAGCTTAACTTCATCCAAACTAAAAGGAATCATCAATTCAAACACCTCATTTCATGCTAATAACATATCATTTATTTTCTAGTTTATTTCATTCGTTATTTTCATCCCCTTCAAGTGCATTCTTCCGAAATACCCCCGGTGTAGTTCCTGTATATCGCTTAAACACCTTAGTAAAATAATGTTTATTGTCATAACCTACCATTTCTCCAATTGCGCTAGCTGAAACATCATTCTCACAGGTCAGTAATTTTTTGGCCTCACGAATTCGCATTGCGTTCAAGTAATTTACGAAGGTCTCCCCAGTTTCTTTCTTAAACAAACTGCAAATATAATTAGGATGTAAATTCATCATCTCGGAAATATGATCAAGCGAAAGATCTTTTCTAAAATGTACCTGCATATAGGTAAGTATTCTGTTGGCATGACGAGAATCTGCATCAACAGTAGACGGTAATTCTTTTTTAACACGTTCAAGTAATATAGCAATTTCTTCTTGGTCAATTGGCTTCAAAATATAGTCTACGACACGAACTCGCAGTGCTGTTCGAACATACTCAAACTCATCATACCCAGTCAATATGATGAAGCGATCACAAAGACCTTGCTGTCTGGCCTCTTCAATCATTTCAAATCCATTTTTCTCAGGCATGTTTAAGTCAGTAATCGTAACATCAGGAAAAAATTGCTTCATTATTTCAAGTCCCTCTAGAGCATTTGAAGCTTCTCGTATCTCAGTTCCTTCAGGAGCCACTTTTCTGACAACTTTGATCAATCCGTTCAATATCAATGGTTCATCGTCTACAATCAGCAGCTTCATATTTGACTCCCCCTCCTTTTCTCTACAATAATACACAAATTCGTTCCCTTACCTGATTCACTAACTACCTCAAGTCGGGATGTTCCGCCAAAGAAAGCCTGAATTCTATCATTAACATTGACAAGTCCAACACCAGTTATTGTAGTTGACTCCCTTGGCTTATCTCCACGTAAGAGCAAAGAGTGAATCATTGATAATTTCTCTGTCGGAATACCATTTCCATTGTCAATAACACTAATTCGAATCTCTTGATCTGACTCTTCGGCTACAAGACGAATGTGTACAGGACGTATAACTTTCGATACTCCATGAATAATACTATTTTCTATGAGTGGCTGTATAATAAATCGCGGACATATAAAACTCGTCGTATTCATAGAAACCTCAAGCTCATACGTCAGTCTATTTTGAAGACGCATTTTGTGAATTTGCAAATAAAACTTTGCCATATCAATCTCCTGAGCAAGTGTTACTTCATCCTGCTCAGAAGACAAACTATACCGCATCAGCTTGCCAAACCAAAAAGAAATATCAGCAACTTCCTTGTCATTGTTTGTTTCGGCAAGCATCCTAATTGTCTCAAGCGTATTGTACAGAAAATGCGGCTTAATTTGTGCTTGTAGTATTTTATAAGCTGCCTCTTTATTCAGCAATTCAGCACGATGGACATTATTGATCAGTTCATCCATTCGTATAAGCATAGAATTATAAGTTTCTATCAGAAATCCAATTTCATCGTTTTCTTTTAATTTTTCTTGTTTTATTATGTTTTGTCTCAAATTATCATCATTCAATGTACGCATATGTCTGGCTAATCTTAAAATTCGCTTTGTAATCGTAGAAGCAAACATATAATAGACTAATGAAAGACCGACTAACAATAGGACGAGAATAATCATCACAATTACTTCTGAATTTGTGAGTGAATGAAAAACATCGCCTACTTTGCCTGTTATAATGAAATGCACCCCAAGTTCTTCAACAATTAATTGGTTAATTACATATTTTCGATTAATGACAAATGTGTGTGCTTCCGATTGCACTAATTGCAAAGCCTCTTGATTAATGACAGTTTCCATTGGATGATCTCCAATAAACTTATCTGGGCTGACCAAAAAAAAGGCCTTCCAAGGATCTTTTACTCCAGCAGCTTCAAAGAATTTTTTTATAAGAGTGTCATTAATCTTTATTTCTAATAATCCGATTTTCTCAGTAAATTGAGCATTGTAGAGATGCTGATAGTATATCAGTTCAGAATGAAGCGATTCTGGATTTACTCGAACCCATATTCCTGATCCAGGTTTTAAATTACGAGTGGTTTCTTCTATATATGGGTCGAGTAAATTCGAATCAACAAAATGTTCTGTTATTGAAAATACATTGTCCTTCATCTTGTAGATTACGAGAGAGTTGATCTCCGAATAAGCAAATAGCGACTGTGTATATAACGGACGAATATAACGAATGAAGGAATAAACACTTTCCGCCTCGTTGTTATACACACCATCAAGATAATCCGTGACATAAGAATTATATTGAAAAACTCGATGTACTGACTGTATTCGGGTAAAATCCATTTGCATATTTGCATAGGCTTGTTCTAGTATATTTTGCCGACTTTCAGCAAACTGTTTAGTCAGATTTCCATGTATTTGATTGTAATAATGGTAACCAAATGCCATGACCGGTATGAGTATGAGAATAATATAACCTAGCGTTATTTTCCGAGTAATATTCACATGTTCCTCCTCCTGTAGCATCTGTACGCTGCAATGTTACCTCAATATACCATGGAAGACTGAATTCCGATTCTTATAATCTATTATATTATGTTGCCTTGACAGTAACAAAGTCATGCTGAAATAAGCTCGAAAAATCCGGCAGAGACACCTCGTCTCTCCACCGGATTTTCGGAAATTTACTTAAACAAGTCTTTCTTATTTTGATATGTTTCGTTTGCCCATTCAACCAGTTTTTTCAAACCAATTTGTTCAGCAGTTTTCAACATATTTTCATAGTTTGCAATGGCTTCTTCTTCTGAACTTGCTAAATAAATCTTTACTTTCTCATTTTTAATCATTTCATCAATCTTTGTTTTGATCGTTTTCTCGTCAGAATCTGGCTGAGTTTGGATCAATCCGATCTCTGGTTTGTAGGTGGTAATTTCTTTCCTTTCTAATAACGCTTGAGTCTTCTGCGTACCAGGAACATATCCTTGTAGCCCTTCCATGACACCATCATTATACAGGTACCACCACTTAATTCCATTACTATTTACAAAATCACCATCAGATGGGTCGTAATTCAAATTAGGATATCCTTCTTCGTTCCACGTCCAATGTTCACCTTCTATACCGAACATTGTAAGCTTCTTACCCTCATCACTTGCCAAAAATTCTATGAATTTAATGGAAGCCTCAGGATTCTTGTTGTTTTTCGTAATGAACGTACCTGCAAATCCAAGCCCTGTACTTACTATTTTAGCATCTTTTGACAATGCACTAGGCAACATTTTAAAGGAATAAGAATCACCATTGTTTTTAATTTTTTTATTGTCTGAATCTGCAACACTGACTGTATGACTATGAGCAAATGCCTTGCCACCTATCGCATATTCATCATCAATTTGATCATTTGTATATGCATAATTTTCAGCGAGAATATATCCGTTACGGTATAATTCGTTCATAAATTTGAAGAAGTCCAGCATTTCTGGTTGCTTGATGGCGTAATCAATTACTCCATCTCTCTCGTACCAACCATCCAATAGCGCTTCTACACCGAATTGCTGTAGAAAATACTGTTCAAACCAATCTTTATCCATCGTAAGAGGAATCATATCAGGATACTTTTCCTTAACCATTCCTAATACATTGGCAAAATCATCCACTGAATTTAGCGATGGGTTGCCAAGTTCATTTAATATATCTTCCCGTAAAGCAATACCTGGGTTGCCATCGCTACCAATTGCAAATTTATGTTCTGCCATTTCCTCTTGAGTAGCAAATGAATTTCTAACGGTATAGAAATTACCATCATCCATCGTATGAATAGCAATTCTTGTATCGTCAATGACGAAATTAGGTGCATATTGTTCAATAAGCTCATTCCATGGATAGGATAGCTTTGAATCAGACAAACGGTCGATTTGAGAATGAGTAAAGATAAGATCTGGTAAATCTCCAGAGGAAATCATTAGTGGAAGTTGCTTATCATCTGCAGCTACAGTAACCTTTAATTTCACTCCAGTTTTTTCAGTGATTTTCTCAGCAATTGGCCCCTTCCATTCATTAACAGGATACCAAGATGCATCAATAAATAATGAAAGTTCTTGAACTTCTTCTTTCGCTGTTGCTTTTGTTCCGTCTGTACTAGAATTAGATTCGTTATTTACTTTCTGACCATCATTATTGCCACCACAAGCCGACAATAACGTTAACACGAGTACAGTTACCAAAGATAGCAAAATACTTTTTTTTCCTTTTATCTTCATAATTTAATAACCCCTCCATGAATCGAATTTTATATTAAAGCAAGCCTTCATGCTCTAATACCACAATGAATTTAACCCTTTACTGACCCTAACATAACGCCCTGGACAAAGTATTTTTGTAAAAATGGATACACACATACAATCGGAAGTACTGATATAACCATTGCAGCTAGTTGAAGAGAATAACTTGTAACGCCTACAGAGGAACTATTTGCTATAGCAATGGAATCCATGGGTGCATTACTTTTATTAATAACTTCCATCATACGATAAGCAAGCGTTCTCAAATTTTCCGATTGTACAAAGTAAGCTGAATCCAACCAAGAGTTCCATTGACCGACGCCAGTAAACAATGACATCGTCGCAATAAGAGGCATGGATACAGGGAGAATAACCTTATAAAAAATAACAAATTCATTTGCTCCATCTATATGAGCGGATTCTTTTAACTCTCCTGGAATATCTTTAAAAAAGGAAATCGCGATCAATAGGAAAAACGTACTTAGCATTGAAGGTATAATATATACCCCGAACGAGTTGAGTAATCCAAGCGAACGTAACACAACGTAATATGGTATTAATCCGCCCGAGAAATACATTGCAAAAATAATAATCGTAAAATAGGTTTTGCGGAATAACAAATTTTGATGCGATAATCCGTAAGCCACAATACTGGTAAAAAGCACTCCCAACACGGTACCAGATAGCGTTCTCAGCACAGTAACTAACAATGCCTTATACCAATGAGGATCACTCAAAAATCTTTCATAGTTTTCAAAAGTGAAGGAGCTCGGCCAAAAGTAAATAGCTCCCGTGAGCGAATCCGTTCCCTTATTAAATGAAAGAATCAAAACATAGTAGAACGGATAAAACATTGCTATAAAAATAATAAATAGGATGACTGTGATCACGCTATCCAAAATCCGATCTTTTTGTCTTTGACTCATAGTCGTTTTCCACTCCTCTGTCTAGAATAAGCTAGATCCTGATGCACGTTTTGCAATGTAATTACTAGAAAAAATTAATATAACAGATATAATAGACTGAATAAGATCTATAGCTGCCGCATATGAAAAGCGACCATCCCTTAGTCCAACCTTGAATGCATAAGTCTGTACAATTTCTGATGTTGAATTGTTGATACTGTTTCCGAACAGAAATGCCTGCTCAAAATTAGAACCAACCAATCCGCCGCCTAAAATACTTCCAATCGTAAGAATAAGAACAACGACAATCGTCCCTTTTATACCTTGAAACGTAATATGACGAATACGTGCAAGTCTTCCCGCTCCGTCAATTTGTGCTGCTTCATACAGCGTAGGATCTATTCCAGCAATAGCAGCCAAGAAAATTATTGTCCACCAGCCTACCTCTTTCCATATTGCGCTCCCTACCGCAAGGCCCCAAAAGCTATCTGCGTTAGTAAGGATATCTAACGGTTTGTCAATAATACCCAGACTCATCAGCGCTTTATTGATCATTCCAATATCAGCAGAGAGGAAGGAAAAAGCAATCCCTGCCACTACGACCCATGAAATAAAATGAGGTAAATAACTAACCGTTTGCACGATCTTTTTAAACCGTAAATTTTTCGCTTCATTCAATAAAATTGCTAGTAGAATTGGAGCAGGAAAAGTAAATAGCACTTTTAGAAAACTTAAGACTAGTGTATTACGAACGATTTCACCAAAACGGTAATCGTTTACAAACTCATCAAAATGTTTGAGTCCAACCCACTCGCTAGTGAAAATGCCCTTAATCCCAGTAGAAATCGAATAATCTTTAAATGCCATTATAATCCCAAACATTGGTGTGTAAGCGAATATTAGTAGAAATATCATTCCCATGCCAACAAAAAGATGAAGGACTCTTTGTCTTTTTAATTGCTTAAAAAATTGTGTTCTACGCTCTCTAAATCGGGCACTGTGACCGATTCTTCTTTCAATTTCCATCCCAATCCCTCCTTCTTAATCATTATATCTTCCTAAGGGAGGCTACCATAAGCCAACATTATTAAGAAAGCGTTGTCATTTATTAAGATTCAGTCGTTTTATTGAGTACAACTTCTCGATACGATAGTTCATCTATTAGTAATAAAAGCAGTTGTCGATTATAACTCGACAACTGCTTTTATCACCTTAGATTGAGGCAGCAACCACTCCTCGAAAGCCTCCGTCAGCTGCTCAAACTTGCAGCGATGTGTAATATATTGCTCCGCTACAATATGCCCGAGTGACATTGCCTCTATAACTGTCTCAAAATCTTGTCGAGTAGCATTACGACTGCCCAATAATGTCAGCTCCTTACGATGGAAGTCAGGATCATGAAATGTAATATCCCCTTTAAACAGACCTACATAAATCAAGCTTCCACCATGCGACGTATAATCAAATGCATTCATCATTGATTGCGCATTCCCAGTCGCATCAACTACTACGCTCGCAAACTGATTGGCTGTAAGTTCTGCGACTTTTTGTATTGGATCTTGTAAGGCATGGACCGTATATGCAGCATTTCCCCATGATTCTGCAAATTTTAAGCGCTCTTCATTAACGTCCATAGCAATCGCTTTAGCCCCCATACTGTGTATAAGCGCCATAATACCAAGTCCAATGGGTCCTGCACCGATAACGAGTGCTGTTTGACCTGCCTGCAATCCTGAACGAGCGATGGCATGTGCACCGATTGCCAGTGGCTCCAGCAAAACAGCTTGATCTAAGCTAAGCTCATTTGTTTTAATTAGATAATTAATCGGTACCGCTACTCTCTCCTTCATTCCTCCATCAATATGAACACCAAACACTTTCATTTCATTGCAGCAATTGAATTTCCCCTGCAAACAAGCTTGACATAAACCGCAATGGAAATACGGAATAATGCTTACTTGATCGCCTTCCTGTAATCCAAGATCATTGTCGCTAATCTGTATAACCTCGCCTGCAAGCTCGTGTCCAAGAACTCGCGGATATGTAAAAAATGGCTGATTGCCTCTATACGCGTGATAATCTGTTCCACATATTCCAATGCGTCGAATCTGTACAACTGCATAGTTTTCTTTCAGCTTAGGCTCTGGCAGTCTTTCATGTATTACAAGCCTGCCAACCTCTTCACATACAATCGCTTTCATCATACATCCGCCCCTTAGTAATAATATACTCTTGCCTGTTCTGCCGTTTCTTATAGCTGCTCATTGTACTCAGAACGTCCACTAGTCCAACTAACATTAGCAATCGGCTTTAAAATTTCCATAACTTCCTTAAGTAGCTGCTGATCTAATTTTTCCTCAACCCATGTAGCATTTTTAGTTATATTTTGCGGATTAGCAGTACTTACTAGCGTAGTAGGGATTTCAGAATTCGCTGTTGAATACTGAACTGCAAGCTTCGCAATATCATAGCCGTGCGTTGCACAATAATCTGCTGCCTGCCTACAAATTTTCTTGACTAACTCACTAGCTGGGTGCCAGACAGGTATTGGTCTAGTGCCTAATAGTCCCATAGACAAAGGAGAGGCATTGACCAAACCTACATTTCGTTCCTCTAGCAAAGGCAGTAGCGCTAGCAAAGAGTTGTCATTTAGAGCGTAATGACAATACGATAATATGCAATCTATATTGATTTGTGGAATTAATGTTTCAAATAACTGGATTGGTAGTCCGCTAATTCCACAATAACGAATTCTCCCTTGCTCCTTTAGACGATGAAGCGTTGGAATTGCTTCTTCTATAACAATTTCTGCAGGTACAAACTCGATATCATGTAAAAACAAAATATCGACGTAATCTGTATTTAATCTAGCTAGACTTTCATCTACGCTTGAAACAATCTTCGCTGCTGAAAAGTCAAAATTGCTCTCACCATATCTCCCAGCCTTGGTGGATAAATAAAATGTGCTACGATCAAGCTCCTTAATCGCTTTTCCCAGCACACTTTCCGCCTTCGTCAAACCATAATAAGGAGCAACATCAATATAATTAATCCCCTGATCGAGCGCTGTATGTACCGTTCGAATGCTCTCCTGCTCATTCGTATTACGAAATACGGATCCTAGTGATGAGGCTCCAAAGCTTAGCGCTGAAACCTCCATATCAGTTATACCTAGCTTTCTATACTTCATCTTGCTCCCCCTTATTTACGAGATTATAAAAAATTGCTGCATTGGAACCAAATAGTCTTGCCTCTTCTTCAGCTCCCCAAGCTTGCGGCAAGGCTGATTCAACAATATGGATAACCTCATCGTAGCTTGCAGCAAGCAAGCATACAGGCCAATCGCTACCAAACATAACCCGTTCAGTGCCAAAGCAGTGCAATATATGCTCAATATAAGAAGTAAATTGCTCGTAGCTCCAGTTGTCATGATCAGCTTCTGTCGCCATCCCAGATAGTTTGCAGTATATTCCTTTATACTGAGAAATGAGGCTCATTTGCTGCGACCATCGATCAATATCTCCTTCTGCAATGTTTGGTTTTCCAATATGATCGATAACCGCCTTCATAGTAGGAAAAATTTCAAGCAACGCAATAATTGTATCCAACTGGTTAGCAACGACAAGCAAATCCAATGGAATTTCTCGGTCCACATAGTATTTAATTTTATGAATAATTTCTGGATCAAGTACCTTTGTACTATCCTCCATATCCTGAAGCATGAGGCGTAAGCCTACTAGCTTGGAATACTGCTTAAGCTCAGTATACTGTGCTATATGATCACCATTAAAAAAGTCAATCCAGCCCACTACTCCAAGTATAGAAGGAGTTTTATCTGCTAATTGTAAAATGTATACACTTTCCTCTAATGTTGGTGCTGCCTGCACTAAAATACTTCCAGCTAGTTGATGCTTTTTCAAGTGGAGTGATAAATCAGGAGGCAAGAAATCGCGATACAGAGTCGTTAATTGTGGAGTTATCCAGCCATAATCTCCTCTTTTAATAGACCAATAGTGTTGATGAGCATCAATTCTCATACTAGCTCAGCTCCTTCTCTAAATGACTCTTGACTACCGAGACGGCAAACAGTTATTACAATGCTATCATTGTAAACTACAAATAATGATAGTGTAATGTCTTAAGATTGCGTTTTCATCACATAATTTGATATTATATACTAAAACAAGTGAAGGTGATTGTATCATGGCGATCCGAAAAACATTTGAAAGCAACGTATTATTTCCATTTGAGCTTGTCCATCAAGCCAAGAGACAGCAAGAGAATGAGCTGCCGGATCATTTTCATGATCATTATGAGCTTGTCTATATACACGAAGGAAAAGGTGTATTTTTTATTGATCACTTATGGTATGAAAAACGTAAAGGCGACTTTTTCCTCATACCTGGAAATACGATACATCACTCGCTACCTGATGATGAAGAACCCATTGTATCATCTGCTATTTTTTTTGCTCCCTATTTAATAAATTCGCTTCCACACGATCCCAATTATTCCTCTCTCGCTTGCTTCGAATATGCAAAACAAAAAAAACTCTACAAGCTAGATCTACCTGAGCAAGTGAAAACAATTGTAGAAGCCTCTCTTTTCAGTATGTCAAAGGAGTGGGAACAGCGTCCAGTTGGCTATCAAAACGCGATATGGTTGATACTCGGTCAATTGCTACTCCAGCTTAATCGTATTACAAACTCAAGTTCTTTCAAGCAAACAGCCAATTCACGCTATAGTCCCTCGTGGATGCTTTCCGCTTTGCAAACTATTGATCAGCATCCTGAGCGCGAACATAGCCTAGTTCAGCTTGCAAAAGATGCATCTGTTTCAACAGCTCACTTCTCCAGAGTGTTCCGACAGCTAACGACGATGAATGTAACCAATTACGTCAACACGAAACGAATTGTCAAAGCCAAACAACAACTATTGGAAACAGATCACACTATTGAATGTATTTCTGAACTCTGCGGTTTTCAAACGGCTACTCATTTTTATCGCGTATTCAAGCAAATCACAGGTGTCACACCTAGGCAATATGCCGATACTACCTATAAAACATCCTTTAAACTGTTATAAACCTTCTATATTTCCCCAAGTTGTGTGGTTGAATCTAGTAAAAAGCAACATTTTTACATATGTAAGCAACGTTTTACTATAGGATTCACTTTCTTGCATATGCTTAAATATGTTTATAGCTTCTACCACACGAAAAAGGATGATTTTGAGATGAACAATAATAAGCAGCTTGGCCTGCTCCCTGCACTTGGTTGGAATTCATGGAACACTTTCACTTGGGATATTAATGAACAATTAATCCGTGAAATCGCTGATTTATTCGTATCTGAGGGTTATAAAGATGCAGGATATGAATATGTTGTTATTGATGATTGCTGGAGCTTGAAGGAGCGTGATGAGCAAGGTAATTTAGTTGCGGATCCTGAGAAGTTTCCTAGTGGCATGAAAGCACTCGCCGACTATATTCATTCCAAAGGCTTAAAGTTTGGGATGTACTCCTGTGTAGGAACCCACACATGTGCTGGATATCCTGGCAGCTTTGAGCATGAATTTCAGGATGCTAAGAAGTTCGCCGAATGGGGAGTAGATTACTTGAAATATGACTATTGCTTCAAGCCTCGTCATATTTCTGGTGAGTTGCTTTATAAGCGCATGAGTCTAGCACTTAAAAACTGCGGTAGAGAGATTCTTTTTTCTGCTTGTAACTGGGGAGAAGACAATGTCTATCACTGGATTCGCGAATCAGGTGCTCATATGTATCGCTCTACTGGAGATATTCGTGATAACTGGATTTCTATAAAGGAGTTAGCCATTTCACAGCTAGACAAGGAGTGCTATACAGGTTCATTCTGTCATAACGATATGGATATGCTTATTGTTGGCATGTATGGTGGTAGCAACGACAACTATATCGGAAAAATAGGTGGCTGTAGTGATATTGAGTATAAAACTCATTTCTCTATATGGAGTATGATGGGTTCTCCACTAATGATCGGTAGTGATATCCGTAAGGCAACGCCAGCTACAAAAAATATATTGCTTAATAAAGATCTGCTCGCGATAAATCAGGATTTGGAGGCACGCGGGGCTTACCGTATAAAGCCAGAACCACAGTGGTTCCATGATGACGAAGTATTTATGCTTGTAAAGGTACTTACTGATGGCGACGTAGCAATCGGCTTTTTCAATCTAAGTGATAGCCAACGAGAGATTTCTTTGCTGTTTTGGGATATCGGCTTGCCATATGCTTCAAACTTTTCATTGTCATTGTATGATTGCTGGGAGCATAAGGAACTAGGAGTCTTCAAAGAACGCTTCTCCCCTACCGTACCAGCACATGATTGCCTCGTTATTAGAGCAAGGCTAGTGTAGACATGAACAGCACGAGATGTTGCTCTAGCTGTAGAGTACCACTTATTACCGATGACGTTGCCATTTATCTGAAGCTAGTCTCTATGAAAGCGAAGGACTTTCTTTGCATCAATTGCTTAGGAGAAAAGCTCAATTGTGGACGCGAGCCAATTGAGCGATTAATTCAATATTATCGGCAGTCTGGTAAATGTGTTCTGTTTCGTTAATTTCTTACTTGTGCCGATGCAACAACATATACTCTGATGGAGTATATGTTGTTGCATTTTTAAATACCTTTGAAAAATATAGTGGGTCACTGTAGCCTACGGAATAGGCTACTGATTTTATTGATAAGCCTTCATTCTTTAACAACTCACTTGCACGCTGAATACGAACCTTCGTGATATAATGTAATACTGACATACTTGTTGCCTTCTTAAATAAGCGAAACAAATAACTTCGTTCAATATTCATATGCTCCACAATAGTAGTAACCGTCAAAGAAGGCTTCCAATAATGATGCTCAATATACTCCCTCGCTAATCTTACATAATCGGTATCGACTAAGTTAGCTTCCGACGGGAAAAATTCTATATAATACGAAAGCAACAAACGAATCTTTGCATCAGATCGTATTTGTTCATATGCCTTTAACTCGCCATATAAACTCACATCATAAAAAGATGTCATATTTTGCGGGGCTGCCTTAGTAACAGGATAATTTAGCTTCAGGGTAGTTAAAGCTAATAGCTGCGGCACTTCACTCCCTTTAAATTCATGCCATACATATTCCCAAGGATCTAGTGGATCAGGGTAATAATAAATTGGGATGTGCGGAAAAATAATAAAGCTCTCTCCAGCAATAAGTTTAAATTTACGCTGACCAATTTCATAATAGCCTTGCCCGCTTATAATATAATGCAATGCATAAATATCCCTTACACCAGGCCCCCATTGATGCATATTACATGGCTTATAGCCGCTACTAACGTAACTTAAAACTCTTTCGTTATGTAACTGACGAATATTCCCCTCCCCCTTCATTAAACCTTCGCACATCAGAAGGTGTGATCCCCTTGTACTGTTTATATAGCTTTGTAAAATAGTTCGCGTTCTCACAACCAACTTGAGTAGCAATTTCACCTATTGTCGCCTGACTACTAATTAATAGACGTTCCGCTTCACTTACCCGGCAGACGTTAACATATTCAATAAAAGTTCTCCCTGTTAGCTTTTTGAATTGTTTGCAGAAATAATACTGATCAAGACCTACTATCATTGCTGCCTGCTTAACAGATAATTTCTCAGTATAATGCTCTTTCACATAATCAATTAATTGCTTAAAATGATCTCGATTCGCAAAATATGGCTCTCTCTCTATAGCAACAGGTTGAAGCCTACTATAATACCGAGCAAGCTTAATAAACCAAGCATAGAGCTTCGCTTTTACAATGAGCTGATAACCTATTTCTTTATTAAGAAATTCCTTTGTTATTTCATCTAGCTCCATCTTATAATGACTATCCCACTCTTCGAATCGTGAAATTAGTAGTGGAAAATGTGCTTTCCCTTCCAAGTACATCGATAATAGTTGAACATGAATTGGATCGTTCATCCACTCGTTAAACAGCGCTGGATTGAATACAATACAGTCCATCTCAAAATCTTCATCCGATTGTGAATAGCCTACATGCAAACTTCCTCCAGGTACAAGAAGTACATCCCCTGCTGTAACTTCAATCGGACGACTATCTATATGAAAAACTGCCTGACCTTTACGTACAATAATCAATTCCAGATGGACATGCCAGTGCAAATAAAGGATACAATCTCCCTTTTTAATGTTACGAGCTCGATTTGGAAATATTTGAATAGGATATGCTTTTTGCGTAAGTCTTGTATCTTCCCATAATTCCTTCGGATAACTCATCTGCGCTGGAACACCTCCACAATATAAGACTAATTTCCGCCAATATCGGATAACGCAACCTAGTAAAAACTGATCTATAATAGGGTTGCTATCAATAATATATGACAATATTGGAGTGATAACAAGTATGAAACAGTCAATTCGTATTGGAACGCTAGTTAATGGTGGTAACGCAGATCATGTCATTCCGCAAATTGTAGGTCATGGCTTTGAATCGTTCAATCCTACATTTTGGCAGACAACAGGTGAAACAGATCTGAAAGAGCTTGCTAAGCGCATTCGTGCCCTTTCAGAGGAGCATGGCTTTGTTATTTCAGCTGTAAGCGTATTCGGAAATCCACTTACTGGAGCCGGCGATAACTCCGATACTTTAGCAAGCTGGGAAAGATTAATTGATCATGCTCACTTGTTCGGAGCAAATATTGTTTCTGGATTTACAGGTCGCATTACAGATCGTCCGATAGATGAATCTATTCCAAGATTCAAAGAAGTTTTTGGAGAACTAACTAGACGTGCAGCGGATAAAGGGGTGCGTATTGCATTTGAAAACTGTGATATGGGCGGAACTTGGGAGCGTGGCGACTGGAATATTGCTCATAATCCAACTGCTTGGGAGCTAATGTTCAACGCTGTACCAGAAGACAATATCGGGCTAGAGTGGGAACCATGTCATCAAATGGTTAGCTTAATTGATCCGATTCCGCAATTAAGAAAATGGATCAATAAAGTGTTTCATGTTCACGGTAAAGATGCCACGATTGCATGGGATATTGTCAAAGAACATGGCGTTCACGGTCCGCAGCCGTTCGTATGGCATCGTACTCCGGGCTTTGGCGATAGCAACTGGTCGGATATTATTACAATTTTGCGCCAGCACGGCTATAAGGGCTCAATCGACATCGAAGGCTGGCATGACCCCGTTTACAAGGATGAGCTAGAAATGACTGGGCAGGTACATGCACTTAACTATTTGAAATCTTGCCGTGGCGGACAGTATGTGCCTAACCCAATCTAGAGGAGGATGAATCAATATGGCAAGCTATAACGTAATTATTGCAGGCTGTGGCAATATGGCTAACGCATGGGCTGATTATGTATTAACTCGTGAGGATACAACAATTGTAGCACTTGTAGATATTTTTCCAGAAGCAGCGAAAGGCTTTGCTGAACGTAAAAACATTGATTGTCCGATATTTACAAATATTAGCGAGGCTATTCAAGCGACTGGAGCCAATCTCGTGCTAGATATTACGATCCCAGCTAGTCATTATGACATTGCCTCTACTGCGATGAAGCTTGGCTGTAACGTACTTGCTGAGAAGCCTCTTGCAGAAACGATTGAGCAGTGTAATGAGCTAGTTTCAATGGCTGATGAATACGGTAAAACGCATGCGATTATGCAAAACCGTAGATTTGACCCAAGAATACGTTCGCTTCGTAACTTAATTACAGATAATACGATTGGCAAGGTTGGTTTTGCGAGCGCTGACTTCTTTATCGGCGCACATTTCGGAGGATTCCGAGATGCTATGGAAAGTCCACTGTTACTTGATATGGCGATTCATACGTTCGATCAGGCACGTATGATTTTAGGAGCAGACCCTGTTTCCGTCTACTGTCATGAGTTCAATCCGCATGGCTCTTGGTATGCAGGTAATGCAATGGCACTATGCATATTTGAAATGTCTGATGGCTCTGTGTTCGATTATCGTGGCTCATGGTGTGCAGAAGGTGCTCCTACATCATGGGAAGCAGCATGGCGAATTATTGGTGACAAGGGTACAGCAATATGGGACGGACATGGCACTCCTTATGCCGATATTATTAAGCCTGAATCACAAGAAGGTAAGTTTATGTATGATTATGATCGTGTGAACGCTGAGGAAATTGAAATGCCGCTAACATTCCATGCGGGCTGCCTTGAAGATATGTTTTTAGCGCTATCTGAAGGACGTAAGCCTGAAACAGATAGCAGTGATAATATTTATAGTATGGCGATGGTCATGGCTGCTGTTGAAAGTGCGCGTGTTGGAGCTAAGGTTGATATTGCACAGTTTTTGAATAAAGGCTAGTAGAGGTAGTTCAAAAAGCCGACTTTGATAACGAAGCGCTTGCTAACGTAGCTTACTCGACATCGAATATGAAGCCCTCACTACAATGGTGGTTTTAAACTTCCATTGTAGTGAGGGTTTCTATTTTTGTGTAACTATTCGTAGCAGTTTGTTAACGAGGATTAACGCTCCACAATGATCGAATCTCGATACTCCTGCGGGGTCATCCCTGTCGTTTTTTTGAAAAATCTTGTAAATGAATGTGCCGCTTCATAGCCAACTAGCAAAGCAACATCGCGTACCTTTAATTCACTATTACATAATAGCTCCTTAGCCTTTTTTGCCCGGCATTCATCAATATATTCGGAAAGTTTAACGCCATGCTCCTGTTTAAAAAAGCGTGATAAATAGGATGGATTGAAGTAATACATTTCCGCTAAACGAACGAGCGACAGATCTTCACTAAGATTCTCTTGAATAAACTTACATATTTTATCAATTATTAAAGTTGACCGATCCCGTTCATCAATACTTTTCAGCTTGAAAATCCGCTCTCCTAACAATTTCAAATATTGAAAGGCTTCTTGGATCGAGGTATGCTCGTCAAAGCGCATTAATTTACTATAATCACCGATAGTAGATTGCAAACCAAAGCGATTAATACAAGACAGCAGCATTAACGCAATCGAATAATATGTTTCAATTGAGCGATGAACGGAATCGTTGATTTGCAAAATAGGCTGTACAGTCTCTTCAAAGCATTCAAAAAACTGATCAGATCTCCCCGCATCTAAATGTGCATTGAGAATTTCCACTCTCGGTCCAAGTCGAAAACTTCCATTTAAATTTGATGTCATATTCTGCTCATTGCGATCAATTTGAATTAATGAGACTCCATCACCAATCTTCATCTTCTGCAAGTGTCTAAGCCGTTCATACTGATTAGACAGTTCGCCCCATGCGCATGTACGACCACTTATAGTAAATGAAATTGAGATGCCAAGTGATTCTAAGCATGCTCGCTGGATTAATTCTAAAGTTCCTTCTAAATATTTAATTAAATGATTGCTAAATTTTTCATCAGCATGTTCTGAGGTTTGAAGCAGCCATAATAGATCACCATGTTTGTCAACTAGAGTAACACTATGTATCTGCTCCCCCATAAATGAATTCCAAATGGCCCTTGTTAACGAAAACATTTCACTTTTTTCAACATAAACTGCTTCAAAGGTATATGATAAATGACCGAGTGCTAACACAACAGGAGCTTTAGCATCTAAATCTATATTCAATCCTTCAAACTCTAGCATTAATGAATCTTGATGTTGATCATTTACTTGGCTGTCATGTAGAAAATGTCTGAAATATTCCCCCTGCTCCATAAATCTTAACGTATCTATCTGTTTTTGTGATTGTTGTATTAAATTATACATTTGATTTTCAGTATTGATCTCTTGAATAACTTCCTGGACTGTTTGAGTGACTTTCGAGTAGCCTTCTGTTTTCAATAAATATCTAACATTCGACTTTTGAATCGCTTGATATGCATATTCGAACTCGCTATAGCCTGTCAAAAAAACGACTCTACATCTAGGCCAAAAAGTTCGGATCTCTTCCATCAATTCCAAACCGCTCATACCAGGCATACGTATATCGGTAAGTACGATATCAACTCTTGTTCGTGATAACCAATTCAATGCTTCTTTTGCTGAGTAGGCTTTACATATATCTAATTCATCTGACATAACTTGATTAAACACTTCGTACAATGCTTCTGTAATTATTTCTTCATCATCTACAATAAGTAGTCTGTACATTCGAATTCTACTCCTTCTGCTTAATAAGCAGTCACGGTAAGTCATTGTCTACTTATAACTTTATTACCTGCTATATTGAGCTTACACCAAACGAAATATGGTAAGCGTTTACAATTAGATGAAAAGTAATTGATAACATGATTCGGATAGAACATAACTATTGTATTCTAATTATTGGCAATGCTCCAATGTAATACAATATGCATTTATTGATTTCGTTATCTATTTTTTACTCATTATAAAACAACAGAATACCTTACCTCAAAAAACGAGGTGAGATATCCTGTTCTAGTAAGCTGATGCTGTGACGCTAGTTTAATCCGAAACTCAAAATTTCATACGATACATTGCTTTATTTTCTAAACCTCTTATCATCGGAGTCCACTCTTCAGTATCAGACATTGTATCGAGTGCATCCTCAGCCATTTGGAGCTTTGCATCTAGTGCATCGATGTGATGCAAAGCTACTGCCTCGGCAATTTGAGGCTGTACCGGGCTTCCCCACTCTCCCAAATTATGATGAGAAAGCACCAAATGCTGTAGACTAATCACTTTATTAGAATCTAAACTAATATTACAACGTATTGCAGCCTCTACAATCCAATTAGATGCCATAGAAATGTGTCCAATTAAATTCCCTTGGTTGCTATATTCAGTTACGATCCCTAGCTCCGCATTCATTTCCTCAGGCTTGGCAATATCATGAAGGATAATGCCAGCTTTAATGAGATCCATATTCAAAAATGGACGTTGACGAGCTATAAACTCCCCGAGTTCTAGCATTCTAACGATATGATAAGCAAGCCCTGCAAAATAAGCATGGTGATATGTTTTGGCAGCCGGGTAATGCATTAACTTATCCTCGACTTTGGTCACGCAAAACGATACGATTTGTCTGATTTCCTCATCCGTAATACTATTCATTACCTGCTTAATAGTATGAATAAGATCAATCGGACGGATAGGAGCGGACCGTATGAAATCCGTTATAGCTACTTGATCTTCATCCGTTACTTTACGAATTTTAATAATTTTCACTTGTAATCTTTCACGATAGGTTTGAGCTAAACCTTGGATTTTCACCAATCCCATTGGGAAAAATGTTTCTTTATCGGTTGCTGTAGCCTCCCAGTATTTTGCTGATATTTGCCCGCTAGCATCGCATAATACGATATCAAAATAATCTTTAGCTGGCGTATTATTCGTTTTTTTAATGTCTAACTCTCTCAGCAAATAAAAACCTACAAATTCCTCATTGGGTGTCAACTGATTAATAAGTGTCATGAGACCCTCCTGCATTTGTATTCTAATCCTATTAAGTTCTACTTTAATACATTATTAATATTGCTGCAAATCTATATGGACATAACAACAGAATACCTTACCTCAAAAAACGAGGTGAGATATCCTGTTTATTAGATTAGATCTTTTTCAGTGGCTTCCGTGAAACACCTCATTCGACCCCATCTTCAAAGTGTTTGTGATGATGCTTATCACCCTTATGCTTGAGATCATCAATTGTTTCCTCTAGTGTAGAAATCACTTGTTCTTTCATTTGCCTTACTGTTTCATAGAACACAATTTCTTGATCTCCAACTGGCTTGATGCCGGCAAGTGCTTGTGCAGAAACAAATCTACGGTGATAATTTTCGAACTGTTCTAGTGAGCTAATGACATGTTTGGCATATAGAGCGATGTCTTTGTTTTGACTTGGAATTTCAGTCTGCAATTTTTCGATTCGATTCATCATGATAATCATCCTCTCTTTGCAACGCTTATGAGGTTAGCTGACGGATTGGGCTGTGAGATCATTGATAATTTGAATAATACTCCCGACTTTCGAAAATGTAAATACCTAATTTAAATTGATAAAAAAACGTACAACTCCCATTTACAGGATGTTGTACGTTTAGCTATTATTGGGCCAACTCATTATTCATAAAGCATTAATCGGGGGCACGATTGGCCTTTTCATTTCCACTTTTAGCTTTACCTTGAATTTCTGGAACAGGTGCAATATCGTTTTTCGGGAAGTTCTGCTTTTTATTACTTTCAGTACTTATGTTTTCACTTGGATCTGGACGCTTCATCCCTGCTTTGGCCATGATTATCACCTCATCATTAATATGCCAACTGTCTAGAATTTTATGCATTCAATGAGCCCTGTGAAATGAGCTCATGTCTGTCTATACTATAAAGTTCTATAGCTATTATTTCCGTACAGGTGAGATTTTCCAATAGGCTAAGCCTACAAATAATATTCCTCCGACCATATTTCCAAGTGTCACAGGTAGCATATTATGCAGCCAGCCTGCAAGGTTAATTACTTCAGGATGATTAGGCAACAGCATTGCAATGCTTAGAAGCGTCATATTGGCAACACTGTGCTCATATCCGCTGCCAATAAAGGCGAATAAGCACCACCAAATCGCGAACATTTTAGCTCCTTCACTTTTTAAGCGCATACTCATCCAAATCGCTAGACAAACTAACCAATTACAAAGTATCCCTCGGAAAAACAATTCGCTAAATGGTGCCGTCATCTTTTTGGCAGCAGAACTGAAAATCAAATGATCAGCTGGTGCAGCATTAAATAGTCCTGTCGCTTTTACAAGTAAAGCAAGAATAATCGCTCCTAGCAAATTTCCGATAAATACAATGAGCCAATTTGACAACGTATCCTTTATCGTTGTTTTGCCCGATAAAGTACTAACAGTAAATATCATATTGTTTCCAGTGAACAATTCTGCCCCGGCAATAATAACTAAGGTCAGTGCGATCCCGAAGCTTGCTCCCATAATGAGCGACTGGTATGGTGAGCCCGCTTGTGCTAATGGTGCTCCAACTGAAAATATAAGTATAATTCCTAATCCAATATAGGCTCCAGCTAGTAATGTTGCAATAAAATAACCGAGCGGCTGCTGCTTCATATAATCACGCTTAACCGCACCTGCTTCTGCAATCGTTTCAACGTTTTGTTTGTACAATGATAGCTCTCCTTTACGCTAGGATCTAAGCCCCTAACTGTTCAGATGTCATACTCGCTATACTATTATATATACTTTGTCATCCTCAATTGACGTCTCATACGTAGCTACGCATCCCTTATCTGGCTCTTGAACCTTTCCATCGAGCAAGGAAACTTTGTACTCATGAAGTGGGCAGAACACATATTCACCAGAAACAATACCTTCAGCAAGTGGCCCATTTGTGTGAGGACAAACTCCGCCAATTGCCTTAATGCGATCATCTAACAAGCGAAACACTGCAATTCTATTACCATCTACAATAATTTCACGTCCAACACGCTGCTCCAGCTCATCAAAATTCACAACAAATATTTTCTGCTTGACTTGAGTCATTGTTAACCTCTCCCCACTGTATAGAGTTCTTTTTCCATATTTTCATTGTTGCGTACGGTGGTCCAAGGATCATTGCGTTTTCCAGCAACTGCCTCATCAAGCTCTGCAAGCAAATCCTTGCACTGTACCTGGTCTAGCAGGACAGATTTGATATGATCGAAGCCAAGTCTTTCGATCCACGGTGCAGTACGCTCCGTATAGATTCCAGTTTTACGATAGTATTGAAGCATTGCTCCACAAAGATCAATGACCTCTTGCTCAGTCTCGACCGTCGTTAGTAGCTGTGCCTCCTTTACTTCAGTACCACCATTTCCACCGATATAAATTTGGAAACCGTTCTCTAGTCCTATGACACCAAAGTCTTTCACTCCACTCTCTGCGCAGCTGCGTGGACAAGCAGAAACTCCCATTTTAAACTTATGTGGTGTGTCAATATACTCAAAACGCTCCTCTAGCTTAATACCTAATCCCATGGAATCCTGCGTACCAAATCTGCAGAAATTAGCACCGACACATGTTTTGACAGAGCGCACTGCTTTGGCATAAGCGGAAGCTGACGTCATATCCAGCTCCTCCCAAATATCGGGCAAATCTTCCTTCTTCACACCATATAAGCCAATACGCTGACTACCTGTTATTTTAACAAGCGGTACTTGATATTTGTCTGCAACCTGAGCAATTTTCAGCAATTGCTGTGGCGTTGTTTGTCCGCCTCGCATTCTAGGTATAACAGAGAAGCCACCATCTTTTTGGATGTTGCCATGCATACGTTCATTAACAAAACGAGATTCTTTTTCATCAATATGTTCTTTCGGGAACGTAACATGCAAGTAGAAATTAATTGCAGGACGACATTTGGTGCATCCTTCAGCGTTGTTGAAGTTTAACTCCTGATATACCTCTTGCGTTGTCGTTAAGCCTTTTTCATGAATCTGCAGGACGATTTCATCTCTTGTGAGATGAGTACAAGCACATATTCCAGTAGGTGCCGCTGTAACCTTATCTCCAATCACATGAGCTAATAGCTCACCGATGTCTGGTTTACATTTACCACAAGAATTTCCCGCCTTTGTGCAACGTGTCACCTCGGCAACAGATGTTAATTGCTGAGCATGAATCGCTTGAACAATCGCGCCCTTCGTCACACCATTACAGCCACACACTGTATCAGCATCATCCCATTCTGCAACACTCATACTTGCCTCATCCCCCGCAGAAGCCAGCAGAGTTACAGCATTAAGCGTCGTAATATCAATCCCATTGCGCAGCATTTTATAGTAGCGATTTTCCTCTGACGTATCGCCATAAAGAACGATACCAACTACTCGATTATTTTGTATATATAGTTTTTTATAGCTATTAGCTAGGCCATTATAAGCTTCAATTGATTTAACATCATCACTTTCAATTATAATTCCTGCTGAGAAAAGATCACACCCGGATACTTTTAGAGAGGTGGAGACAGTACTACCTCGATACCCCTCTGTTGCTCGATCTGTTAATACATCCGCCAGAACTTTTCCTTGTTCATAAAGTGGCGCCACAAGTCCATATATTTTATGATTATGCTGGGCGCATTCACCTACAGCATAAACACCATCAGCACTCGTCGCCATAAAGTCATCGACAACAATCCCTCGCTCAACGTTCAGGCCAGCTTCATGGGCAAGCGCTGTTACTGCTTTAATCCCAACGGACATTACAACCAAATCCACCTCTAGAATACTACCGTCGCTAAATTCAATCGCTTCTACTTTTGTTGTACCTAATATTCGAGCTGTTTTTTTCTCCATCATAAATTTGATGCCTTGCTTTTCCAAATCCTTTTTCAGCAAATGTCCTGCTTGCTCATTCAGCTGGGTTTCCATTAACCATTTTTCCAAATGAATAACGGTTACCTCCATGCCTTGGTCAATTAAACCTTTGGCTGCTTCAAGCCCTAACAAGCCACCGCCAATTACTGCTGCTCGTTTGCAGTTTTTTGCCGCCTCAATCATTTGAATCGTATCATCAATCGTGCGGAAGCCCAGCACTCCTTCAAGCTGTGCACCTTCAATTGGTAAAATAAAGGCTCTTGAGCCTGTAGCAATAATACATTTGTCATACGTTATACATATTCCACTCGCTGTCGTTACTCGTTTGTTTGATGTATCTATTTGTACAGCAGGATCGTGGTGAACAAGACGAATGCCATTATCCTTGTACCATTGCATTGGATTAGTAATGATCTCATCGACCGTCATTTTTTTCTGCAATACATTGGATAACATAATGCGATTGTAGTTCGTGTATGGCTCTTCGCCAATAATCGTTATTTCATATTTGGTAGAGTTACGTTCCAATATTTCTTCAATCGTTCTTACCCCAGCCATGCCGTTTCCGATTAGCAACAGTTGTTCAGTTATCATAGCAATCCTCCTGCTCGTGAAATAATTCACTTATATTGTGATAAGTTTCACATTTGATAATTTGATGATATCATGTATTTGGAAATTCGTATATTAGGGAAATCCCTAATACAAATATCACTTACTAAGTTTCCGATACTATTGTGTTAAGAAAAACCGTCAGAAAAATTTACCTGACGGTCCTTTTTAGGTTTTGCGTATGTCCGTAACTTTGTATTCATATCCACGAGCTGATTTTTCTAATTTTTCGCACCTTAGACTATAATTTTATAGTCCACGAGCGAATTTAGGTACTTTGCTAGGATGAATAACCTCATCTTCAGGTGCCATATCTAAAAAGTATTTAAAGGACTTGTCATATTTAGAACGTTCTACACATCCACATCTGATACATCGAAGATGGATTTCAGTAATAAATATTTAAACATTCGAATAGGAGGTACGGTATGTTAAGTAACTTAAAGTCCTTTGTTCACACTGAATAATCAACTCATGTCTCAATCAATTCAGAGACGTCAATAGATTTGTTCTCCTTGAGTTGATCTATAATCTGCTGGTGTCGCCGCTGCACAAACAATTGTATGTCCTCCGTTCTATGTAGCTAATATTTCTATAGTATCAAATGTATTTATTCTACTGCATAATCTTCAAGCTGAATATCTACCTGTTGATTCATAGCTAGCTTGGCTAGCTGCTCACCAAGAAATGGTCCCATCGTTAATCCCGATGACCCTAGTCCATTAGCGACAATGAGTTTATCCCATCCTGAAACCCTTCCTAGCACTGGTAGAAAATCTGCAGTAAATGGACGGAATCCTACTCTCATCTCATTTAGGCTACAATTGGCAAGACCAGAAGCCGTTTGAATACCTTTATTTAATATCTCTTGCATCCCACCTGCAGTTACAGAAGTATCATAACCTACTACGTCATTTTCATGAGTAGCACCAATTACGATACGCCCGTCAGCAAATGCAAGTAAATATTGATCTGTTGGCGGCATTACAACTGGCCATAGCTCTGTACTGGATTGGTCGGCAAGATTCAAATGCATTATTTGAGCCTTTTGATAATGCACTTGAAGCATAATTCCAAGCGGATGAAGTAATGCATTGGACCAAGCACCAGCGCATACAATGACCTCATCAGCTTTCATTATTTGTTGTCCTACTCTAACACCTATAATTGCATGATGATCATGCTCTAGAATAGCATCTCCTTCAATCATCTGTGCACCGTTACGCTGTGCTGCTCTTAGTAAAGCGTTTCTCAATTCACGTCCATCCACTCTTGCTGCACCTGATACATGAAGTGCGTGATAACCTTCCGACAATAATGGAAACTTTTCCTTCGCTTCAAGATCTGTTAGCATCGTAAGTTCACCTATTTCAGGGGCGTCCTCTCTGCGAAGTTCCGCTCTTTCTTTCATTGCGGCTAACTTTTCCAGATCATTATGAACACATATCGCGCCTACTTTTGCATAGCCCGTGTTAATCTCTCCTGCTTCCTCTAGCTCCTGAATAAGTGAAGGATAAAAGCCTGCTCCAGCTTTAGCAAGACGATACCATGCTTTATTTCTACGTTGTGATAACCATGGACAAATAATCCCCGCTGCTGCATCCGTTGCTTGTCCTGCATCTTTACGATCTATAATTATGACATCAGCACCTAGCTTACTTAACTGATAAGCTGCTGAAGCTCCTAAAATCCCTGCACCAATGACAATAACCTTTTTCATGTCCGAATTCCTTTCTGCCCAATATGAGTTAGGTTTATTATAACGTATCTCTATTATGAACAATTTCCAAATATTTGCTCATATACTATTAGAATATCTTCATTTTTATCAGAATAAATGATCAATAATTCGAGAAGAATCTGCTTACTGCCCTGTTTTTCATTATTATAACCTCGATACCTATTCTCATTTTCCCTCTTTTTCCAGTAATTTGATTACCAAAATTATCGTACAATGGTGCAATGAGGGAGGAGATTGTCTTGTTGAATAAACGTTACACTATGCCTTTGGCTCTATTATTGATTATTGTCTATGTTTGGCTAACGCCGCACGCTTCGGCGCAATCACTCAGCAATACGACGGTATATGTCGATGGACAGCGGATCTCGACAACTGCTATTGTACAAAACGGACTACAGCTTGTTCCAGCATCATTTTTTCGCCGTCTGAACGTCTCGGTTAACTGGAGTGAGCGATATCGGGCTGCCGTACTCAAAACTGATACGATTGAGATCGGTTTTCCCGCTGGCAAACGTTATTCCGATTATCGACGTGATGGGAAGTCAACATGGTTTCGGGATAGCTTGGTTACACGGACAACGCTAAATAAAGGAACAGCATATGTTCCTTTAGCCTATACTGCGAAAAAAATCGGATTGCATATCCATTACAATTCTCAATTACGCGCAGCGGTAATTACAACGGGAAATGATACAAACCTCGTGTTAGTAAATTCTGAACAGCCATCTGCAGAAGATTTGAAGTGGCTGTATCAAATAACCGAAGCGGAGGCAGGAGGCGAAACCTATGATGGTAAGGTAGCAGTCGCCGCATCAATCTTGAACAGAGTCGATCATCCTGATTGGCCTTATTCTATCATTGATACAATATTTCAGGTCGAATATATAAACGGCCGTTCATACTATCAGTACTCTCCGGTATTGGATAAACGTATCTATACGGTGACGCCAAGTCAAGAGTCCAAACGCGCCGTTCAAGATGCAGTAAACGGCTCCGACCCGAGTCTGGGAGCCGTCGTCTTCTATAATCCGGACAAAACATACAATAAATGGGTACGAAGCCGTCCTACCACAGTCAAGATCGGTAATCATATGTTTGCAAAATAGTATCATGCATTGAATAGCTTAATGCCCATAGCAGTTGCCATTTCAATAGCACTAGTTTCAGGCTTATGTTGTTTTCTTGACTCTAGTGCTTCATTGTCATAACAAACACTTCTACGTCCTTTTGGACTTTCTGCTGAACAGTCATAATAAACGTATTCTCCAGTCGCTTCATCATAACTAACGACATCTGGTTCACCACCGGTTCTTTCCATTTCATATAATGACCATAGTTTTTCATTATTAGCTTCAAGCTCTTCTTGTACTTTAGACCATACCATTTCAGTGTGGCGGTTCATGTTTTTATCAAAACGAGCTTTCAATATTACAAGCAGTTCTTTACTTTGATCAAGTGAAAACATCATCTTTTCATTATTCATCATGAAACTTCCTTAATATTAGCTAACCATCTTATAATACCATATTGTTATAATTCCATTTCAATGCTATCTTCACTTTGTCCTATAGAACCCTTTAGTGATCAGCCATATTGGGAATAAAATCTCAAATATCCCCCCCGGAATAAACAAAACGAATCCAGGATCAAATCCGATTCTTGGAAATATTAAGAATGCTTCAATGTTAAAGCGATTATATCATAATCATCGATCGTTCCTTCATTCAATTTCAACAGCAGAATTTTCACAATAAAAAATTTATTCTATCAGCACTTGCTTGAACCCATTAGAAATAACAGGGATAATAAGAATAAATTCACCTACTAAAAGGATGATACGATATGCATACGCAAGAATCGATGTTTGTTCGTAATGAAGAGCAGAAGAATAAAATGAAGTTGATAAGTAACCTAGCCGATTCCTTTATCGAGGAGGCGCATAGGGCTGATATGGAAAATCGTTTCTCATATGCTCATATTGAGGCGTTACGTAGAATTGGCTATCCAGCTTTCACCGTACCGAAAGCATTGGGTGGACAAGAGATATCTATCTATGAGCTCGTCCTCTATCAAGAACGATTAGCCCAGGGAGATGCTGCTATTGCCTTAGGCATTGGTTGGCATTTAAATGTAATGTATGACTTAAATCATCGGCAACTATGGTCTAAGGAGCAGGTAGAAAAGTTAAATAAAGCAGTTGTAGCACAACAATTGATTGTTAATCGCGCTGCAACAGAAAAATCAACAGGAAGTCCTCAGCGCGGCGGTATGCCACAAACCACGGCTATAGCATTATCCGATGATACCTTCCAAATTAATGGTCGTAAAACCTTTACATCATTATCACCCGTACTAGATTACTATATTGTTACGGCTAGATATGGAGAACGAACAGTAGAATTTATCATTCCTCGTCATACAAAAGGAATAACGATAGATCCTACATGGGATGTTGTTGGTATGAAGGGAACTGCTAGTCATGATCTCGTATTGGACAACGTCATCGTCTCTATGGAATCCTTAGTCTACTACTATCCAAGCGAAAGAAGCTCTGTAGCTAGCCCTTCTCTATTGCATATCCCTGCCTGCTACCTAGGCATTGCGCTGGCTGCTAGAAAAGAAGCACTTCGATTCGCTAAAGAATATCAGCCAAGCACATTATCTCAACCTATTCTGTATACACCTTCAGTAACTCAGCAACTTGGTCAAATGGATCTTGAGCTTCATGCAGCTCGACATTTTCTCTACGGCGTTGCGCAGCGCTGGGATACTAGGGATAGGAATCAGGAAGATTCTTTCTTTATCCCTGAGCTTATATCTGCTAAAGTATTTGCTCAAAAAGCTGCAATGTCGGTTGTTGATATCGCGATGAAAATTGTTGGTGCGCATAGTCTTGCGGTTAGTCATCCATTACAGCGCTTATATCGTGATGTTCGATTCGGACTACATAATCCACCAATGGAGGATATGGTTATTACGAATTTAGGTAAGCAAGCTATTCAAGAGGCTGAGTCACATCTATAGTTTAGCTAACTGTAAGTTCGCAAACAGACTTACAGTTTTTGTTTTTGCACATGTTTAAACAAGGACTGGCATCACGCTCCCCCTTGTTTATCCACATATCAATTTTATTCATGCGGCGAAGGTTTAGTTTTCTATCGTCATTGCATAGAGCTCTCGGTAAGTTGTAGGAGTTATTTTCTCATATTCCATAAACCTTTTATTGAAATAGCTAACACTTGGGTAACCCGCTTCATTCGCGATTTGACCGATGGAGCAATCATGACGCTCCAGCAACCATTGCTTGGCGATTTGCAGTCTACATCTTGTAATAAACTCCATTGGTGTAATCGACATCGTCTGTTTGAATAACTTGCAAAAATAGTGAGTGCTCACATCCGCTTTGCTTGACCAATATTCGAGCTCGAAAGGTTCTGTAGCAGAAGATTGCATATCGGGAAGCAAATCCAATATCTTTTTATTAGTTCCCCCTTGTTTCCGCTCTGTTAAAGGAATCGCTTGTTCAATAAAATTAACAACTAATGCGTACGTCCTAGCAGATAATTGGGTCGGATTAAGCATTAGATTTGTTTCCGCCTCTAGCATCAACTCATCATGTAGTTTAATCCACGGCTCGATTTGCTTTAAAGTCCACAGTTGACCTGGTTTAATATTATTGCTTAGTAAATAGTCCTGCAGTTTATCTCCATAAAAGTGAATCCAACGAATATTCCAGGGCTGATCCTTACTCGTATAGTAACGTTGCTCCTGTTGAGGATAGTAAAAAACAGCATCTCCCGGACCTAGTATATGTTCAACGCCATCTAACTTAACAAAGCCATAGCCCGATTCAACAACATGAATATTAAAACTAATCACTTGATTCGGTTTACGATGTATCTCGTGATCATGCTCTGAGATGTAATGACCTACAGATTCAGGATATATGAAATAAATATTTTCAGATCGTGTAACCATATGGAATTGACGCTTCAAATAGATTCACCTCGATGACAATTTAGTTTCATTCATAAACAAAATACTATCATTTTCTTTTTAATACAGTAGAAGTATAATCACAATATACTACTAATTAAGGAGTGAATCAATTGTCTAATCGAAAGCTCAAATGGGGAGTTTTAGGAAGTGCTCAAATTGCAGTACATTCAGTTATTCCAGGCATTCTTCAATCACAATTCAATGAAATAGTAGCTATTGCAAGCAGAAATTTAGAGAAAGCCCAAGAAACTGCCGCTAAATTTCAAATTCAAAAAACATACGGTTCATATGAACAATTACTACAGGATCCAGACATTGATGCTGTTTATATACCACTTCCCAATCATTTGCACTATGAATGGACAATCAAGGCAATTGAAGCAGGAAAACATGTCTTATGTGAAAAACCTTTAGCATTAAATGCAGAAGAGGCAGAGCGAATGGTACGTGCCGCCAAAGAAGCAGGAGTACTATTAGCAGAAGCGTTTATGTATCGTTATCATCCAAGATATAACCAGATTAAAGAGATTATTGATAGCGGACAAATCGGCGAAGTAAGAGGGATTCGTAGTGCATTTACTTTCAATAATGCTAATGATTTGAACAATGTACGTTATCAAAAAGAATGGGGTGGCGGAGCTATTTACGATGTTGGCTGCTATCCAATCACAGCCGCGAGATTGCTGCTAGGCAAAGAACCCAAGGCCGTTACAGTCCAAGCGCAGTTTTCCGAACGTCATGGCGATGTAGATATGATGGCTGCAGGTTTAATTGAATTTGAGGGTGGAGTTTCCCTTCAATTTGACTGTGCCATGTGGTCAGCTTTCCGTAACCCACTTGAGGTGCTAGGATCTGAGGGAATCATCGAAGTTCCTTCTGCTTTCATAACACCAACCGAAGAAAGTAGTCACTTCTATATTATAAAAGGCGACGAAAAAAATAAAGTAACGGTACCGTTTCTAAATCAATATTCATTGCAGGCAGATGCATTTGCTAAGGCAGTTCTTCAAGGGAAGCCACTTCCGTTCGATGCAACTGATGCGGTTTACAATATGAAGATTATTGATGCTGCAATCGCATCAGCAAGAGAAAAAACGAGAGTAGAACTTAGCGAATAGAGGTGTATTAAATGGAATTTATACAAATTGCAGGATGCGTTAAGCCAGTTTCTAGATTGATGAAGGGTACTGATTACTTTTTACATGATAACTATGAGCTTGTTCAAAAGAATATGGATGCTTTTATTGCAATCGGCGGCAATTCTTTGGATACTGCACATATATATTGCGGTGGCCAAAGTGAAGAAGTGATTGGTAGGTATTTAGAAGACCGAGGGAATCGTGATCAATTAGTCATTTTGACAAAAGGTGCGCATCATGATCAAAATGGTCCCCGTTTAGCTAAAAAGGATATTGCATATGATCTATCGCTTAGCTTAGAAAGATTACGAACAAACTACATTGATCTCTATGCTCTTCATCGTGATGATCCCAATACACCCGTAGAACATATTATTGATGCATTAAATGAATATGTAGTTGCTGGTACAGTGCAGGCTATCGGCACTTCTAATTGGACTTGGCAGCGTATCCAAGAAGCCAATAACTATGCAAAGCGTGCAGGCTTAACAGGCTTTACATTCAACAGTCCTAACTTAAGTCTTGCCAAGCCCAATGAACCGTTTTGGAAAGATTGTGTTTCCGCAGATATGGAAACCTGCAATTGGCATGAAGAGGTTCAAATACCTTTACTTTCATGGTCTTCACAGGCTAGAGGCTTCTTTACAGGTCTGTTTTCACCAGAAAATCGCGACAATGCTGATTTAGTTCGTGTATTTTATAGTGATGCGAATTGGGAGCGTCTAAGTAGAGCAAAGCAGCTTGGAGAACAAAAAGGACTAACTGCGATCCAAATTGCGCTTGCTTATGTGATGAACCAGCCATTCCCGACTTCTGCATTGATTGGCGCGCGCAGTGAAGCTGAGCTGACATCCTGCAACGAAGGAGCAATCGTACAATTAACAAAGGCTGAAATGGATTGGCTTGATCTAACAGCGGATCATATATAGTAATCGAAGTGATAATACTCATAAAATGGCGAAACGGGAATATTTCTCTGTATCGCCATTTTTCAGAGATTAGTATATGCTACATCCAAGATCTGCTTCCAAGCATGATTCCTTCTTAATTATTGTAATCTGCAACAAGTGCCGTAATAACCGTACCTATCGCTTGAATCCAACTACCTACAGCATTCACATGTATTCCTTCTTCCGTATTAGAGATAGTTAATCAACAAAAAGAAGTTGCCCCAAATGGGACAACTCCTGCTAGCTAAACTCTATAAACATTTATGAAAACCGCGATCTTTCTTGATGATAACTATTGAACATTCCAAAGTCGTAACAAAGTAACCGCAGCTTCCGCTCTTGTTGTTATACCAAAAGGTACAAATGTATTATGTGTTCTACCTGTTAGAATGCCCTGCTCGCGAACTGCCTGGACATGTCCCTTAGCCCAATGGGGAATACTTATATCATCCGAAAATGAGGTCGATTGATTACTACTATTCTGCCAGTTCACAACCCGTGCGATTATGGCTGCCATTTCTATCAGTTTTCGCCGAGAGGACTTCCACTTCTATAAAGCCGCGCCTTTATTGTCGGTACTCGGAGCTACGACCATTTTGCATCCCGTCTATTTGATCGATAAACAGATCGAACGTATTGATAATGGTAGCTTTATAATTGAAAAAGAAGTCATTCAACGTCTAGAGAAAGAACTAAACAAATTATTCCACGTGACAATATAATATAAAGCCAAATAGTTTACTTCTTTCACACTTATATCATGCTTAATAACTTATTCCTTCAACCAACAAAAGTAGCTTATCGAAACTCGATAAGCTACTTTTATACATATGTTTTTATTTTGACAATGCAATTTTTATGTGAGCTAAGTGATGCTCTTCGTGCCAAGCTAATTTTGCAACTTTTGTTGCCACTTTAATCTTACCGTTTGTTTGGTGAGTAAATGCTCGATCTAGCTGCTCTTCAGTTAAACTTTGTCCTAAAGCTACGATGCGCTCATTAATACCTTCTAGCATCTTAATTGAACTCTCTACAGGAAGCTCATTGTCTGGTTGAATCGCCCACTTCTCTTCATTAAATGCAGGTACAGTTGGGTTATCATCTGTTAAAGCTAACTTCAAACGTTGATACATGTTCAACTGAGAATCTGCAATGTGATGCACAAGCTGACGAATTGTCCAAGCACCTTCACGATAAGTTTTGTTCAATTGTTCATTATTTAATGAATCTACAGCTTCTCTCAATTGAATCGTATACGATTCAATTTGCTTTAACCACTTTTGAATATTTTCCAATGTTACCTCTTCTGGAACTTGTAATTTTCCAATTGGAAATTTCACATCCATTTTCAGACCTCTTTTCTACTTTTTATTTTCAGTAATAACACTTAATATAACAATTGTCTTAGTAGTTGTAAACCTTCACAAACTACAACTGACTCTAACATTCCATCAATAATTAGATTGATCATTAAAGGATTAGTCGTCATACTTGGCGCAAATAAAAAAACTGACGACAAATGTCGTCAGCCTAAAAATTAAAAACAATCAACTATCCTTATTTTGCTTCAATATGTGCAATGATACGATCATTTTCATATGTGACACTTACTTTATAACCATCAGCAGTTACATTATCAAATTCACCTTTAATGGCATCTGCAGTTATTAAAGTAATCACTTTAGAACCTTCAATCTGATAGTCAGAGAAATCTAGATTTAAGTCTCCACCGTCAAGATAAAGTGTTCCATCGACAGTAATTTGACTGCTGTCATTATCCATCGCAATGTCTAAAGTACCATCATCCATTGTGAAGTTGCCATCAAGCACTAATGCTCCATCAACATTAACTACAACTGTTCCATTCTCTAGATAAAGATCACCATTACCAAAGGCAGTTGTAGATTCAGCTACTAACGTACCATATTGAAGCAATGTTCCGCCTGTGTAACGATTATCCCCTGTCAATGTAAGTGTTCCTGTTCCTTTTTTCGTAAGCTTACCACTACCGGTGATATCATTTCTCCACCAGTCTTGCGCATTAAATCGCCCTTTGGAAGCATCCATATTAACGGTAACGTTATCTAAGAACGTACCATACCCATCGGCTGCCGTTACCAAGTCAATTCTACCCCAGCCTTGTGATTCGTCAATTACAGCGTAACCTGATTCAATTGCTGTAGTATACAATACTTCTCTACGTTGCTCATCTGTTAAATAAGGTTGACGAGTTTCTAATAGTGCTTCTGCTCCTTCAGGCACTACCGGTGCCAAACCTTTAATCCCTGTTTGCGGTAGACCATAAGTAAGCTTCTCTCTATAGAAAGCTTTATTAGCGTCATGATCTTCCCATTTTGTTTCGTCATATGCACTTTCGAAAGTATATTTGTCTGTTACCGTATGCGCATATTCATACAGACTCATGTTATTGGCTTCTGCTAATGCTCCAAATACTTCCCCTGCATTTTTATATGCTTTCTCTAATACTTCTTTGTTTTCTTCCTTATTAAGCGCATAGGCAGTCATTGCTGTCGCTTGTATTCTTGCACCGATAACATCAAGTGGTGAGTGCATCCCAGTAACGATTCTGTTTTCACCCATTACCGCTGCTCTAGTTAAAAATTCAGAGTATCTTTCCGGAGTAGCGTAAGCAAACCCAAATGTTGATAAGTACGATGCACTTGTATGTCCACTTGGAAATGCTCCGTCTTTTCCTCTTCCATCCTCAGCTATTCTTCTTACATATTGTAATGCAGGAATAACCTTGACGTTGGTTTCATATTGTTGGTAATGTTTTTCTCCAGTTGTTTTCGTTCCTCCTGAAGCTAAAGGTTCTTTTGTTGCTTCACCTTTGCCTAGTGTTTCCCAAACAGATAATCCATTCGCATCTACGATCTCTACAACTTCTCCACTTGAATTCATTCTCCATGGTCTTGGAGATGAGTAGAAGTATTTAGATGGATTTGAAGAAGCAGGAGTTCTAAATCTAATTAAAGCAACTAAATCTACCATGTCCGCAAGTTCAGATTCAGCCCAATCTGTTCCCATTCCTTGGCTTTCGTCTTCGGTTGTTTCTTCTTCCAATACCATATTCATTTCATCCATAGTTCTTACAACACTTGTCGTTGGATTAACTATATCTACATAGGTATTAGCTAAAGGTCCAAAAGCCTCCATCATACTATATACTTTATCTCTTTGGTCATCATAATATGCTGCTAAAGTCTCTTCATCTGTTCGATTCTGAGTAATATCTTCTACATATTTGATATTAGCAACCCAAGTAGCTGCATTTCTAATCTCTTCATTAGCAAATGTTTTCTTATCTGCGACTACTGCTTTCGCATTGTTTTTATAGCCATCATAATAAATCGTAGGGCCATCTCCATACTTTGCAACTTCCCCATTTAAACCTGGTTTAGTTAACACTATTCCGTCTCTCCAAGCCGGTTGATTTATGGACCATACCTGATCAAACCCATCTAGAATTTGAATAAATGGATTGGTTGTAACGATATTTTTCAATGTAGCATCATCAGCATTGCCTCCATCCTTCACTGCAGATAAAGGAAGCTGAACGAAATGCAAAGCATTATCTAGGGCAGCAACTGCTTCTGCGCGAGTGATTGAATTCAAAGGTTTAAAGCTGCCATCTGAATATCCTTCCATAATGCTCTCAGCTGCAACTGCACCTACAGCACCTTTGCTCCAAGCCGCAATGGATGATGAATCGCTAAAGAAATTAGCTGTTTTCTCATCCTTAATTAGCTTTTTAATTTTCGTGATCATGATTGCCGCTTCTTGACGTGTTATCAGGTCTTCTGGCTTCACCGTATGATCCGTATAACCATTAATATATCCCGCTTTACTAGCTATGGATACTGCTTCGTAATACCATACATCCTCAGAAACATCTTTAAAACTGATTGCAGCTTGTCCTGTGTAGCCAAAAGCGTGATTAACCACATTCATAAATTCTGCTCTAGTAATGTAATTGTTAGGTTTGAATGAACCATCCGAATATCCTTTTATCAATCCTTCATCGTTCCAAGCTTGAATCTTTCCTTCTGCCCAGTGTCCCTTAATGTCGGAGAACTGATCCTCCTGATTGGCTGCGAAACTCTGACTTGAAAACGTCGGGATTGTGATTGATAACATTAGAAGTAATACCAATGCCTTTTTAAATCGTTTTTTTGTAGCTTGCAACAACATGATCCTCTCCTCATAACTTGTTTTTTATCTGTACCAGCGAATGATGAGGCAGCTTCACTCTTGTCTGAAACAATGCAAGTCGAGCTTCACTCATTCATTTTGTCCGGTATGCCGTTACTGTAACATTGGGGTAGTCCAGCATCTATAGAACAATTTCCGCTTTATATCAAATCCGTACGTTTCGACTATTTTATTGTATGAAAATTGCAGATTACATTTACTAATAAAGATATACCACAGTCATCTATTGAGATTTGGTAAATCCAAAGCGTTTTTAAGGTTGCTTTGTTAAATTATTATTAAGACGCTCACTTGTCCTCGGGCTATTGTATAATGATCTAATTATCTGGAAGTTATTCGTGAAGGAGGAGAAATAGATGCTCAAGCCATTCCAGTCTGTTTGGTCCAAGATGGTTATTTCCTATCTCGCTGTCGTGCTTGTCATTGCGCTTCTTCTCGGTTCATTCTTTTATCTCTTCTTTTCCCATCAATATAGTGAAGAAATCAGAATCAACAAAGAGATGATGCTAAACAATACAGTCAATCATATTGAGAGCTCTGTCATTGAGAGAGTCAATCAGATCTATCTATCTCTGGCTCTAGGAAGCCCCGTCAATATTGATTTAGATAAGTTTAAGGGAAACCACAGCAAAGTTGTAGACATTCAACAGCTGCTTAAAAATCAAGTGCAAAATCATTCTGATCTGATACAAGCCATTCATTTATATGATTCTGAGGAACATTTCATGATCTCATCCGTGCACGGGCTGCTACTCTATGAGAGTCCCCCTTCGGGTGCGGTTAGCACGGCCGATTGGATCATTGCGATGAAAGAAACCCAAGAAAGCTCCTTATGGATGCAAACTCGCATAGTACCTGAGGATCCTTATACCGTAATAACTGAACAAAGCAACATGAATCCTTTAATCTCCTACGTTCGCAGCTACCCATTTCAATCTTCTGGGCAAGACTCTGAACTCATGATGGCGATTGATATCAAAGAATCTGCTGTCAGCCAGATCATCGAAAATATGATCCCTGCTGACTATGAACGTACATATATAGTGGACCAGGATGGAGCAGTCATTTCTGCCGCGGACAAATCTTTGCTAGGGAGCCCCACGGAGGAGAGTTCGTTGATTCAGTCCCTGCTCTCTTTGAACCCTTCAGATGCGAGCTTCACGCATACATTTGACCATGGGTCTTATGTCGTTTCCCATGATCAATTTTCAGGAAACGGATGGAAGATTTACACGACCACACCCGCTAATAGCTTCTATTATAAAATGGATAGCTTGAAAGAGGACGTGATCATTATTTGCTTGTTGGCTGTCGCGGTTGGGATTGCTATGTCAACAATCTTTACGGTTGCCGGCTACAGCCCTCTAAAACGAATCATGAATAATATCAAGAGCGGGCATAACAGCCCGGTCAACTCAAAACAGAATGAATATCGGTATATCGATATTGCTATCAACAGCCTGTCCAATAAAGTCGATAATCTTGAAGAAACACTACAGGACAACCAAAAAATGATTAAGCATAATATCATACTTAATATGTTGAATAACCGATTTACGCCGGAGGAGCTGAAAGAGCAGCTACAGTCAATTCGAATTTCGATGGCCTACTCCCACTTCCAGTGTATGGTCATTGACCCCGTCAGTGAAAAGTGGAAGGAGTTGCAGCCGCGACAGCTGCAGCACACACTGTACAGTATGATTCATCAGCTGGAGACAGCAGAAATCGATGAAACCCAGCTATTTGCGGAGGAATTGCAGGATCATAAAATAGTGGTGATCATCTGTACAAACCAACCGGAAGTCTCAGATCAGATTGCAAACTTCATTCTCTCTGAAGTGAGAAGCAGATTCGGTTTAGAATTTGCCTTATCGTTAGGCAGCTGGGTGGAGCGGTACACAGACGTCCACACTAGTTATCGTGAAGCTAACACCTTAATTCGGTACAGCTATTTCTTTCCCGCTCAGTCTGTCATTCAAGATCTTGAACTGCTGAACAGGGAAATTAGCAGTCTCGAAATTCCAGACTCGTACCTGATAAATTTTGAAAAGAAGCTGCAGACTCGAGATTTGGATAGTACTGTTCAAGCCATTGAGGATTTGATGTTGGAGATAAAGGAAGGCATGTATTCAGCAGAGTACAGTCGCATCATATTATTAAGAATGATCTCTATTTACTCTGATTGCATCAGCCAAGTACGTTGGCAGCCTGCCGAGACGAACTCACTGAATTTGTACAAGCAATATACGTTGATCTACAATATTAACCGATATTCGGAATGGTTGGTTCATCTGGTAACCGACTTTGTTCAGCATGTGGAGAAGCGGAGCAAATTAAGAAGCATCGATACGATCACGGCTGTAAAAGCATATATTAGCGAGCATATTTCAGGTGATCTCACCCTGGATCAAGTCTCCGAGCAAGTGTTCATCAGCTCCAAATATCTCAGCAAAATCTTCAAGGAAGAAAGCGGCATCGCCTATTCCGAATATGTTACGAACCAGAGAATGGAACGAGCACGTGAACTCATGGCACAACGAGATTTGACTGTTGAGCAGGTCGCCAGTACAGTAGGTTACCGCACCTCTGCTTATTTCATTAAGAAGTTTAGAGAAATTCACGGCTGCACTCCGAAAAACTTCATGCGTAGCCTGATGAACAACTGATTTTCCTATTAATCATCAAGAGCGTTATACATTCATCCAGATAAACCAAAATGGGAAGGATATGTTATGAACCTTAACCTTTCAAGAGCTCTAAGTCTTTTTGCTGCAACTATTATCCTTATCACGTTCATGTGCGGTTGTACCGCTTTATGGGAGGATAGAAAAAAAGTGCAACAACAGAGCAATTCTTCAAGTCCTGAGGATATTGCAGCGCCGCTCTACACGATTTCTTGGACGATGCATCAAAATGCCTCTGTTACTGAAGATGCAGAGATGATCGAATACATTGAGGACCTCTTTGATGTCAAGCTGGATATGTGGAACCTTGAGAACAAGCATTATGAAGAGCTGCTGGACTTGGAACTAGCCCAAGAAAGAATTCCGGACCTATTTCGGATCAGGCAGTCACATGACCTGCTCAAGTATCAGATGCAAGGGGTATTAGCGGAAATTCCCGAAGAGGTGCTGAAAGAGTACGCGCCTAATATTGTGCAGCGCATCGACAGCTATGATTCCCGTTACTTGGAGTACGGAAAAATAAACGACACCTTGTATGGCATTCCAGTCATCAATCAAACCAACATATATCGAATCCCTGTCATATATCGGGAGGACTGGCTTGAGCAGCTGGGGCTGGACGTTCCGGAGACGTTAGATGAATTCGAGGCCGCCATGTATGCTTTTGCTAACGGTGATCCTGACGGTAACGGTAAGAAGGATACCTATGGCCTATCCAAAGAGGGCATGAATGTTGTGTTTGGCGCTTTTGGTCAGTCCGTTTTTACCGAACAGCTCTATTTTAGTATGAAAGATGACCAACTCGTGATCGGCGCATTAGAGCCTGAGATGAAGGAAGCTCTTGCTTATCTACAAAAATGGTACCAAGATGGGATCATCGACCCAGAGTTTATTACCGGTGAAAATAAAGGCGGCTATAAGCATTTGTCCCACGCTTTTATCAATGGCAGAATTGGGATGACCTCGATGGGCAACTATTACCATTGGACCCAAGAGGGCGATTACAACGTTCTCAATGAAAATGATGAAGAAATCCCAATCGGGGCCTCATACAATGTCTATGAACTCTTACAGAAGAACGCAGCTGCTGACGTTGTATTTGGTCCTCCTGTTATCGGCCCTTATGGGCACAGCGGTTCAAAAGCTTACAATATGCTGATGAGCTTTATCGCCATCGGAGCCGATACTGTGAGCGAGCCAGGGAAGCTGAAAAAAATCCTGGAGATACTGGATTATGTTAGTGCTAATCCCGATCCAGTGGAGCAGATTAAAATGGAGTACGGTCTTTCAGGGAAGCACTGGGACTGGAGCGCTGAATTTGCAAAGGAGTTTCACATCCTTCCTCCATATAACAACATGGATAACTACACGAATATCATCGGCTCCCGTATTGGCATGGCTGTCCCCGGAGTGCTTTCGGACCGGCGGGAGCAGTGGGCTGCAACCTTGGGCTTGGAGGAAAACGGCATTTATAATAAGCTGGAGGTTGCAACCCCCTCCTTAATTCAACATACCCCTGAACTAATCAGCATGAGGGACAAAGCGTACATCTCTATTATCACCGGCGACCAGCCCGTTGAGTACTTCGATACCTTCGTGAAGGAATTCATGGAGGCAGGTGGGAAACAGGTGTTACTAGAAGCCAATGAATGGAATACCCGGTATATGGAGGCAACTCCGGCGCGATAGCTATGACACTAGTAGGGCTGACACAAACAACAGCCCGAACTCAGATTACTCTCGTCCTAATAAAAATTGAATCGTGCGATCCGAGACGTCTGGTAAAGCCTCATGTCCAAAATCCGGATAAATAACAAGCTGTTTTTTTGCATTTATTTTATTGTATGCAGCAAATTGTGTGGAAGGAGGACAGATCGTATCCATTAGCCCAACTGTCATCATCACTTCGCCTTTAATTCGTTCTGCTAAAAACTGAATATCGATATAACCAAGCTTTTCGAATATTTCGTGCTCACGTTCATGAAGTCTATCGTGGTGGCGGAAATATGTGCGTAGCTCCGCATAAGCATCCTTATCCAAGTCCATATCCCAAACACGTTTATAATCACTTAGAAACGGAAAAACAGGGGCCAATTTCTTCACGTTCGGCTCAAGCGCCGCACAAGCAATCGTTAACCCACCGCCCTGCGAGCCTCCTAGCGCATAAACTTGCTCTGAATCAACCTCAGGCAGTCCCATCGCAATACGTGCCAGCTGTGCAGTATCCAAGTAAATATGACGGAATAGCAAGTTGTCAGCAGGACCATCAAGTCCACGAATTATATGTCCATGATGAGTGTTTCCTTTTACACCACCAACATCCTCGGAGGTGCCTCCTTGTCCGCGACAATCCATCGCCAAAACAGAGAATCCAATTGACGCATAAGCAAGCTTGTCCAACCAATCCCCAGCGCTACCAGAGTAACCATGGAACATCACAACAGCAGGATGCTTATCAGCAACATGCTTAGGCCGAACGTATTTCGCATGAATCCGTGCTCCTCTTACTCCCGTATAATACAAATCAAAGCATTCCGCATATGGAACCTGAAATGAGCTTGGTACAAGCTCCAGCTGTGGATCAAGTGCATGCATTTCAGCAATGGCACGATCCCAATATTCATCGAAATCTACAGGTCGTGGGTTTGTTCCTTCATATGTTTTTAATTGTTCTAATGGCATATCAATCACTGGCATACGTTTTCCCTCGTTTCATATCATATTATTTCATAAACGTTTATTTTCGCTACTTAGCTTTTTTCTAGAAATAAAGATGCAGCTCCTAGCATTCCCGCTTTGTTTCCTAAAGTCGCCTTAACTACCTTTACATTCACAAAACTTGACATCACAAGACTTTTAACCTTTTCTTCTACTTTTAACACTAGCTCCTCCTGTTCCATTACTCCGCCTCCGACGATAATCGCCGATGGATTAAAAATATGAACGAGAGATGCTAGACCAATCGCTACCTCATCAACCCATTGATTAAGCACATTTTGAAATTCGACATGCCCATCTTCTAGCATTTGAAAAAAATCTTTTCCAGTTTTACATTCAGCATTTACTTTCTCTGCGGCCTTAATTAGTGCAGTTGTAGAAGCATATTTTTCATAATAAGGTACTTTACCAAGAGTTTTTTGATCTAGCAACGAATGCGTGAACATATGTCCAAACTCAGCTGCACTACCATTTGCACCTCGATAGAGACTACGATTAATTATGATAGCGCCACCAACACCTGTTCCAAACGTTAAGCATAGAAAATCTTGATAATCCCGTCCTGCACCAAACTTCATCTCGCCTAATGCTGCTGCATTTACATCATTTTCTACTCTAGTAGGTTTATTAAATCTGTTACTAAGCAATTGTGCTACCTGCATGCCTGTGTAATTCGGAATATTCTCATTAGCATAAATAATTGAGCCCTGAATTGGATCTACCTGCCCTGCCGTACTAATACCGATTGCATCGTAGTCCGTAAATTTTGAAAGCTGCATTATAAGCTTTTCTATAACATAAGGACCACCGAGAGCGCTTTCAGTTTCATACTCGCGAAACTGTTCAATTTCACCAAGCTCATTACATATTCCTAGCTTTGTCGTTGTTCCGCCAATATCAGCTGATAGAATCCTCATAAAGTTGCACCTCCCACTCCTTACTCTTTTACAACCTTTGCAAATCGTTTCGTAATTTCCATTGGTCGAGTAATCGCTGAACCAACAACTGCCGAGAATGCACCTAGTTCATATATACGTTCTAGTTCTTCTGGTGTTGAAATGCCACCTTCAGCAATCACAGGTTTTTGCACATGCTCTATTAATTTTTCTATCAATGAAAAATCAGGCAGATGAGTTCCCTTTGTTGCTTCGGTATAGCCGCTAAGCGTTGTACCAATGAAATCAAAGCCAAGCTTCTCAGCAGTTAGAGCGTCCTCGAAGGTAGCACAGTCCGCCATAAAAAGCTGTTTCGGATATTTTTTGCGAATCTCTGGAAACAATTCGCTTATTACTAATCCATCTGGACGAACTCGATCTGTTGCATCCAATGCAATAATATCTACACCTTCGGCATAGAGTGCATCTATTTCCTTCATGGTTGGTGTAATAAACACGCTATTATTTCCATACACCTGCTTAATGATACCGATAATAGGTAGATTTACAGTTCTCTTTATCTCTTTAATATCCTCTATGCCATTAGCTCGGATACCTTTAGCACCGCCAAGATAAGCAGCATATGCCATTCTTCCCATAATGTAAGGACTATGAAGCGGTTCCTCTGGTAAAGCTTGACATGATACTATCAATTTCCCTTGTATCGCTGTTTTAATATCTTCAATCGATCTCATAATAGCCATCTCCTTTTGAAATTATGAAATAAAATAAGATTAACCAAGTGAAGCTAGTTAACCTTATTTTACGTTCTACCATACTGACTCATTAGCAATATGAATGCAAGAACTGAACTGCTTTACGAATATCCTCTTCAGGCTGTCCACCTACTTCACGCTCTATGGTTAAATAGCCCTTGTAGCCGATATCAACTAATGCCTGTAGATAGTCATCCCACTTAACTCCACCTTCACCAAGTGGAACTTCTTTAAATACGGTTCCTTGTTCCATTAGCTTTAATACGTTCTCATCTTCTAGTACATAGCCAAATTGACCATATACATCACGAGGATCGATATGAGCAAGCTTAATACCGTCTTTCGCATGAGTATGTACAATGTAATCTTTAAGTGTATATACGCCTTGAACTGGATCTTCACCAGTGACCATAACTAAATTCGCAGGATCATAGTTAACTGCTACACCTTTAGATGATAAACTATCTAAAAACCCCTTTAAATCCGCTGCTCTCTCAGGTCCTGTCTCTATTGCAAAATATGCTCCCATTTGATGAGCATAATCACTTAATGCCTCACATGCTTCGTGCATGGCTGCATATATTCTACTTTCTTTGTCATGTGGTACGATTCCAATATGTGTTGTTACGACATTCGTTCCCATTTCTAAAGCTAAATCAAGTATTCTTTTTGATTTTTCAATTTTATTGAGATTTTGACTCGGATCTTGAAAACCATGTCCACCTAAATCACCAACTAATGCAGAAATCTCTAAGCCCAGTGAAGCAATATATTCCTTCCAGTCTTTACGTGCACTAGCCGACAAATTCTCTGGACTCCATTCACCACTTACAGCATATATTTGCACACCATCGGCACCAACTTGCGTCGCCTTTACTAATCCTTCTTTAACACCGATTCCAAAGCTATCTACAATTACACCAATTTTATTCGTTAATTTTGACTGTAACATAAACACCCTCCTCATGTCGTTAATCTAGCAACATTCCTGCAATTTCTAAAGAAATACATTACCGTAGCTACAATTAAGTTACTAGACCATAACTTCGCTGCCTTTTGTAGAAGATTCATATAGAGCATCTAAAACTTTGGATGTTGTCATATTATGATCGATATTACCTCTATCTTTTTTGTGCTCAATGATAGAAACTAAGAAGGATTTAATTTCTTCTTCGTACATATTTTCCTTCACATATTTTGTATCTGTCTCCAACAGCATACCATTTTTTGTGCTATATATTTTAAAATCGCCGCCATATTGCAATTTAATGCCGCCTTCATCGCAGCAATTGAAATAGGAGCATGTGTCGTATTTGGCGTACAAACTGAAATTGCATCAATTTCTGGGTCATTAAGAACAACCTGCAAATCATTAGTAGCATTTGCTACACCAAACTCTTTGGCTGCTTCTTCAGCTCTCTCTAAAATATCATCGACTAAATATTTAATTTCTACCATTCCACTTTTTAGATAGGCAGGAATATGCTGACCACGAGAAATCATACCACAGCCAATAACAGCAATTTTTAGTTTTCCCATTAAGTTCCCATCCTTTTATATTAATTTTGTTTGATCGTATTTTTGTTCTACTTGATCGATAAATCCAATAACCTCAAGCATTTCATCGTAAGAAATCGGCGATTGCTTTTGCTTAAAAAATTGCATAACGTTCTCTATTAAACCGGAATAAAAAGGAACTTGATGAGCTTAAGCTATGGCTACTACTGCCTTTGCCATTCGGGACTTGAACCCTAGAGATAGTGCCCATGCTGGGCGCACACATAAAACAGCCCCCTATTAATGAAAAAGGAGGCTGTTCTATAAGGAAGTATACACCCAGCAGTCAAAGAACAAGTCGTAGATCCCATATCAGGATAATGTTTCCGGCGAGAGAATACTTCGCAAATCGGGAATCGACGATAGTTCACGTTCCTAGGTAACTGGAATTATTCCAGCCATCAACCGGGCAATGACATTACTCTTTTACACTACCAAGCTTCATACCTGCAACAAAGTGCCGTTGTAAAAATGGATATACGATAAGAATCGGCACAGATGCTACCATCGTAATCGCGGCTCGGATTGATAGTGGTGTAATCATCGTTGCCGTATCCCTCGCAGCTGTGGACGATATGTTAGGATTGGCATTAGAATTCACCGTTGATGACATTAATCTCATTAGCTCGAATTGAAGGGTACTTAATTCCTGTCTAGACGATGCAAAGATAAACGTATCAAACCATGTATTCCATTGACCAACCGCTGTAAACAGCGCGATCGTTGCAAGCACTGGCGTACAAAGTGGCAAAATGACGCTGAAGAATACCCGGAAATCGCTCGATCCATCTATCTTCGCTGATTCAATCAAGCTTTCCGGTAACGTGTAAATATAGGTACGGACGACAAGCATGTTAAATGCACTAATCATCCCTGCCCCAGCTCCAGGGAACAAAATATAAACCCAAAACGAATTTAATAAATTGAGATCCTTGATCAAAAAGTACGAAGGAATGAGTCCGGCACTGAAATACATTGTAAGTATAAAAATTAATGTAATAGATTTACGGAACATATACTCCTTGCGGCTAATCGTATACGCCAGCATAGCGGTCAAAAAGACGCTAACCACCGTACCAATCACGGTCCGGGCGACGGACACCCAGAAAGCATCATACACTTTTCCAGATGCGAATACCGCTTGATAGTTCTTAAAAGTCCATTCCCGTGGCCAAACGTAAATGCCGCCGCGCGTCGTGTCCAGACCCGCATTAAACGAGACTGCCAACGTGTTAAGGAACGGATATAACGTGACAACAGCGACGAATAACATAAATATTACATTAAACGTATGAAACAGAAATGGCTCCGTTTTAAATTTTTTGATAGTTGTTTTCATGCGGAGCCCCCCTTATATAATTCGCTCTTCGCCGAGACGCGTGGCGATTAAATTTGCGCAGTAAAGTAATATAATACTGACGACCGTTTTGAATATACCAGCTGCTACACCGAGAGAGTAGTTCCCGATTTTGAGCCCGTACTTGAGGACGAATATGTCGATCGTCTCTGACCAGTCGATCACTTGTCCGTTGCCTAAGAAGTATTGTATGTCGAAGCCCCCGCCATTCAGCATCCAGCCGACGTTCATGATCAGGAGAATGACGATAATTGACCTGATGCCGGGTAACGTGACGTTCCATATTTTGCGATAGCGCCCTGCGCCGTCTATTTCTGCTGCTTCATACAAGGATGGGTCGACGGATGCAATAGCTGCTAAGTAAATAATTGTATTCCAGCCAACTTCCTTCCAGACATTGGTCAATCCAACAATTCCCCAAAAGTATTTACCTTCACCAAGCCAAAGAATCGGTTCATCGATAATGTGAAGATTCACAAGTAAGATGTTAATAATGCCATCTTCGGTGGACAATGACATTGAGACTAGTCCAGTCACTATAACCCAAGATAAAAAGTGCGGAAGATACGAGATCGTTTGAATTAATCGTTTGAAGCCTGTATTCTTGATTTCGTTAAGTAGTAGCGCTAAACCAATCGCTGTCACGAATCCGAGGATAAGTGAGATTAAGCTCATTGCAATCGTATTGCGAAGTACCCGGAAGAAGCCTTCATCCATAAACAGAAACTTAAATTGATCAAACCCGACCCAGGTTTGTTCCAAGATCGAGACTCCTGTCATCGGTTTAAAGTCTTGAAAGGCCATTAGCCAGCCCCAAAGTGGAAGATAGGCAAAAATTATAACGTAAATCACCATCGGAAGAGACATGATGATCAATTGTCGCTGTCGGATTATCTTATTTCCAAAATCGATAGTCCGCGAAGCGGACTTAGGTGTACTTTCAACCTTTTGGACTGTATTTTGCGGCATCATCTCCGCCTCCTGTCTTAAACGAGCGGAAGACTGGAACTATTGCTCCAACCTTCCGCCCTCTGTCATCAACTTATTTACTCGACCAAGCATTTTCACGCCATTCAAGTTGTTCATTCACTCGATTCAAGAAAGCATCCGTATCCACTTTATCCATCTCTTCTACATACTCAGCCCATACTTCATCGAATTGATCTGGTTTGCTCAAAATTGCTTTCGGCAATAATTTAAAATCCAAATCTTTCATTTTCTGATTGGCTACTTTTGCAGGAGAGCCTTCGATAAGGTCAATGTTCCATGCTGGGTAAGAAACTCGATTCTCTGGTGGATTCGAGAAGAAGTCTGTCCACGTTTTATAACCGTATGCAGATAACAGTTCTTTGTCGATATCCTTCAAATTAGCGAAGAATTCGTCTGGCTGATTACCAGCACCATCAGCATTGCCATCTGCGTAGTTACCTTCTAACTTAGGAAGATATCCCCATAATGAATCAGCTTTGTTTTGTTGTTTCCAAGTAACATCTTCTTGTTGCGTACGCATTTCCGGAGTTCTATAGTATAGGCCATTGTCACCTACAAGATAGTCGGCTCCTTCTTCTCCCCAGGCAAGACGTTTTTGCCATTCTTCTGACAGCATTGTATCGATAAATTTAATAATTTTTTCTGGATCTTTAGCATTTACTGTAATACCAAAACCATTACCTAAGTTAATCACCGGACGGTCAAGATAGTAATCTGTAGTGCTCGCATCGTAGACAAGTGGGAAACCTACATAAGTGCGGTCAGTTTTCCCTTGAGATACCAGTGAATCATGAGCTTGCCCGAAGTTCCAACGTTGCTCAAACATACCAAGTACGCGGCCGCTTGAAACTTTCGCCAAAAACTGATCATAGTTTTGTGCAAAAGATTCTTTATCCATCAAGCCTTTGGCATTAAATTCATTCAGCTTACTATAGTAAGGTTTTGCTGTATCTGTTGCAGAAAATCGAGTGGCAACGTTCGTATCTGGATCTACTAGAACGCCTCCATCATTTGGATGACCTGCTAAATGCTGTGGCGCGTTACGTAGACCCCAGTCACGCCAGTCATAAGCAAGTGATGTATACCCAATTGTCGGTTGTCCGTCAATCTCAGGGTATTTAGTTGCATAATCTTCTATCAGCTTAAAATAATCATCTAATGTTTTGATTTGAGGATAGTCATATTCTTTCAGAATAGCCTTTTGGATATAGAACGCTGGTCCCATGTAGTCAGTTGGCTTAAAGTCGCCTTGATATACTCCATAGTTGGGCAGCCAGTAGATGTGACCGTCAGCAGGATCTTTCAATTGCTCCCACACTTTTCCGAAATGTTTCTTCAAGTTCGGTGCGTGTTGCTCAATTAGATCTTCTAGCGGAATAACTGCATTAGCCGCAGTCAACTTTGTATTTGCCGTAATCATGTCAGGATAATCTCCGCCGGCAATCATAACGCCAAGCTTCTGTTCAATATCACCAACAAGATATTCTTCCTTCAGAGTTACGCCTAGCTTTTCTTTAATCTCCTGATAGATCTTGTTATCTTCCGTCGGGATCGGTCCCGTAGCAGCCGTAAATAATGAAATCGTGAACGGCTCCACTTTTGTTTCAGATGAGTTGGATTCTTTTGTGGAATCGTTTGTTTTCTTTGTGTTAGATGACGTATCTTTGTTTCCATTTCCATTACTAGAGCAGCCTGACGCTACAATGCTAAACGTCAGAATCAACATGAATACCCAGTTGACCGTTTTTTTAGTTCGAACCCCCATGTTAAATCCTCCTTATCAAATATAATGCAAAACGGCGTGCAATCGTCTTACTTCTCTTATGATAGCGCTTTCTATATTGCGTTTACAATTCACATATTAAATGCGTACCCCCCTCAAAAATCGGTTTTGACGATCTTACTTTCTCGAGGTTTCACCATTTGGAGGTTCGGTATTCCGCCGGTTTCCTCCCTGTGCGCTGTTCAAAATGCCTCAAAAAATAATGGTATTGCGCATACCCGACCTGCTCAGCAATAGCACCGATCGGCTCGTTGGTATCGCGAAGCTTCTCGCATGCCTCGGAGATCCGCAAATCGTGCATCCGATCCAGCAAACCACAGCCGAATTTGTCCTTGTAAGCTTTACCTAAATAAACGGGATTCAAATAAAACCGCGCCGCCACGTCCCTAATCGATAGTGAGCTGCGATATTTCTCTGAGACGTACCTGTCAATCTCGGTCAACGTACTACCAGGTCTGTGCTTGCGAAGCGATTGTAGTGCTCTGATTACCTGCTCGGCATAAGAGAGAATCCCCAGCCGCACGGATTCCAGCTCGGCGTTCTCGCAAGATGGATCCGGGTGGGGACGCAGCAACAACGCCGGATCTCCACCTGATTCACGAATCAGCTTGCTACATTGAACGGTCAATGAACAAACAAACAACTTGGCCCATTCGAAAGACTGGCTCCACAGCTCTAAGAACAAGCTATTGATCTCTTCCACCGCACGTTCTCCGTTCACATCTTCGATTGCTTGTAGCACGTCCTTCATCCGTTGCACCGCCAGCGGCGACAACGAAGTCTCTTCACTGTCTTCTATTTTCCGCCGGAGTGCCCTCTTTGTGTCGAGCCTCTTGCGGATCTGCAACAAAACCTCAGCCGTCTCTTCTTCGATAATCGGCTTGAGTAAATAGTATTTGACGCCAAGCTGCATAGCACGTTTAGCGTATGTAAACTCGCTGTAGGCGCTAAGCACAACGAATTCGATCGGGGCTCCATTTTCCCCTTGCAACTGTTCGATTAACTCCAATCCGTCCATCTCTGGCATTCGGATATCCGTCACGATAACGTCCGGCTTAAGCTCGTGTGCAGCAGACTGCGCCTCGGCGCCGTTCTCACACACACCGCAGACGCGGAATCCATGCCCTTCCCAATCTACAAACATTAGCAAGCCTTCAATCGCCCAAGGTTCATCATCCACCAGTAGCACCGAGTACATTTTTTCTGCTCCCTTCATCTTCTGGTAAGGCAGGAATCCGAAAGCTAACTCGCGTACCTTCGTTGGGACGGCTGTCAATGTAAAAATCGACACGTTCCCCATAATGAAGCCGTAGCCTCTTATAGACGTTGCGCATTCCCACGTTCTCGTCCGAATCGAGACTGTCGTCCATCATGCTACGGATTTCGTTTAATCGTTCCTCATCCATGCCTTTGCCATTATCTATAACCTGCAAATACAAATAAGTATCTGTGCGCCGGGCTTCAATGCGAATAATACGCTGCCCTTTGACCGTCTGCAATCCGTGCTTGCACGCATTCTCGACAAGCGGTTGAATACACATTTTCGGCACCATGCAGCTTGCAGCTTCCTCTTCGATGTTGAATACGTAATCAAACTGGTCCGCAAACCGGAACTTTTCAATTTTCAAATACATTTCCGTAAAATGAAGCTCGTCCTGCAAGGTTACGGCGGCATCAGACCAACTGAGAAGCCGGCGAAGCAATTGGGACAAGTTGCGGATAATGACGGATACTTCCGTATAACCGTTTTTCGCACTAACAACGAGCAGGGCGTTTAACGTATTGAAAAGAAAATGTGGGTTTACCTGGCTTTGTAGCAGCTTCATTTCGGCGCGAATCTGCTCCAACTGCATATCCTTTTGCTTTATTTCAAGCTTGTAAACATCGTTGATGAGTGACTCGATCTGGGCGGCCATCCGATTGTAGCTGCGTATTAGACCGCCGATCTCGTCCTGACCTTCACTCAACTCGATCAAATGAAACTTCTCATTCGTCGCTTTGTCCAAATGGCGGGACAGCCGGCGAATCCGGTAATTGTACGAACGTAGCATGACGAAAATGAGCGTCGTTGGCAGCAACGTACTGATGGCGATCAGCATCCAGATGAAGCGCTTGGAGCTCTGGATAGCCGTCTGAAAGCGATCTTCTTCCGCAAGACCAGCAAGCTTCCATTCACTGATATAAGAAAGGCTGCCTAAAGGACTCTGGTACATCAGTCGGTTGTCCTCTCCGCTGTCAGTTGGTCCAATCTGCGCCATGAACTGGGACGATGGGAACAACACCTGGCCTTGCGGATCCAGCATCTTAAGCATCATGTATGGCTGCTCCAGCTCCAGAATTTCATTGAATTTGCTAAGCTTAAGATCGATGCGCAAATATTTTGCATATTGTCCGTGCATCGGATACTCGTTCAGTTTACGCACGATACTGAAATATTCTTTTTTCGCATTCAAGTTCATAAGATCGACATCGGCATACATCAAGACGTTGACATCTGACGAAGACTTAGAAGCTGCCTCGTACCAGGGACTTCGCTTTGCCGCTTCGTCCAATATAAAGTAATTGCTGCCGCTCACGACAGTCGGATTTTCCGTGAATACTGAAATATTCTCGACGTAGGTGTAGGCAGATATAAACGGTCTCATTTTGCCGCTCAGTACCTCATTGAAGCTTTCATAGAATTCGACCACATCGGCGTATTCCTTATCCAGCTCCTCGTATAGGATACGATCTGTCGCGACGGAATAACTTAGAGTAACGCCACCTTCGATCATATCCGTCACTTTCTTGGCCGCCCGCTCAATCGTCCATTGAAGGTTAGTCTGCTCCCGGGTTTGAATGTTCTCCGACATTTTATGAAAAAAGAGAAAATTGATTGTCAGGATCGGTAAAAGAACGCACAGCAAGTAGATGAGCGTGAACTTCCATTTAAGTGGGATGTTGTTGACGAAGCTGAACCAGCCGAACTGCTTACGCATGCAGATACCTCCTTGGATTAGCCATTTTTGTATTGAGAGGGGGTCATGTCCATCCATTGCTTGAATTTGGCGGCAAAATGCTCGGGATCGGCGTATCCGACTGTCCGAGCCACGTCGGCGATTTTCAGATCGGTTCGCCGCAGAAGCTTGCGGCCTGCCTCAACCCGCGTGCGGTGAACGTAGTCAAGGAAAGAAATACCTATTTGTTTTTTGAACAATTGTCCTAAATAAGCAGGCTGAAAATGAAGTAATCCCGCGATGGTCTGCAGTTGAAGAGGCTCATGGTAGCGCTCTCTAATTAACTGAGCAGCTTCCCACGCGATACCGTTCACAGACCGCTGCCGTGCCAACTGCTCTGCCACTTTGTGTGCGAACGATACCAATATGTCTGGCCAACGGTCTACCCTGTTTGGCAGGATCGGAAGTAGGAGGCCTCGTTCGCCTTCTAGAGCCGAGTTTGCTGTCTCTCCCTCCATCACTTTCCATAAAATTTCCAATAAAACGTTTGACAAAAAAACCTTACCCGCCTCTCCATTGCCTCCGAACGAAAGCACTAGTTGGCGGCAGAGCCTTTGAACCGCTTCGTCGATCGCCTCACCGTCTCTAGTTACAATCGCCAGCAATAGACGATCCTCTGCATCGAATAGTGGATCACCGGCCTCCGGAATGTTCCAAGTAGCTTCCAACGGTGGTGTCGTAAACTGCAAGCCCAAAGTATCGCGATCGTCCCGATACGACCATTCACTGTGAAATTTAACGAGTGAAGCATGAATTTCCTCAACATCGATCGGCTTCAACCAGTAATTGAGCACTCCGCACGTCAGCGCTTTCTGGGCTGAAGTAAAATCATCATGCCCGCTTAGAATGACGAAACGACACGACGTGTTCAACTCCTTCGTGCAGTACTGTATTAACTGCAACCCATCCATAACCGGCATACTAATATCCGTCACGACCAGATCTGGATTAAGTTCCTGAATTCGGTCCAGTGCTTCTTCACCATCTCTTGCTTCGCCACAGACATGGAAGCCGTGGCCTTCCCAATCGATCATGAACATCAAGCCTTCCAGTACAAGCGGTTCATCGTCTACAAGCAGAACGGTATAGATAGGAATCCTCTCCCTTTCTCAAATATATCCATATTATTTTCAGGCATTTATAGTGTTTTCATCGATAGTTTATCTAGATGCTAGGTTGGAGTCTTCGATTTATAAGTATTGTTATGAAGGCGCTTTAATTGCCATGAGCCTTTATTGTATTTTCAAGTGAGTATGTCTGTCAATCTTTGGTAACGGCTATAGAATTCTGCATACCTTTCTTCACTATAAGGAGCAGTACATAAATGAGATTCTAACAATATTCAAGAATCAATCGTCGTTGAGAAAATAAAACAAATGCATCCTGAATACTTAATCGGAAATTCAATTCGTTGGAATTTTTCTAAATTTCTTGTTAATCAAGAAGGAGAAGCCCTTCATCGCTATGAGCCTTGGGATTCCCTTCTCGATATCGAACAACACATTGAGCAGTTAATACAATCTTAATTTATATGAAATAAGCTGTTCAGAATAGGCAATAATCAAAAAGAGACCCAATAAGGAGAACCCTGCAAAACGAATACATTATCTGTAAAACGGAGCCCAGTACCCTGCTAGTACTAGATTTGTTGTATAATGGAAGAAAAGTAAAAGTGAGATGAGCCTGTTGTTGCATGCCGGTAGACAATTAACTACATCGTTCCATGCGGAATTATATAATCTTGTTCCTGAAGATCACTTGTTGCGAAAGTTTCATCGCATCGTAGATTTCAGCTTCATTCATGAGCTGGTCGAAAACAGCTATTGCAAATATTACGGCAGACCGGCTAATGAGCCTAAGCTGCTTTTTCGTCTGCTCTTTTTGCAGATCCTTTACAATCTTTCAGATGAACGAGTTGTTCAGGAAGCCCAGGTGAATTTAGCATACAAGTGGTAAGTCAATGTGTGGAAAAAGGACTCAATAAGGGTAAAACTATTATTTTAGATGCGACTCATACCCAAGCAAGTAGCCAAAAGCAGCGTCCTTTGGACGTGTTGCGGGATGCAGCTAAACGTCTTATGCGAACGGTTCTCAAACGAAATCCGAAGTTGGAGAAGAGACTACCATCCATGCCGCGCGTAAAAAGCGAGCAAGAGGATGCCGAGCGGATTACGCTCCATTACTTGGCTAAGTTGGATGAATCCGTGGAGGAATTACTGCCTGATCATGAAGGGGCCATTAGTGACAAGCTTCAATTGGCTAGACAAATCGTAGAAGATGAAAAAAGAAATGATTCAGCCTGTCGTCCCCCTAAATCCTGTTGTCCATCATGGAGGCGAGCGGCAAGAAGGATTTGAATACAGCAAAGATGCGGATTTTGTTGTATGCCCTGCCGGACAGCATAGCACTCGGAAAGCGATGCAAAGTAGTAAACAAAGCGGAAACAGTCGATCCCTTGTGTTTTATTTTGATGTTGAGAAGTGTAAGACCTGTGTCCGCTAAGCGAAGGGTGCTACAAACCAGAATCAAAGAGCAAGACTTACTCGTTTCTCATCATTGCGGAGCATTTCAAGGAACAGATCGAGTTTGAGCTTAGTGATACGTTTAAAGAGCGGATTAAGCGGAGACCATTTATTGAACACAAGAACGCAGAGATGAAGAGGTTCCACGGGATGGCAAAAGCCAAATACCGAGGTCTATTTCGCATGCGAATACAGGCATACCTCACTGCATTTGTTGTAAATGTGAAACTAGTAGAGCAAAAGCAGCCCACCCTCAGATGATAGGCGAGCTGCTTTTTGAGTTTTCACGATTACATTTCCAATTTGAAACTCACTTTTACTCAAAAACAAGACTTTTGCAGGGCTCTCCATAGGGGGGCGGCTCGCCCCCTTTTTTGTACATCCTCCTGAATTGACGTCGCAGGAGCCGAAAGATTGGATCGCCAAGAATTATATCAACGAGATCAAATCTTCAAGCAGCTTCACTTAACTGCCTTGACGGTTTCGATTTTCTGAAAGATACGAACGTATAGATGATTAAGGCAGACCAAATAAACGAGAAGCTAACCAGCTGTCCCTCTGTGAAAGTCTCGTCAAATACGAAGACAGCGAGCAGCAGGCTGGTAGTAGGCGCAATATATTGAATGAAGCCTACCATTGAAAGCGGCAGCCTTTCGGCTGCTCTTGCAAAACAAAATAAGGGAAGCGCGGTAAAAGCACCGGATAATAGCAAGAGAACCATTGACCCTCCAGATAAAGAAAGGACTGTCGCATTGCCATCAGCATGGATGAAAGTCATATAGATCATTGCAATCGGAACGACGATCATCGTTTCCCAGGTCAGACCTAAGAGGACATCTAATTGGGCAACTTTTTTGGCTAAACCGTATAATGCGAACGAAACCGCGAGTACAATAGCAATCCAAGGCACATGACCATATTGAACTGCCATCAACATGACACCAATTCCAGCGATAATAATTGCAGCCCATTGCCCAGCTCGCAGCTTTTCCTTCAAGAACACAACAGCAAATACCACGCTAATTAACGGATTCATATAATAACCTAGGCTTGTCTCAATGACATTGCCATTATTAACTGCCCAAATAAATATAAGCCAATTGCAGCTTATAAAAATGGAGCATATTAAAACGGCCAGTCTGCTTTTACGGTCTTTAACGACGCTTTTGAGATGCTTCCAGCGCTTGGCCGCTGTAACAAGCACGGCAACGAAAACGAAAGACCACAAAATTCGGTGGGCTAATATTTCGCCTGCTGGCATCGTTTCAAACAATCGCCAGTATAAGGGCAGCAGACCCCAGGATAAGTAAGCTAAAACACCGTAAATGATGCCTTTCTTCATAAAAAAACTCCTCTAGCTGATTCTCTTAAATCCATCAGAATATTATATAATAGCCTACATCGCATTGTAAAACACAAAAAAAGGTAGTATATCCATATGAAGAAGTACTATGCAGGAAGATTAACATTTTCAGCGAGCTTTAACCGTCTGCGATCCTGGAGAAAAGAAAAACCGAGCGAAAATCAGGAGTAGATACCTGTAGATCGTCAGCTGGTTCGTAACACTCTCACCCTATAGACTGAACCCATGCTGGGCACAACACAAAAAATCTCCCTTTGGTGAATTCCAAAGGGAGATTTTTCATTTCATTTACTTAACAAACTCAGTTACAAAATTTTTGAATATGGTGGCCACTGCTGCTCTGTCGGCATTTACCTTTGGTGCGAATGTGTTTCCGGCAATTCCGCTTATAATGCCATAACTTTGAAGTGTTGTCACTTCATCCTTCGCCCAATCGCTCACTGCGTTTGCATCTACAAAGGCTGGCTTGTTTGTGCCTACTAATTTAGTGCCCTTGTACTCAATATAGTTATGGATCATCACAGCCAATTGCTCGCGAGTGATAGGTGCACTTGGATCAAATTTCCCATTTCCTACACCTGACACAATCTTATTATCAGCTGCCCAAGCAATTGCAGCGCCATACCAAGCATCCTTATCAACATCCACAAATACTGATGTGTTGTAGCTCGTAAGGTCTGCTCCCTCCATATTCGCAATGACCTTGGCAACCATAGCTCTTGTCATTTCGTTATTCGGTGCAAACTCATTGTCACTTACCCCATTGAAGAACTGGCGAGCTGCTACAAAGTCTACTGCATCTGCATACCATTGTGTGCTTAAGACATCTGCAAACTCCACTTTATTGTAGCCAATAACAAAGCTAGAGAAGTGGTTAACCGTCATCGTTACTGTACCAGCCTCAGCATCATATAATCCCATGACATGTTCAAGGTTTCCGTTCTTGTCCAGATAGTATACAACAATAGCGTTTGGATTCTCGCCTTGGCGTAATGTGTACGGAACGGATACGCTCGCTAAACCACCATTGAAATCACTGATCTCTTCATCACCGCTTGTTACTGTAAAATCGAATATCAGTCTGTCCGCAATCCGCTCTTTAGTAACTCCAGACACTGAAAGCGTGCTCGGATCAACAACGCTAGCAGATATCTTTACATCAGCCTTAGCCGCATCGGCAATTGTTTTTAGAGTTATATCGTCAAACGTGATGGTTGCAATTGGTGATGCAATTACAAATGCTTCTACCCGAGATTCGACTAATGCTCTAATCGATTTGTTTGGAATCATCATTTCAACTGTCTTGGCATTTGCAACAGCTTCTACTTTGATTTCAACAGTGGTTTCTGTTCCGTTCGCAGCTTCCACGAAAGCAATTGCTTCTGCTAATGCTTGTTCAGTTAGAACTGCTGTAGCTACGCTGCCTTCAGAAGTTTGTGTTAACACGGAAGTAACGTTGATTCTGTTCTGATCTACTTTCGGTGCGCCTGGAGTTACTGTTTCATTGTTACTGCCTCCAGTACCTTCATTGCCTGTATTTCCGGAGTTATCATCTACATTTCCTTTATAATCAGATGCAATAGAACCTATAGATAAAGAGCCCGATTTTTCGCCATCTTTAAATCGATACACCGGTCTTTGACCATCTTTAGTAAAACTTGCCTCTGCAATTGCAAATCCTTCATTATTGAAACTAATATCGACACCACTTGCAGGCATTATATGAATAATTTCTGTTTCTTTATCTCCATTGAATGATATTTTTGCTGCACGATTATTAAATCCATTATCCGCAACAACCCACAATACATTTTCATATGTATCGTAGTCAAGAGCCATTGCTCCACCAATCTTTCCGTCAATATCAGCAATTTGTACAGAACTTCCATCTTCATTTAGAACATATGCATATACATGACCATTATCTTCTAATGCAACAAAGAACACACCACTTGCAATTGCATTTGGATAATTAGTTGCATCAAAAACTGTATTCGTATTTTGGTCATAAAGCTTACCGTCAACATTTGCGTTTGATACCCATTCTACAGATTCAATTCCCATATTGGCAGAAACCTGTGGTAATGAAGCGGTTAAATCCCATTGTTGTAATGCAACTAAATCATCGTCTTCTTTATGTGGATCAACGCTCAAAATCATATTAAAGTTAACGCCCTTAACATTATTATCACGTTCAGAAGCAATATAAACAATACCGTTTCCATCTACTGTAATTCCTTCTGCATCCGGTCCTGCTGCTCTTGCATCATCTGCATCTTTTTGGAATCGAACACGTTTGCCATTTTCAAAACCTTTTGCAAAACTTAACTTTCCATCTTTTGAAACGTCTAAAATCCAAAACTTACCTGTACCATTATCAACTGCATATAATTGGCGATTAAAGAAATCCAATCCTGAAGAATCTTCTAAAAATGTTGGTTCACGGTCAAAAATTACAACTTCACCATTACCTGGCCATGCAATAATTTCAGGAATACCTTCAAATTTATTTGGTGCACCCACAGTTGCTTCTTTTGTATTTCTATACTCATTTCCAGTTACATCTGGATACAATCCCCAAGTCGGATTTGTATGATCTGGCCATGTTGTGCTAGCTATTAATCTATCATTTTCAAACAGACGTACAGAATCATTCTTTCCAAGTCCAAAACCAAATGTTTCTTCTGTTAATACCAAAAATCCATATGCTGGAATTGTTGTACCATTAGAGATAACATATTGATGTGTATCATCACTATCTTTAATTACTATTCCCGAAATATCTAAAACTTCGCCTGTTGGATTAGCAAGCTCTATCCAATCAGGTCCCTTATTTAAGTCATTTGACTGTACTTCATTTAATATAACTGGATTTGTTACAATATTTGCTTTTCCCTTAGTCGAAGTGGGGAATTCTACAAGTTCGCCTGTTCCATCTGGAATTCGTGCGTATACACCATTTGCATGTATTACCCACGAATATTCTGCAATGGACACACCATCTTTATTAAAAATAGTAACTTGATCAGCCTTTCCTAAGCCAAATGTAAAATCCTTATTACCATCAAAAACATAAAATGCGCCTGGATTAAGATTTGTTCCATCTACTACGGGTGTTATATCTGCAGCATGACCTACTGGGTCATCATCATATAAATACCAACCAGATAAATCTACGTTTGTAGTTCCTACATTATAAATTTCAACCCAATCGGTTTCATCATCGTTAGACTCTACTTCATTGATTACAATCTGAGGTTGATACCAATCGTTTTTTAACCCCTTTGTTTCTTTCATTAATCCAAATGTACCAGTCCCATCTGGATATCTTCCGAAAGACGCCAATGAATCATTACCTTCATAACTAGCATGGCCAGTCCATGAATAGTCATCTAGTAAATTCCCTTCATTATCATATAAACGAATAGAATCTCCTGAACCAATACCAATTGCTTCTTGGAATTCACCTGCAACATAAGCTTTTGTCTGATCATTATATACCTGACCATTCATACTTGCATCAACTACAAACAGTTCTCCTGCTTGCAGATTTGTTCCTTCTGCAAATTTCCAACGATGGTCATCAGAATTGTCGCGAATTTCATAACCAGAAAGGTCCATCTCTTCTGTTCCTATATTCATAAACTCTACCCAATCATCCGGCGCAGAATTAATCTCATTGATTACTAATCTATGTTTAGGTAATTCTTCTTTTTCTACAATATTTAACTCACCTTTGGTTGGTTCCTGATCAACAAATTCTCCTGTACCGTCTGGAACCCTTGAATATGTACCAACTGCATGACCTGAATAAATATACGAGTCCAATAAAGTAGTGCTACTATCATACAAAAAAACTGTATCTTCTTTTCCCAAGGACAGATTATTTAACACAACATCATGCTCAATAACCAAAATTTCGCCAGCTTCTAATACAGTCCCATCCTCAATACGCCATTCCTTATTATCTACCAACCGTTCCAAACCTTTATCATCTGTAACAAACCATCCACTAATATCTATATCACTATTGCCAGTATTAATAATTTCAATCCAATCTATATCTGTAACTGCATCATTAGATTCGATTTCATTAATAAAAACTGTATTTTCTACTTCTGATGCCTGTACATAATGCGTTGGAGATATTACCATGGATGCAATAATAAACATGCTTAACATACTCATTGCTTTTTTCCTGTTTTTCATTTTCACTGCTCCTTATTCATTTTTATAATTTTATTAGGCACTTGCGAAACGCCACAACCACGTTTGGACTCGTAAACTAAGCTTTATTCCGAGCCTCATTTTCAATAATAAGACATCATTGTAAAATTCAAATGTGCTTTATGTAATAAGTTTGTAAATTTGAAAACAAAAAAACAAGATGCCGGAAGCTAATAGCCTGCATCTTGTTTTCTGTTGATCGCTCTATTAAATTCCATTAAATGTATTTATTCCGCAATTCATAGCTTTAGAGATAGATTGTTTTTTTTCTTCAGTCCATGCTTTCTCATGGGCAATTGTAAATGAGAATGTCTCATTGATACCTAAACAAAGTCGTATACTAGCTTTAGGTGAAACAAAATTGCTCGACATACAATTATTGTTTAACACTATTGATTGAAAGCCATAGTCTAGACCAACACCGTAGTATTTACCATATGCTTCTTTCAGCGTCCATAGCGAACTTAGTTGCACTTTACTCGATAGCTCCCCAACATGTTGTGTTAAGCTTTCCATTTCACTTTCAGACGCTATTAGAGTACCGTACTGCTGTTTGAATTTTGCATGACATTCAATATCAACCGAAGCTTTAAACTGTGAGAAATACATCATAATGTAAGGATAACTATAACTTACAGCATAGTTATACAAACTTCGCCTTGAACGCTGTATGATGTAATTTTTGAAGTAGTTTCTATCCGCTCTGCTTAACTTATTATTACAAGTAATTACCTCTACCAAATGTAGTTCATCGTTCGCGATAGAAATTATTTGATGGTTGATAATATTCATGTATTCATAAGGCTCATGAAATTTCTATCTTTAAAAATACTTCGTACAAAGATTGAAGCAATTAGGTAGAAGAATAGAACAGCACTCATAGAAAGAATAACTATATAGATAATGCTAATTTCCATAGGAATATATAAGCTGCTTCCCTTGGAAATCATTCCAAACAATAATTTCCCTAGCAACATAAAGTAAGGAATAGCAACAACAATACCTAGTGATAGCGGATATAGATAACCATTAATAGATATTACAAATATCTCCTTATTACGATATCCCATTGCCTTAAATAATAAGATTTGGTCCTTGTTATTTTGTAGCATAATATATAGTGCAATACTCATCAATATTATGCTAAGTACAATGCCAATAATCAGTAAGATTAGACCTATCAATTGGTATTGATTAGTTGACTGCTTTACAGCTAACAACGTTTCTTGTAGCTCGTTTACAATACTAATTTGAGCCTCATGAAATGACGGATGAGTCAAGGTATCAATATATAATCCATCAAATTCAACAATTTCTTCGTTGAAAGTATCATTATAGTAACTTACAGTAGTGTAAACTTCATTCCCCTGTAAACCTTTATGAATACCTACAATCTCTGTAGCAATATACAAATCTGACTGTGATAAAGCCAGTTCGTCTCCTACCTGCAGATCATACTTATTAGCAAACCATTTACTAATAATTACGCCGTCACTCAATCGATTTGTAATATTTTTTCCCGTATTGTAGTCAATAAATTGAATAAAAGAATTACTTTCTCCTGGCTGTAAGATATACAATTCAGCTTCTTCTTGCTTCCCCTTATAATCAAATGCGTACGCCTTATTTCCGTAAGCTACATATTCACTAGATCTTTCAACATTTAATGTTTCTGAAAATCTAATATCATAAGAGTATCTAAATTGCTCCTCATAGGCCTGCACAATTCGTTGAGGAAATTCAAACATAGCAAAACTTAACAACAATTGTACTGCCAAAGCGAATCCTGTAAATATCATTAAACCTAAAACAAACGGATTACGTAATGCAAACTTATTTCTTAAGTTCAGTAGTTCATTTTTTCTAGTTGTTATTTTCAATAATACGCGCTTAAACTTACTATTTTTCTCATTACTCACGCCTCGAATGAGAGAAATTGGACTCTTTCTAAGCATAATGGCAATAAGTAACATGGAGCTGAACGCTGTTATGAAAACAAATATTATCGCGACAATTATGAAAAACAACCAATCATTATTAGATTCCAGATAAGGTATAATTCCATCTTGATTCATTAGAACAAATAGATCAGGTAAAAACAAAACGCTTATTATTTTACCTGTAATTATCGGTATTATTAAAATAATAATAATAGGCAGGAAGCTACTTATAATATGACGATTTTTATACCCTATTCCTTTTAATATCCCATAAATTTCTTGATTATCTTTAATCATTTTATAAACTAGCATGGCTAGCATCACTAGAACAATAGTCATCAAAACACCAATTGAAATACCTGCAATCATTTGATTCATCGAAATTTTCAGTGACAAGGAATTCATTTCAACGTTATCAGCTGCATATTTGATCATATAAAATTGTTCAGGATCTAATTCACGATTTGTTGCTTTTTCTGACCAAATTCCACCATAATAAATTTTCTCTTCAGCTTCAACTTGATTAAAAGCCTCATCACTCAATCCAACCAGCACAGCATGTTCTGGATGATATGAGCCAAATCCTTTCAATTTCATATTAGGTTGAATTTGTCCTGGAAAACCTGCTATACCACTAATTTCGTATGATTGATTAAGAAATTCATAAGAGTCACCAACTTCTAGTTGAAGCCTTGTCGCAGTATTAACGTCAATTACGATTTCATTTGCTTGACTGCTTGCTTTACCAAACAGATAGTATGGTTCGTTAACGAGATGTTGTTGCTTTAATATTTTATAGGAGATAGATTTGTCCGTAACTAATTTAAGATGCTGTTGTTCTACATCAAACTTATACGTTTCAGCATAATTGTTCACAGTCTCTTCAATAGACAAAGTACCATCTTGTTTCGGAATAAACTGAAAATCCTCTTGACTGTTAATCTCATAGATTTTTACAACTTGATTCATTTTCTCATTTAAGGAGATTAATGAAAAAAACAATACGCTCATAATAACTAATAAAGCCGAAATTGCTGCAAATAACCATCTGTTCTTCTGAAGAATATATCTAATTGTGTGCTTAAATAACATAATTCATCACCACTCAATCTCATCAATGGATAATGGAGATATTGTTGTATTCACTTCTTTAATCTTTCCGTCCTTCATGCGAATGACCCTGTTTGCTAATAAAGAAAATGCTTCATGATGAGTTACCATAATGATGGTCACGCCATTCTTCTTGTTCAATTCGAGTAACAATTGAATGACCATTTTTGAGTTTTCGATATCTAATGCACCAGTTGGTTCATCACAAAAGATTATTTTAGGAGACTTCACAATTGCTCTGGCAATTGCTGTACGTTGTTTTTGTCCACCTGATAACTGATTGGGGTATTTGTCCTTATGCTCTAGCAAGCCTACTTGCTCAAGAATAGTTGAAATAGAAAGCTGTTCTGAAGTTAAGTATTTTCCAACTTGAGTATTTTCGTAGACCGTTAGTGTTGGTAATAAATAATATTGCTGAAAGACTAAGGAGACATCTTGTCTGCGATATTCGCCGAGCTGCTTTTCTGTAAACTTAGAAAAGTTTTGTTCATTATATTGAATTTCCCCACTATATTCATTATCAAGTCCACTGAGCACATTTAGTAACGTAGTTTTCCCTGAACCAGAAGGTCCTAAGATTGTAACAAATTCTCCCTTTTCAATTCCTAATTTCACATTTTTCAGTACCGAGGTTGTTACATCACCATTAACATATTGTTTATTTAACCCCTTCACTTGAAATAACGACATATTCTCACACTCCTAAACTTTTGTCTTTTCTAAGCTTATCTGATTTATAAAGTTTGAGACCGTTAATAGAGAACCATATACACCAAATGTACTTGACCAATGCCCAACTACATATACGTTACTCCAATATTGTTGAATATCTTTGAATATATTGGAGTGTAAATTTCCTTTCATATCTCGAATCCATCCAAATACTGAACCATTTGGATTTAACGTTACTAATTCTCGATTTTTCGGACCTATAGCCATTACAAACTGTAACTCTTCTTCTCGTAACTTCAAATAATTGATAATGAATTGCTTGAGTAACGGTTCATATTTTGAATGAATATTATTCTCATCAATAGTGTCTCTTACAATCGTTGCCATTATATTAATTTGATTGGGATCTTTATTTAAAACGCTAACGATGTAGCTTGCGATTTCATCGTCCTGTTCATCTAATCTGTTTACATGATTATGAACAATAATTTCTTGGTGTGGCATAGCAATATTCGCTCTATAATAGAAACGGATTGCTGATGAACCAACCCTCATGTTTTCCAATTTATTCAGTAATTTCATTTGCTTTGCGTTTTGATTACCAATAGACTTTAATAGTTCTATCGGATAGCATGCTAAAACAATAGAAGAGGCTTCAATCAAATGTCCATTTTTCGAAATTAATGTATAACTTTGACTCTCATAATTGATCTTTTCTACTTGATACCCACATTCAACCCTGTTATCGGTTGAAGTGATATACTTTATAAGTTTTTGTACAATTTCTTCACCATATGATTTGAAATAATACGTACCATTTCCATATGTAGCGAGTAATGAAATAAAAGTAAACGCAGAGTCTTCCATATATACATCCGCGTAACTTGGTCCGATCGCTGATAATACAGCTTTAATTGTTTTATTTTCAAAGTACTTATCTAAGTATTTTTCAAAGGAAACAAATACAGTTTCCATAAATATTTTCTTAATACGATTTTCGTCTTCTGAGTTTAATGTCTCGGTAATTTCTTGTAGATCATTTATAAAGGAATCAATAGCTTGATGTTCATCAAAGTACTTTTTAAGATCTTCCCCCATCTTATTCAGGAACAAAGACAACATATACTCTTTATTGTCGTAAATAATTTTGATTTCATCTGCAGCAATTAAATATTCTAAAATATTGATATTCATTTTCGAAAATAGCTTATTCATCTTTTCAATATTTGGTATTGCAATATGATGTGCTCCATAAGGTACTCTATCACGAGAAATATTTTTGAAATAGCCTCCTATACTAGATGAGCTTTCAAGTAAACATACACTTTTGTTATTGAGAACTAATAATGCAGCTGTTACAAGACCCGAGATTCCTCCACCAACAACAGCATAATCATATCGCTTCATAAGTAATGACTCCCTGAAACAAAGCTAGCGTTTTATCAATTGCATTAACAATGAAATGAATTTCATCTTCATTAATCGTTAACGGTGGTGCAACAATTAAACTACTGTTTCCATCTGGATATAATAATAAGCCATAGCTAAGTAACCGCTTAGATAGCAAATGGGCAATTCCCCAACCTTTCATCATGGGGACCACAACGTTATCTTTAAAATTTATACTTAATAATAATCCTTTTCCCTGTAAATTATGGACAAATTCATATTTAGAAAATGCAATTGTTAGTTCTCGCTTTAATATATGCCCCATTCGTAATGAGTTTTCTACTAGTTGATTCTTTTCCATATATTGAATGGCAGCTAACGAAGCTCTACAAGCTACTGGATTCCCAGAGGTTGTAAATCCATTCGTTAGTTCATTTTCATCCGTAACTTTCCCAAGAAACGCCTCATAGATTTTATTAGTAACACAAACAGCACCTAATGGTACATGTCCGCCGCTTATTGCTTTTCCAAGTAGTAACATATCAGGTGCAACGCCTAGTTGTTGATAGGCGAATATACTACCTACTCTACCAAAACCTGTTGCAATTTCATCAGCAATCCAAAGAACCTTATATTGATCACATAACTCTTTTAATTTTTGAAAGTATAAGGCAGGAATAACTGTAGCTCCATTAGATAATTGAACAATTTCAGTAATGACAATACCTATATTGCTATTTTGAATTAGTTTATTTTCCAAAATTGCTATATACTTTTCTACTTCCGATTGCATCAGCTTCTCTTCTACTTCATGTTCATCGAAAATAGGTATATGCTCACTACCAATGTTCAAATAAATTCCTCTATTATCATAATCATTACCTGATAATAGTGTCGCGTAGATCGTTGATCCATGGTAACAATTTTCGAATGCAACAGTATGACAATGCTCAATCCCTTTTGTTCGATGCACATATTTCATAGCAATCTTTAATGCAGTTTCAACAGCTTCTGATCCACTATTCGTAAAAAACACATGATTAAAATCTTCATTTGTTAATTCACATATTTTTTGTGCTAATTGAATCGAATTCGTATTTGATGACAAAAAAAGACTATTGTTATCCAATACCGAATATTGATCAATAATGGCTTCAACGATTGATTTATTGTTGTGACCAAAACTTGCATTTAAGAGACTAGAGACACCATCATAGATTCTGTGATCATTTTGATCATACAAGTAATTCCCATCGCTTCTTTTAATAATAAGAGGTTTGTTCTTTATGTATTCATCCATTTGAGTGAAGCAATGCCACACTTTATGTACATCTGAATTATTCATCTATACCCTCTTTCCTTAACGAATGCTGTAGCCACCATCAATAACGATATTTGCACCATTAATGGAATGGTTTTGTTTCAATAGAAACAGTGTTGTATCGACAATCGTTTCAATGTCCACCGTTTGTTTTTGTAATCCATGTAAATAATGCATCCATTTTTGTGAATGTAGTTGATTTTTTATGTCAGATAACATAGGTGATTGAACAAAACCTGGAGAGATCACATTGGATTGAATCATCTTCTTACTGTAATCTTCAGCAATAGATTTCGCGAATTGTGTAAGTGCGGCTTTCGAGCAATTATACGCAATCATTTCCGGAGCAACTACCTCTGAAAATACTGAAGAAATAAAGATCAATTTCCCCCCACCTTGTTTCAAAAAGATAGGAAGAAGTGCATAAGTTAAGTAAGCTACACTATTGAAGTTTATATCCATAACTTTTTGGAACTGCTCGAATTCCATACTTAAAAAATCACCGACAGCAAACGTTCCTGTTGCATATATAACCGCAAAAATATCATCTTCCTCTATTATTACATTATTAATAAATGCATTTACTTTGGAGTAGTCGGTAATATCTAACGAGAAAAAGTGAGTAGCTATTGAAAGCTGCTCGGATACTTGATCAATGGAGTAACATTGAAATCCTTCCGTTTCCAATTTATTGATAATAGAAGAACCAATATACCCTTCTCCACCAAAAACCAATATTTTTTTAATGATTGTCATCCCGTTAATCCACCATCAACAACAATATTTTGCGCTGTAATATAAGAGGACTTCTCACTTAATAAAAACTCAACCACATTAGCCACTTCCTGTGTCTGACCAAATCTACTTAATGGTATATTTTTCTCATATTGATTGCGTAGTTCATCGGACAATTTCATCGTCATATCTGTCTGGATATATCCTGGAGCTATGGAATTAACCCGAATTCTCATCGGTGCTAATTCCTTAGCTAATGATTTTGTTAGACCGATTAATCCGAATTTTGACGTACAGTAATTGGTTTGACCGCTCACTCCTATAACACCAGAAACAGAGGTTACAAATACAACAGAGGATATTCCCTTATTTTTCATAAGTAACGGAATGATAGCCTTCGTCATTTTATATGCACCCAACAAATTGATATTTAATACATTAGTCCACGCTTCTTCACTTTTCAGCAACATAAAACCATCATCTGTAATACCCGCGTTATTTACAAAACCATCTAATTTTTTGTGTGATTTTACAATGCTTTTTATTTGTTCATCCTCAAACTCTGTGCCTAGCTGTAATTGAAATCCTTTAACATTCTCATGCTTCGCTTCCAGTTCTTCAGCCAGTGATTTCGAACCTGAATATGTAAATGAAACATTAGCCCCTGATTGAGCTAAAGTTTCAACAATTTGTAGCCCAATTCCTCGTGATCCACCTGTAACCAAAATGTTTCTATTATTTAGCATCGTTTATCCCTGCCTATGACTACGGAATTGAAGTTCATTGAAATATCCATATGATTAATAATAATTTTTTGAATGGCAGCATTGTTTTGCATAATATGCAAACAAAGCGCGACTGAAGCGACTAAGTTAGCGCCAAATATTTCTCCCAGATGTTCTTTCAAATTAATCGTATTGTACAGGTTATTCTCTTGTAACACTTCTTGTTCAATGCTTTCTAATTGAGATCCCGCTCCACACACTACAACCAAATCAATTTCATTAAAATCTTTTTTGATGGCATGAAATTGATCCGCTAGTTGCTTTTTAACTTTCGTTTGGTCGATCTCTTCCAAATAAGGATTATGCTCAAAGCTACAACCATAGCTTTTATAAATGTACCCTTTTGCAGGCTCACTTGAGTTTTCCGATACTTTCCTTACAATTAAACCAGCCCCACATTCAGAAAGTGGCGTTTTCAAATATTCATGATAATGTAGCGTAAATTCATCTTGTAATTGTTGTGAATATTCTTCCACCGCTCCAACAAAAATATAATCCGAATTTCCTTGCCTCATTAATTGATTCGCATAGCTAATTGGATTACTTCCCATTAGAAACGTACTATCACCTTTAAAACCATTGATAATACATAAGTGGCCTAAGGCCGCATTCGTTACCGTATTAGCAAATAGTGTTGGACTTACAAAATCAGGATCACCCTTCAAAACACTTTTTGCAAAATTAATGTTAGTATCTAATGGACCATAGGAGGTATTAATGATCGTTCCAAATCTATGCAAATCTAAGCTCGGCAACTCCAATTCGGCATCTTGTAAGCTAAGTTCTGCGGTTTTTAATAACATTTTGGTATATTGCGATGTGCGTCTCAATACTTTAGAATCGATCTGACTAAACTTAATGGGGCCGATGTTTTGACTGTCTACTGCGGACATTTTTTCTTGTAATATTTGCTCAGCTTCAGTCCCATACTTATGAATAATTCCACTTCCAACTATTTCTAACATCGTCCATCCTCCCTTAATGTTTAAAGTAATATTGTAATTTCCCTTTAGCTACAACCGTATCTTTAACAAATACTTCGCACTTTACCTCAGCAAAATTAACAATTGAACTAACAAGTGCGCCCTTGATTACTAACTGATCGCCCGGCTTAATTAATTTAATAAACTTGAAATCTTTAACATTACTCAAATAAGATTGAGGCATGCTTTCATTAGATTGTTCCTTATAAAAAACAAATCCGCATATTTGTGCAGCTGTTTCAATTAGTAATACACCTGGGAAAATAGGATCATTGGGAAAATGTCCGGTTGTCCACGGCTCGTTAATCGTAATATTTTTGATACCCTCTACACTTTTCATGTAGTCAATTTCGGTAATTTGATCCACAAATAAAAAAGGATATCTATGTGGTAATGAGTTCAAGATAGCTTCTCTGCTCAGCATAATATTTCTCCCTTAACAAAAAGTCTATTTTTTCTATTGCTTCTTTTTCATAGCTATAAATACGTTCTGTCGTTTGACGGAGTAATTCAACTAGGTTCTCTTCTCTACTCTGAACCAATTGGTTACAAAGATCTGATAATAGCTTCCATTGTTTAGCTGAATCTGAATATAATTTACTGAGTTCTATAAATTCTTCTGGCATACTTAATTTTTTGGAAACAGTTTTTATATATCGACTATATATTCTTCTGAAATTCCCTCCACCGGTACCTAACTTTTCTAATAAAAACGAAACCGTGTGTAAATCGTTTAATCGATCTTCTCTATTTAACTTTACCCAGTTGTTTATCTCTTTCAAAAACAATCGAATACCTTCTAATCCTAATTTAAATGCAAATGGGTTTTTCATACGATTATATACAGTTTCTAATGAAGTATAGACACTAATTTCGTCATAGCTGTACTTCTTCGGTAATGTCAATAATACTCTCCATCCGTTTTTAGGAGAGATGGAAGAATTATCTAACGACCTGGCTTTTTCATACAATGCAATAGGCACTGTTTGATACTCTAACCAGCGATGATCAAGCAAATAGACATTCTCATCGTCATATCCAACTAAAATTGCATTATGCAAACCAAATCGAAAATCATCACTAACATAGTTTTTGAAATACGGTAAGTACTCAACGTTCAGATCGACTATCACTGGAATTCCTTTTTCCAAATAAGCTTTGTTTTGATTCCATGTCGTCACAAAATCATCTGAATATCCTTGTTCAAACGTAATTCCTAATAGAAAACTTAAATTGAACTCCAAGCTTTCATTTCGACCACTAATAAAGTATCCTTCATCTTTATAGTATTGATATATAAATCCTAAACCAGAAGACAAACCAAAGATTTCTGCCTCAGTAATATCTGTATTTAAGGTTGTACTTCTCATAATGGTTGTTAAGGACGTTGTACAGCAATTGACTCCTATAGCGTGATTATTTATGAGATTTTCTAATTTCACTACAAATCACATCCTAATTAAAAATGATAACGTAGTAATAGCGTCCATGACTCTCCGTGTATGACCATGTATTAGAATTATATTTAACTAGCTGATTTTTCATTTCATCCAAAATAAAAATACAATCACCATACTGTTCATAAATTGCAGCAATATCGGAAAACTCATTAGTAGCTTTACTCTGATGATGACAACCAAAAAGATTTAAATAGGTAGTAATCGTTTGTAGATTCAATACATCGTTCGTTTGGTTAATAAGGTCTATATATTTACTACTTTCTTTATACAAGAAAGAGATATCTAACAATAATCGATTACAAGTTTCTTCTAGATAAATGATCTCATCGAGTGATTGAAGTAAAGTTCGCATATTAATATCATTCTGATTCAATGTATTCAATACTTCTAAAGCAAACTTTCTCCACTTATTGTGAAGTGACTTGTATTTTGCAATAATCGTGTTCCATTCTTCTGTTAATTCATATTTCTCTGCTAGTTTTTTTAAGTAACGAAGATAGTGCTTGCGAAAGAAACTTCCTCCACCCGCAGAAACACAAAAATAATAAAATAATAGAATGCTTCTTTTTCTGTCCTTCATATCTGAATTTTCTATCATGTTGGGGAAATTCGCTCTAAAGTGATTTAAGGCTCGAAGACCTGAGTAGGGGTTCTTATCATATAAAAATTGAGTTGCTGTCAATTGAATCGATTCCAAATGATCTGTCAATGTTGGCTCGCGAAACTCAGTTGGCTGTTGAAAACAATGGATTCTTCCTCTTGCAGGATTAATTGCAAGCTCAGTTGGAAACATCGCATCAATTAGAATAGCTCTATCAATCTTTGTAATTCCGGTATGAAAATTATCATATATGTGAATATATTGATCACATATGTTCACAACATTAAGGACGTGATTCGACTCACCTTCTGTAATCGTAGCCATCAAAGTGTCTAATTCATTATCACTATAATAAGAAAGTAACGCCTTAATCGACACTTCAACTATAACGATCGAATATTGTTCAATAGACTCACGTAACATTTCAATGATTTGTTCTCTATTAGAAAATTTAACTTCATATGACATATTAAATCTGCTTGCTAAATTTGAAAAAGCATTAAAATTAGCTCCAGTAAAGATATGTGTAGGACCTGATAAAGGTAAATTCGAAAAATGATATTGGAAATCAAAAGATGAGCTTAACCCAAATAGCAAATCTTCATCAAAAGAAATCCCCTTGTCTTGTAATACATTAGAAAACGTTGCAATAAAGCAGGATGGGTATCTTGAGTTATTCATCACTCTCACCTAATTCCTTCATTTTCATATAATGATTGATTCTCATCTCATAGGTTGGAATTAGCTTAGGTTTGAACATACCTGGAAAGTTAATTAGTATAAATTCATATTCTAAAACCATTAAGTTGCTCAACGATATACGGTAATAGTCGTTCGTATATGGATGAACAATAACTAGCTCGTCCATTGATTCATTAATCCCTACACACACGACATAAATAAACTCGTCCAATTCCTCATCATCAGAAAAAAATATTTGTCTCGATGCTCTAACTAATGGTATTGATATTCGCATTTTCAAATTTCTTACCAGATACTTTTTGAATTCCACAGCCGATACAAAATTAAATTGTTCATAATATGCGCCAATACCGTAACATAACAATTTGTATGGATCTACTACACTTCTGCTACTATGTAATAAAGAAACCATTCTTTCACTTGGAATATTCATATACTGCAGTAAGATACTCATCGCATGCAAAGAGGCCTTTGAAGTATGGTTTTTTTTATCGATTTCCTTCTTAAAGTATATCGTCTCCACCCTTTAGCACCTCCAAAAACCAACTTGGAAACTCATAAACTAATTTGTCATCAATCAACATGACATGCACACTTTTTCCAGCCGCACATAACTTACTTTCATTATATAACTCATAATGAAAAATGATTTTTTTACTCGGACTTACTTCAAATTTAATTTTCACTTTTAATGGATTACCCGTATATGCTACGCTTCTCTTATACTTACAAGCGTTTTCTATAACTGGGAACTTCACGTCCTTATGACTCATCAGCTCTTCGTCAAAAAACAATTTCTCCTTAGAAAAGCTATATCTTGCATCTTCAAACCAAATAAAATAAGATGCATTATGAAAAATCCCATATGCATCTGTATCTGAAAATCTTGGTACAAATTCATACTCATACTCCATCATTTAGAACATCCAATCTGACTTGTGATATCGTCCGAGAATGGTAAAGTAGCATTGCAGTAAACCACGCGTATCCCCAGTAACTATAGTCGGATTCATTCTTCGATTTTTTATAAATTTGCATCGCATCCTTAGCCGATAAAGCCCATCGTAATCCTGTGCCACTCTTGAAGCCATAATAATCTTGATATTGCTCTGGAGTTACAACCCGCTCAATGACAACTTCTGAAAACCATTCTTGTAAGTAGTGCTCCGCTGCAACTCTAACGTTGTCATTTACTAGGTTATACGGAACAGCTATATCCAGCTTGCAATAAGCTCCCATATGCTGATAGCTCATCTTCATTGGCCAAATGATAGAGTTGTATGCATAGCCATCTACATCGACACTTGTTAGAATGGGATGAGTAAGCTCTTCACTTTCTAACCGAAATACACAACTGAAATAGGTATAATCATTAGCTACTACTTGAGGAATATTGAGGTCATCGACGAATGTTATCGTATTAGTGACATCCATATGTATTTCTTGAGCTAACTCACTTTCTGAGTTTACTAATTCCCAAAATCCTTTAATTGAATGAAGATCAAAAAATTGTCTCGTTAAGTAACCCGCCATTGTATTAAATCCTACATTACCGTTATAAGGTTGAAGTAGACTTATGATGGCTTGTAGCTCCGCATTTTTCACGGTACTACTAACGATATCCATAAAATCTTTATTTGAAAATTTGATTAGCTTTTTGTACAGATAAATTTTTTCGAAACTCATCCCATCCTGTACAAATTGGTACCACTCTTCTCCGATAGAAGAAATACTTTCGAATAATTGTCTAATGGATTCAGCCTCATCTGGAAATTGCTCAGCTAACTGTTCAACAAACTGGGGCATTCTATTAGAATACTCAACTCTAACTCCCTCTCGATAGATAGAGAACGTTTCTATTCTTTGTACATCATATGTATTTTCGTGATTCGTAATTTGAAAAAACTTTCCCATATAACCATTCATATCATTCGAATAAAATAATGGATACATGTTGAGTCTTGATACGTTTTCCTTTTCGTCATCATTAATCGCTTCAGAAGTCAGTAGCATATTTAACATTTTCTTTTGTAAAGGATTAGCTAACAGCACAATTTGTTCCCCCTACATTAACTTTTCCATATAGTCATATGGCTCATCATTGTATGCTCCCAATATTAAATTAACTGCCTTAACTCCTTCTTCCATAGAACCGATCATTCCACCTAAAATAGAAGTCCATTGGCTACCGAAATATACATTTTTAAGCTTTGAATTAATATTTTTATGACGGTTTTTACTCATAATAAAGCTCTTTTTCTTTTGATACCCAATCGTTGCCCCTCTAGCATTTAACGTGTATCTTTGATAGGTTAAAGGTGAGGCTGCTTCAACAATTTCGATATTCGATCTCATTGTAGGGAAGATTTCATCTACAGTATTCAAAATTTTCGCAGTAATTTCTTGCTTCAGCTGTTCATAATGGTCATTAGCTTTAGCTAGCTCAAACTGTTCAATCTCCGTTGCCAGCCCGATACAAAGCTGAGACTTCCCTTTTTTGGTACTGCTAGGATCATCACTAAATAAACTACTAATAAATAAAAAATCAGAACTAATTTCTAACTTTTTATTTATAGACTGCATAAACCATTCCGTATCTTTCATTTGATAATATATTGTACTTTCAAAAAGATCTAATTGTTCAGACGAACATGTTAAGCCTACCCATACTGAAAAAGTAGCGTTTGAAATATGAAAATCTTCTTTCAAAAAAGGGTGGCTATATTTTTCATCAATGATCGTGTTATAAAAATTGTTAATGTCTGACGCAATTAAAAACTTATCGAAATCTTTGTATTCTCGTTTATTTGTTACCATTTTGGTACAATGACCGTCATTACTTATATCCATAGCTACTACATTTTCTTGTAGAGAAATGGTTCCTCCAAATTGTTCGATTTTGTCTTTTAATCTTTTTATAATGACTGGAGCACCACCGCAAGGCAATTCGTCCTTTTCATCCGACTTAATTTCAAGTAAAGTAACTGGAATCACTAAAGCAATCGTGTCATCTTCGAAATCTAATGTAGCTTTTATTACATCTTTTAATTCTTTATTAGTACCAAAATAAGCGGTTAAAATGGTGCCTATTGTGGAATTAGCAACCTCTACATAGTCTTTAACTTCAGACATTTTTAAATCTTTCATGCTATTGCCTGACATATAAATTTTTCCGAATATTTCGCCTATCTGGTACATTCTTTCGAAAAAATCACTGATTTTAGTTTCTTCCTCTGGAAACAATTCGATCATTTTTTTGCTTAGATCACCACCTGGAACAATACTCTTTCCATTATTAAATATATAACGGCAGCTACTATAAATTTTTTCTTCTTTTTTGAATTCGATATCGACCAACTCTAATAATCTATTCCACTTTTTAGGGACACGATAAATGGATGTATGAAATTGATATCCCTTTCTCTTAAAACTATCCCCATACCCGCCTAATCTATAGTGTTGCTCAAAGAGGGTTACAGAAAATCCTCTTTGAGCTAACAAAGCTGCTGCAAATAAACCAGCAAATCCAGCGCCAATGACAGCTACCTTTTTCAACTTTCCACTCTCCTCAAAAGAATGCTAGCCGTATTGCCACCAAAAGCGAATGAATTTGATAGAATATAATCTCCCGTGAAAGGCTTACTTTCTCCTTCAAGCAAATCTATTCTTGGATCTGTCTCTAGTTTGGAATGAAACGTTCTAGAAGCTGGTAAGAAATTATGTTCTAGCATTCCACATGCAATAGCTAGTTCTATCGATCCAGCAGCTCCCAAGCAATGTCCAAACAGTGACTTTGTTGATGATACTTGAATGGTGGAGTTTATGTTTTTATCATCCAAAACCTGAGTAATTGCCTTTAGTTCCATTTCATCATTTATCTTTGTTGAGGTACCATGAGCATTAATATATTGAATTTCATCAACATTTTTTAATGCTTTCAGCATCGTTCTACTTGCACTGTATCCGGTAATATCTGGTGTTGTCATATGGTAGGCATCATTACCAATGCCATAACCAACAACTTCAGCAATAATATTGGCGCCTCTAGCCTTAGCATGGTCATATTCCTCAAAAATAAAAAAGACTGCCGCCTCACCAATATTAATGCCATCTCTAATCTCATCGAACGGCTTACATTCCGATTCACTTAACGATTTCAATGAATGAAAACCATAGCAAGAAAATTCTCTTAAACTATCAGCTCCACCTACTAGACAAATATCTGCATCGCCATTATTAATATAGTCAAATGCGATCCCAGCCGATGCAGTACCGGAAGCACATGCTGTCATTGTTACAAAACTTTCTCCCATAATTCCTGTTTGCTTTTTAATATGAGAGATAAAATATGGAATATTAGCTAAGTATGGATATGAGTGCTCTTCTCCGCTGGCCTTCATCAACTTTTCATTACCAGCAAGTGAAGTAGCGAAGCTTAAGATAGCCCTATTTCCAACACTATTAAAAAACGAGGATGTTAACGAAGCTTTTTCAAACAAAGACTTGATTACTTCTTCAACCATGTAATCAAGTCTTTCTTTTTCACTTTCTTTTGAATACTCTGGAAATTCCATTTGAACTTGTCCGACTTTTTTGCCTATTAATTTGGAAGTGTCAAATAAGGAACACTCAACAATACCACTATCATTTTTTTTTAATACATCGATAAGTTGCTCATAATCATTCGCATTTGCACAGAGTACTTCTACGCCTGTAATTACAACTTTCTTCGACATTAAACATTCACCTTTTCTTCACGAATGAAATCTGAAATCGAATTAATGCTTCTAAATACGGCCATATTTTCATCACTAACTTTAATTCCAAACTCTTCGTTTAGACCTACAACAATTTCTAATGCGTCTACAGAATCTAGTTGTAATCCCTTACCGGTATCGTCATAAGAAGCAAAAATAGCATCGTCATAATCAATTGTGCTAGGATCAATATCTTCAAGTTCTAAACGATCGATAATCAATTTCAGTACTTTTTCTTCTAAATTTTCCATTTTAGCACCTCTTTTTTTTATTGTATCCTTATGGAATTATTGTAACATCATAGATAAAATTGTCAATTAACCCAAAATATTAAAGTATCGTAAACTATCAATTTTTAGCACTAGATTGATATGAAACGTAAGTAGAGCATATCGACTACAATTTTGATTAATCAGGGAGTTCACGCTAAGATCAGCTGATCAGGCAGCTACTGATAAATTTGAATCGTTATTTAGAAATAAAACTTCTGAATGACAAAGATGACGCTCGGGATGAAATAATCCTGAGCGTCATCTTTATGTTCTTATAGGTTGATCTACGATCAATTTATATATCAAGGCCATTTTGATGCATCAGTATTACTAATGTTACTTACGATACAAATCTAGAAAAACTATAATCTGACTTAATGCCTTCAACTCGCCCTATAGCGCTTAAGAAATTGAACGGCTTTGTTAATATCGCCTTCGGGATTCGTACCAACTTCACGCTCGATTGTTAAGTAACCAGCATAGCCGATCTCTTGAAGAGCATGCAAGTAGGCAGGCCAGTCAACGCCGCCTTCACCAAGCGGAACTTCGCGGAATGCTGCCCCACTCTCAGTCATTATCGCAAGCTCCTCATGATTGAGTGATTTCTCATAGCCATATTCACCATATACATCGCGCGGATCGATATGTGCTAGCTTAATACCGTCCTTCGCATGTGTATGAACAATATAGTCTTTTAGCGTATAAACACCTTGTACGGGATCATCGCCAGTAACCATAACCATATTGGCAGGATCATAATTGACCGATACCCCTTTCGTACCAAGTCCATCTAGAAATCCTTTCAAATGTGCGGCCGACTCTGGTCCAGTTTCGATTGCAAAATAAGCATTCATATCATGTGCAAAACGACTAAGCTCCAAGCAAGCATTATGCATTGCCTCATATATTGGGCTATTCTGATCACTTGGTACGATACCGATATGGGTGGTCACGATATTCGTTCCTAACTCCATTCCAAGCTCCATTATCCGCTTTGACTTATCGATCTTCGCACCGTTTTCCTTAGGATCCTGGAAACCATGCCCACCTAGATCACCGACCAATGCGGAGATTTCGAGTCCCAACGATTCGATGTAGGACTTTAAATTTCTTCTCGCCAGCGTAGATAGATTAGCAGGATCAAGTTCGCCAGCTACCGCATACATCTGTACGCCGTCTGCCCCAACCTCTTTCGCTTTAACAAGACCGTCTGTAACCCCAAGCTTAAAACTGTCTACAATTACGCCAATTTTATTAGTAATGATAGGTGCTTGCATATTCTTACACACTCTCCCTTTAATTATAATTCACTCCAAATTCGTCTTACATATTCAAATCCTAGTCGGGTGCCTACTAGACAATCTTCCATTCCCTCGAATTCTATTGATATATATCCGTCATAGCCGCTTTCTTTTACCTTTTGAAGCACATCGCGTATTGCAATATCACCATGTCCTACAATTGCTCCACGCAGCCAATTTCCGCTTATAGATGGAAACCATCCTTCACCGGGTGCTTGGGAGGCTGGCCGGGTGTAAAAATCTTTCACATGCACCATTGATGCAAAACTTATGTTATTTGCAACTGCTGAAACCGGAGGTTCATCTGCACAGAGGAAATTACCTACATCAAGCGTTGTCCTGAAATTCGGACGATCTACTGCAACAACAAGCGCCTGTACCCGATCACTATGCTGAATAAAGTAGCCATGGTTTTCGACGCTTGTCGTAATGTCATACTGGGCAGCATAATCAGCAATAGCTCTGCAGGCTTCGACGAGTTTTGGAAGCTCAGCATTGAAGTTTGCGATTGATAGATCCTCTGATGATGCGACGTCATGACGCATTCTTTTCACGCCAAGCTTGTTTGCAATGTCAACTTCACCCTTCAACCGCTCAATTTCAAGCTGAAATTGCTCGTTGTTTAAATTAGAGAAGTTCGCAGCAACTGTATAATTGGATATTTCAATCCCGCTTGCGCACGTCTGATTTACGATAACATCGATTAGCTCAGCATTTTTAGTTAAATCGAAGCTATGCGGTACGATTTCAATATGCTCACCGCCTAGTTCTGCAATATAAATAATTACGTCCTGAATCGACATTTCCCCAGCATCAAGTGCTTTGTGTAGACTATATGAGCTAATTCCTAGTTTCATAGACGTACTTCAGCTCCTTTTTCAGCTGATTCATAAATACCGCATAATATTTTCATCATTTCAATACCATCTTCGACTGGGCTAAGTGGTTTGTTGCCGCTTCTAATGCAATCGATAAAATGATTAATTTCATTTTGAAAAGCACTTTCGAACTCAAAGCCTTTATGATCCGTTTGCGGATAAACATTTACGATCGTATCATTTTGCTCCGTTACGATAACCATCTCAGGGTCAATTTCGAATCCACCTTTTTCACCAAATAATCGAACCGCTGTTTCATCCGCTTTCGCATGCAGCGTGAAGCTCACATCTATGAGTAAGGAAGCTCCATTCTCGAAACGGATAAGCGCATTCGCCATATCTTCCACTGTATTGTTATTCGCATCATAGTCGGCAGCTTTATAAAAGCTTAAATTTTTTACATTCGAGCGGTTTCCCAATTTTTTATACGTATTGGCACTAACCGACACTGGCTTAGGGCGTCCCATCATATACCAGCATAAATCAATGATATGCACGCCAATATCAATTAATGGACCGCCGCCTGAACGCTCAATATCAGAAAACCAGCCTCCCGGGTTGCCAAGTCGTCTGATCGTCGATGCCTTCGCATAATAAATGTCGCCAAACTCGCCGCGTTCAGCCATCGCCCGCAGCATTTGTGCATTGGAATCATATCGCCGAACAAAGCCGATCTGCAACTGCTTGCCTGAAGAGCGAACGGCTTCTTCGATCGCCAAAGCTTCCTCAACTGTACGGCAAAGTGGCTTCTCTACAAGAACATGCTTACCTGCTTTTAGAGCGGCAATACTAATTTCTGCATGCGTATTGTTCCAAGTGCAAATACTTACAGCTTCAATAGCTGGATCTGCCAATAACTCTCGGTAGTCGGTAAATATTTTCGTCGTATCTGTTCCATATTTCTTAGCTGCTTCCGTTGCACGTTCCTCATTTAAATCGCAGACTGCATAAAGCTCAGCATTTGTATTATTTTTGTATGAGCTCAGATGCATTGATGAAATAGAACCCGCTCCTATAACCGCTGTCCGTACAGGTTTCATTGTCCGAATCCTCCTTTATTATCAAAACATTTTGCATGTATCTACTTTCGTATTATAATAGTTTTAACGCTTAACTCCATGCAAAGCTGTGCGGTTTATTTGTAAAATTGTGCTATCTGGAAGAAAGGATAGATTATTGTGGATAAATTCGAATCATTGCGTGAACCTATGGATATGCCCGATCCTCATTTCCCTATTAAATTGCATCAGATTTCCTTTGATCAGCAGGATCAGGTTATATTTCCGCATCATTGGCATGAGCAGCTTGAGTTCTTATATTTTGTTGCGGGGGAGGCCACCATCGAATGCGGATCTACTACCATTGCCGCTAGCAAAGGTGATCTCATTGTCGTAAACAGTAATGAATTGCATTATGGAATTAGCCGGTCAACTAATCTTGCCTACTATGCACTTATTGCTGACATTTCATTGCTAAATAGCAAATCTATAGATGCTGCCGAAACAAAGTTTATAACGCCAATTTCTCAAAATCGTATTCTTCTTCGAAATCTGATTGCTAATGACAATAAAGTAACAAATTGTATGCTTGCTATTATCGATGAAATAAAGATACGAGAGTTTGGATTCGAGCTGGCAATAAAGTCCGAGCTGTATCGATTGCTGACACTACTGCTGCGTGGTCATGTAGCTACAGTGTTATCTAAAGAGGAGCACACTGAACGATTAAAAAACGTAGAACGATTTTCACCAATTTTCCAGCATATTGATGAGAGATATATGGATGATTTATCTATCGAATTTCTTTCGGAGAAGACTGGGCTAAGTCGTTTCCATTTTAGTCGTCTGTTCAAGGAGCTTACCGGACGCACCGTTACCGAATACATAACAGCAACTCGGTTGAATAAAGCCGATTATTTGTTGCGTCACAGTTCATTATCTATATCAGATATCGCCGCTACAACAGGCTTCAATGATATATACTATTTTAGCCGAACGTTCAAAAAGCATAAAAAAATCCCCCCTTCGACGTTACGAAAGGAGTAGGGATCGATGTCTAATACAAACAGACTTCTCACAAAGTTCGTATTGAACTTGTGAGAAGTCTGTTTTTTGGGGCATAAGGAGAAAGTTCAATGAAGTACTAGTGCAAGATAGCGCCGCGCTTCAACAGCTCTGCTTAGCTAAGCTCCACATAATGAGTGCCCTGACCCGACGGATCATGAATGTCGATCATATAATATTTAACATATGTATTGTAAATAATTTAGTGCTTTATAGATATTTGGTGTGTTTTTTCTTCATATATGTATCGCCTTACTCACGACTGAAGTCACGAGTTTGCGGCTCTACAATTCTATCAATTTTTTCGTGATAGGCTTGGGATCGCTGAAGCTGGTACTCAAGAAATCGTGATTCGAACTGTGCTGGATTGCCGTCAGTCTCAGCACTATAGGCCTGCCACTCATGCTGCTCAAGCTCTTCCACTAGTTGCCCAACCTCGACCAGCGTGTTTCTTAGGTCCGACGCATATTGCACACTACCGCTGGATATCGTATCCATCTGCTGATGTAGTACCTTTTTGATCTGCTCTATCTGCTCTTGCACGCTTTCACTCTCATTCATATGCTCAGCAATTTGAATGGAAGCTTCAAGAAGCGTGCGCCGATTATTTTCCTGATTCATCCTTAATCCTCGCTTTCTTGCTAGCTTTCGCATTATCATGCCTAACATTTCCAGAAATATACAAGGGGTGCTTCCGCACTCTAAGTAATAAAACAAGGGTTACCCTCAAGCAGTTGGTTCAACCGCATTCTGGGTAACCCTTCGTCGTGACTTTAATTACTGTTTTGCTCCAGCATTCGAAGCAGAACCGTTACAGCTTCTGCTCTTGTCGTATTAGCATCGGAATTAAAATAGTTTGCTCCTGTACCTTCCATAATTCCGTACTTCTTCATTGCCGCCGCTACACCTTTTGCCCATAACGGGATACTCTTCTCGTCGGCGAATCCCGTTGTAGCATTCTCATCGATAGACAGATTAAGCGCGTTTGCGATCATCGATGCCATCTCTGCACGCGTAATTGCTGCATCCGGACGGAATGTGCCGTCCTTGTAACCGTTAATCAATCCTAATTGTACGGCTTGCCCAACTGCCTTCTGTGCCCAAGATCCGATCTTCGCATTATCTGTAAATGTCAACGTCGCTGCCTCACCTTGCAGATTCAACGCATTCACCAGCATCACTGCAAATTCTGCCCGAGTTACGATTTTATTCGGCATGAACGCACCATTCTGGTAACCTTTAACGATCCCACTGCTCACCGCTTGCCTGATGCTAGCTTCAGCCCAATGTCCAGCAATATCGCTAAAGCCAATCTCTGGAACGATCTCGACAGGCTTCTCTGTGATTGGCATACCCGTGACTTTATCTACAACGAGTACTGCATACTTCGTAAAGTGATTTACCACTACGGTGATGCGATACCCATTAATCTTGTCACCTTCGACTTTTACCCATTCTTTCTTTACTTCATCATAATAGAATATAGCTACCGTATGATTACTTTTCAAGCTTGCAGGATCGAAAGTAATTGTCAATGTGACTGGTTTACTAAAGTTCTCTGGGAAGTTTTTGAGAATTTCATATACTTGGCTCGCTAGAATCTCTTTATTCGTTAGAAGTTCCTCTGTATCAAATACTTTATCTATCGTTATTTTCAAATTATTTTCTGTTGCATTTTCAGGAATATCAATTGTAATTTCTTCACCCAAGCTAACCTCACCAGCACTACCTGCGGCAATAGATAATTCTCCATTGTTAGAACTTGGTTTGCTAGTAACTGGGGGTCCCGGTGTTGGACTCACAGGTGTACTTCGTGGATTCACAACTTGATTCACAGTAAACGTGACGTTCGCCATATAATCTGCAGATACGATAACTGTTGCAGTATAGGTGCCTGTTGCCAAGCTATCTTTCGCTTTGATCGTGAAGCTTGTTGCTTCTCCATCATTAAGCGTGCCAATTGGCGGATTTATTTCAAACTGTGCAGCATGTTCGCCACTGACCGATACAGACAGGTTGTTCAAATCACCTGTGCCCGTATTCGTGATCGTGATGGTTTTTGTTTGTTGTGTACCAGATCCATAACCTTGAGTTAGTCCGACAAGAGTTGGATCAGCTATCGCTGCAATGTTGTACGTTGGTGCTAGTGGTGCATTCACGACTACCGCTACTACCTCGCTCGTTGCTGTTGCTGTCTTCGCTCCTGTAGCAGCATCATTCGTGTTCATCACCACTACATAATAGTACGTCATTCCCGCTGTTCCTGTTGGAGCGCTGTACGTTGCACTTATTGCTTCTGTAATTAACGTACCGCCAGTATTACTACTTGTTGTATTTGTGTACCATTGATAGCTTAATTTTCCTGCATCACTCGTCGTTGCGACTACGCTTACCGTGTGACTCACATCCCCTACTGTGACGGTCGCTCCCGTAGGCTCCGTGCCGATCACTGGCGCTGTTGCATCTACCAATGGTACAGGTGCATTCACCACTACCGCTACTACCTCGCTCGTTGCTGTTGCTGACTTTTCTCCTGTAGCAGCATCATTCGTGTTCGTCACGACTGCATAATAGTACGTCGTTCCCGCTGTTCCTGTTGGGACACTATACGTTGCATTTGTTGCTTCTGTAATTAACGTACCGCCAGTATTACTACTTGTCGTATTTGTATACCATTGATAGCTCAATGTTCCTGCATCGCTCTTCGTCGCCGTTACTGTTACCGCTGGGTTTGCTTCCCCTACTGTGACGGTCGCTCCCTTAGGCTCCGTTCCAATTACTGGTGTTGCTGCATTCACCAATGGAATAGGTGCATTCACCACTATCGCTACTACGCTGCTCGTTGCTGTTGCTGTATTCGCTCCTGTAGCAGCATCATTCGTGTTCGTCACGACTGCATAATAGTACGTCGTTCCCGCTGTTCCTGTTGAGATGCTGTACGTTGTACTTGTTGCTTTTGTAATTAACGTACCTCCAGTATTACTACTTGTCGTATTTGTATACCATTGATAGCTCAATGTTCCTGCATCGCTCGTCGTCGCCGTTATTGTTACCGCTGGGTTTGCTTCCCCTACTGTGACGGTCGCTCCGATAGGCTGCGTTCCGATCACTGGTGTTGCTGCATTCACCAATGGAATAGGTGCATTCACGACTACCGTTGCTCTAGCACTCGTTGCCGTTGCGATCTTCACTCCTGTAACCGCATCATTCGTATTCGTCACTACAGCATAATAGTACATCGTCCCTGCTGTTGCTGTTGGAGCGCTATACGTTGCACTTGTTGCTTCCGCTATCAACTTACCGCCGATCTCGCTATCTGTCGTGTTGCTATACCATTGATAGTCCAGCGTTCCTGCATCACTCGTCGTTGCTACCACATTTACCGCTGGGTTTGCATCACCTACTGTAACGGTCGCTCCGACAGGCTGCGTTCCGATCACTGGCGTTGCTGCATTCACCAATGGAGTAGGCGCTTTAACGACTAACGCTACTACCTCGCTCGTTGCTGTTGCAGTCTTCATTTCTGTAGCCCTATTGTTCGTGTTGGTCACCACTGCATAATAATACGTTGTACCGGCAGTTGCTGTTGGTGCACTATACGAATCACTTGTGGCTTCTGTAATTAACGTACCTCCAGTATTACTATCTGTCGCGTTGCTATACCATTGATAGCTTAATGTTCCTGAATCGCTTTTCGTTGCTACTATACTTACTGTCGGGTTTGCTTCCCCTAATGTAACTGTTTTTCCTATAGGCTGCGTCCCGATCACAGGCGTTGCTGCATTGACCGGTGCATTAACGACTACCTCTGCTCTGAAACTCGGAGTCAATGCATACTTGAAAGGTTCTCTGTCCCCAAGCCTGTTCGTCACAACCACATAATAGTAAGTCGTTCCCATTGTTACTGTTGGAGCACTGTACGAACTGCTTCTTGCTCCCTCTATTAGTGTAGAACCGATATCGCTATCCGTCGTGTTGCTATACCATTGATACATCAATGCTCCAATACCAGTATCAGTTCTATTTGCATCTATACTTAATGTTGGACTTGCATCACCTTCAGTAACTGTCGTTCCTAATGGTTGCGTAAGAATAGCAGGTTTACCTGCATCTCCGTCCTTCGTATACTGAGCGTACAGTGTTATATTATCTCTTCCCATGATGAATTTATCGTTATAATCAGAATAGGCAATATAAGCTAATCCGTTTCCATCAGCAGATGTATTCCAGTATGTTGTGGTCGTATAGCCATCCCTACCCAAACCCAATTTATTAACATTTCCTGCAATCCAAATTTCAGCACCTTCTGCATACCATTCCGTACCGTCTCCATACCATCCCGTATCTTCTGTATACCATTTCGTTTGGTACGGTACTTCTCCTTTAGTGTGACCATTGCCATCGTAAGTGAAAGCGTAGAGTGGCGGAACAACTTTTCTACTTATATAATCATCAGTTCCCAATACAATTGTGTCATTGCTAGCGGCTATAGCAGATATGCCAACGTTATCTATATAATATTTTGTCCAGTCTATGAGGTTAGAAGATACTTGGATGCCACTATGTGAAACCGCAAAATACACGTTGTTGTAGTATATGATACTCTCAAAATATTGAGATGTTTTTAATTTCGAGACGCTAGACCAACTCTCTCCAACATTAGATGTCACTATCGCCACTTCTCTACCCACGGAAACAAAGTTACCATCAGCATAAATGACGTCATTAATTATGTTCGTAGTACCCGAGGCTTGAATATCCCATGTTAATCCATCATCAGAAGTCAACATCGTCCCATTTTCCCCGACAGCCATGATTTTTCCGTTACCATAAGTTACGCTATTTAGATTCGATGTAACTCCAGAAATCCGATCTTTCCAGCTAGCACCATCAGTTGAGGTCATAATCATCCCACCATTACCTACTGCCACGTAGACCCCATTGCCATAAGTTACGCTATTTAGATTATCAACAGATGGAAAATCTGCTACATTTGTTACCATCCAGTTCTCTCCGTCAAAAGATGTCTTGATCTCTCCATATGCGCCCACTGCTACAAATCTACTATTGCCGTAGGTAATTCCATAAGATGTAAAGTTCGTGGGTCGATTAAATGTGTAGGTCAAACCATTATCGTCCGATATCCCCAACATCCCTCCCACCGTCACAAATTTGCCATCAGCATATATGACGTCGTGTATCCTATCAGCATCTGGAGCATCAAATGGAACAGTAATGTAGGTCTTATCCCAAACAGAATCTAAGTACGGCTTAGCAGGGGCCCCTGCAGCTGAAGCATATCCCGGAATCGTTCCGACTAATAAACATAATAATAGCAATAAACTTAAATAGCGTTTAATCATTACAATACTCATCTCCTGTTATACTAATTGGTTGATGTAATCCTCTGTAAACTGAATAATAACAATCAGTCATCCCTTCCAATTATATCGTATATCTTGCGCTGAAATCTTAATGAAATCTTAATGGTTTAATAATAGAATTGGATAAACAATACGAACTAGAATAGATCGCTATTTTTTCTATCATTAGTAATAATAGTTACCCTCAAGTTTCCTTACATGAACTTAATGATGTAGGCAGTCTCAGTAGAATTACTTGCAACTATAAATAATACTACTATTGTTCAGTATTAATATAGTCCTGCTAAAAAACAGCTCTCAAACCCGCATTCCACCGTTGCCCGAATGAATAAACTTTTGCTACAAAACCGTAATTCCCTCAATTCTTGACTGAACTTTTCCATCACAAATTTATTAATAATCTGAATAATGTCTTGCTACAAAGCCTGGGGAAAAGCATTTTAGCAGAATAAGAGACCGAATAAAAACCTGAGAAGTGCAGGTGTGATGCGAGATTTGAGTGTTTTTACATTTGAGAGGAACAACCTGAGAAAAAGATTAGACGGGCATCTGAGGCTTTGCCTGGAGAAAAGAAAAGCCGAGCGAAAGTCAGGAGTGGATACCTGAAGATCGTTCGGCTGGGTCGTAACATTTGAAGGGCGGTTGAGAACATAAATTGATATGACATTTACATCAATTCCCCATTTTATCACGACTTATTCGATTTTTAGCATGAGTTTATTAGAAATATCACTGGTTTATTTTGGATTTACAATACTCTTACTAGTAAGCAAACCACTTCCACATGCCCCGTATGCGGGAACATATCGACCGGAGTTACTTCCACCGTTCTATAGCCACCATCTTCAAGCAATCTTAGATCTCTCGCCAGTGTCGATGGATTGCAGCTCACATACACTACTCGCTCAGGACGAATTGCTAGAATTGTATCTAGTAGCTCTGGATCACAGCCTTTACGCGGTGGATCGACTACGATAACGTCTGCTTTCATCCCTTTTTTCTTCCATCTCGGAATGACTACTTCAGCAGCACCCGCTTCGAACGTCGTATTGTCTAGTCCATTCAGCTTGGCATTACGCTTCGCATCTTCAATCGCCTCAGGTACTATTTCTACTCCATACACATGACCAGCATTACGAGCTAAGAACAACGATATTGTTCCAATGCCACAATACGCATCGATCACTTGCTCCTTGCCTGTTAATCCCGCATATTCTACTGCTTTACGATATAGTGAAATCGTCTGCTCAGGATTGACTTGGTAGAATGATCTCGCAGATATTGCAAAACGAATACCATCTAGCTCATCATAAATTACTTCGCTACCCCAGATCACTTTCGTGGTTTCACCAAATATAGCATTGGTCACTTTATCATTTACATTATGCACAATACTTTTCACATTTGGGATACGTTTGCGAATCTGTTCAATCCATTCTGGCTGACGTGCAATACGCGTTGTATTTGTAATTAGTACAACCATCACTTCACCAGTAACAACACCGATACGAGTTACCACATGACGCAATATGCCTGTACCCGTCTCTTCATCATACGGCAGCACTCGCAATTCACGAGCAATAGCCTTCACTTCATGAATAACTTCATCATTGCGTTCCTTCTGTATCATGCAATCCTTCATATCTACGATACGATGGCTACCTTTCGCATAGAAACCGCCGACTAGCTCTTCACTACTCTCGCCTCTACCAATTGGCACAGCTGCCTTATTACGATAACGCCATGGATTAGCCATCCCCACTGTTGGGTGTACAATGACTTGATGCTCAGTAGACACAGTATCGCCTTCAGCATCTGCCTGTTGTTCACCTGCTACTTGTAGCTTGCCAATTCGAGTTAAGCTATCAACCACATGCTGACGTTTCCATACTAGCTGACCTTCATAATCAAGATGCTGTAGCTGACAACCACCGCACTCCTTGTAAATCGGACATGGTGGCTCTACACGTTGCTCACTTATGTTCTTAAATTCAGTTACTTTCGCATAGCCATATTGCTTTTTGGATTTTAGTATTTTCGCTTCAACTTGCTCGCCTGGCAACGTATTTGGAATAAATAGTGTATAACCCGTACTTGTACGTCCTACACCTTCACCATCATGAGTGATGCCAATAATATCTGCTTGCACCGTTTCATTCTTCTCGTGCAAAGTTGATAAATTCTTTTTACTTGGTCCACGACTCTTACTGTTTTTCGCGCTTTCTGCTACTTTACTTACCGGTGCAGAAGCTATTCTCACGCTTGTCTTAGCAGCTACAAGGCGACTTGACTTACTACTTTGTGCAGATGTACGTCCGCCAGTTAGCTCATTAGTCCGTTCACTGTATTGACCACTTTGCGAATTTCCACGAGAACTTGTACGCTTCACTGACTTCCCACCACGGTCACTTGCGGATGGCTTCGAGCGATTCGAATACTCACTATCACGTTCACTAGAGCGTTCACTATATTTACTTCCTTGTGCACTCGTTCCGTTCACTCCGCCACGTTCAGCGTATTTACTACCTTGCGCGCTTGTACCATTCACTCCGCCACGCTCAGCATATCTACTGCCTCGTTCTGCACGCTCACCTGAACGTTCACTAGAGCGCTCTCCATACTTGCTTCCGCGTGCACTTGTGCCAGCTGACTGTGAAGAACGATTCGTATACTCACTACCTTGCTCGGCCAATCGGTTCTTGCGTGCGGCACTTCCATTCACGCCCGCGCGCTCGGCATATCTACTTCCACGTACAGCAGTCTGCTCGCCAGACTTATCATCACGCGTACCGCCACTAGGACGCGACCCAGTTCGATCAGAAGATTTACCTGCCTTATTAAATTGCGGCTTGCTATTACTATATTTGTTCCCCATAGGTTTCTTTGATTTCATCTTTACGCTCCGCTCTAATTATGACTACCTGTTAAGCTCCCTACATCACTTCGTGATCGAAGTCAGCTGTTTAAACTTTTTCTAACAATGCATTAATTCGTTATCCAAGTCCGCTTTTTGAACTTCCCCTTACAATGAAGGTTCAAAAAATGGACTTTCAGAACCGAGAAGATGAAACGCTACTTGAGAAAGGCGGAAGCGCAAGTGTACGTGGTTGGTACACGCGGCCCTACAATGTTTCTGCAAGAAACATACATCGGAAGCTTATGCTATACTTTCCAAGTTCGTTTCATATTCGATGCCGACTTTGCTACTTTGACCTAGTCATCGTCATCAAAGTCCGCTTTTTGAACTTCCCCTACCTTAACTGTATGTTGATATGCCAGTCTCGTCTTTATATATCTCAATATGCGATGGCAAAATTTCAAAAACTCCCGGCAATGTTCCGCCATATTCCCCATCCAAATTCAATTGTACTTTATCTGGTGATGTTACGGTTAAGTGATTTGTCCGAAAATGCTCAACATGTTGATCACCAAAATGCTCACCACGTAATGCCAATGATACTAATCGGATAAATTCTGCCAGATTACATTTACGAATAAGCAATACATCGAATAAACCATCATCTAGCTTAGAATCAGGTGCTAATCGTTCAAACCCACCAACTGAATTACTGTTGCATATTAAGAACAGCATGAACTCGCCAGTAAATGTACCTACACCTTCCGCTTCAAAGGTTAGCTCTGTCGGACGGAGATGCACCATCTTCTCCATGCCCTTCAAGTAATATGCTAACTGCCCGATCATCGTTTTCAGCTTAATCGGTACATCATAGGAAAGCTCCGTTAAGAAGCCGCCACCTGCGATATTCATAAAGTAGCGTTCATTCGCTTTACCAACATCGATCTGCACGGCATATTGATTAATAATAAGATCACATGCATATTCCCAATGCTTCGGTATACCCATCGCTCGAGCAAAATCATTCGTAGTACCAACTGGTATTATTCCAAGCGGCAATCGATTAGACTTACCGGCCAGACCATTAATGACTTCATTTAAAGTGCCGTCGCCACCTGCGGCAATGATTAGATCGTAACCACCACGCTCTAAGGAACGTTCAACTTCTAATGTTGCATCGCCTTCCCCAGTCGTGGCATGGCAAGTAACCTCGATCCCACCTTCATCGAGTTTTCGCAATATATCGGGTAATCTACGCCGCATTTCTTCTCTACCCGATGTAGGATTATAGATTAATCTAGCTCTCTTCATCGTTGCTTCACTCCTTCACACGTTACACATGCTAATAAACCTGCGATATAATAACTTTGTCATCTCGCGATGCGGCAACAATGTTTCACCAGTATATACATAGTCTAGCCCAGATAGACGTGATGGAATCACCGTACGTGTGAAATAGCCAGCGCTAATGAATATCGGTAATACGATAACTGATTTCACTTGAGGGACATCTAGCATTTGTTCTAAATGCGCTCTAGACTGCTCTGGCAATAAGGGAGCATAATCTATTGCAGCAAATGATAAATTCACACTTAGTTTATCCATTAGCTGCTTCATCCCTGCATCCCATAGTCGATAGAAATAGTCAATGCTACTACCATGACCTAATAATAATACCGCTTCTTCACTTGGATTATGGCTCATACTTAGTAAGTGTTGCTGTAAAATAGCAATGACCTCTGGATCATCGACGATCGGTTCGTGAAATTGTACATGTGCTTGTACTTGAAATGGCTCTAAATCCCCAATAAAGTCTGATACCGGTTCAAAGCCGAAAGCTTGCTTAATTTCTTCTATATGTGAACTACCGTATGAAACAAATAAAGGCATTACATGAATATGTGTAACACCTTCTTGTTCTAATGCAGTTATCCCGTCCTGTATAAGCTTTCCTTCTACCAATTCCAAATAAGCTGCATATATAGGTATAGACATACTACTCCCATTATGTTGCTGCAACTTTATCTCATTACCCCTATCGTTTAACAGACCGTCCTTGAATAACGCCGTTGCCTCGCTAACGAGTTCCTCAACTTGCTTTACCCAGGAAGCATCACGTGAACCGTGACTGATAACCAATATGCCCCGCTTCATAGGCACTCCCCTATTTCTCTAGACGATCTAGTGCTAATTTATAACCATCGTTACCATAATTCAAGCAACGTTTAACGCGAGATATTGTTGCTGTACTTGCACCCGTCTCCGCTTCAATCTGATTATAAGTGTTTCCATTACCAAGCATACGAGCTACTTCTAGTCGTTGTGATAACGATTGGATTTCATTCACAGTACATAGATCCTCGAAAAAAACATAGCATTCTTCCACATTTTTCAACGTCAGAACAGCTTCAAATAATTGATCTATCGATTTATCATTCAACTTTTTCAATTGCAAAGGGATCGCTCCTTATATTTTCAATACAAATCGATATTTTACGTTCCATTTAACACGTAAACATACATCGTAAGTATCAAATTACAGTCTATTTCTACTATTGTAGCGTGTTTTTTCTAATAGTTCAAACAGTACCGTATTCACGCGTTAAAGAACAGAAGTTTCGTATCCGTCAAACACCCAAATATTCACCATTGCACTAGGCATATATCCAATCCATACAGATGCCTATTTCATATACTATACTAATCATTATAAAAAAAGGTTGTGATTCAAAGTGAGCACTTCCCCTCATGGACAAAACTATGCATATCGAAGAAATCCAACTCGGACGATTCATGCTTCAACCTTTCAGCCTCAACAATTCGGTCATTCACATGGCTATACTGTGATACCGAGTCAACATAGCGGATATTCAACAACTTCGAATATTCAAAATGCGGTTTCAACTTCGCAAGCCACTCTACCAGTAGCAACCTCAACAGCTTTGGATACAACTCCCCCAAAGCCAAGTAGTAGTGGATTCAGCCTTGCGACCTTGACGAAATATGCCAATGTTGACGAATTGAAAGGGCTGGTCGATCGTTTTGGTGGACTTGATGGTATCCTTTCAACGGTCACTACCGTGCAAAAGGTTGTAAGTACTGTCGGTCAGATTGCACCTATGGTCAAAATATTTGCAGGTACAATGGGCAAGAAAGGAAAAGAAAGTGCGACGACAGAAGCTACTTCCACTCCTGCACGTCGTCGCTCCGCTACGAGTAGATCAAGAAGAACCAGAAATTCGAGTAGTAGCAGAAGAACTTCCTCTAGCCCTTCAAGTAGAAAATCGACTCCATTAACGAGGAGACAAGGTAGTAACCGCTAATTTCACACAACAAAAAAGTATCCCATTAATCAGACAATGCGACTGATTAATGGGATACTTTTTGTTAACAATTCTAGGACCATGAAACAAAACCCAGCAACGTGTACGTCACGAGTACACAAGCGGCCATAAGCCCGTAACTTCCCAAGCTCGCTTCATATTCGATGTCGAATACGCTACGTCAGCATACCCATCGTTATCAAAGTCTGCTTTTTGAACTCACCTATAAGAATAAGGCTTTGTAGATCCAGAAGATAAGCATAGACATACCCGCCGTAATCGGAATCGTAATAAACCAAGCGATAATAATTTTACCTGCTACGCCCCACTTCACACCAGAAACACGCTTCGCACTACCAACACCAAGAAGTGATGAAGTAATAACATGCGTTGTACTTACTGGAAGATGTAGGAATGTAGCCGTAAGAATTACTAATGCAGAACCCATATCTGCGGCAAAACCATTAATCGGCTCAATTTTGAAAATTTTTGTACCCATTGTTTTAATAATTTTCCAACCACCAACGGATGTTCCTAAAGCCATCGCTGTAGCAGCAGAGATTTTAACCCATAAAGGTACGTGATCCGCAGTATCTTGAATACCAGCGGCAACAAGGGCAAACACGATAATACCCATTGCTTTTTGTGCATCATTCGTACCATGTGCAAAGGATTGGAACATGGCGGTAACAACTTGCGCCGAGCGGAATCCTTTGTTAGTCGTATGTGGATTTGCTTTCACAAAAATTCGTTTAAGTAGAAACATTAAAATGAAACCTATAGTAAACGCAATTAGTGGTGACAAAATTAATGCTTTTAAAATATCTAGAAAACCTACCATATTCAATGCATTGAAACCTGCACCGGCGATAACCGCACCAGCCAAAGCCCCGATTAGAGCATGAGAAGATGAAGATGGAATTCCAAACCACCAAGTAACTAAGTTCCAAATAATTGCACCGAGCAACGCACATATTACAATTTCAACACCGAAATCTAATGTTGTTGGATCAGCAACGCTACCACCGATCGTTTTTGCAACTCCTGTAAACGTCATCGCACCAATAAAGTTCATCACTGCTGCCATAAGAATCGCAACACGCGGCTTAATCGCACGAGTAGAAATTGAAGTTGCAATGGCATTCGCCGTATCATGGAAACCATTAATAAAGTCAAATGCTAAAGCAAGAAAAACAACAATTACTAATATATATAATTCTATTCCCATCTGTCTGACCTCTGCTCTCCCGTTTAGCTATTACGCATAACGATAGTTTCAAGTGTATTTGCTACATCTTCACAGCAGTCAGTAGTTTGTTCAAGTCGCTCATAGACTTCCTTACGCTTAATTAGCTCGATCGGGTCAGTAACATTGGCAAACAATTGCGTTACACTAATGCGAAGCAAATCGTCACCTTCATTTTCAAGACCATGTATAGCAATATTATGTTCACGAATTGGAAGAAGCTTCTTGACAGTCAATAAATTAATTGCACTTTTGATTTGATGTGCAGAGCGAACAAGTATATCTGCAAATGCTGTAATATGTTCGTCTTTTTCTGTGATATGGTACATTAAGAAGCGTGTACTTGTCGCTTCAAGTCCATCCATCACATCATCAAGTGAAGTTGTCAAAGCCATAATATCTTCGCGTTCAATAGGTGTAATAAACACTTTATTAAGTTCACTTAAAATCGTGTGTGTATACTGATCACATTGGTCTTCATATTCTTTCATACGCTTTACAAATACTTCAACGTCAGAAAGATCAGTAACACCCTTCGCAAAATATTCTGCTGCCTCAACAATTGTATCCGCCATTTCTTCAAAAGTTCTGAAGAAAATATCTTTTTTCCGTTTCTTAAACATGTCAATCCCCTTATCGATTTAAGATAGTAGCATACAACGCATTATTATGTGTGCCATGGAATAGTGTAACCTAGAATTGTTAACGGAATGTAAACATTCATGAAAAATTAATAATTATTTTCATGTTTTTTATCGAAATTTGTCGATTTCGTCAACATTATCCTACTATTCCCACTTTACATGCTCATTAATTGCTTTTCCAGTTGGTAGTATGTGGATAATGCTCTTGCCTTTTGCAAAATTGATCTCTACACCATTTTGCAGAAATCGGATCATACCATCCTCCGCTCTAATCCAATTGCCTTCTATCGAATGACCATGACTAATAATGAGTGCATCGCCACCACTTTGTAAATCAACAGATAGTCTACCTTCATTATCTAACACTTTATGATTCGTCTGCATAAATATTAGATTCGTCGCCGATAATTGTTCATCATTATTTTTATCAATATGGGGCTCGTCATTAATACTTCGTAAATATGTACCTTTTACCTCATCATATTGATAGCCTAGACGATAGCCCTTCAATTGAAAAATAACTTCTAATTGCTTAATTGCTCCACTAGCCGTTAATGTATCCTGCTCGGTAAATGGATATCCCTTTACGCTTAATTCCGTCTGATACGACTTTTTTTCAGCGCCTTCTCTTAATTTTGTAAGATTCGTATATAAGTTATGAGGAGCCTTCCGTTCAGAACTTCTCCAATAATAAGGACCTGCATTCGATATTTCATCTAAATATGATTTCTTTTGTCGTTGTAAAATTGCATAAGCATCATTACTTGCTCCCGCGTGGGCAATGACTGCACCAAAACTATCTGCTAGATCGATAAAGTATGGTCGATTGCTGCGTACGGGACCAATATCAAAATCATTGTCTGGTGTACTTTGAAATATTGCTACCAACCTTGTAATGCCACCTTCAGCAAGAACTTCCCATATCATATCTGCCTGACTTAAACCACTTTGTGGTCTTGCTGGAGCAAGATTGTTAATAAGCACTGCAATCGGAGCATTGTTGACTTCCTGTTCTAACCCCATACCAGTAAAAGATGCCTGAAAAGCCGGTTTTGGTGGTTCTGGTGTTGCAGTAGCTTCTACTATTGGATTTGTTGCTGTCGGACTAACATTAATATCCGAGTTAGTAGTCCCATTACCGCATCCCACTAACCCAATAGCGAGCACAGCTAGTACACCTAACTTACATCGACGAAACCTCTTCATTACAAATACCTCCTAAAACTTTTTGTAGCTTCCTGAACTGCTTCTTGGTATCAAAAAGTAACTACGGAAGCATAAACTAAATGCAGAAAAATACACTTACATATTCCACTTGTTTTCTATTTAATCATAGTTTTTTCGGGATGTCTCCACAATTTTACTGTCTTTCCGACTAAAAATGAACCTTTTATGGCAAGATAATGGAATCATTGGTTATTGGAGGTATATAGATTGGATCAGCAAAGAGGAAATATTACAATATGGCTATCAATCTCCATCATCATATTAAGCGCTGGAATCGTCGCTCATGTGATGGCACTACCTGTTATTCTTAATGTAGCAGGGCGTGACTCTTGGATTTCAGTCCTTATTGCCGCTCCTTTTTTTATAGGTTGGCTTCTAATTTATAATTATTTTATTAAGCAATTAAATGGTCAATCCTTTCTAGATTGGAGCAAGCAGCATTGGGGCGGTTTCGTAAGCTGGATCGTGAAAATAATATTAGCTTGTATATTATTTTTTGCAGGCTTTTACAGCCTGCTGGATACGATGATGTGGACAGTATCTACATATATGATTCAGACACCTTACTTCATTATTAGTTTGGTTGCAACCGTTATTTGCGTTTTGGCAGCCTATTATGGTCTACAATCGATCGCCATTCTTGCTTCTTTGTTATTACCGGTCGTTATTTTTCTAGGATATTTTGTTGCCTTTTCAAATACAAAGTATAAAGATTGGGACTTGCTATTCCCCATCTTTGACAAAGGTATTACTCCAGCAATAAGCGGAAGTCTATACGTTATATCAGCTTTAATGGAAATATGGGTCATCATGCTCTATTCTCACCGTATTAAACAAAAGATTAAATGGTGGCAGACGATCTTACTCGCACTATTATTACTAGTTATGGTTATGGGACCATTAACAGGAGCTATTACTGAATTTGGTCCTGACGAAGCAACTAAGCAAAGACATACAGCATTCGATCAATGGAGGATTTTATCACTAGGTCAATTTCTACAACATGTTGATTTTCTTTCGATTTATCAATGGTTGTCTGGAGCAATTGTGCGTATATCAATTTCGATGTACTTATTAGTCGACTTATTTCAAATTCGAAAGAAGAACTTTCGCCTATTATTACTCTGCTTAATAGGAGCTACAATGATTGCACTAATGTATTTGCCGTGGCGGGAGGAAGTCATGCTGAATTTGCTACAGCATATTTACTTTCCAGCATTATTCATTTTTGTAGTACTCTTTACCCTTCTTATTGGTATTTCTATATATATCATTCGTGCAAAGGAGCGACGTAATAATGAAGGAGCAACTAGTTGAACTTACAGAAGATGCGTTAAAGAGTTATTTCAAGCTTTGTAAAGATGTCATCATATTGAATAAAACATATAGTGATGAATCCACAACTAAAGAGGGACCCTATTCTCAATCCAGATACGATCAATCAACTGAAAAAGCTAAAAATAGTAAGCAAGTATTTATCGTGTTTTCTGATGTTGTTATTAACAATTCAATGCTTAGTGAGACCATCTTTCCAGAGCTAAATCTTATCTATGAAAAGTCAAAATTCGAAAGTATATCTTCTTTGCAACATGTTACATTATTGAATTGGTCAACTATTAGTTTCCCTGATAAACCAATTACTCTAAATCAATTTTCGGCTTTATTGTTTGCAGGAAATTTAATGTTTATCGTCCCCGATCTACAAGCTATTTGGACCATCAATATATCTAATTTTCCCACTCGATCAACGGAGGACTCTGCTTCAGAACCATCAATTCGAGGACCCCGTGATGGCCTAATTGAAGATATTAGTTCAAACGTTGCTCTTATTCGCCGTAGAATTCGTAGTCAACATCTCGCCTGTGAAACGTTTACTTTAGGGACAAGAACATCGACCAAACTCGCATTAATGTATATCGACGATATTGCCAATCCTGAAACTATCGAGAATATAAGAACCAAATTAGAAGCTATTCACGTCGATCAAGTTGTTACAACTGGTGATTTGGAGGAGCTTATTTCTGAACAATCGTTTGCAGTTTTTCCGACAGTGGACTACTCAGCTAGGCCGGATTTTGTAGCTGATAGTTTGCTCAATGGAAGATTTGCCCTTATATTAGATAACAATCCAACAGCAATTATAGCCCCTGCAAATTTTCTGCTGTTATTGAAGTCTCCTGAGGATAGCTATTTTCCACTTCTCTCTTCAAATATTGGCCGCTTATTACGGTTACTAGCATTATTTTCGACTATTTTTCTCCCATCGTTCTATGTTGCAATTACAACATTTCATCCTGACCAAATACCATTTTCGTTGCTTGCTACTATTTCTACTTCAAGGTATGGACTGCCTTTGGATACAGGCCTAGAAATGATCATTATTATGTCTTTGATGGAGTTACTACGCGAGGCGGGAATTCGTCTCCCTAGTTCAATTGGCCAAACATTAACTGTAGTTGGAGGACTAATTATTGGGGATGCTGCTATACGAGCCGGGCTTGTTTCACCTATTATCATCGTCATCACTGCTATTACCGTTGTAGCTAGTGCAACGCTTGTTAATCAATCGATAAGCAGTACGGTCGTAATGTTGAGATTTTTCTCGTTTCTATTCGGAACATATCTTGGGATATACGGGTTTATTTTATCAATTATTTTGTTCTGCTTATATTTGTCGACGATCCGATCTTTTGGTGTACCCTACTTGGCACCTTTATCACCGTTAGATGTACGCGGATTGATACCGGCGATTTTTGAAATTCCTATGCGCTGGATGAAGCAAAGACCCCGCTTCCTCCATACTCAAAAACCAAAAAAGGATGAATAACAATGTATTTTTTGAAAAGTACATTACCATTAAAAATAATAATGATATGTACCTTAATTTTACCATTAACTGGTTGCTGGAGCTCCGTCAATATTGAAGACCAGCTATATGTTTCAGCATTAGGAGTCGATTATAAGGATGAAGAATTTACCGTATACGCACAAGTGCTTGATTTCAACAATCTTTCTCGCTCTGAAGGAGGATCAAGAATTTCTCCAGAAAAATCAACCTTTGTTGGGAAAGGTAGAGGAAAAACGATCAATCAAGCTGTATTTGATCTCTATCGTACAGCACAAGCTCATGTGGAATGGGGACATATGGGAGCTGTCGTTATCGATGTGAAGGCAATGGAAGTGTTAGGTCCAGCCATTGTCGAGCGGTTATATCGTTCTCCAAGTACACGATACAATACGTGGCTCTATGTTACTGAAACTCCAATTGATCAAATATTAGCTACAACTTCTTTTTTCGACATGACATCGCTGTTCTCAATTCTTCATCATCCACAAAACAACTATCGACAAAACTCAACCTTTCCACCAGTGATAATGTTCAAATTTATTGTCGATAGCAATGAACATGATCGTACTATTTATATCCCTTGTATCGGTATTGATAATTCTCAGTGGAGTAATTCTGAAAATCCGTTGGAATTGCTGAAGATTACTGGTGCATATTTCGAATCTCCTGCCGGAAAAAAAAGTCTATTTAGTCATGATCAATTAACCGGGATTCAATGGCTAGACGAATCTTTCAAACGTATTTCGATGGCGGTCGAAGATGAAGAGGTCATTTATGCTAACCTTACCATTTTTCAATCTCATATTAAAATTAAGCCATCCATTCAAAATGGACAAGTTAAATTTAATATAACAGCTAGCTATCAAGCGAGCATGCCCGAATATATTGAAGAAATTACTTATGAAGAGCTAGTAAAGCTCGCAGAGGATAAAATTAAAAAAGAAATATTAAACATTTACAAACTTGGTCTTGAAAATGAATTAGATTTATATAGTCTTATGCACCATTTCAGATTGAAATATCCTAAACAATGGATCTCTATGACTGACAGAGGACAAGAGTTTATTTTGAACGAAAATTCTATAGAAAGTCTAAAAGTTAATATTAACATTTCAAGTAATGGAAAATATAAACGAGAGATTCAATAACATCTACTTCTAAATAGACCAGTTCAGCCATTGGAGCTTCTGGTCTTCTAATTTGTTTAGCCACTTGCTCGTTACTTCAATAACTTCTTGCTGATGTCGGTGACTTGAATAAGTGTGGTTAGCTTGGAAAATAATTTCCTTATCGCAACTTCCATCTCCGCGCGTCCAAAATACCTTCTGATACAAGGAGCAATAATCTGCTGGTATGGTATCGTCACTTGTTCCGTGAACAACTAATACATCGCCAGCAAAGCGAGTTGCTGCCTGAAACGGCTGATGCTCCATTAATGAATCAAAGAATACAGGTGACAATGAGTAACCAAGATGGTCGGTAGTGCCCATTGTATGTGCTTCGTCAAAACTCTGTCTCCCAACGATGCGTATAATATCATTGAATGGATAGCCTACTGCTGACCATAATATAAGACGTTTAACACGCTTATCCTTGACTGATGTCATAAGTGCAACGGCGCCACCTAAGCTATGCCCGATTAAAGTGATTCTAGTGGGATCAATACAATCTAAGCTAGTAACATAATCAAGAACTGTTCTAGTCTGCTCAATCATCGAGTCAAATCCTAGCTGACCATAGTCTCCCTCACTTTCACCACATCCTGCATAATCAAAGCGCATCACATAATTACCTTGCTTTGCTAACGCTCTAGCTGTCTTCACAAATAGCCTGTCTACACCAATCCGATTCCCCACAAAGCCATGGCATATTACAATGACTTGCTTCTTTCCTTGATCTGCAGCCTCATCTGAATTACGGATAGGATAATGTAAAGTCGCAGCAAGACTAAGTTCTCCATGATGAATCGTTAATTGTTTTTCCACCGCCATTACCTCCCCTCAATTTTTGTATGCCTTCTTCATATACATATTATTCCGACCTGTTTACTATGAATTATGTATATAGAATATCATTATGCGTTTCTCCTGTCAATAAGGCAAGGGCATACATGTTCTTAAGTAAGAGCATGTATGCCGCATCTAGCTTTACTATTCAACTATGAATCACTTCACTATTACATACTCTAGCAATATCATTTGTATATTACATACTCTATCATTACAATTCATCAATAGTTACAAATATGTATCCTAACTCCGCTAAACTATCGATAGCTGTTGGCAATAGTTTTACTGTGTTCTCAACATGCTTACTTCCAAAGGAATGAAGTAATATATTACCGCCATCGCGAGCATTAGTCAAAATATTATCTAGCATATCCTCAACGGAATTACCATCCCAATCGCGCGGATCAATATTCCAGATAATAACCTGTTTGCCGTAAGACTCCAAATTTGCTCTAACCTCATCGTTAATAGCCCCATAAGGCGGTCTTACAATTTCAGGTGTATAACCAATCACTTCTTGGATTTTTTCATCGGTCTGATCAATCTCTTGCTTCAATTGCTCTGTCGTTATCTTGGTAAAACTAGGATGTGAATAAGAATGATTCCCGATCATATGGCCTTCATCTTCCATTCGTTGCAAAACTTCAGGATATTTATTAACTTGAATGCCAACAACAAAAAAAGTAGCCTTTATATTTTTCTCTTTCAATATATCTAATATTCGCGGAGTGTATTTCAAATCTGGTCCGTCATCAAATGTAAGTGCTATTCGCATCGATTTTTGATCTCCTTCATTAATCTCTTCTTTCACAGGAGGAGTAGCGTGCTCCGTAACAATTTTTTCTTCCTCAAAATCTATGTTAAGGTCTGGAAAAAAGGTCGCTACTGGATAGCCTTCTACATGAACAGGAGGACGTTCCTCACTATCATTCTGATCAATTGGAGCTATATCTGGAAAGTATGAACAAGCAGACATCATAATTAGCAATACAGATAAGATAACGAGTTGAAATGACTTGAAATAGAAGTTATTTCGTCTCATATTGCTCATCCTCTATTTAATAGTATTTCATTCAATTTCATGTAGTATCTAATCTCTATCACATAGTATAGCATATAATTATGAGAAAATATTAATCTTTATATTAAAACTGACTACTAAATTATTGTTCTATTATTGTTAACAACTTGAATAGGTATTTCCACTTTATTAATAGATTTGAGTGGAATTCTATCAATTGGGAAACAAAAAGTCCGCTGTTACTTTCATGATGAAAGTAACAGCGGGCTTTCGAAAGCCGATAAGATGAACTACCTATTAAACTAAAGCTTTCATCGCGATATCAGTGCGGCTTTGCATCCCATCAAACTGAATGCTAGCTATAGCATCATATGCATGCGCCCGCGCAGCTGCTATATTCTCTCCTAAGCCTACAACACCAAGAACACGGCCGCCATTCGTTACGAATTGACCATCCTGCATCGCTGTTCCAGCATGGAATACTAGAGCGCCCTTCGCTTCTGCTGCTTCAAGACCAGTAATTACTTTTCCTTTCGGATAAGCTGCTGGATAGCCTTCAGAAGCAATAACTACGCATACCGCTGCATCATCATTCCACTCGATTTCAAGCTCAGCTAACGTTCCGTTCATAGCAGCTAGCACGATTTCTAGTAGATCAGTCTTCAGACGAGGCAATACAACTTGAGTTTCCGGATCACCCATACGAGCGTTAAACTCGATCGTTTTCGGACCATCTTTCGTAATCATCAATCCGGCAAATAGTACACCACGGAATGGACGACCTTCGCTTACCATTGCTTTTGCAGTTGGAATAATAATATTCTCAATCGCTTCATCAATAATATGTTGATCGATATGTGGAAGTGGCGTATACGTACCCATACCACCAGTATTCGGACCTTTATCTCCGTCAAAAATCTGCTTATGATCCTGCGCAGGAACCATTGACTTAACTGTCTCGCCATCAACAAATGCTAAAATAGACATTTCTTGACCAGCTAGAAATTCTTCGATAACAACATGATTGCCAGCATCGCCAAATACTTTCTCAACCATAATGGAGCGAAGTGCTTCTTCAGCCTCTTCAAGAGTAGTTGCTACTGTAACACCTTTACCAGCGGCAAGACCATCCGCTTTAATAACGATTGGAACTTCTTGTGCTTTCAAATAAGTTAGAGCAGACTCAAAGTCTGTAAATGTCTCGTACTTAGCTGTTGGGATATTGTATTTTTTCAGTAGATCCTTCATAAAGATTTTGCTACCTTCGATTTCAGCTGCTGCTTTATTAGGACCAAAAGCAGGAATACCCGCAGCTTCAAAAGCGTCGACAATACCTTGTGCTAACGGATCATCTGGACCGACAAATACAAGATCAATGCTTGCATCCTTAGCAAAGGCAACCAGCTCGTCAAATTGGAATACACCGATCGGTACGCACTCAGCAATTTGAGCAATACCAGCATTACCTGGAGCACAATATAGCTTGCTAACTTTATCACTTTTGTTCAATGACCATACGATCGTATGTTCACGACCACCGCTACCAATAACTAAAATGTTCAATGCAAAGAGTCTCCCTTCATATTCAAATTAATGTTTGAAATGACGAACGCTTGTAAATACCATCGCAATGTTATTCGCATTTGCCACTGCAATAGACTCTTCGTCTTTAATTGATCCACCTGGTTGAATAATTGCTGTAATACCAGCTTTTGCTGCAAGCTCGACAGTATCACCCATCGGGAAGAATGCATCTGATGCAAGAATTGCTCCTTGAACATTTTCAGCAGCTTGCTCAATCGCAATACGAGCAGCACCAACACGATTCATCTGACCTGCACCAACGCCGATCGTCATATCATCTTTGGCAAGTAGAATAGCATTAGATTTCACATGTTTAACAACTTTCCATCCGAATAGCAGTTGTTTCATTTCTTCTTCAGTAGGCTGACGATCAGTTACTACTTGAAGATCTTCAATTTTAATATTATGAACATCACTCTCTTGAACTAACATACCGCCATCTACTGATGTTACTACCCAATCAGCTTGACGCTCGCCAGCTGCTTGGAATTCACCTAGCTTCATAAGACGAATATTTTTCTTCTTAGTCAATATTTCAAGTGCTTCCGCAGTAAAGTCCGGAGCAATAACGATTTCAAGGAAGATGCTTCCTAGAAGTTCAGCAGTTTCCGCACCAATCGTACGGTTAGCAGCAACAATACCACCAAAAATAGATGTTGAATCAGCTGCATAAGCTTTTTGGTAAGCTTGATGAATATCTGCTCCGATACCTACTCCACATGGATTCATATGCTTAACGGCAACAACTGCAGGCTCTTCAAATTCTTTCAAAATTGCAAGTGCTGCGTTCGCATCATTAATATTATTGTAAGAAAGCTCTTTACCATGTAGCTGCTCAGCAGTTGTAATGTTTCCACTAGCCGCCAGCGGCTTTTTATAGAACGCTGCTTTTTGATGAGGGTTCTCACCATAGCGCAAATCTTGAACCTTCTCATATGTTACTGTATAGGTTTCAGGAAGTGGATCACCTTGAAGTTTAGACAAGTAATCAGAGATTAGAGAATCGTATGCTGCAGTGTGACGGAATACTTTAGCAGCAAGACGTTTACGAGTTGCTAACGTAGTATCGCCTTCGGCTTTAAGCTCTTCAACGATTCCTGCATAGTCAGCAGCATCAACAACAACGGTAACGAAAGCATGGTTTTTCGCAGCAGAACGAAGCATCGTCGGTCCACCGATATCGATGTTTTCAATCGCATCTTCATAAGATACATCTGGTTTTGCAATCGTTTCTTTGAAAGGATACAAGTTAACTACTACTAGATCGATATAATCAAGTCCTAGATCTTTCATAGCTTGTTGATGCTCTTCACTATCACGAACAGCTAACAAACCACTATGAACTGCTGGGTGCAAAGTTTTTACACGTCCATCCAAAATTTCAGGGAAACCAGTGACATCAGAAATACCAATTACAGGTACCCCTTCTTTTTGTAGCAAATTGAAAGTACCACCTGTAGAAATAATTTCAACACCTTGCTCAGTCAAAGCTCTTGAGAACTCAACGATTCCTGTTTTGTCAGATACACTAATTAACGCTCTACGAATTGCCACTATTTATTCCTCCTACAAACTTTTTATAGCTTCCCGATGTAGCTTCCTGTTAATAAAAAGTTACTTCGAAAGCATAATCCATTTTTCATTATGTTCACGATATACTTCCCTGCAAATGAAAAATCACATCGAAAGCATAATCTTAACTTTTTATAGCTTCCTTAATTGGCTTCCTGTTAATAAAAAGTTACTTCGGAAGCATTACTTTTTTCATATACTTCCAGATAATACTTCCCTGCAAATGAAAAATCACATCGAAAGCATAATCTTAACTTTTTATAGCTTCCTTAATTGCCGTCTAGTCACTAATTAGAGAACATAATTGTTATTACTTAGATCCCACTAAGATCCCAAGATAAGAGAGACCCAGTAGCTCGAATGGAGCGGCTGTAGTGACAATTTTGGCGTTACAGCACCACAATAGCTCAATTGGAGCCGCTGTAGTGACAATTTTGGTGTTACAGCGACACAATCAGCACGCCGGACAAACACCAATTAGAGGGATTCCTCAATTTATTTCATAATCACATTCCACCAGATAGATACATATTTCGCCAGCTAGACACTAATTAGAGTTTAAAGTTACGTGTCTACCATCCAATCTGACTTTCCCTTGGGAGATCCACTGAATAACTTGCGGATACAACTCTTGCTCAATCATATGAATACGAGCAGCAAGACTTTCTTCTGTATCGCCGTCTTCAATGGCTACTGCGCGCTGAGCAACGATTGGACCACTATCTAAGCCGCCATCTACATAGTGAACCGTAACTCCTGTTACTTTCACTCCGTAGTCTAGCGCTTGCCCTAATGCATTAACACCGGGGAAGCTTGGTAGCATCGACGGATGCACATTAAGCATACGTCCATAATAGGGTTCAACTAGCACAGACGTAATAATTCTCATATAACCAGCAAGTACAACAAGATCAACCTGCTTTTGTTGCATAATTGCTAATATTTCCTGTTCATAAGCCTCACGAGAAGCATAATCCTTGGGCTTGAATACAAATGCTTCTACTCCCGCTTGCTCTGCACGTGCAACAACAGGAGCAAGTGGCTTATCACAAACAAGAAGCTCGATGGATGCATCGAGCTTCTTCTCCCGCACTGCATCCACAATAGCTTGAAAGTTCGAGCCTTGACCTGATGCAAATACAGCGATACGTAATGTCATTATACTTCTGCTCCAGTAAACGTTACGAGGCGGTTACCTTCCGTTACCGTTCCGATAGCGTAGGCTTGCTCACCTAACTCATTAGCAATACGAATTGCTTCTTCGGCTTGCTCAGCTGGAACAACCACAACAAGTCCAATGCCCATATTAAATGTTGTGAACATGTCACGATTCGTAACATTTCCTTTTTGTTGCATTAATTCGAAGATTGGTAAAATTGGCCATGAACCATAGTTCACATCAACATTAACACCTTCTGGTAGTACACGAGGTATATTTTCAATAAATCCGCCGCCAGTAATGTGAGCCATACCTTTCACATTTACTTGCTCGATTAATTTCAAAGCTGATTTCACATAAATTTTCGTTGGCTCTAGTAGAACGTCTCCAAGCTTTGCTCCACCTAATTCAGCAAGCTCATCTTGCAGAGAATAACCTACTTCTTCAAGCAGAAGACGACGCACAAGCGAGAAGCCATTACTATGAATACCGCTTGAAGCGAAGCCTAGCACAACATCACCAGGAGCTATAGTTGAACCATCAATCATCTTCGCACGATCAACGATACCAACCGTAAATCCAGCAATATCATATTCATCCTCTGAATACATACCAGGCATCTCAGCAGTTTCACCACCGATTAGCGCACAACCAGATTGTACACATCCTTCAGAAATACCAGCAACGATTGCTTCGATCTTCTCAGGCACTACTTTGCCGCAAGCAAGATAGTCAAGGAAGAATAAAGGCTCAGCACCTTGCACAATAATATCGTTTACGCACATTGCTACAGCATCAATACCGATCGTATCATGTTTGTCCATTGCGAATGCAAGCATCAGCTTTGTACCAACGCCATCAGTACCAGAAACCAATACTGGCTCTTCATACTTTTCCTTGTTCAAACTGAACAAGCCACCGAATCCACCAAGATCAGCCATAACCTCCGGACGGAAAGTACGTTTTACATGCTTCTTCATACGTTCTACTGCTTCATTACCCGCCGCAATATCGACGCCAGCTTTTTTGTACGCTTCTGACATTAATGTCAACTCCTAAAATTTTTCGTTAACTTCTCGAAATAACTTCTCGTAAACGAAAAATTACTTCGAAAGCATAAACCATTTTTCATTAACTTCTCGATATACTTCCTGCAAATGAAAAAATTACATCGAAAGCTTATACTACTTTTCATTATCTTCTCGAAGCAACTTCTCGCAAACGAAAAATCACCTCGGAAGCATAAACCATTCTTCATAACTTCTCGATATACTTCCTGCAAATGAAAAAATCACTTCGGAAGCTTATAGTTCATGTTCAAAAAGTGGACTTTCAGAATCGAGCAGGTGAAGCGCTACTTGAGAATGGCGGAAGCGCAAGTGTACATGATTACGTACACGCGAACCGTACTTTCCAAGTTCGCTTCAGATGCGATGTCGAGTAACCTACCTGCGTTACTTCGTTATCAAAGTCCACTTTTTGAACTTCCTTAACAGCTTTTATCGGATGTTTCATCTACTTCAGTTGGATAATCATTATCAAAGCATCCCATACACATACCATGCTTATACTTTCCATCATGACCGCCAACAGCTTCCATCAAACCTTCATCAGATAAGAAGGTTAGTGAATCTGCATTAATCTGTTGACGAATTTCCTCAACGGTACGATATGATGCGATCAATTCATCGCGATTAGGCGTATCAATACCATAGTAGCAAGGATTTTTGAATGGTGGTGAAGTAATTCTGACATGCACTTCAGTAGCACCAGCTTCACGTAACAAGTTGACGATACGTAACGAAGTTGTTCCACGAACGATCGAATCATCAATCATAACCACTCGTTTACCTTCTACTACTTTACGAACAGCCGAAAGCTTCATCTTAACCCCTTTTTCACGAAGTTCCTGTGAAGGTTGGATGAAAGTACGACCTGTATATTTATTTTTAATCAAACCTAGCTCATATGGAATACCTGTTTGCTCTGCATAACCAATCGCAGCTGAAATACTGGAGTCAGGCACACCTGTCACAATATCCGCATCTACAAAAGATTCTGTTGCAAGGCGTTTCCCCATACGTTTACGAGCGGCATGAATGTTAATTTCATTAATATCACTATCCGGTCTTGCGAAGTAAATATACTCCATCGCACAAATCGCACGACGAGCCTCACCAGCATCATAACGTTCATAGCTAACGCCATTTTCATCAATAATGATCATTTCGCCAGGCTGTACATCTCGCATATACACGGCACCAACAGCTTCAAAGCCGCAAGTTTCAGATGAGAACGCATAGCCCTCACCAAGCGTTGCCATAGCTAATGGACGCAAACCATGTGGATCTGTTGCTGCAATCATCTTGTTGTTCGTCATAATTAAGAAAGCAAAACCGCCAACTAGACGTGCTAGTGCATCACGAGCTGCTTCCACAAAATCCTTCGATGAACGAGCAATTAAATGAGCGATAACTTCTGTATCACTTGAAGTTTGAAAAATTGAACCACTCATTTCTAACTCTTTACGTATTTCAGGAGCATTAACAATATTACCGTTCGTAGCAACCGCAAGATCGCCGTCACGGTACTTGAAAATTAGCGGCTGTGCGTTTGCCAATCTGCTTTCCCCTGCTGTCGAGTAACGTACATGTCCAATCGCACGCTCCCCCTTCAGCTTTGAAAGAATATCTTGCGTAAATACTTCCTTTACAAGACCCATCTCACGGTGGTAATTAAATTGATTATTGTCGCTAACGTCGACTGTACAAATGCCTGCACTTTCTTCTCCACGATGCTGAAGAGCATGCAAACCATAATACGATACGCCAGCAGCATCGGGGTGCCCGAAAACTCCGAACACACCGCACTCTTCTCTTAGCTTATCGAAGATATCATCACGACCGATACCTTCGTTATAATGATCACCCGTCCAAAGTTGTAAGTCTTTTACTTCATTAGACATGGGATCGCTTCCTTCCACACTCTCGCGAATTTAGCGACTGGACCATTAATTGCAGCTTTGTCATTAACAGAAATATTTAGATCGTTGCCGCCAACCGTACCGATTACAGCATGAGCAACACCTTTTGCTACTAAATGAGCAAGTAACTCATCAGCTTTTGCTGGTGTAGCAGACAATAGAATACGAGATTGAGACTCACTGAATAGATAATGATCAGTACGTAGACTAGTCGTCGTAGCAACGTTTGCTCCGATGTTACCACTAATGCAGCTTTCTACGATTGCCGTTGCAATACCACCTTCAGACAAGTCATGAGCAGAAGCAACAAAACCAGCTTGGATGGCAGTTAATACGGCTTGTTGAACATTTTTCTCAACAGCTAGGTCAAGTTCTGGAGGGCGTCCAGATGGAGCACCATTCTTCACATATTGAAGCTCAGAACCACCGAACTCAGCCTTTGTTTCGCCAAGAAGAACAATGATATCGCCTTCTGATTTGAAACCTTGAGTCGTAATATGATCTATGTCGTGTACAAGTCCTACCATACCGATAACTGGTGTAGGGTAGATTGCACCTTTATTATTTTCATTGTACAAGCTTACGTTACCACCGATAACTGGAGTTTCTAGTGCTACACAAGCTTCACTAATACCATCAGCAGATTTCTCAAGTTGCCAGAATACTTCTGGTTTATCTGGAGAACCAAAGTTCAAGTTATCTGTAATCGCCAGTGGCTCAGCACCAGAACATACGATGTTACGCGCCGCTTCAGATACGGCAATACGTCCGCCCATTTCTGGATCAAGATATACATAACGGCTATTACAGTCTGTCGTCATTGCAAGTGCTTTGCGAGTACCGTCAACTAATACGACAGCTGCATCAGAACCTGGTTGAACGGCAGTCGCTGTACGAACCATATAATCATATTGGTTATAAACCCACTCTTTGCTTGCTACAGTTGGAGATGCAAGAATCTCTTCTAGTGTTCCGTTCAAATCTGTAAGCTCAGCAAAGTCTGCTGCATCTACATTAGCAAATTCTCGATAATATGCTGGCTCAGAAGATGGCTTATTGTATACAGGACACTCATCAACTAGTGCTTGTACAGGCATATCGGCTACTTCTTTACCTTTATGAATAAGACGAAGACGTCCATCATCCGTTACTTTACCAACCTTCGCACAAATAATACCCCAACGCTCGAAAATTTCTTTCGCTTGTGCTTCATGTTTTGGTTCAATAACGAATAGCATACGCTCTTGAGATTCAGATAGCATCATTTCATATGGTGTCATATCTGTTTCACGTTGTGGAACTTCATCAAGATATAACTCAAGACCGTTACCTGCTTTAGATGCCATCTCAGCACTTGAGCATGTAAGTCCAGCAGCACCCATATCTTGAATACCTAGTACGATACCTGAGTTGATTAGCTCAAGCGTAGCTTCCATAACTAGCTTTTCCATAAATGGATCGCCAACTTGAACAGCAGTACGGTTTTGCTCTGATTCTTCAGATAGTTCAACAGAGGAGAATGTTGCACCGTGAATACCATCACGACCCGTTGCAGGACCAACATAGAATACCGGGTTACCTACACCTTTTGCAACACCAGTTTGAATTTTATCATGATCGATTAACCCAACGCACATCGCGTTAACAAGCGGGTTACCTTCGTAGCTTTCATCAAAGTTAACTTCGCCGCCAACGGTCGGAACACCGATACAGTTACCGTAGCCAGCAATACCGCTAACAACGTTCTCGAACAAGTACTTCACGCGTTCATTTTCTAGGCTACCAAAGCGAAGACTGTTAAGCAGTGCAATTGGACGAGCACCCATCGAGAAAATATCACGAAGGATACCACCAACACCCGTTGCAGCACCTTGGAAAGGCTCGACTGCAGATGGATGGTTATGTGATTCAATTTTGAATACGACTGCTTGGTTGTCACCGATATCGACGATACCAGCACCTTCACCAGGACCCATAAGAACTTTTGGTCCAGTAATCGGGAATTTTTTCAGAATTGGCTTAGAGCTTTTGTAAGCACAGTGCTCAGACCACATAACACTGAATACACCAATTTCTGTATAGTTGGGCTTGCGTCCAAGGAAGCCACAGATTAGATCAAATTCAGAATCTGATACGCCGAATTGTTGATAGATTTTTTGCTCCGCGATTTGTTCTACGGTTGGTTCCTTAGCCGTTAATTGCTGTGCCATGTTGTTCCCTCCATGCATTCAAAATCGATGTAAACATACGTTTGCCGTCCGCAGAACCTAAGATTTCGCTAACTGCGCGCTCAGGGTGAGGCATCATTCCTACTACATTACCTGCTTTATTACTAATTCCTGCAATATTATCCACAGAACCATTCGGGTTAGTGTCATCTGCATAGCGGAATACGATTTGATTATTCTCGTTCAATTCTGCTAGTGTCTCATCGTCGCAGAAGTAGTTACCTTCACCATGTGCAATTGGAATATTAATAATTTCGCCTTGTGCATAATCTGTTGTAAATGGTGTTTTGTTATTCACAACTTCAAGCGGCGTTTGGTGACAACGGAATTTCAAACCATTGTTACGAATCAATGCGCCTGGTAGCAAATTAGCTTCCGTAAGAATTTGGAAACCATTGCAAATCCCTAAAATATATTTACCTGCATCAGCAGCTTTTTGAACTTCATTCATAACATTAGCAAAGCGTGCAATTGCACCGCAACGAAGATAATCTCCATAGGAGAATCCACCCGGTACTAGAATACAGTCATAAGCAGACAAGTCCGTCGCTGTATGCCATACATAATCTACTTCTTGACCAATGGCTTGCTCAACAGCCTTATAGCAGTCGATATCACAGTTAGAGCCTGGAAATACAAGAACAGCAAACTTCATAACATTAGTCCTCCAGTTCAAATCGGTAGTCTTCAACAACAGTGTTAGCTAATAGCTTTTCACACATAACTTTAAGGCGAGCTTCTGCCTCTGCACGATCAGTAGTATCAAGATTAACTTCCAAATACTTTCCAATTCGCACTTTCCCAACTTCATTGAATCCCATTGAGTGAAGTGCGCCTTGCACAGCAGTCCCTTGTGGATCTAGTACATTCTCTTTAATCGTTACGTAAACAGTTGCCTTCATAATATCCTCCTAGGGACTTTGAGTTTACTACTCGCGGGGGGTTACATATAAGAAATCGTATGTGCGGCAGTATAGTCCATATTGTTTATATTTAGATTATTTAGATTAATTAGCTTAATTGCTGGCCCGTAATAGAAGTGTAAATATTACGATAACGAGCCGCCGTCTCTTCAACAATATGTGCTGGGAGGGGCGCTGGTTTACTATCTCGATCCCAGTCAGAGCTTAATAGATAAGCGCGAACGGGTTCTTTGTCCATACTCTCAATTTCAATATCATAAGCGAATTTATCTTGTGCCCAGAAACGAGCAGAGTCTGGCGTGAAGATTTCATCAATTAAAATAATCTCGCCATCGATAATGCCAAATTCGAATTTACAATCTACAAGGATGATCCCCTTATCCAAGCAATACGCTTGGGCGAAGTTATAGAGTGCAATACTATGCTCGCGCAATGCCTCAGCAAGTTCCTTGCCAATACGCTTACTCATCTCAGCAAATGAAATATCTTCATCATGACCGATATCATTTTTTGCTGAAGGTGTGAAGATCGGCTCAGCAAGCTTCTCATTTTTACGTAAGCCAGCTGGTAACGATTCTCCGTTTATACTACCTGATTCCTGGTATTGTCTCCAGCCGCCGCCCGTAATATAGCCGCGAACGATACATTCCATATCGATACGTTCAGCTTTACGAGACACCATAATACGATTTTTCAGCAATTCAGGATCAGTAACAATGTCGCCTAGCTTATATACATCCGTATGAACAACATGATTAGCAATGACATTTTCAGTTATTGCAAACCAATAGGCAGAAAGTGAGTTCAACACATTCCCTTTGTCAGGAACCGCAGGATCAAGTACATAGTCAAATGCAGAGATTCGGTCTGTAACAACAATCAGGAAATGCTCGCCTAGATCATACAATTCGCGAACCTTCCCTTTATAAATAAGAGGTGCACGAACATAGTCAACCGCTGAAGAAATAGCTTGCACTTGCGTAGTCATTAACATAGATCCCTCCTAAGTAAAGTTTTCGATTTATAAATGAGACTTTTTGAAATTTTATAAAATAAAATTTCAAAAGATCACTTCAATGAAATAGCCCAACATGTTTGCTTCGAAGCTAGTTCACGCGTCAGCACGGAGAAGCATGCGAATGTCGAAAACTTCAAATCGAAGTTGAAAAAGCGGGCTTTCAGAATCGAGAAGATGGAGCGCTACTTGAGAAAGGTGGAAGCGCAAGTGTACGTTATTGGTACACGCGAACCGCACTTTCCAAGTTCGCTTCATCTTCGATGTCGAATACGCTACGTCAGCATACTCATCGTTATCAAAGTCCGCTTTTTCAACAACCTATACTAAGCCTAGGCGGGTGAAGATAGTGTCTACATGCTTAAGATGCCACTGCGGATTAAACGCATCATCCAACTCTTCTGGCGATAATACAGCTGTAATCTCAGCTGTTTCTTCTATAATAGTACGGAATTGTACTTTTGTTTCCCAGGCCTGCATTGCACGAGGTTGAACGGTATCATAAGCTGCCTCACGGCTGAAACCTTTGTCGATCAACTTCGTTAATACACGACCAGAGAATGGAACACCATACGTAGCACTCATGTTACGTTTCATGTTTTCAGGGAACACTGTCAAGTTTTTGATAATGTTTCCTAGACGATTAAGCATATAATTAAGAAGCATTGTTGCATCTGGAAGAATTACACGCTCAGCTGATGAATGAGAAATATCTCTTTCATGCCATAGCGTTACGTTTTCGTATGCAGTAAGCATATGTCCACGAATAACACGAGATAGACCAGAGATGTTTTCACAACCAATTGGGTTACGTTTGTGAGGCATTGCAGAAGATCCTTTTTGACCTTTAGCGAAAGCTTCCTCAACTTCACGGATCTCACTCTTTTGCAGCGCACGAATTTCCGTTGCGAATTTATCAAGAGAAGTTGCAATTAACGCTAATGTTGCCATATATTCAGCATGACGATCACGCTGAAGCGTTTGTGTAGAAATAGGAGCTGGCTTAGTACCTAGCTTCTTACAAACAAATTCTTCAACGAATGGATCGATGTTAGCATACGTTCCAACCGCACCAGAAATTTTACCGTATTGAACGTTATCAGCCGCATGCTCGAAGCGCTCAAGATTACGTTTCATTTCCTCATACCATAGAGCAAGCTTCAAACCGAATGTCGTAGGTTCCGCGTGTACACCATGTGTACGACCCATCATTGGTGTATCTTTATATTGAATCGCTTTATCGCGAACATTCGCAATAAAGTTCTTGATATCTTTTCTAAGTATTTCATTTGCTTGAAGTAGCAAATAGCCTGTAGCAGTGTCAACAACGTCTGTTGAAGTTAGACCGTAGTGCACCCATTTGCGTTCTGGACCAACCGTCTCAGATACTGCACGTGTGAAAGCAATAACATCGTGACGAGTTTCTTGCTCGATCTCATAAATGCGCTCTACATCAAAAGTAGCTTTAGCACGAAGTGCCTCAACATCTTCAGCTGGGATAACGCCTAGCTCTACCCATGCTTCACAAGCACAAAGTTCTACTTCTAACCAAGCTTGGAATTTATTTTGTTCTGTCCAAATCGCTCTCATCTCTGGTCTGCTATAACGCTCCAACATTCTAGTAACACCCTTCCAGTATCTAAGTTAATTATTCCAACTTGCCCATTCTTCTGTCCAAATGCCAGTAGCTTCAATCCACTGCATTGCATCATCAACGCTACGAGCTAATACGTTCACATGACCCATTTTACGGTTATGGACAGCATCAGCTTTCCCATACAAATGAAGCTTTGTTGTTACAGCCAATTGATCGGCAAGCTCATCATGTGCTGCAAATCTCTCAAGCATTGGTGCAACATGCTGACCTAGTACATTGACCATCACAACTGGAGTTGTTAGGCTCGTATCTCCTAGCGGTAAGTTACATACAGAGCGAATATGCTGCTCAAATTGTGATGTACGACATGCTTCCATTGTATAATGACCGCTATTATGTGGACGAGGTGCAAGCTCATTAACGAAAAGCTCACCTTGCTCGGTTACAAACATTTCTACTGCAATTAGTCCTACTGCATCAAGTCCTTGCGCAATTTGCATAGCAAGTAGCTCAGCTTGTTGTTGTAATGCTGGTTCGATGCGTGCCGGAACGATAGACAGATGAAGAATATTACTAGTATGAATGTTTTCAGATGCAGGGAAAACTTTCACTTCACCTTGCGGACTGCGTGCTGCAATAACTGAAATTTCTTTTTGAAATTTGATAAATTTCTCCAATACTAGCTCAGTTTTCGCCTTTACTAATGTCTTATATGCTTCAGCAATCTCTTGCTCGTTTCGAATTACCCATTGACCTTTGCCATCGTAACCACCTGTAGCTATCTTCAAGACACAAGGTACACCGAACTCGGCAACAGCAGCTTCCAGATCAGCTTGTGATGTAATTTCACGATAAGGAGCAACCTGTACACCAGCAGCCTCGATCGCACGCTTCTCACGCAAACGATGCTGAGTCGTATACAGCAAGTGGCTTCCTTGCGGGACATAAGCTTCTTCCATTAACATAGCCGCTACACCAGCATCTACATTTTCAAATTCATACGTAATGACATCCGCACGCTTCGCAAGCTCACGAGCAGCATTGGCATCGTCGTATTTCGCAACAATTTGCTCACTCACTTGCCCCATTGGTCCACCAACTGTTGGATCAAGCGTTACAAAGCGATATCCGAGCTCACTACCAGCGTTCGCAATCATACGTCCCAGTTGACCGCCACCAAGCACTCCAATTGTAGAGCCAGGTAGAATAGTCTTAATAGTTACGTCCACTTGACGCTCACTCATATCTCTTCACTACTTTCTAACACTTCTTGCTTCACGCGTTCTCTACGAGCTGCGACGCGCACTTGTAATTCGCTATCTGACGTTGCTAGCATCTGTGCTGCTAGTAGGCCTGCATTCGTTGCTCCTGCATTACCAATCGCTACCGTTGCCACAGGAATACCACCTGGCATTTGTACGATAGAAAGCAAGGAATCTAGTCCACTCAAATTCGAGGATTTCACTGGAACACCAATAACGGGCAATATCGTTTTTGCTGCAACCATACCAGGTAAATGTGCAGCACCACCTGCACCGGCAATAATGACCTTAATTCCTCGTTGCTGAGCAGTTTCTGCATATTCAAACATTAGATCAGGAGTACGATGCGCAGAAACCACTTTTTTCTCATAGGGAATTTCAAGCTCTTCCAGAATATCACAAGCTAGCTTCATTGTTGCCCAATCTGACTTGCTTCCCATGATTACGCCAACCTTTGCAGACATTACGAATGACCTACTTTCTATATATAAAGTTAATGATCTTTACTTCAATCTAATGATAATCTCTACATGAATTTAATCACAATTTATACATGCAATTAAAACAAAAAACACAAAAAGTCCACTAGCAAACTATTTCAGAATTGCTACTGGACTTCGATGAAACATAACTATATTAGCAACATAATAATTAATAAGCTAATACGTATGTTTCCGCTTATGAATTGATCGAAGTTAAAAGCAAACTCCATTGACGTATAAAAAGTTACACTAGTCACCATTAGAAATATTAACATATCCAATTTTCGCTAGGTAAGTGCTATTTACCGTTTCATTCAATCGCTTCAATAAGTTCGTAGTCCAGAAAGTATTGGTTCCGGGTAGAAACGTTTGAGCCATTCCCTCAAACATATACGAGTTATATACATAATTTTTCAATCATAATATTAGTTATTCAACAAGCTATCTTATTAACCTAATTCACTTTACAATCTGTACGTTTAGCTCACCTTCGTGATGTCAAAACATTCGACTTTCGCACTTGCACTTATAGTTTATCTAACTCTATGTATACTGTCAACAAAATACGAACATTAATCATCATTCAATTATTATAGTTCGCTTTTCTAACACAAATTGAAATGTTAACAGCTAAATATTGACGTTTTTCCCGTAAGTTCACTGATATCTAACATGAAATGTAATCTCCGAAACGAATAAACCTACATGAACTACAATTATTTCTATTTCTTATAATATAGGCAATTTCAGATGAATATATATGAGTATATTAAGCTGCGAGAACTAATCAGGGATCGGAGTCCGCTCCGAAAACTAATTGCTGTTCCGATCGCCGTTGTCCTCGGATTTATTGTATTAGGAATAGTGGTATAAATCCGAGGACAAAAACGAACGCTATCGCTTCTCCACTAGCAATTAGTTCTCTCCGCTAGAGCAGAGGAGAACGATTAGTTCGCTTCGCTAAGGCATAGGTGTAGGGATGAAAAACAAGGTTACTTTTTTGTGACCAATTAGGTTTCAAGTTAAGAGGGACATAATTGCTCGATAGTCGCATCCGTAGCGTCAATTTTGGTGTTACGGCGCCACAATTGCTCGAATGTAGCGTCCGTAGGGTCATTTTTAGCGTTACAGCTCCACAATTGCTCAAAAGTCGCGTCCGTAGTTTCATTTTTGCTTTATTAAGTTGGTGAATGAACTAAGTAGTAACAGTAGCACCACTTGCGAACGATTATCGGATGAAAAATGATCATATTTCAATCATATGTTCAATTAATTCCTATCAAAAACTTTGGGAGGTAAAGCATGCAAATACATACCGTTTCGCGGAATGATTCATTGTGGAATTTGGCACGAATCTATGGCGTACCGCTTGAGCATCTTGTTGAAGTGAATAATATACAACCAAGTGATGCCCTTGTCGTTGGTCAAGCATTAATTATCCCTACTCCATCTAGTAGTAAAACTCATAAAGTTGCACGCGGAGAATCATTATGGGCTATTGCTCGCCAATATGGATTAAGTCTACAAGAAATTGCGGACGCTAATAATATCAGTAATCCCGCTCTTATAAAGCCAGGGCAGATTATTAAAATCCCTACTCCGCAATTAACAACGATAGAAGTGAACGGTTATATTGAACGTTACGATGAGAACGCACAAAAAGAAGTAACAGATCATGCCAATGAGCTAACCTATCTCACCATATTCAGCTACCATATTCAAGAAGATGGTACACTGCTACCGCTTAACGATGAAGCACTGCGCGAAGTTGCAATTGCTAATGGCGTTACACCTATGATGGCTATTTCAAATATTTCAGATCAAGGCTTTAGTGGCGAACTTATTTCCCATGTGCTCAATACACAACAATCCTACACTCATCTTATTACGACTGTTTCTAACACAATGACGGATCGTGGCTTCAAAGCGCTAAATATTGATTTTGAATATATTCCAGCTGCAGATCGTGAGCTATATAATCAATTTCTGCGAGACATCACAAAGCATCTACATCAATTTAACTATTTGGTGTCATCAGCAGTTGCTCCCAAAATCAATGCTGACCAAGTAGGGGTACTTTATGAAGCTCATGATTATAAAGTACATGGCGAAGTGCTTGATTTTGTTATCATTATGACTTACGAATGGGGCTGGACTGGAGGACCTCCGCGAGCAGTCGCCCCACTCAACGAAGTATCGAAAGTTATTAATTACGCTTTGACCGAAATTCCAGCTAACAAGATAATGCTTGGCATTCCGCTGTATGGATACGAGTGGACATTGCCTTACGAAGAAGGCGTCTCGCGTGCTAGAGCATTAAGTACAGAAGCTGCAACTACACTTGCACGCGAGAAAAAAGCAGCCATCGAGTATGATGTCACTGCCCAATCTCCTCATTTTTCATTTTATGATGAAAATGCAAAGCAACACATCGTCTGGTTCGAGGATGCTCGCAGTCTTCAAGCCAAATTCAATCTCGTGAAACAACATGGTCTCAGAGGTGTTAGTTATTGGAAGCTGGGAATTACTGCGGATACAAATTGGTATCTGCTAAGTGAGAATTTCAATGTTGCAAAGCTTGAACTTTAGATTTTGCAATTTGGTTCGCTCTACATAAAAAGGCTGTTCATGAACGACGTTAATCATTAACGTCAACCACGAACAGCCTTATTTCTAATTAATAATGTAAGTGCAAGTTCAAAACATTCGCTTGTCTCCCGCCAAGTAGATGACCCACAGCGGAAACCAGTAGCACAGCGTACGTTTTGGGTACGTGAGCGCCTACAATGTTTCTGCAAGAAACTTACATCGGAAGCTTATGCTATACTTTCCAAGTTCGCCTCAGATGCGATGTCGACTATGCTACTTTAACACTTTCTTCGTTATCAATTTTGAACTTCTTCTAGCCTAGCCACTGTGTAACTTCTGCCGCAGATCGGCGAGTAGCAACCGGCGGAATCATATCGGCATAGCCAATATAGATAAATCCAACAATAGATTCGTCTTCGCGCAGATCGAATTGTTTGTGCATAGCCTCATGATACATCGGTGACCCAGAACGCCAAATCGCACCTAAGCCATAGGCATGTGCAGCAAGCAATAAGTTTTGCACTGCTGCTTGTGCTGCTGCTAACTCTTCCTCGATTACTGCTCGCGGATCATCTGATGGAGAACAAATTGCCGCAATAACAACCGGCGAACGGAAAGCCTTCTTAGCTTCTTTAGCTCTTTTATCTTCATCCGTCTCACCTGTTACTGCAGTAAATACTTCTGCATAGCCTTGGCCAAGCTTTGCTCGACCTTCACCAGTCATAACGACGAATCTCCATGGCTGCGTATTATGATGACTTGGCGCCCATGTTGCAGCCTCAATCAATTTTTCGATAATAGCTTTTGGAACGCTATCCTGCTTCACTCTACCAATCGTTCTACGACTTTGAATCGCTTCGATAATTTGCTCACAATGTTCAACTGAACTATATACATTCGATTCTGTCATATTATTATCTCCCATTCTGGAATATGTCATTTACCGAATTATACTTTACTGAAATAAACTCAAGTAATGACCGAAGCCACTTTCCACTAATTGATCTTTCGGAATAAACCGAAGTGATGCCGAATTGATACAATAGCGCATTCCAGTAGGGTCAGGTCCATCCTCAAATACATGACCTAAGTGAGAATCGCCTTCCTTCGAACGAACCTCCGTCCGAATCATTCCATGCGTTACGTCAACCTCTTCTAGTACATTCTGATTTTCCAGTGGTTTTGTAAAGCTAGGCCAGCCACAATGCGCGTCGAATTTATCTTTAGAGCTAAATAAAGCCTCCCCAGAAACAATATCAACATAGACGCCTTCTCCTTGATGATCCCAGAACTCATTACGGAACGGAGCTTCAGTCGCATTGTTTTGCGTTACTTCATACTGAATTGGCGTAAGACGTGCTCTTAGTTCACTTTCATTCTTTTTAATAGACCAGTGATGTTTAATAAAACTCTCTCTGCCTGATCCTTTAGCATACATTTTGTAGCGGAACGGATTTTTCTTGTAATAATCCTGATGATGTTCTTCGGCTAAATAAAAATCTTGTGCCGCAACAATCTCTGTCACAATCGGTTTTGTGAAGCGACCGCTAGCTGCCAGCTCCGCTTTCGAAGCCTCCGCTAGTTCTTGTTGCTCATCAGAATGATAGAAAATAAATGTACGATATGAATGTCCCTTATCGTTAAACTGCCCTTCAATATCTGTTGGATCAATTTGTTGCCAGTACAACTCTAACAATTTCTCATAGCTAAGTAATGTTGGATCGTATTCTATTTGAACTGCTTCAATGTGACCCGTTGTATCTGAGCATACTTCTTCATACGTTGGATTTTCCGTATGACCACCTGTATAACCTGATGTTACTTTGATTACACCAGGAATTTGATCGAACGGTGTAACCATGCACCAGAAACAGCCTCCTGCAAATGTAGCTAATTGATTCATTTATTTAACCTCCATTATATGCCTCTTACTATTTTCATTATACACCACCATCAACCAATTCAAAATGTTACAATATATAATGTTGCAACAATTACTCATGTTGTTAACGTCTAATTATTGAGGTGAAAGTGATATGACACAATTACAAGCAGAAGAAGTATCAGCAGTACGTCGTAAGGAAAGCAGCAAAAAAAGAAGATCTCGGTTCGCATTTATTAACTTTCTCATGCTATGGCTACTATTAATTGTTGGTGGCTTTTACGCCACTCATTCCTATATGGAGCATTTCAAAAAAGGAGTCACCCAGCAAATTGAAGAGCAAACATCGGCGCAAATTAAAACACTACAAACAAGCTACGATGAGCAAATTGCACAACTCGAAACGAGCTATATTGCCCAACTATCAGATCTTCAGATTAAAATCGAACAACTTAATGAGCTATTAACCTTTACAAAAGACAATGCGGATTCAAGTACAGATAACAGTAATATGCTTTATACCCAGCTCAATGCGATGAAAACTCAACTTAATGAACTTAAAAAGAGCTTGGAGTTACTGAAATAATGAATGCCGTAAAATGGATGAATCGCACTTTTGTATTTGTAACCGCACCAGTCATAGGTTTGTTTGTATGGATGATTGCCACTTCGTTTCAATTCGATTTACAGGATGATCTTAATCCGAAGCATACAATAACCGAATCTTCTCAACAACGTGAAGAACTCTCTGTTAAAGCTAATGAGCAGTTAGCTGCAAATGTAGATCTTGCGAATGAAACGATGCAATATATCGACGATTACTACGAGCTTTACGAGAAAATGAATAATGAAATAGCTGCCGTCGCGAAATTAATCGCTACAAGCAAACAAATACCATTATCAATTTATGATAAAAAAATAACAACTCGTCTCGGCAAGCCTTCTGCTACTATCGATTCGAAGAAATTACGTGCTCAACTCTTCTATATTAATCATGATAATTTCCAATCTTATGTTGTTAAGATAAAGCTGAAAAGCAAGGAATCGATGAAGATGGTAATGGGTGGGGACAAGCTAGGCGAAACAATGACAACTCTTACCGCAGCAAAAACTTACAGCGCGGCAGTGGCCATTAATGCAGGCGGCTTTGCTGATGCTAGAGGCAATCGTTATCCACTTGGAACAACGGTTATGGACGGAGAATATATTCAAGGATTTCAACCGAGTCGATCTGATCTATTTTTCGTTGGTATGAATGCCAACAATAAGCTAATCGGGGGCAAATTTAGCAAAAAAGCTCAATTAGACAAATTAAAGCCTAAATTTGGGGCAACCTTTGTACCTGTCTTATTGAAAAATGGAGCTTCTCAAACGATTCCAGATAAATGGAAAACGAATCCTGCACGGGCACCGCGGACGATTATTGCAAACTATAAAGATGATCAGCTATTATTGATGGTGACCGATGGCTACAACACAAATGGTAGTAAAGGCGCGACGCTTGCTGAACTGCAAACGATCCTTAAAGGATATGGAGCCGTTGATGCCTATAATTTAGACGGTGGCGGTTCTTCTTCACTCGTCTTTAATGGAAACATCATCAATAAGCCTTCAGATGGCTCATTAAGACGACTACCAACCCATTTCTTATTTTTCAAATGATTAAGCTTGCTATTCAATTACTGCTTGCTCTTTAATTGAATAGCAATTTTCAATCGCTTAATATCTTGCTCCGATTCAACAAGCAGTTGTTCTGCTTCCTCAATCGTTATTGCTGTAAAGGTAATCGCACTACCTGGTTTCAACTGACCAAATATCGGAATATCAACTGCCGCTACAACCGCAATACGCGGATATCCACCTGTCGTTTGGCGATCTGAAAGTAATACAATCGGTTGCCCATTAGCCGGTAATTGTACTGTTCCATGAACGACACCTTCTGTAATTAACTCTTGCTTACTGATCATTGCTAACGATGGGCCTTGCAATCGATATCCCATTCTATCTGATTGAGCGTCAATGAACCATTTGGACTGGGTAAATTTCTGTTTGTTAGCTTCATCTAATAGCTCATATTCAGGACCCGCGATAAATCGAATCGTTACACTATCCTCATGTGCCATACCAAAATGCTGGGCGTTAAATGCTCTTGTATCACCGTCCTGTAGCTTCTGCCACAATCCCATTGAACAGCTTTGGTTGCGCATTTCAGACACTTCAATCATATCTCCATTGCGTAAAGCTCTACCTTCATATCCACCGATAGTAGCACGCATATTCGTACTATAACTTCCAAGTACAGCTGGTATAGCTATCCCGCCTGCAATAGCGATGTATACTCTACAGCCATTTTTATAATGAGTAAAATTAATTACAGCATCTTTGGATGCAATGAAAGGTTGCCACATCGGTATCGATTGCCCATTCATTGTCGCTGACATATCTCCACCACATATTGCGATAAGATGATCAGCAGTCATCTTTAATGAAGCACCTGTCAATGTAAGCTCTAGAACGGCATTCTTCTCGTCATTGCCAAGTAAAATATTGGCTACCCTTGCCGCACCTTCATCCATCGCCCCATTAATATTGAGCCCAAACTTTTGATAACCGTATCTACCCAAATCTTGAATCGTAGTAAGTATCCCCGCTCTAATGACTTCAATCCCCATACACGACGCATCCTTTCCTCTCAAGTCCATTGTGATGTACTGATGTCTTCGAACTGTTCCACCGTTATCGGAATAAATTTAATCCAATCACCAGCCTGTACTAATGTGGGCACCTCATCTAGCGGATTGAACATTCGTAATGGCGTGCGACCTATAATACGCCACCCACCAGGTGTAGCAAGTGGATAAATACCTGTCTGCTCTCCGGCAATCCCGATACTTCCTGCTACAATATGAGTTCTTGGAATTGCTTTACGAGGTGTAGCAATACGTTTGTCCATTCCACCTAGATAGGGGAATCCTGGTACGAAACCTAGCATATGTACAAGATATGATTTTTCACAATGTATTTGCACTACAGCATCGGTAGTCAGCTCATTATATCTGGCTACTTCAGATAGATCAGGACCATAGAAACCACCATAGCAAACAGGGATTTCAATAACGCGATGCTCCACATGAGCAGCTTCAACAGCTTGCTGCTCATATTGTTCGATTCGTTGTTGTAATTGCATTTGTAACATCTGAGAGGCAGATTGCTTGAGCAAGCTAGCTGCTTTCATTAGCAAAGGATTATAATGAACTGTAATCGAACAGTAAGCAGCTACATATTCAATGACACCATGCATTGGTTCAAGCTCCAAAGCTTGCAATAAACTCATTACCTTATGATGCGTTTGTTCATTAATTTCATGCCCAAGTCGAATAATGACAGCCTTCTCACCTAACGGCAATAATGAATATTCCATACATAAGCCCCTTTCATCCTAACGATGTTTTAGAAATTTTTGGCGCAACATCGTTATCGAAGTCCGCTGTTTAATCTAACCTATTACAATGAAACAACATCCAGCAACGTGTACGGTACGAGTACACAAGCGGTCAATGACCGAAGCTTCAAATGAAGGTTCAAAAAGCGGGCTTTCAGAATCGAGAAGATGGAGTGCTACTTGAGAAAGGCGGAAGCGCAAGTGTACGTGTTTGGTACATGTGGACCTACAATGTTTCTGCAAGAAACATACATCGGAAGCTTATGCTATACTTTCCAAGTTCACTTCATATTCGATGCCGACTATGCTACGTTAGCGTAACATCGTTATCAAAGTCCGCTTTTTGAACTACCGCTATTTCAATAAAGGCTCTAAACGTTCGGCTGTCAGAACCGAGAAGATGGAGCTAATTTTCGAAAGACGGAAGCGCAAGTGTACATGATTACGTACACGCGAACCGTACTTTCCAAATTCGCTTCATATTCGACGTCGAATATGCTACGTTAGCATCACTTCGTTATCACAGTCGGACGTTTAGAGCTTCCTCTAAACAGGATGGATGACTTCAATGCCTGCTTCTGACAATGCCTGCGACAACTGAATCACATGCTCTAAAGCATCGGGTGAATCCCCATGTACACAGATTGTATCTGCACGCATATTCATTTCTTCACCTGTTCTACTATCAACCTTATGCTCTCGCACCATACGAATGACACGCTCTGTTGAGTATTTGGATTGAACAATTAGCGCTTGTTCATGCGATCTTGGCGTCAACGAACCGTCTTTCTCATAATTACGATCAGCAAATACTTCATGCATCGTACGAAGACCTGCTCTTGCCCCCGCTTTAACAAGTTTACTGTTGGACTGACCAACCAAATATACATCATCACCTATACGGTATACTGCCTCAGCAATAGCTTCCGCGATATCTGTACTTCGATTCGCCATTTGATATAATGCCCCATGAGGCTTCACATGCGTAATCGATGTTCCTTCGGCCTTTGCAAATGCCTGCAAAGCCCCGATCTGATACAGTACTAATCCATATATTTCTTCTGCACTAATATCCATTACACGTCTTCCGAACCCTGCCATATCTGGTAATCCTGGATGAGCACCGATAGCCACACCATATTGAAGCGCTAGCTTTACCGTCTTGCGCATTGTCATTGGATCTCCAGCATGATAGCCACATGCAATATTTGTTGACGTAATATACTTCATTAATTCTTCATCTTGTCCTAAATTATATATACCAAAGTTTTCACCCATATCACAATTTAAATCTACCTTGTACATTATTTCACCTAACCTTACTATGTAATTTTCCACTTCGTATGTTTTTCATCCCAATAAACTTATTTGTCATAGCTATGTAGATTGTTCTATCTCAACTAATTCTAGCAGATTTCCACCCATTAGTTCACTATAATGTTACCAACTGCGCAAGTAATGCTTTAATTGATGAAATTCCCCGCAAAATAATGGCTCAACCTCATAATAAGTGCTTAACTATTAAAATTTGTACGCTTAAGCGTACATCAGGTACGTTATAGGCATAATTAATCATTTTCCAGTAAGCTTTTGGCCCCTTGGCACTCGTGCATATAACAAAGCCAAATGTAGCCTTAATGTGCGTCAGATGGAGCAACTGCGGCATTCGTTGCTGAGCTCAGCAACTTGCGCTTAATTCCATTCAGCACATTGCCGAGCTCAGCACAACCCAAACCCATTGGCAATACTAGCGGACTCACAGGATCTTATTTCTGCGTTTTCCGCTCATTTCGAGTTTTCGCGGACTCACAGGATCTTATTCACTCGTTTGCTAGTGAATATTCAGTGAAATACTATCAATAGGGTCCTGTGAGTCCTCTTACATCCTAAAGTGGTGGTTTTTAGCTAATTAGCGTCCTGTGTGTCCGCTCGTTTGTTCTTCAATCCTGCTTGATCACCATTAGCACGCTATGAAGATCATTCTTGCACTTCATTCCGCACTTGCGGCGTAACAAAGCCAATTGTAGCGTTAATATGACTTTTGGCGATATTCCAGATGCGCCTGGAGAAGCACAACACGAGGATACAAAAAATCTAATTATGCATGCTAGATTGCAAATTAGCGGAAGTAATGTGATGTTCTCCGATGTCTTCCCAAGTATGCCCTTTACCGCTGGAAACAATGTTATGCTTGCCCTTGTAAGTACTGATCGCAACGAAATAGAATCGGCTTACGAGCAATTAAAAGTAGGTGGTACTATAGCGATGGAGCTACAAGAAACGTTTTGGAGTAAATGCTATGGTATGATTACCGATCAATTCGGCATCAATTGGCAGTTCAGTCAGGTCGAAGAATCCAATTAAATATATATTTAACAACAAAAAGAAGCAGCGCCGGCCAAGCACTGCTTCTTTTTGTTTTTTTCTAATTTATTAGCTACCCCATAAACACATAACGATAGATAATTAGTACCGCTAGTACCCACATTAACCAGTGGACTTTATACTGACCTTTTTTCGCTAGGTTAGCAACTGTAGCAAGTACAACATAGAACACGATACCGAAAGAGATACCGTTAGCGATGCTGTAAGAGAAAGGCATAAACGCGATAATGAAGAATGCAGGAATTGCATACACCATATCAGAGAAGTCAATTTCTTTCACCGATTGCATCATAAGTACACCAACAATAATTAGTGCTGCAGAAGTTGCAGAGCCTGGCACTAACATAACTAGCGGTGCGATAAAGATTGAAAGCAAGAAACAGATACCTGTCGTAACAGCTGTTAGACCAGTACGGCCACCTTGTGCAATACCAGATGAGCTCTCAACAAAAGCTGTTACTGTACTTGTACCAAGCACAGCACCACCACTTACGCCAATTGCGTCAACAAACATTGCTTTACCTACTATTTTTTTACCTTTTACTTTATCTTTCATAAAACCAGCACGAGTAGCTGTACCAACTAAAGTGCCGAATGTATCGAACATTTCTACGAATGTGAATGTAAGAATTACTGTAATTAGCCCGACTTCTATAACACCCGCGAAGTCGAAGTCCGCAAAGTGCATTGTGCTGAAGTCTGGCATCCATTGAGCACCTGATAATGAAGCACCAGCATCAACATTTCCAGTTACGATCGCCAGAAGAGTTGTTGCTAACATTCCCCACAGAATCGCACCTGGAACTTTAAGTACCATCATAATTCCTGTAAGTAGTAATGCAATGATCGTAAAGACCATTGTTTCATTGGAGAAGCTACCTAGACCGATAACTGTCTCATTACTCGTAACTGGTGTAAATACACCTTTTGTAATATTATCAAAGCTTTCCACATTGATGGTCATCAAGCCGCTACCCTTCATACCGATAACCGTAATGAATAGACCAATACCAACTGTAATCGCATGCTTCAGGCTATCCGGTACTGCATCAATTAACATCTGACGAATTTGCGTAATTGTTAAGATGATGAAGATAACTCCTGAGATAAATACTGCCGTTAAGCCCATTGCTGGAGTAATCGGCGTATCTGTGGCCGCTGAAGCAAGAATTACTGATGCGAAATAAGCGTTCAATCCCATACCTGGAGCAAGTGCTACTGGGAAGTTTACGAAGATCCCCATTGCAATTGTGAAAATACCTGCTGACAAAGCAGTAGCTAGAAATACTCCGTTCACGTCCATACCAGCGCTACCAAGAATCATTGGGTTAACCGCTAGAATGTATGCCATTGTCATGAATGTTGTTAGACCTGCCATAATTTCAGTTCTTACATTTGTTCCTAGTTCCTTTAATCGAAAGAAACGCTCCATTTTGAATATAACCTCCCAAAATTGTGATGGAACAAGCAAAAAAGCCCAAAGAAAATGCGTAACTCGCATCTCTCTAGGCTCTGCAAAAAGGAAAGAAATATACCACTGGCCTAGTGGCTTTCTTTCATCCTTCGTAGCCTGATCATTTACGGTGATCTAGTAGAGACTCTCAAGCCGATTCTTGAGATTATACGAAAGTATATGCTTTTGTTGTATTCCGTCTTTAATTTTATCGAGGTAGACACATTGTTGTCAATCATTTTACGAATGTTTTTCGATAAAAAGTTACAAACATTCGTTTTTCTCTACAATTAAGAGCTGTTGTTCGTGTTTTCCGCATTATTGCTTAATCCATTTCACCATGTCAGTAATTAATTTCCCACTAACATTGGAAGGCAGATAATACTCTGAACCAATCGATAGTTCTTCATATTCAGTTAGAACATGATTAATATTCGGATAGGAAATATATGATATATTGGTTCGGCTTTCCAATTCTTTCTTCCAACCATTGAATTGATTCATACTTACTTGCCAATCATTCTCTCCTTGGATGATAAGCATTCGTTCATTTTGTAGCTTTGCCATCTGAGCTGGTAAGTAATCTCTTTGCTCATACCACCAATAAGCAGGAGGGATTGGGAATGACTCCGGTAATTTTTCTGTCGAATACGTCGGATCATTGATTAAATCTACTGTCTGACTAATGAATGCAGCCGTCTGTTCTTGGCTAGCAATAATCTCAGAAGAATATCCTAATTTTTTCAACCGATCTAGAGCATCCACCTGCTGTTCTTTCAGTACATCTGCCAAATTACCACTTGGCGCTGAAAGCAGTATAGCCCCTGCGATATCGTTATCCTTATCATTCTCGAAAATCTTTGGAACGACGTAACCACCTTGACTATGACCAACAATATAAATATGAGTAGGATCAATCTCACTTCTGCCCTTTAACAATTTGACTGCCAAAATAGAATCATCGACAGATTCATTGTTCAAAGTAAATTTTGGTAAAGAAGCTACTTTCACATTATGCTCCTTCGTTACTTTTTCATAGCGCAATGTAGCTATATTTTGAGCAGCTAGGCCGACTGAAATATCTTTAAATATTTTAACTGCGCCAATTGTAGAATCGCGATCATGTGGACCAGAACCATGAACAAGAACAACCGCAGAAAATGGTCCTTCTCCTTCAGGAATAGTTAATGTTCCCGGTACTGCAAACATACCTTCCCCGATTACTACATCTATTTCAGAATAATTTCCAATATCATAAGCTGGTTTCTGATAAGTATCGGCAACAGCCACTTGTTCCATGTACAGATCATCAATTAATTGATTAGCATCAAATCTTAATGTAATCTTCAAAGGCAATGCATTGGTTTCATAAACTATAATAACATTTGTATGTACGCCGTTGTTCTCGATCGTTAGAGACTGCTGCATCAGCGGCTTACCATAAACAGCAGAATACTGTTGTCCAATGATTGCAAGAGCTTGTTCAGGAAGATTCGGTCTTAATGCTTCATTCATCATGGCAGGCAGACCCGCTACATTTCCTGAAAATAGTTGATATACAAACAAGCTTGAAAGTCCTGCCAAATCGGTTGCAGCAAAGCTGACTGTTTGTTGTACTTTATCCCAGTTCGCATCGATGCCGAATATAGCATTGAAATCGTTTAAGGAAATATAAGTGCTATGATCTTTCATCATAGCTGAAAATTCCATGTTCAGTTCTTTATCGTTGATCAACGCTTGTTCTTTCCCGACCGGAATAATTGCCGTGAGATTACCTCGTTTGATCGTAACCAATTGTTCAGCTTGATTCCAATCCACTCTAGCTCCAATCGACTCAGCTGCTACTCGTACAGGTACCCAATCTGGATTCGCTGCTGACACGCTCAGTTGACTGATAGGAGATAAGAAAACAAAGAAAATAAGGGCAAGGAAAAAGACAGATTTCATTAAATAATTAAATGGTTTCATTCGTATATCCTCCTAAAAACTTTTTTGTTGCTTCCTCGATTTCACTTCTCTTTAACAAAATAAGTTCACCTCGAAAGCATACGCTTGATATTAAATAGTTGTTACTACTTAGATTCCAATATAAGAGAGACCTAGTAGCCCAAATGGATCAGCTGTAGTGACACTTTTGGCGTTACAGCGCCACAGTTGCTCGGTTGGATCGGTTGTAGTGATACTTTTTGCTTTATTAAGTTGGTGAATGACCTTAGTAGTAAGAAATAGTTAAGCTTCGCACTACCGCTTACCACATAATATTAATTCTACATTTTCCAACATATCCCTTTACCTACTCATTGAATACTACGATAAGAAAATGGTCGGAATTAATACAATAGCGAAAATCCCAATAATAATTAACCAGCTTAACGGTCTAGCAAAATTCATTGTCCAGCCAACACCAAATCGTTTTTCCACAAAGATCGCAGGATCATTACGATTCCAATAGAACACTCCTGCTTTCCAGAATTGATCTTGATCCGCAACCGCTACCTTACTTTGAGCATTCGAGCCATTAAGCTTAATGCGCGAGCCACCTTGACCTGTTTTTATACTTAATACAATTGATCCAACAATAATTACTCCAATTACCGGAAATACGACTAGCATGTACATGTCGTTCGAAATTTCGAGTAAAGATGATAGTTGACCTAAGCACATAATGAATACGATTAGAAATCCAGTTATCGCCATAAAGATCGACCAAGAATAGCGGAAGATACGATTCCGCTCAACTGATCCTTCTGGATCTTTACTTTCTACAATTTGCTTTGCTTTGGAAATTGAAATGTGTGAGAAAATAAATACAACTATCATCGTTAGAGCGACCCCAGATAGTCCAAGTACCGATGATAAACTCTTCTCGACACTTCTAGTCACTTCCCCAGCGAAATTATATTGCATAGGAATGATTGCGGGAAACTTTTCATAATTGATCAGACTGTAAATTACAGTACCTATCACTAGTAGTAAATGCGGTATATACCATGCTAACGAAATCGTCGTGCTCTTATTATAAAAACCTGTTTGTACAACAATCCTTTGCGTAGCAAGCTGCTCATCAAACCAACTTTGCGCTTGTTTCCACTTTTTGATCTGCAAATGGCTAACATAATAGATAATAAAGCTGCCGATGATATAAGCAAATATTAAGCAAGAATAAACTATAGCGTAAAAAGATTCTTCTTGATTACTTTGTAATAGCATTAATAATATGACCATTAGAACTAAGCCAAGAGCGGTACATAATATAATGTATCTTTTAATGTGCTTTTTGACGAATGGCTCCTGCTTGACGCCTTCTGGTACAGTTACACCAAATGCCTCAACCTTCCTTGTAATTAGCGGGGTAATTGCCATGATTGCAATGATCGGTATGAATAACGCGATTAATATCCAAAATTCCATTCCATTCATCTCCTTCAACTTTTCGTACGAAAAGTACAGCGAAAGCATACGCTTCAACTTTTCAATAGCTACCTGATATGCTTCCTGTGAATGAAAAGCACATCGGAAGCATCTACTTCAACTTTTCAATAGTTAGCTACGATTAGGCAGTAACTCATTGAATGATGTACCTACAAGCTCTTCAAACTGATTCATTTCCATTCCTCTAGCTATTGCCTCCGCAATAAGAGGTCTCAATCGCTCTAGTAAGTTTTTCTTAAACTGTTCATCAGCGATTGGCAATGCGTCAGGCTCAATGATGACACCTTGCTTGCGATTAATTTGTACATAACCATCTTGTTTCAATAGATGATAAGCTTTGTTAACGGTATGCAAATTCACACCCAAATCTACAGCTAAAGCGCGTACCGACGGTAAGCCTTCCCCTGGAATAAGTTCACCTTTCGCTATCCCTTCAATAATTTGCTGTGCAATCTGCGTGTAGATAGGTGTCTCAGATTGCAAATCAATGGCTAACAGCATATTCATCACCTCCTAAAACTTTTTGTTGCTCCCTGATTGACTTCTAAGTCAACAAAAAGTCACTTCGGAAGCATATACCTAACTTTGCGTTACTTCTTGATTGACTCCTAAGTTAACAAAAAGTCACTTCGGAAGCATATACCGAACTTTTTGTTGCTCCCATAGATATTTTCCAACCATAGAACAGCAGCCTCGAAAGCAACGTATGTTTAACTTCAATACGTGAATTAATGGATCTATACAATATAAATGACTAAGCAAGATCTGTTCTATCTGTTATACTTAATATATAACAGATAGAACATCTAGTCAACACTCTTTAATCATCTATACGATTGGCACCCTATCGCTCTCTTCTCCCACAAGCGCACAAAAAACCATCCAATGATCGATCATCTTTGAATGGCTCTTCAGTATTACAACTATTGATTAGCGGATACAGATTTCCATAGTAAAACCTTCAGTGATCGACTTTGCATTTATCAAAATTCAAAAATAGAAGGTGATGCGAAATTACATCTTCGCGTCACCTTCTGTTTTCTTCTCAAGTAAACAGTTTTTGTTCGATAAAGAAAGCTTTTAAAAATAATAGACTAGTTTTCTTTATAACTCTTTGGCAGTTACAGTGGCAGTAACAGCAGCTTCTCCAGTAGATGTCAAAGCATTCGTCCAGGTAATCGTTTGTCCGGGAGACGGTGTCGCTAGTAATACTCCCATCGTATCATCGCCTGAGGTTCCGTCTTTATCTAGCACTTCTATACGAACAACGGTATTTGGTGGTTCAGCGATATAAATCGTATTGAATGGCTCTGAATATTGATTACCAAATTCAGCTTGCTCATAGCCCCAATACACATTTTTCGTCACATCTTTGGGCATCTGATTGTCTTTCCAATGTTTGCTATTAATATGCTCCTGACCATTGACACTAATTTTCAAAAATACGTCGCTCTCATCGTTAAATGGGTCCTTATTTGCCTTGCTAGACACGTTAGTGATCGTAATTTTATGAGAATAATAAGGGTTGTATACATAGGTATGTGAAAATTCACCAAGCCCATTCAGATGAGTATCGATGAAAAAGGCAGGATCAGACCAATATATTCCTTTGTACAATGGACCATCATCCGGATCATCCTTTGCCCAAGGTAAGGTGCATGAGCTATTCGAATAGGTATCTCCGTGAAAATATCCAAATGCATTATACGTATAACCCGCTCCTCCTGTATCCATTCTTCGATCCCAAAGCTCATCCATTGAAATAAGAGCATAATCATAAATCTGTGTGTAGCTGCCGGACGTATTCGTTGGCATTACAGCATTTCCTGTTTGATATTTAAATACAATGCCATCCCCACCATTAGCAGACCTGCCATCATAAGCATGAACACCATGACCAGCATCACTACCAATACCGTTAGCAGAAATGTATAGCTTAGGACGATGTCCATCTAATAAAATTCCACCATCAATATTATCACTACCAGATGTAATACTGGAATTATTCGTATACTGATACCAATGATTATGTGCTTGAGTTTCTATTAGATGTAGTGAGCCATACGTAGTGCTATCTTTGCGAATAACAAAAATACTTCCTTCCAAATCATGCTCGTGTTTTTCCAAATTAATCGGTCCATCATCACGAGGATAGTAAAAATCATATTCAATGAAGTAATGTGTCAATGTTTCACGTACAGAATAATAGACAGATGGAAGGATATTATAATTGAATAGATTCTCCCAATTATTATCGCCTCTCCAATCTCCGTCATAATTAAACTTCGTCATATAATCTGCACGTACACCATATGTTTCATTGACATCCTGATACACCGTTGGTGCCCAGTGAGCTGCTAATTCCTCGTAAAACGACAATGAAGTAGCTTGAGATTGAGCTGGCAATAAACCAATGCTAACAGCAATGACTAATACAACAGACAATAATCTTTTCAAGGGAACACTCTCCTCATTTCTTTTTCAAGACATCGAGCATAGATAGGTCAGGACTCTTTCAAGCAAAATTTTTCAATCACATCAGCTATTGCGTGCTCCAAATTAGAGGGTGCAATATATCCAGCAACTCGCTTAAGGTCTGGATGTGCATTTTGTACAGCTACACCTAAGCCTGCTTCCATTAACATTTCCTTATCATTGAGATGATCGCCAATAGCAATCACTTCTTCAATAGGAATACCAAGCTGTGAGGCAAGTAACTTTAATGCAGCTCCCTTTGAAGCAAATGGAGGTAAAATTTCTAAATACGTTTCCTCTGAAGATACGAGCTCACATTCCGGATCACTTAAAAATCTTTGATTGACAACAGAGAAGTTCTTATCCTCTTGAATAATCAAAATTTTAGTTACCGGTACTTCTAATAAAAAGTTCGAGCTATCCCACGTCTGACAAACAACACCATCCTTTCGCATATAGGTTTCAATCGTAGCATTTATCGACGAAACCCAAAGCTCTCCATCTACATAAAAAATCATATTCAACCCGTGCATAGTCATAATCTTCAGTGCTGACTGAATAACTGCAACAGGTAGGAATAACTCAAGTGAGCTTGTATTGCTTTCAAAGTCCACAATTTTGGCTCCATTATATAAAATAACAGGATGCTTAATGCCTAGCTCCTCAATAAAGCGGTAGGCTGCCTTCTCCATTCTCCCTGTCGCTATAGTAACAATGCCACCCTGCTCTTGGAAGGCACGAATTTTCTCTGCGTTTAGCTCACTAATTCTTTGTTCGTGATCGACAAGTGTACCGTCAATATCTGTGACTAGCATGCGGTATGTGCGAGCTAAAGAATTCTTCATTAATCTTCAATCCTCTCTGGTTGCTGAGGTAAACGGGATGTCAATACACCGGTATCCTCACCTGTCACAAACAGCCCGCAATTCGTTATACTCGTAAGTTGCTCCACTCCGTTTTATATTGGTTATACTCTTGATTGTTATTCGTAACTAGAACCCACGCAGGTTTCAACATCTGTAGTAGCTCTTCACGCTTATCGATTGGAGCCGCTTGTAATTGCTGTAACGTTTCATAAGCCTCCAACAGCTGCTTCGTTTGTATCGCTTCCATACTTTTCAACCTTCACTATTCACTTTCTAACTTTAGTAAGTGCATTTTCGATGTATCTAATGTTAATGAAACAACGCCAGCAAGCTGCTTTTCAGGGTTAGCGATATCTACAATCCACTCCCTGGATCCACTAGTTACCCAATAGCGAATCAACCGTCCTAAAAAGCTGCTTTTCTTAATATAACCTTGAATAGAAGAGGAGGATTGATTCTTGGTTTGCATACCTGAGCTAATGTACAAGCTTTCAGGACGAATCATAAGCTGTACCTGTTCACCTACAGAAAAGCTATGTCCTTCTTGCTCTATCACATAGTTATGACCATCACATTGCACCGTAATATGATCGTTTTCTACATGGAGAACTTCCCCTACGATCAAATTGGCTACACCCACAAATTCCGCAACAAAACGGTTACTAGGTTTGTTATAAATATCCCATGGCGTCCCGATCTGACTAATTGTGCCTTTATTAAATACCGCAATGTAATCGGACATTGAAAGTGCTTCATCCTGATCATGCGTGACGAAAATTGCGGTAACCCCTGTGCGCTGCTGTAAATCTCTTAGTTCATTACGGACCTCAACTCTCATCTTGGCATCCAAATTACTTAGAGGCTCATCCATTAAAATAATATTTTGTCCCATAATTAGTGCTCTTGCAAAAGCAACACGTTGCTGCTGTCCACCACTCATCTCTTTGGGAAAGCGATGCTCCATCCCTTTTAGCCCAAACATATCTAGCATTTCTTCAACCTTTTGCTTTATTTCCGCCTTGGGATACTTATTCACCTTTAGACCATACGAAATATTTTCGAATACCGACATATGTGGAAACAATGCATATTCTTGAAACACTAGCGGAGTTTTTCGTTTGTTCGCAGCCGTATTATTGACACGTGCTCCTTCAATGAAAATATCTCCAGCGTCAGGCTCGTGAAAGCCTGCAATCATGCGCATGAGCGTTGTTTTACCACAGCCACTCGGACCTAGTAAGGTCATAAAGCAGCCTTTAGGTACTTCAAGTGAAATTTGATTGATCGCGGTGAACGCTCCAAATGTTTTCGTAACGTTATCAATTCTAATGATAGATTCAGTCTTCATATCTTCCTCCCGCTACAATTCCAAAGATTTTCCTTGACGTTTTAGCAATAAATTAGCCAATCCGAGTGCACTGAAAGCAATTGTAATTAATACGATCGTAAATGCAGATGCACTGCCCCATTCACCGTTACTCACTAAACCTAATATTGAAACCGTTCCAACAGATGTATTCACCGAATAAATAAAGATAATAACACTTAAGCATGTGATCGATCGTAAAAAGGCAAGCGCCATAGATGATAAAAATGGTCCTTTGAGCAATGGCAACAGTACACGCCGAAAAGTTGTAAAGCTGCCCGAACCTAGATTAGTAGATGCTTCCTCTAAGGAATTACCAATTTGTTGTAATGCCGCAGAATTCGCACTATAACAAGTTGGCAAATTCCAAAATAGCAAAGCCAATACCATAATAACCGAAGTTCCAGTTAACGTTAGTGGCGATTGATTAAAGCTCATCGCAAAACCTAAGCTTAGGAAAATCCCAGGTACTGCACCAGGCAATATCGCTAAAAAGTCTATGATTCGATTAACACCAATCGGTTTGCGTTGTACAATATAAGCTAATACCACGGATAATGTAGCAGCACCAACAGCAGCAAAAAAGGCATATTTCACACTATTGATAACCTCTTGTTTTTTATATAATACGTACTTCAAATTATCTAAAGTTAACGTCCAATCATATCCCCATGTTTTCGTAAATGCACCATAAAACAGCACACCATAAACGGATAAAATAACGATTGTAACGAACATGCAAAAGCTGAACATTCCCCATTTAACCCAACTTGGAACTGGATATGGAGTAAGCGAGCTTTCTTTACCCGTTACGATGACGTAGGAGCGCTTTCCTACCCATTTCCGATTAAGCCAAAATAGTGCAAACGCAGGAATAAGTAGAGCCGTCGCTAACATGGCCGCTGCCGGCAAATTAAACCACCCTGACATTTGTAAATACGCCTCAGTTGGTAATAATGAGAAGCTTCCCCCAATAATCATCGGATTTCCGAAATCCGCTAATATATTCATCGCTGCGATTAATGCACCGCCAGCTATACCTGGGCGACAAAGTGGTAAAAATACATCCTTAAATACTTGCCAGCGTGTTGCTCCCAAATTATAAGCTGCATATTCTAAGTTTGTTGAATTAGAGCGCAATACACCATAAATAATGACAAAAGCAAACGGGAAAAAGTTAATGGTTTGAACTAGCCATAAACCATGCCAACCATAAACATCCATACTTATTCCAAGTACATGCTTAGAAATAATACCTTGTCTACCAAACAGTAAAATATAAGATAACGCCACTATAAACGGCGGCGAAACAATCGGAAGTAATGTAATAAAGCGAAACAATCCTTTGAATGGAATATTTAAGCGAGAAATTGAATAAGCAAAAATAAATGCAACAAATGTACAAGAAATTGTAGATAAAAAAGTCATCATTAAACTATTTAATGCCGCTCTACTCCAGCGGGCATTTGTAAATAGCTCGGTATATTGAGCAAGTGACGGCTCGCTAATGACCTTTAAAATCGGCCAAAGTACAAAGAAACCTGTTAAGATCGTCACTAGACCAATAATGATCGCAATCACTGGCTCATTTTTTAATTTCAACATATTAGAGCGCGCTTCTTTCATAGCTGCTTGCATCAATTTGCTCACATCCTTTCAGCTGTCCGCCCAATATGAAAGTGCTTCACAATTAAGCTGGTAGAATATATTTTGCTTAACATGAAGCACCCTATGCTTGAACATTAGTCTATAATAGTTAGTTCAACGTTTACTTGCCACCACTTGACTCAACAAATTTCTTAAGTGCATCTTCCTTCATAGACGTCGCTAGATCGCGATCATATTCAATGAGTGTTAATGAATCTATTGCTACCATTCCTACTGGAGGGGCAACTTCTGGAAGAACAGAATAACGACTAGACATTTCTGTATGCATTTCTTGGAACTCTTTCGTTAGTAACCAATCCATAAAAATTTTCGCATTATCTAAGTTTTTACCGCCTTTAACGATCGCTGCTCCACCTACTTCATAAGCCGTTTGCTTAGGAATGACCGCCTTTAATGGGTAGCCTTTACTAGCAGATTTCACAATATCATGAGCCCAGTGCAACCCAACTATAAATTCGCCTGTTGCTGCAAGATTCACAACGTCACCACCTGATGCAACGTAATGATGTACATTTTCAGATACATTGCTCACATATTCCCATGCCTTCTCTTCACCTAAACGAAAAATTTGTGTTGCTGTGAAAATATAACCGCTACCTGCTGTTGCTGGATTAGGTAGCACCAGCACATCCTTATAATTTGGATCTAGCAGATCATCCCAAGTTTTTGGTTCACTTATACCCTTTGGTGCAAGCTCCTCTGCAAAACGCTCCTCATTTACAGCTAGTGCAAGTACCCCCATATACCAGCCCTGGAAGAATCCTTTCTCATCATTGAACATTGGATCTAAATCCTTTGCATTAGGAGACTGATAGGATTCTAGCAAGCCCTGATCAGCTAGTGGCGTATAAAACTCTACCGATCCTCCAACAACTACGTCAGCCTGAGGGGACTCCTTTTCCGCTTGTACACGAGTACTCGCTTCACCAGCACTATTTAAGCGTAAAAATTCAAGTTCAATACCCGTATCTTCTTTAAATTTCGTTTGAATTTTCACCGTATCGTCTTCGTTTAGAGCTGAATATAACACAAGCTTCCCTGAACCTTTAATCGCTGATCCACCATTACTTCCTTGTTCACTACATGCCGTAAGAAATACCATCACCGATAATAAAGCTGCGAATACGAACTTACTTTTTTTCAACATGAGTTAGCCTCCTATTTTTCCTCGGTTAATTTCACTTCTATACATCTTCTACAAGATTTACGAACAATAAGTCTAGCTTCTATGAGCTGAGATTGAGGAACTTCTGTCACTTCATTCTTTTTGTTATTGATCATTTCTAGAAGTAAAGTCGCTGCTCGTCTCCCCATTTCCACTCGAGGCTGTTCCATCGTTGTCAATTGAATCCAATGTAAGTCTGCATACTCCAAATTATCGAATCCAATGACTGAGATTGGACTCGTAAGCCCCTCTTCTCTTAACGCTATCCACTCTAACGCTCCTATGCCTAGCAAATCATTCGCAGCAAAAATCGCTGTTAGCTCTGGATTATTTGCATATAATCGCTCCATTGTTTTCCGACCATCTTCAATCGCTCTACCAGCTTCTGCGATGAACCGTTCAGAAGAAAATCCATGATGCTTCATCGTATCCCGATAACCTCTAAGACGTTCAGAACCGGAGAATGAAGTACTCGGCATTGCAATAAAGCCAATTTTTCTATGTCCCAAATCAATTAAGTAATTTACTGCTGTACAAGCTGCACGATAATGATCTACATCGACAAATGGTACAGATAAACCTTCTGGTGTCCGTCTACGTAAAAAGACAACAGGCATATTTAATCTTTTCAAACTATCGATTAGCTCTTCATCGAAATGGTCTGGGGTTAAGATCAAACCATCAAACTGTCTGGAAATCGCATTTGTAATAAATTGCTTCTCCTTACTCGAGTTACGATTCGTATTCCCATAGACGACCTGATAACCATAATCAAACAACATTTCCTCAATCGCATTGGCTAAGGCAGAAAAAAAAGGATCTGAAATTTCTGGGATCATTAAGCCTATCGTGTAAGTTTTTTTGGAGATAAGTCCTTTCGCAATTGCATTGGGATGATAATTAAGCGCGCGTGCGGTCTCCATGACAAGCTGCTTCGTTGCTTTGCTTACATCTGGATGATTATTCATCGCTCTTGATACTGTAGATGCAGCAATGCCCAACTGATTAGCGATGTCTTTAATACTTGTTATCGCTCTCACTTCCCTTCAAATTATTCGATTTTTTTACTGCGAATGCTCGCCTGCGTCACATCATGACTTCATCGACATAAATAAGCCACAAACGTTACCGCAAACGTTTGTTATAACTATAAAATGGAAATGTTAACTAGATATCAACATATAATATCGTTTTTGTAAATCAAGTTTTTATCCGACGAGTAGGCCAATGCCCACAAAAAAAACCATCCAATGATCGATCTCATTGAATGGCTATTCAACATCACATAATAATACGTCAGCTACTAGCCAACGCTCCTTCGCTTAACGTTTTTTATATTCAGCTTCCTTCTTTTACTTTTCCATAGTTTAACCCAAACCTGATTCTCTTCATCCTTAAAAAAATTAATTCCAATTAGTTTAAGTGGTGTCCATATTTCTTTGAAATAATAGTAAGGCATTTGATCACTCCACCTCTTATAGGAGACTATAGTTTCACGTCAAACATCATCATAGGTATATCATACTACTCATCCTCATAAAGTACTAGTTAATAATGATAATCTACACAAATATAACTTATACTGGTAATTTTACAATGAATATATATCTGCTAATATCGTCTTCGTTGTACTTAATTCAATCCTAGCTTCAGTAAAATCTTCTTCCTCGATTGCAACAATAATTCGTTGGATGCTTTCGTGAAGTCTTTCATACTCCCCTTCATCACCTAGCAATTGTAATTTCCATTCATTATGTTTATACACCTTTAATAAGGCTTCTACTTGTAGCTTTACAGATTCAGTATCGTTATCGCTAATTGATTGTTCAAGTCGACTAATATTCTCCTTGAATTCATTTTTACCGTTTTGAGCAGAACATCCTGAAATTACGAGCAGAAGCATCATACAGAGCAAAGCTCTTTGAACCATCTCGGCTTATCCCCTTTTCGTTGCATATTATTATTTAGATTACCCAATAATAAGGAAAACTTATTCAGACTTTTATATTGGGGGAATACCTGTGCCAGAGTATGTATTAATATTAATTCGTTCTATTGTTGCTTTTCTCGTCTTACTCTTTTTGGCACGAATTATGGGAAAGAAACAGCTTTCACAGCTTACGTTCTTCGATTATGTTGTAGGGATAACCATTGGTTCCATTGCCTCAACAATGTCCGTCGATCAAAACATTAAAATCTCGAACGGTCTTGTTTCACTCGCGATATGGGGATTATTCCCGATAATTTTAAGTCTAATCGGACTAAAATCAAGAGGTTTTCTACAGTTAACCGATGGTAAACCCTCGATCATTATTAAAGATGGGGAAGTATTGGAAGATACGATGAAGAAAAATCAAATGGCGATTGATGAGTTAATGATGCTATTACGTGAGAAGGATGTTTTCAAGCTAGATGATGTTCAAATGGCTGTATTTGAAGCAAACGGGGAACTAAGCGTGATGAAAAAAGCTGATAAGGAGCCAATTACGCCTAACTTTCTCGGAATAAAACTAAAACATGAAAATGCTCCGACTTTATTAATTATGGACGGTCATATATTACATGAAAATTTGGCAAGACTAGGCTATTCCAAAAAGTGGCTAATACATGAAATCACACAAATAGGTGCTTCAACCGAAAAGGATGTATTCATCGCTCAAGTAGATGGCAATAAAAAGGTGTATGTGGATTTGTATGAGGATAAGAGTGAATAGCAAACTAATGATCAAGTCTTTGTTTCGCGGTTTCATGCTTGCCTTGAATAGGAATAAGTTGTCCGGCTTTGCCTAATCCATAAGCCGGCATGTTGTTGTAGACACATTCGTATTTACGCTCATCTATAATGTAAGTTTCATGATAAATACCTACTACACCACTTGTTCCAATATGTTTTTTGTATTTTGACCAAATATCTAAATGACTTTGGGATGTTCTTGAAAACTTCTCTAATTGCTCAAATGATCTCCAATATTGAATTAAAGTTATACCTCTCCATGAAAAATGATAACTAGCATCTAAGAAACCAAGTTCTTTATTACGATATACTTCTTGTAGCATCGAACTCATCGATTTAATGACTGGGAGCCACTTTTGTATAGAAAGTAATTTATTAATTCGCATTCCAATAACGAATACGACAAACGGGCCATCCATTTCAGCAGTATATCTTCCTGGTATATATTGAGCCATAATTACATTTCTCCTTTAATGTTTCTCAAGTAATATAAGATTCGTCTCATAAAAATCCAATATATTTGAAGATCCATATAACTGTGAAGTTAAATATGCCCCATAAAAAATGGTAAACAAAACTTTAACTGCAGAGTCCACAGATATATCTTCCTTTAACTTTCCTTCTTCACTCGCTTCAGTCATCGATTTATGAAACAAATCATACATACTGGGCTCCAGCCTGCCTATTTCAATCTGATCAGGAAAGAGTAGCTTAATCTCAGCATCACTTAATTCAAGCAACGTTGGATGCATTTTCATTTCAGCTAAAAATGATATTAGACTCGCCATTATTCCTGCTCTTTCTTTGTATTGGTCAACAACAGTAGTTAGTAAGTGACGAATAGCAGAAAAACCCCGTTTATGATCTGTCTCGATCTCGATAATTCGTTCCGTTAACCATATACGCATAAAATAAATTAGAATGTCATCTTTTCTACTAAAATATTTAAAAAATGTAACCCTAGATACTTCAGCTTTAAGACATATATCATCCAACATCACTTCACTAAGCATTCTGTCGCCTATAAGTGACATCGTTGCATGATATATGGCGATTTTATTGCGTGCTTTTTTGATCTCTCTTAATGAAATATCCATATGCAAAATGTATCCCCTTCTCACAAGTTAACTCATGCAAATAAATTAACACGAGTTAACTTTTAAATCAATATTTTTTTTATTATTGAGTTTCCTCAATCCAAGTAATGCGCTCTGCTTTTGAATTAGATAACTCCTGCTCAGCAGCGCGATGGTCCATATCAAGTGTGTTCACTACCATTCTTACGTTATGAATTGCTTCTAATACTTGATCTTGAGCAGCTTTAATTCGACCTTGTACGAGCCAGTCAGTAATTAAGCCATCGAACCAATAGTCGGCCATTTTGAGTGTTCCACTTATATCGATCGGGATGTCCGTCGACCTATGCAAATCTGCAAGTTCTTTATGAAAATGTTGTAGCTGGCGATTGGCATTATGGATAGAGGTTCGCGCATCATCGATATGTCCGTGCTTAATATGAGTACTAATCAAACCTCCGTTTGCCCACATATCCCAATTCCCCCAATTTTCCGCTTTTCCCAGTTGCTCTGAGGCATAAGTTAACGAGGAAATGACACCTCTCCCTGCCGATAGTGCTTCTCCAATCTCCTTAACTAACCAGCTTTTATCTGAAATTTCGGCTTCCATCTCTTCCAGTTCATGAGCTATATCCGGTGAATTACGGAGCTCCACTTCCTTCTTCAACATGAGCTGATTATAATCAAAGTGAGCTGTGGAAAGCTCTACAAGTTGATGACCAACCTCAAGTAAATCCTCCTTAAGTTCTTTGAGACTTTGCTTTGCTTCCTGAAGCTTAAGTGTTGCTATCAGTTCCTGCTGACGTTCCAGTTCAAGCTGCTCTTCCTTGCTTCGCAAAATCGTATGGAACAAATTGATTAGCGACATACTCGTCAGCTTCTCAACATCCTCCTGCTCCATTTCCAGCTCAACTTCTAGATTTACAACGAGTGCTTCCTGCTCTCTCATAAGCTTTAGTAAATCTTCCCTATTCCGTTCAACTTTGGACAACTCATGCATACGCTCTTTTAATACCGTAAACTGTTCAAAATCTAACTCAGACATTTTAACGCCTCCTTCTAAGATCAAATTCGGATTGGATCACCGTTCATTTAATCTACCATTCAATTTCAATCGTATTCAATGAAGAATTTTGTGAAACATTGATATATTCAAGTTGCTTCATATTATTAAGAAAATTAGGTCTCTGATTGATCATACACATTTCTAAGTTCAAGATTCGCAAATGCCTTAGCTTTTCTAGTTCGAGCGGTAGTTCATCGATCGCGGTGTATTGAATCGTAAGCTGCTCCAGTTGCTCCAGATCTCCAATCTCTGGTGGAATACGATTTAGGCTGATCTCTTCCTTTGGCTTGACCCGAAATCCGGGAGTCGGGCGATCTGAACTCGCACATTGAATAGTTACTTCGATACCATACAAATGTTCATGCACAATCGAGTAAAGATAGTCTCCGCCATTCATCCATATCATCGCCTTCGACTACGATTGTCTTCACCAGATAAGGTTTCAATGCCTCCAAAACGCTTCTGTAATCTCTACTAATCACATTAACTGGAATTTTCACCTTAAGCACAAAACATTCCGAATTCTGTATCGCCAAATCTATTACAAAAAAAGGATATAATAGAATATTAACACTTATGAAGTAAGAAGCAGAGGAAATCTATAGAATAAAGGCGCATTTTCATTCAGTGTTGAATGGAAATGCGCCTTTATTCATTTAAATCCAATTATTAAAATTAAAAACGTATGTTTTTCAGTGGCTTCGAATTAGCCCAAGCACCTTTTTATCTTAAATTTTAAAATGGTTTACTTTACTTTGTAGTGTTTCGGCTAGATCTGCCAATGATTGAGAATTAGATGAAATTTCTTCTGTTGCTGCTAATTGCTCCTCTGTGGCAGCGCTAGTTTCATTTGCACTTTCAGCAGCTTTTTCAGTTAACTGTTGAACTCGAGTATTATTTATTGATACATTTTCGGTCATTGCTTGAATTTCTTCGATTGCATATGATACCGATTCAACTTTTTCGATTACATCGATGACGCTAGATTCAATTTCATTAAAGACTTGAAGGGATTCAGATGTTCTAGATAATCCTTCTCCTACCTTATCTCCACCAGAAGTAATTGCCTTTACTGCATTATCTGAAGCCGTTTGAATCAGTCTTACCATACCCTCAATTTCTGCAGCAGAAAGCTTTGATTGCTCTGCTAATTTACGTACTTCATCAGCTACAACAGCAAAACCTTTTCCATATTCACCAGCACGAGCTGCTTCGATAGCTGCATTTAGTGCTAATAAGTTAGTCTGCTCTGAAATATCTGTAATCATTGATGTCACTTTTTGAATTTCATCGGAATGCTTCGCCATATTCATCATGATTTCTGTTGTTTCGTTAAATGTTGTGTGAATCATATTCATTTTATTGGCTACATCTGAAACAACCAATGATCCTTTTGTAACTAAGGCTTGTACACCTGAAGTAGCAGTCCGCATTTTCTCGTTATCACTTGAGATATTCATAACACTATCGTTTAACTGATTCAGTGAACTTACTGATAACTCAATCTCTTCCATCTGTTCCTTACCTATAGCTAATTGTTTTTCAGTCGCGGCTGTTACCATTTGTGAAGATGCCAAACTTTCTTCAGCACTTGCAGAAAGTTGCTCTGCATTTGCAGCAAGTTGAATGGATGAATCTCGTACACTTGCAACAATACCATTTAAGTCACTTAACATTCTATTGTATGTTGTGGCCATTACGCCTATTTCATCCTTGTTTTTAATATGTATAGGTTCAATTAGAAGGTTACCTGCTGCAATTTCCTCTAAACCTGCAGTAATTTTCTTAACTGGATTTGCAATTCCTTTACTGATAAAATAAGAAACTACTATACCGACTAGAATACTAATCACTGAAATAATAATTACTAACAACAACATATTATGTTGAAAATCATCTAAATCTTTTCTTGTTTTTTCAGAATTTTGTTCCTGAATTTGAATTAACTGATCTAATATTTCTAAAGTTTTCGTATTTAATACTGTTGAATTAGATATATAACTTGAAAAATCTTTGCCACTTCTTTTTAAGGATATAATTGTATCATTTGAATCAAATAATAAGAGAGTCTCTGTTTGAAGGTCTTTTAATAATTTTAATGATTCTTCGTCTGTTGTCATTTCAATTAATGCTCTAGCATAACCTGACCCTTCTACTGCACCTGCATCAAGTTTTTCGATTGCATCATCTTTCCCATACATAACAAACTCTAATACAGCAGTTGCTATCTCCTTTTGTACTCCTTGAATATTCTCTGCTAGATCAACTTTCTTCATATCAACATCGATAATTTTTTTATAATTATCAGTTAAAGTAAATAATAAAATAATACTGATTGTACTTACTGCCAGCAGTAATACTAATACTGCTGAAAATCCTAGCCACATTTTCTTAGATGTCGTTAATCTCACGCTGATACTCCTTTACGTAATCATTCATTATATTAAGAACCATAAAAACTAGTATACTTACGTGAAGGTGTTTTGTCGCACCATAATTTAACAATTAGAATAAATTACTTATTAATAATTGACTAAATATCAATAAAGCAGAATCGATAGGCCTGTAAAATTAAATTATGGTTTACTATTTTTGTGAGTTCACTTTATATCCCATTCCCATTTGATAAATTTCACATAAAAAAACTCCCTTTTACCGTGTTAATAACACAAATAAAGGAGAGCTTATTTTCAAGTCCAATAGTTGCAGGGGAATGACAACTATGACCTCAATTGACGCACGAAATCTCTTGCTATACAAACCTTACTTGTTAATTAGATTAGAAGTTTGCAGTAGTCTTTGTATAATCATTGCTACTTCTGCTCTAGTAATGTTAGCTTTAGGTGCTAGCAAGTTATTATTTCTGCCTGAAATAATACCTGAGATTACGCTGTCTGCAACGCCATCAAGCGCCCAATCAGATACAGTGCTAGCATCAGAAAATGTACGAATTACATCAATTTGGGATTGATTTGTTGCACTTTCCTTTAGCCCTGTAATTATCATCGCTTTAGATATAATCAACATAGCTTGCTCACGTGTAATTGTATCATTCGGACGGAAAGTTCCATCTTCAAATCCATTAATTAGACGATATTCATATGCAGTCTGAACTGCACTGCGGTACCAAGCTGTTGTACCTATGTCTGTGAATAAACTATTTTCTTGCGACAAACTCATTCCTAGCCCACGAACAATAATCGCTGCGAACTCAGCTCGAGTAACATTCTGATCAGGATAATACATCCCATTTCCTATTCCGTTGACAACCATCCTAGATCCCATATTATTGACTGCCGCTTTTGCCCAGTGATTCTCTACATCAATAAATTGTAGCGGATTCCAGACAACAGAGTAAGTACTATTGGTCAAGCTGTAAATGACAGCATAATATCTATCACCGACTTTAGTAATTTGAGTCGGTACATGTCTAACTGAGCCATCTGGTTCTACAACTACACCCGTTGTTATTTGGTTCGGATCAATCCCTTCTGGAATAGCTATCGTACGCTTAATATAGGAGTTGAATCGCAATATCTCTACTGTACGACCGTCATACTCCACGCTTACCTTGAAGTTAAGCGCTGGAGCAACTTGTGTTAACCCTTCACGATTAACTGCAGCTTCGACAATTTGCAACATGTTCTTGAGCGGCTCAGCAATTTCGATTTTTAATTTCACATCCTCTAATGCCACATTAGTACCAAGCTGAGAAGAAATTGCTGTTATATCGATTTGTTCTGCTGGTATCGTGTATGAAGAGTTGTTCGTTTGTAGAACTATAATCGCTTGCTGCTCTTCCAATTTTTTAATGATATTCCCATTAATTTCAACAATAACGACATTACTATCTGCAGTAACAGGAATCGTAATGACTGCTTGCTTACCTTCGTCTTCGAACCGTTGCATCAGCTTTTGTTCATCTACTGCAACTGTAACCACTTTTTGTCCGTTTATTTCAGAAATCGTTGCAGTACCTGCGTCCACAAGCTTTCCGTTAACTAATACATGAACTGCATTTCCTGAAGGCTCAGGTATGTCGACATTATTAAACACTGCTTTTACCGTAACTGTAATCGTTTCCTCGTCCGTCAAAAGACCATCACTCACTTTTACCGTGAACGTATAATTTTTTGAACCTTGATTTGCTGATGGTTTCCAAGTAAATTCACCTGTTTGACTATCTATTACAGCACCTTCTGGTGCATCAACTAAGCTGTAGATTAAAGTGTTGGCTGGGTCATCCTCATCCGTTGCAATCGTGGTAAATCTTAATTGACTTCCTTTATTCACACTCTTGTTCCCTATCTCTTGCAGTACAGGTGCCACATTCACTTCATTAATCGTAACCGTAATTTCCTCGCTGTCACTAAGCACTCCATCGCTAACAACGACTTCAAAGGTATAGCTTCCTGGACCTTGCGCTTCCGTTGGTGTCCATGTGAACACACCTGTTGTAGCGTTGATGCTTGCTCCTGTTGGTGCATCAACTAAACTGTACGTCAGTATATTTGCTGGCAGATCTGTATCAGTTCCTACTGCCGTAAACGTGAGTAGCGTTTCTTCATCTACCGTTTTGTCTCCAATCGTTGCAAGTACGGGTGCCACGTTCACCTCGTTGACCGTAACTGTAATTTCCTCTTCATCAGTTAATGCCCCATCACTTACAATAACTATAAATGTAAAGCTTCCGGGACCTTGCGCTTCCGTTGGTGTCCATGTAAACACACCTGTTGTAGCGTTAATACTTGCTCCTATTGGCGCATCAACTAGGCGATACGTCAGCGTATTCGCTGGCAGATCTGCATCTGTTGCAGACGCTGTAAACGTTAATTCGCTTCCTTCGTCTACCGCTTTGTCGCTGATTGTTGCAAGCACTGGCGCTACATTCACTTCGTTAACCGTAACTGTAATTTCTTCTTCATCTGTTAATGCTCCATCACTTACACGAACGGTAAACGTATAGCTAGACGGGCCTTGGGCTTCCGTTGGCGTCCATGTGAATGCCCCTGTCGTAACGTTGATACTTGCTCCCATCGGTGCGTCTATTATGCTATAAGTCAAGATAGCCGAGTCCGGGTCTGTAGCTGTTGCCGTAATGGTTAGTTGACTTCCTTCATCTATCGTCTTGTCGCCAATTGTTGCAAGCACTGGCGCTAAGTTCACTTCATTGACCGTAACCGTAATTTCCTCTTCATCTGTTAATGCTCCATCAGTTACGGAAATCGTAAACGTATAGTTTCCGGGACCTTGCGCTTCCGTTGGTGTCCATGTGAACACACCTGTTATAGCGTTAATGCTTGCTCCTGTTGGTGCATCAACTAGGCGATACGTCAGCGTATTCGCTGGCATGTCAACATCCGTTGCCGTTGCTGTAAACGTAAGTAGCGTTTCTTCATCTACCGTTTTGTCTCCAATCGCAGCTAGCACTGGTGCAGTGTTGACCTCGTTGACCGTAACCGTGATTTCCTCTTCATCACTTAGCGCGCCATCACTTACGACAACTTTAAGTGTAAAACTACCGGGACCTTGTGCTTCCGTTGGCGTCCATGTAAATACACCTGTTGTAGCGTTAATGCCTGCTCCTGTAGGCGCATCAACTAGGCTATACGTCAGCGTATCCGCTGGCAAGTCTGTATCTGTTGCCGTTGCTGTAAACGTTAACGGACTTCCTTCATTAACCGACTTATTGCCTATTGGAACTAATACTGGTGCTATATTCACTTCATTCACCGTAACCGTGATTTCTTCTTCATCAGTTAATACTCCATCACTTACACGAACTGTAAACGTATAGCTAGACGGGCCTTGAACTTCCGTTGGTATCCATGTGAATACACCCGTCGTGGCATTGATGCTGGCTCCCATCGGTGCGTCTATTAATCTGTACGACAAAATATTCGAATCTGAATCAGTCGCTGTTGCCGTAAAGGTTAGCTGACTTCCTTCATCTATCTTTTTGTCTCCGATTGCAGAAAGCACTGGAGCCGCATTTACTTCTTTAACCGTAACCGTAATTTCCTCTTCATCTGTTAATGCTCCATCAGTTACGGAAATCGTAAACGTATAGTTGCCGGGACCTTGGGCTTCCGTTGGTGTCCATGTGAACACACCTGTTGTAGCGTTGATGCTTGCTCCTGTCGGTGCATCAACTAAGCTATACGCCAGCGTATTCGCTGGCAGGTCTGTATCTGTTGCCGTTGCTGTAAACGTAAGTAGCGTTTCTTCATCTACCGTTTTGTCTCCAATTGCAGCTAGTACTGGTGCAGTGTTTACTTCGTGAACCGTAACTGTGATTTCCTCTTCGTCCGTTAATACTCCATCACTTACGACAACTTTAAATGTAAAGCTTCCTGGACCCTGCGCTTCCGTTGGTGTCCATGTGAATACACCCGTCGTATCGCTAATACTTGCTCCTGTTGGCGCATCAACTAGGCTATACGTCAGCCAATTCGCTGGCCTATCTGCATCTGTTGCAGACGCTGTAAACGTTAATTCGCTTCCTTCATTAACCGCTTTGTCGCTGATTGTTGCAAGTACTGGCGCTACATTCACTTCATATACTGTAACCGTAATAGTTTCATCATCCGTCAACGTTCCGTCGCTTACTCGCACTATAAAGGTATAAGAACCCTCTTCCAATTCACTTGGTACCCATGAGAATTTACCCGTAGTGGGATCGATGATTGCTTCTGCTGGAGCTCTCACCAGGCTGTACGTCAAGATATCCGAATCTGAATCAGTCGCTGTTGCCGTAAAGGTTAGTTGACTTCCTTCATCTATCGTCTTGTCGCCAATTGCTGCAAGCACTGGAGCCGCATTTACTTCTTTAACCGTAACCGTAATTTCCTCTTCATCTGTTAATGCTCCATCAGTTACGGAAATCGTAAACGTATAGTTGCCGGGACCTTGCGCTTCCGTTGGTGTCCATGTGAACACACCTGTTATAGCGTTGATGCTTGCTCCTGTCGGTGCATCAACTAAGCTATACGCCAGCGTATTCGCTGGCAGGTCTGTATCTGTTGCCGTTGCTGTAAACGTAAGTAGCGTTTCTTCATCTACCGTTTTGTCTCCAATTGCAGCTAGTACTGGTGCAGTATTCACTTTGTGAACCGTAACCGTGATTTCCTCTTCATCACTTAGTGCACCATCACTTACGACAACTTTAAATGTAAAACTACCGGGACCCTGCGCTTCCGTTGGCGTCCATGTGAATACACCCGTCGTAACGTTAATACTTGCTCCTATCGGAGCGTTACCCAAACTGTACGTTAATGTATCTCCGTCCACATCTGATGCTGTTGCAGTAAAAGTTAGCAAGTTTTTTTCGTTTACCGACTTATTGCCAATTACACTCAAAACAGGCGCTGTATTCACTGGCGCAGCATAATTAATTTCAAGTCTAGGATCAAAAATTTCTGCATCGTATACTGAAGTTGTAGACATTAATAACGAAATAATGCCATCAGCACCAATATTGCTGGATGTCATCAAGCTGCTCACGTCTATCCGATATGTATTAATTTGTGTAGCCGGATTATACGGAATAATACTGGAGAAAATACCAGGAACACTAGAATTGATCGATTTTTCTGGCGTAACTAGCGTTGGCATAACCGTTGCCGTTCCTGGCCAACTATCATCTGTAATGGCAATTTTTAAATTTGAAATTGCAGTCCAATACCCCTCGAAGCTTTCAAAGGCAATGTATGATAAATCTATTGAACGAGCGCTATCAATACCATTAAACTTAAAAGTTGATTCTGAATAATTATTAATAGTATCTCCTGCAATATAGCCAAAGTCCAAAATTGTCCCATCAAAAGTATTTCTTCCATCAATCGGACTTATCACTACAGGAGCAGCAGCTGTACGCGGTGGAAATACTGGAAATAAAGAAAAAATGAGAACAAACGTCAAAAAAATATTAATACTAACTTTCTTCTTCATAACTTAACGACACCCCCAACTACTATAATTAAAATACAGCACGAAAACTGCCTTAAAGATCAAACTTTAAGGCAGTTCTTATAAACTACTGCTTCGGCGGATATACACCTACCAACGCAATAATGAAGCTCAATGTCAGATATGGTTGCATATTGTTATGAGCAGCATTTCCTCCAATAGCATTGAGAGAAAGTGCATTCATCGAAACATCAGGATTTGCTGCATAGGGCTTATTTGCAGCAGCATCACTCTCACTTCCCCAGACTTTATTACTCGGATCGCTTTGAGATGCTGCAGTTGCGCTAGACCCATTCGGAACATGCGTATGATTTGGAATTTGGTCAATTGTTAGTGTCTGGGTGCTGGAGCCTACCGAAGCTGCTATATTCCTAGGTGTAAGTCCTGGTCCAACTCCCTGCCCCATAGGCGCCATCCCTTGTAAATCGGGTAAAGCGAATGTCGTCCTTCCATCTCCTCCATAACTATTCCCGATAATGCTGTATAAAGCTGTATTTTGTTGAATATTCATCATCTGTCCATTACATAACGCCCAGCCAGCTGGTGCAAAATCTCCAGAAAACAATCTAATTTCACCTACATATGGATCCATGACTACACCTCCTAATTTCTTGGCGGATAAATGCCTTGCAGCGCAATACAAAATGAAACAGTTGTGTAAGACTGCATATTATTGTGAGCTTGACTCGCCCCTGTTGTCCCAATTGCTGCCGCGTTCAACGTAGTATTAGAGTTAGCTGCATATATTGGACGTGTCGTAGCTGTAACTGCCCATGTATTTCCTTCTGGTTTAGAAATATCTGCATTTGCTGAGCTTCCTTGAGCTTGATGTATATGCTGAGGTATTTCATTAATGGTTAATGTATGAGCTGCTTCTCCCCCAGCTGTCGCAATTGGATAAGAGTTTGATATGTGAATAGGAGTACGTCCCCGTAAATCAGGCAAGGCAAAGTTTACTCTGCCATCTCCACCATATCTGTTACCTAAAATAGAATACAGCGCTTGATTGCTATTAATTTGCATCAACTGCCCATTGCATAACGCCCATCCTCGTGGAACAATACCGAAAGCAAACGTTCTGATTTCTCCAACAAACGGTTCTGCCATATAAAATCCTCCTTTATAGAAACAATCCTCATAACGATACGAAATGCTGAGCTTCCCTTACCCTTGTGAAGGGAAGATACCTTCTAGCGCAATAATAAAACTAATGACTTTGCTTGGCATGATATTATCGTGCGGCTGATTGCCTCCAACGCTCGAAACTGCTGCTGGTGACATCGTAACGTTAGGTGCTGTATCCTGATAATTAGTTATCCCTGTACTAACTCCCCAGAACTGTCCTTCGGGTGAATTGCTTGTTGAATCGGCAGCAACGTTGTTTGCATTCGCAGTGTGCGTATGTGCAGGCAAGTTTGACTGTAGCAATGTTACTTGTTCAGTACCTGCCATTTGGCCAAGCGGATTACTTGATGAGGTATGAATTGGAATACGCCCTCTCATATCTGGAAGCCCAAATGTGCTAGCCCCATCACCACCATACGTTGTTCCTAGTAGTACATACAATACTTCATTCTCACTGATGCTGAGCAACGATCCATCGCAAAAATGCCAGCCTTGTGGTGCATAATTACCTGAAAACATCCGAATTTCTCCTACATATTGATCACTCATCAAATTTCCCCTTTTCTTATACATTCCAAGCACAAACTTGCTTAATACATTGTAATAAATTCATACCTGACTCTATACATAAATAGAAGTGCCACTAACTAATCTACTCAGAAAAGCACAAAACATGTCTCCTTGGTATACTCACTACGACAACATCAATCCTGAAGAATAACCACTATATTTAATGATCCTTTTTTGAATCATATTTCTGAAAATAGGCTATGAGCACGCGGTGCTAGCTATTTTAGTTATAACTAAGTATTCTAGTTGGCTATGTTCGCACGCTATATTTGGGAGGAAAAATCAACATACTTGGGAGGTCATTTGGTAGGTACCCATCTTAACGTATCTGACTTACGTATGAATATTGAACTTCAATTACTCATGGAGTGGGATAATCTTTCAAAGTGCTACGTTAACTCTCTGACACCAATCTAGTAACCATATCGGTATATACAGTATGTTAGTTACATTCCCCCTTGAATTTATCCATTTATTTCTATTATAAACATAACTTATTACGCATTACAATCTCAATTTTCCTATTAACTTAAAGTTAACAAAATCCACAATTGACGTTCATAGAAGTTTCTCCATTCCAATTACTAGTAGTACTTTCTTGTGAATTCGCAAAAAAAGCTAGGAGAAATTCTGCAATTATTACATTTCAATGAATCATATTATTAATTAATTTTGCTACTTGGCTGTTGCCTGGCTCCTCGCGATAGTAGCTTCACCTTACTAACAAAAAAAGATTGACAAAAAATTCTAATAACTATACATTAAATATATCAAATTGATATATCGAGTTGATATATTGAGAAAGGGAATTATATGATTGAATTTGTCACACTAGGTATGCTTTTACAGGGGAAGATGAGTGGCTACGACATTAAAAAAATAACCGAGCAAACGGTAGGTATCTTTTACAAAATGAGTTATGGTAGTCTGTATCCGGCTCTAAAGCGTCTTGTAAATAGCACCTTCGTTACCGAGGAGGAAACCAATGACAGCAAAAACAAAAAGATTTACAGTATTACTGAGCTTGGCCAAGTCCATTTTATGCAATGGCTTCGTGAGCCCCTGCGTTCCAACAAACGGGAATATCTAATAAAAATATTTTTTTATGACTATCTCGATGAACCAACAAGAAAAACAAATTTATTAGCCTATCAACAAAATGTCGCACAACATATTGCACAAATAGAGGCAGTGCAGACCATTGTATCTAAGGAACTTGAGCAGCTAGAAGATAAAAGCCAATATTATAATCGTGTATCTGTCATGCACTATGGCTTGCTTTTTTACAATATGGAAAATGAATGGTTAAAAAAAATAATTGAAAAAGAGGAGCTTTAAAATGAATTACTCTAACAGCTTTAGCGTCAAAAAGCCTTTATTAACCATTGTTTTGATCGAGCTTATGCTCATTATTTTTGTAGCTGGAGGTAGCGCCTATGTATCAATAGCTGAACTAACCCATCCGCTCGCTCCTTTTTTCGGCTTCATTCCAATTGCTTTATTTTTATTCATTTACCTTACAATTAATAAACAATGGAACCGATATTATTTCAATAGCCTCTCAAAACTATCAAAACGACAATGGATTGAATACATTCCTTTACTTCTTATCTTAATTGTATTGATAATCGGTAATAACGGATTTCAATCGGCACCGTTCTCCTTCTTCGCTTACATGTTACTATCTCAGATTTTTTTGGTTGGCTTTGTAGAGGAAACTTTATTTCGTGGAATCATGTTACGGATTCTCATGCCAAGAGGAAAAACTCTTGCTATAGTTGGCTCCAGTGTTTTATTTGGAATCACCCATGCTTTACAGGCTCTTAGTGGTCAATCCTTAGAAGATACAATATTACAAATCGGATATGCGTTTATTCTAGGTTTTGTGTTGGCTATTCTGGTCGTCAGAAATGGCTCCATTATGCTAACTATCCTGTTCCATGGATTACATAATTTCCTTAATTTCACTGGTAATACACCGAGCACTAATCTATATACTTACCTTGTTCTCGCTATACTCCTCTTGCAATTACTTTGGCTATTTATTTCAACTAAAAATAATTCATCCTTTCCTAATGATGCCAATATAGAAAATAGCTATTGAAAGAAAGCATCGGTACAAGTGACATCATACTTTTATCGATACTTTATTATTTAACTAAATAATTTTAGATATAAAAAACTCTCTTTCATTTGGTTAATTAACACAAATAAAAGAGAGTTTTTTCAATTTAATTCCACACTATTTATTCCCACTCAATCGTAGCAGGCGGTTTAGAAGTTACGTCGTAGACGATACGGTTAACGTTGTCTACTTCATTAACGATACGAACAGAGATCTTCTCTAAAATATCCCAAGGGATACGAGCCCAGTCAGCTGTCATACCATCAATAGATGTTACTGCACGAATACCAACCGTGTAATCGTACGTACGAGCGTCGCCCATTACGCCTACAGATTTCATGTTAGGTAGCGCAGTGAAGTATTGCCAAATTTCACGATCAAGACCTGCTTTGATGATTTCTTCACGAAGAATAGCATCAGAGTCACGAACGATTTTCAGCTTTTCCTCTGTTACTTCGCCAAGTACAATTGGTACTACAAATTGGTCATTACTATGCTTTTATTTGCAATTATTATGTATCAATTGTAGCTGGTGAAATTAAGAATTACAAGAAAAAAGTGCATAAAAATAGATTAGTACATTCAAGATATTTTCTTGATCTACTAATCTACTTTTGTTATTCGCTACTAACTCAGTAAGCAATTCATTCCTTGTTTCTAAGGCGTTTTCATGAATAACTAAAATCCCTCTACCTTTTTTGGGGAACATGTAGTTGGCTGATATAATTGCTGTTCGCTTATTCCCATCATAGAAGAATTGGCTTCTCATAGCACGATACATATATTTCAATACTTTATGTGTATCAGTTGCATCCATATTCATAATGCTTTCTAAATCAGCAACAATATCTTCTTCCACTGGTATAGGCGGTTCATACTTAACCCCACCTCGAACCTTTCTCCATACTAAAGCTTCATTTTAAGCAACAAAACTGTTGATCTTTTTATCTATTTCTCAGTTAAAATCTGATGTTTCATTGAGGATATATCTGAAAGCATTTCTCAAGTTAAGAATTGTTTGCACATCATCCATATGAACCCCACTAACACTCATTCCATCCACAATAGTTTTCGTTTGTGAGAATGTTATATTCACTTCTTCAATTCTAGATAGTTGATGAATCATGTCCACAATTTACTTTTCCAACAAAAACTTAGCTTCTCTTTCAGACAAATTGTATTTATCAGCAAACATGCAAACACCATCCTCTATCTCGTACAAAGCAATTTACCATTGTATAATACAACAAAAATGGCTAGTAGATTCAAGTTAGTTCTTGATATACTAGCCGATATTATTCAATTACTCTTTTTTAATTCCTATCCTATTTCCAAAAAAACACTACAAATTCTACGACATCTAATGTCCTTAAGATAGCAGTAGAATGTGAGATGAAATTTTAATCTATATTATGTAATCACCTTTAAAAAATCAATAATTTATATTTTTAAAAATTTGTCATATATATTGATTTTATTTCACGCTTGTAATGAATAAATATTGTTTTTCATTTTATCAACTGAAATTATTGAATGAATAACTATTGTAAGGAAATAACTATAAACAAGACATTCAATCAGGAGTGATGAACTGTAATTATGCTTCAAGATTTAATAGCATTAACTCAGGACATTACGACGAATGTTACAAAACGGCACAGCACAATCATAAAACAACAGATAAGGGCGATCTCGTAAAATGAATTTTAGTGAAGTGTATGGAATCATTTATAGAATCACTAACAACGCAAATGGTAAAGTTTACATCGGACAAACGACAAGGTTTTTTGAAAGAAGAATGAGTGAACACTTTCATTGTAGCCTTAAAGATTCAAACTCCCCCCTCTATCTCGCCATCAAAAAGTATGGGTGGGAGAATTTTGATAAGGATATCATAGACCTTGCGTACTCCTTAAAAGAATTGGATGAAAAGGAAATCGAGCATATCGCTAATTTTCGAAGTTGTAACGCTTTTCCTGATTGCAACGGATACAATTTAACGTTAGGCGGTGGCGGTACAGCGGGTCGTAGTGATTTGTTGACCGACGAAGTGATACGTATTAAGGAACTTTTAAGAGATACGAGTTATACCCAAAGTAAAATTGCTGATATCATTGGTGGTTATGAAAGTCATGTGAGTTGTATTTATAATGGAACAACTTGGAATCATTTGAAAGTAGCTGGTTTTACGCCCAAAATGGATAGAGGGAACACGTATCCGAGAGGAGAAGATGTCCATAACTGTATTACAAGCAAAGAAGAAGTTATTAAAATTAAGGAACTTTTAAGAGATACAGGCTATCTCAATCCAGAGATTGCAGAGATTATCGGTTGCTCTGTATATATTATACAAAATATCTATTTTGGAAGGACTCACACGCATATCAAGGTAGACGGATTCTCACCGAATATGGATCGTAATACTCGTTTGAGTGATAGAGTCCTTAATATAAATGCCTTGGGTGATGATGTTAATAAGATTATTCAAATAAAGAAACTTCTAATGAAAAACAAGCATACCCAACAAGAACTTGGAGACATGTTTGGGGTGACTTTTTTTACGATTTCTAAAATTAAAACAGAGGTTTTACATGAAGTGGTTTGGGTGGAAGGGTTCAAAGAAAAGATGGGTGAGCTAAAAGAGCAAGCTATGAATCCTAAGAAAGTGTCGATCATTAAAAGGATGATCCTCGATGGAATAAGAAATAAGGTGATCCGTAATAAATTCAAAATTTCTAAAAATATGGTACATAGCATTAGATCAGAAGTATCTTGGAAATGGGTGGAACCCGCACCCGAAGGACAATATGATGAATTGGAAGAACTCAATCTAGAAAGAGAAAAAATAGCCTTAGTCAAAAGAATGCTCTTGGATGGAATTAAGCCTGTTGTAATTGCGAGAGAAACCAATATGGATGAAGTTAAGATTTATCGGATTAGATACGATACATATGGGAGAGGTATCCTATCTTCAGATGCGAATTATGAAATCGATACATTAACAGACCAAGAAAGAAGGGTTTCTGTTATCAAACGGATGCTACTGGATGGGATTAAAGGGTCTCTTATCGCCAAACGATATAACTTGACCACCTCATATATACTTGATATACGGAACGAAAAACTGATGGGTCATGTACAACCAGCACCCGAAGGAAGCTACAAAGAATTTGTGGAGATCGATGAAGAAAGGAAAAGATTAGAACTGATTGCCCTTGTGAAAAGAATGGTTAAAGATAACGTGGGTACCTCAATTATTGCAGATCGATTTGGATTAACCACTTCCAATGTTCAGGATATAAGAGTGGGAAAATCGTATGCACATGTTATTCCTGCACCGAAGGGTTGTTATGATCTAAACGAACCTCAAGAAAAAATAGAGAAAAGAATTAAAATTCCAAAAATAGATTGCAAACATGTAGGAATTATTAAACGAATGTTGTTGGATGGTCTTAGTCAATCAGCTATAGCTAAGAGATTTGGAATTAAGTCATATATTATTGGAAATATTAAAAGAGAGGTTTCGTATAAAGATGTGGAACCCGCACCCAAATTAACGAATCAAATTTTGAAATAGTAATTAAACACAGTATTCGTCATTCATTGTCGATCGACAGTAGTGCACTGCCCTAAGTGCCTGTTAAACTCTAATTCAAAAGTTAAAACCACGCCCCGACTCTATCCTACTTTAGGTCATAGAATGAAGTTTATCGTATGGCCAAGCTTCAAGCATGGGTCGCTGGATGGATGTGCTATGTCCCTATCAGTACTAGGTTAACTATGTTTAGATATAAACTATCCCCTCCCACTTAAACAACTAAAAACAACCCTTTCAGGTGACTAGTTTTTAAATATGTTATCTACTGCTTTCTGCTTGTCTTCTTTAGAAGGCATACTGTATCTTAATATCATGTCCGCTGAACTATGACCAATTAAACTTTGAATAACAGAAATATCTTCTCCTGCACGTACAAGTCCTGTAATGAAGCTGTGTCGTGTCTAATGCACGTTATGCTCATACTTCTCCAATAGGTGCTAAACACTTCAGATATTAATACGTTCTTGTCTGTTACTTATAAATAAAGCTGGATGGCTATCTGCCCGTTCTTCCAATTGCTCTTCTCGATTCGATATCGAGTGTTACTTTACACCCTCTCTTCCCTTTATCACTTCCTACTACCAATAAACCTTTGCGCTTGCTTAAATCAACGTCTCAAACCGAGAGTGCTTGTCCTTAATGTTATTGGCATGACCTGTAGACATTGAACCCTAAAGCATGTTATGTATATAAAATTTAGTTTGCATCTCTTCTTGATCTCCATACCAATTCCATTAGATTTACATATATAACAGCTACACCTTAGTAATATCAATGGTGTAGCTGTTTCTTGTTATGTTTTTATTCTTGATAGGCTACATGCTAACTAGTAAATCTTAAGCATTCAATGTTCTTTTATATTTTGATTTACACCTTTATATTGTTACTATGTTTCTTTCGTTTAAATTGGTATCATTGATAATATCAAGTAAAAAATAGGTATCTATACGTTGGTATAGTCACTATAGAATGGAGGTAAATGTATGAGTGTAGTAGAACAAACTGTACGTGAATACTTGGACATCACAAACTGTAATTATGCTCTAATGTTATCAGGTGAATGGGGGACTGGCAAAACTCATTACTTTAAGAATCGATTATCAAAAATAATCATAGAAAAAGAATATACTCCCGTCTATGTTTCGCTTTTTGGTATTCATAGTATCGATGAGCTAAGTAAGCAATTATTCATTTCTATTAACCCATTCGTGAAAAATAACGAAGAAAAGATTCAAAAAATAAGTCAATTATTTAAAGTTGTTGTAAACTCTGTATCTATTTTTAATGGAAACAATAATGAGTGGAAGATTGACTTAGAACCATTCATTAATCTTAAAAACAATATAGTTTTATGTTTTGATGATCTAGAAAGATGTGATATTGATCTAACAGTATTGCTCGGCTTTATTAATGGATTGATCGAGCATGATAATATCAAAACATTAATTATTGCCTCTGAGTCAGAGATTCAAAAGAAATTTGATATAAAATATACTTCCATCAAAGAAAAAATCATTGGAAAAACAATAGATTTTAAACCAGAAAGGGAATCAACCATTCTTGGATGTATTCATACTTTTAGAGAAAATGATAAGTTGCATAAATTTTTACAAAGGAACCTTCATCTCTTACATTCAATTTTTGAAAATTCAAATAAAAACCTAAGATCTCTTAATAGAGGTTTATTAGACTTTTCAATTGTCTATGAGAAACTGATTCTTGCTGGTGAAAGACATATACCCAAATGGGAAAAAAGTTTATTTGTTTTTACGCTTGCACTTGTATTTGAAATTAGAGCAGGAGAAGTTAGCAAAGAAGAAGTGTCTAAATTAGGTGATCATAGTTTATTAACAGCTTATATTACTAGTGATAAAAAGGATAAAAAGGATAAAAAGGATTTTGTACTTCAACTTAATGAAAAATATTATAGTAATTTACAAGATATAAATTTTAAAATCTTCCCTTCGGTAGTAGGTTATATTTATACTGGTTATTTTGACAATGATACCTTCCTTAAGGAAATTCATTTTGAAGAAAAAGAATTAACTCCCTTTCAAAAATTAACAAGTTTTCAAACACTAAATCAAGATGAGTTTGATACAAGTGTTGATTTAGTACTTAATGACATTAAATCTGGGAAGGTTTATATTAACTCATATGTTTATATTTATTCATTATTTGAGTACTTTTGTGATAAAAATCTAATAAAATATTCACTTAAACAAATTCAACGAATATTCAATATCGGTGTTAAAACAATTGTGGTTCCTACAAGTAATATGGATATTATAGGAAATCTTCATAATGCTACATCTGAATATCATTTTGATCTATTTAATAAAATAAAAATGATAATTTCAGAAAATGAAAAGGATAAATTAGTGGCAGAGCTTGAAACTGCGTTGTCTTGTACTAGTACTCAACCCGAAAAATTCATTTCTCTCTTTAGTGATCATGAACTGACGCGTTACAAGCCTATTTTTTCTTTAATTAAACCACGTAAAGTTACAGATGCTATTCTATGTATGGATAAGTTAGTTAATGTACAACATGTTTTCCAAAAGAGATACTTCACTTTTTCGAATATTGATGAGTATTTCCTTGATGATCTGAAAAATCTACAAATAATTAGATCTAGTTTAGAAAAAAAAATCACAACCAGAAAGCGTCGTACACTTCGTGAACATACACTAATGGAAATCGTTGAACTTATCAAAAATATTGAAATAAAATTGACTCCTAATGTTACAGAATAAGTTAATCGTCCTCCTGTGACGCCATTACTACACCATTTAACGATTTACCTATAAAAAACACCTAAACCTTAGTGACTGAAGTGCTCCCTGTCAAGTGGACAGTAAAAAACAAAAATAGTTAGATTAGATACCTCGGCTCATTTTAACAGAGCTGAGGTTTTTTATTATGCTGTTCGTCGGTATTCGTTAGGGGATAAACCACCTAAACATTCTGTGTAACGGTAGTTGTTGTAATAGCGAATGTATTCGCTAACGCCTTTGAGGACGGCTTCATAGGTGTCATACTTTGTAAGATAATAGCTTTCCGATTTGTAAGTACCCCAAAATCGTTCAATAGGTTGGTTGTCTAAGCATCGGCTCACACGAGACATACTTTTCATAAATCCGTAGGTTACATGGAGTCGATTATACTCATGACGTGTACTGGAAGCCTCTGTTAACAGGTCTTGATAGGCAGGAAATATGTACCCTTTAACTAGAATTACCCCTAAAGATAAGGAATCTACTGGTATCCCCGCATAGAAGTTGGGGACATACGACGACTATTTTCCCATATAAATTGACAAGTGTCACCAAAAAACTCAATAATATATTATTGTTAATTTATTTAGGAGGTTTCTCTAAATGATTTATAAAAATACAACCGTTATAGATTTTGAAACTACTGGCTTAAACCCCGAAATGATAAAATCATTGAGGTAGCATTAATTAGAATCAGAGAAGGAAATATTATTGGAACAATGAGCTATTTAATAAATCCTAATTGCGAAATACCTAGTAACATAACAAACATAACTGGCATTTCGAATAATGATGTGTTTAATTGCCCTACAATCGAACAACTATTCCCTTGGATAATGGCGATTATTGGTGACAGTTTATTAGTAGCTCATAATGCACTATTTGACCTGAATTTTTTGGAAGTACAGAATCGTAGGTTGAGAGGGAAATCAATAACCAATAATTTTATTGATACTAGAGCCATCTGTATAGACAAACATCCTTACCAATCACATAAGTTAGAAGTAATGTGCAATCAATATAGCCTAGATTTGACGGGTGCACATAGAGCAATGAATGATGTAACAGCGACTTGGAGTCTCTTAAGAAAGCTTGGAAAAGAAATAGATGTTAGCCGTTATGTAAATAAGTTGTATTATTTCAAAAAATACGGTGAGCCAACTTGGCTACCAGAATATTCATGTACTGTCGGCATATAAAAATTAATAATAAAAATAGATGTGCAATCTGAATACACCATTCAGATTGCACATCTATTTAAATTCTTAGTACCCCATCCTTACTTAGTAGTTTCAGTTTCAATAACTTCATCGCATTTATTTGTTCACTTGTCGTTACCTTTCAAAAAATCTGTTATCCCTTTTTGCCAACCCTCATGGTATCCTTTATCATATGCTATCTTCATTGTTATAATTTCTTCTTCTTTTAGATCCCTATCGACATCATCCTCAATGTGATCCCTTACTGCTAAGATCATATCTTCACTGGACTGTCCTGAATTGAAGTGGGCATAATAAAGATACTCCAAAAATTTAATTCTTTCCCCATTCTCCATATCTTTCATATATTTAATCATCAGTTCAGCAGTCATTATTGTCACGGCAATGTTCACCCTTTTTAATTTAGTTTGTTATTAGTTTCAAATCTATATATAATCGTGCTTTCAATCTTCTATATCGGATGAATTGCAATTATCAAATATAATTTCAAAGTCACCTTTGTAAATTATATGTTCAATCACTTCTTCAATGCGATTACGACTGCATTCATCCACAAGTAACATGTAACTTCCCCATAAATACCTTCCATCTAAGCACTCGCCAGTTTGCTTATTTTTTTCAACCAGCGTTTGTATGTTCTTATATGTAAAAAATGTAGCCACCCATCTTGAACCATCTTCAAATGTAACTATTGCATCCGTGTTATCATCATATATGTTCCATTCTCCTTCTGCCCATTGTTCAGCTTCGATCCAAATGGAGTATTGCATATCATTCATATAAGTTCACCCACTATCATTTGATAAAACTATAGTACCATAAAATGGAATGAGTATTTTTTATTTAACTTCGGTTTATAATTAAACCCCACCACCATTTAGCTATAAAACATTCAATTATTTAATGATAATGTTAATATTGGTTACTTGTACATTATTGCTCACGAACTTTATAAATAATAAGCCTGCTATAGAGGATGTATAAGTTCATATCCTACCTTGCAGACTTTTGATGATATAGCGTACTCTTGGCTTCAATACTGGGATTCTTCTCTCTTTGAATCGCTCTATATAACGTAGCCTTTTTCACACCTGTCATTTCTTCTATTTCCCTAACAGTATGACTTCCACCGTTGTATAACTTCAATGCCTTCTCCACCTTCTTAGCATCTGTCTTAGGTCTTCCACCAAATCTTCCTCTTGCTCTAGCCGATTCCAAGCCTGCTTTAGTCCTCTCTACAATCATCTCACGTTCCAATTCAGCTATAACACCAATCATCTTAAACATCGCTCTACCAGTTGGTGTTGTCGTATCCATGCCATCACATATACTTACTAATTCAACTCCAAGCTTTTCAAGTTGTTCATACGTCTCAATAAGTTTCTTAGTTGAACGTGCTAATCTATCAAGCTTATATACAATAAATATATCACCTTCTCTAAGACTATCTAATGCACGTTGTAATTCTTTCCTTTCATCTTTAGCTCCACTTGCTTTCTCAGTGTAAACACGCTCACATCCTGCTTCTTTGAGTGCATCCATTTGCATATCTAATGATTGATCAACCGTTGATACTCTTGCATATCCAATTTTCATAATCTCAACTCCATTGTATGTTAATCTCATTGTATCATAAGGTTCGTTTATGATACATAGAAATTGAAACGAGTTTTGATACTTGTTTCAGATAGATTCTGAGTGTAATATAGACAGTTTCAAAAAAGTCTCATATACGATGATTTTTGATACAAAAGAAAGAAGCTGGGGATAGTTTACAGGAATAATAGTTCTACTCAAAATTTTGATACGCCATATCACTTACTTACAGAAAAGCTGTATTAATTTTTTTCACGATACGAAAGCAGATGGTTATTTGGATGTACATTCTGATACATAATAGATATTTTATTTTTATAAGTCACACGGAGTGGGGCTTAGTAGGTATTACAGTTCTTAATCTCTTTTGAAGTATACTTGAATCAGTTCTTATTTCTTTGATTTACAACATTACACAATACCAATTCCAGCATCGACACTTACATTTATTATATGATAAGTTCTAGTTTTATTTTTGATGTACATTCTGATACATAATAGATATTTTATTTTTAAGCCCCATAGAATGGGGCTAATAACTCTTTTAGTTTTAGGGTATTGATTTTAAGTTTTACGTCTTAGATGTTATCAGTTTCAATAAAAGAAAGTAGAAGCAAACTCAAACTATGTTAAAACACTTTGTTGCAAGTCGAAAATCATTTTTTCATATTGCCTTCTCGGTAAGTAATTTCCAAGATCAGTCAGATCATAAAATTGTTTGATACAATCATAGTACCAATCTTGAACAATCTCTTTGCTGTTAGAATACTTAAACTCTAATACAACATCACTACTAGTTGCTGGCGAAAAGTTTAGTTTATACTTATTTGGTTTTTTACGAAATGTACCTTTTTGAGTTCTATTACTCTCAATTACTACTAATAAGTCTTTTTCTGATAATTTTTTTAACGTACGCCCTACTGTTGGTCGTGATAGTCCAGTCATTTGTTCAATATAATTTGAAGACATAAAAAAAACGCCATCTACATTGGCGTATTTTGAACTCTGTACTGTCAGTGAAAATAAAACTTTCCTCTCACTTTCATTCTTACAGCAATTAAAAATATTATCAAAAGTATTTTTGAATATTGTAACTGATTGTGAAGAGCTTACTGTTATCTGATAGTCCTTCACATAAACATCTTCAACTATCCTATGTGCATCTTTCATAGCTAAATCTATTCGGGTTGTATATGCATGTTTTGGTTGTCTATTCATCCAATCTGCAACAAGTAAAGCTGTTTCCTCTTGTGAATGTCCATAATATTTGTAAAAAAGAGCAATATACAATAGAGCATTATGCCTTGTTCCCTGTGTCTGTAATCCCTTTTCAATATAGTTCATTGCTTTCTTTAATATACTTTCTTCATTCTGACATGGATTAACGTCTGAATATGATAATTGAATCACTTCATCTTTTTGACCAGTATACATATGCCCATCAGATAACCTGTCATTGTATATTTCCAATACTTCTTCAATCAACCTATTAGAGACTCGTTCAATTCCTAATAAATATTCGTAGCTATGCTCTTTAGACATTGATTTTAAGCCTTTCTCCTTATCGCAGTAAGCACAAAACTTCTTAGTCTCTTGATGATCTCCAAGAGGTAATTTAACCCCTTGTGTAGCTGATGGTCTATACTCCACATCACCTTCAGCATCATTTGGTAGATCTATTTCTTTTAAGATGGCATTATAAAAATTCTTTGCTTGTCTAATCGAAATTAGATTCTCAAAAAACATTTCAATATGATAACCTTTCTTTCCACTAAAACTTACGTGAAATTCATCTATCCCCCAACTATATAGAACATCCATTATTTTATACGTAACCCACTTTGCATAATCTAAATCTCTAAAATCAATATCAAAACACAGGAACTTACTCTTTTCATCACCAGCAAATGTACCAATAGTGTACTTACCTTCCAGATGATCTTCTAGCATATTATCGTATAAGCGTAGTTTTCCACCTTTAGTTATAGTACGATACTCACCATTTTTCTTTTGCTGTAAAAAATGATCATTTTGGATAATATAAAGCTCTCTTATTTTTTTGGTTACCTCATTTTTGTTATCTAGCCTTTTACTCATTTAAATCACTCCATTCTCTTCTGTTAAAAACAAAAGAGTTCAGAATGGAGTAAATTTCCTATTTTTGGATACTAGGAGCAGAGAAATAACAAAAAAAGCAAGATTTGATTAATTAAAATCATACCTTGCTTGTAAATTGAATTTGAATTTTATTCAATCTGAGAATCATCTTCTTTGTATATTAGTTTCCTTTCAATCATTGATAATATCTTTCATCAACTCACGCATATTAGGTAGTCAATAAGTGTGAAAATAGATTGTAGTGAACACTATTATATAGAGAGTGTGTTTATAACATATTACATAGCACAGAAGTAGTTAACCATCCTTTTGGGATTTTATATAAACAAAAAACGAGAAGAGAACTTAATGTCTCTTCTCGTTTTTTCATCTTCAAAGCCTTACTTTCCCAGATGGACTATATATCTAATTCATTTATGTAGAGTGGAAATATAGATTAACTAACGCATTTATTAAGTAAAAAGATATTTACGTTATCCTGTAACAATTAGTACTCGTTACCTTACCAATGAGTCTAAAATTTACCGAATCCAAGCCATCTCATACTTTTATATGCACGTTCATTACATATAGGAATCTCTTCATTATTTACCCAACCATATAACTCTTGAATGCTACTTGTACCAAATCTAACTAGTTTGTATTCTGAATTATGTATACACTGTGCGATTCGTTTCTGGAATATTTCATTCCCAAAAAGCAAGTATGAAATAGTCTTCTTTAATCTGTCTAATCCATTTAAATCAATAATTTCTTCCTTTAATTTAAATCCTTTACTATGTCTAGCATGTTCATAGAAAGAAGTAACTCGCATCAAAGAACTTACCATCTCATCTGATGATAAACCTTCTAAACTTGTTACTGAATTAAAACTCTGATTTAGTATAGCAAACGATTCAATTTCATATTGGAACTCGTTCCTTGATACTTCAATATGAAACTGCTCTACTTCCTTTAATATATGAGTTTTCAATTCATCTCCTGTTCTGACTGGTGCTTTTAAATATAGATCGTTATATGCCTTTTCATTTCTTATCCAATTTATAAAGCGATGTATTTCGATTCTTATTGGTAATTCCTTCTCCGAAACGATTCTTTTTCCATACTCGAGATAAATACTTTTCAATTGTTCAAATGCATCAAGGTATAACTGGTATCTTTTTAATAATTGATTTCCTAGAGAAACCTCTCTTGTTTGCTTTCTTATGCTTATATTATTTACACTAGGAAATTCATACTCACCAATATTTTCTTTAATCCTTTTGTCTACGTCATCAAAATTATTCTTTAATCCTTTAGTTATCTGATAATATGATTCTAATACTTCTTCAGTTAAGACTTCTGCTTTTTCCCAATACTCTTCGAAAACCTCTAATATTTCCTCAAATATACTATCATCAGAATTTATTGATACATTTAATTCTTGATTCCCCATTAATCCTCCATCTGTTAAATTAGATGATCCTAAAAAGGCTTTATCATTTCCAAATATATATAATTTTGGATGGAATTTTTTTGATGTGAAGAATCTTATTTTTATGTTACTTCTTCCAATAATTTTTTTTAATGTATAAGCATCCGTTGGAAAACCTAGACGAACTATTAACCTAACTGTAGATTTATTCTTTATGATCTCTTCTATTAATCTTCTATCTGTAAAAAAAGCAACAGCTATCGAAACCTCTGTCTCTTTAACATATTTATTTAACTCCTCTCTTAAAAAATCTTTTCTGTAACTTGTATTAGTAAAAATCTGATTCATATTACCCCTCCCTTTATTTTGGAAAATTATATCACAAATACAAAATTTAGAATATCATTTCACTTAGACTATATAATTCAATTCCTATATAAAATAATGCCTGTAGTATATTATCTTTTGATATATGTAATGGAAGATCAATACTAAAATAAAAAAAGCTTAAGGATATTTTAATCCTTAAGCATAAATTTTCTGTAATTCCTGGGGAAATCATTATATTAATATAATTGTACTATTACACTCTAGATAGATCTTATATCTCAAAATTATTTAACGGATTATGCTTCTCATTTTCTTCCCTCAACTCATAGCCCCACATAGCCACGTAACGCATCGTTGTAGATACATCAGTATGTCTCATTAGTTTCTGTATCGCAAAGGCTGACATGCCACTCATAGCTAGCCTGTGACAAAACGTATGTCTGAACGTATGCGGTGATACTCTTATCTCCTTAAAATTCATCGTCAAACGTAAATTATCGAAAAGCTGTGAGATCGAAAAATCAGTCATTGGTTTATTTTCACGATTCAAAAAGACATACTCATTGGCATGTCCAAAGTGCTGTAAGCAGAATGAGCGATATACCATAAACTCTTTAGAAAGCTTCTCTGTTAAAAAGACTGTTTCATATTGCCTACTCTTGCCATATACGTTCATCGTCAAGTTCTTCAAATCTACGTCTGACCATTTAAGCATAATAGCTTCTTTTCTTCTAATACCTGTAGATAGTAATGTGAGTATGAGTAAATATCCTCTATATGAAAAATACGACTGTTCCTTTCTTCTTAACCCTCGGTAATAAGCAAGCATCTGTCGAATATGTTCATCGGTGAAGACATCAATCTTAACATCGGATTTTTGCATCTTAACCTTCTTAGCTATGTTGTCTGTGACAATCTTCTCTTCCACTAAGAAGTTGTAGAAAGCTCTTATACGCATTATCTTGGTGTTAATCGTATTAGGCTTATTTCCATTCTCTTGACAGGCTAACAGGTATTCCTTCACATGTGACTGTCTAACTTGTTCAATATTGATTGCACCATTAGATTCACAGTACTCAACAAATGGATACAAAAGTTGTTGATAGTTCTTAATGTTGACTGCTGTAGTATTCTTGAATCTCCTATCAGCAATAAATTCCTCATAAGCAAACTTTATTAGCATACAAAAAACCACCTCTCATAATTTTGAAATCATGAGAAGTGGTAGTTGCTTTACATATAAATTGTGAATGACACTACTTCACAAAGTGAAGAGTGAAAACGACATATAACTGACGTTGGTTAGAGCATAATGTAACCCCTACAAAGCTCGGAAGCCTTGTCAGTCCTTACATCATACCACCCATGCCACCCATACCGCCCATATCAGGCATAGCAGGTTTATTCGGCTCAGGCTTCTCAGCTACTACAGCTTCAGTTGTTAGGAACTAATAAGTACTATTAATATGATGAATTAAAATTAACTATACTGTAATTTACTCCGTTTAGATAAATTACGAATATCAGATATATAATTTGAAGCTCTTCGATATGTATTTAATTCTTTAAAGTTACCATACACATTTTTCATTCCTGCTATAGCCCCAACCCCTAATACTTCTCTTAGAAAATCTAAGTGTTGAGCATCACCATCAACAAGTTGATAGAATCCAATAGCAGAAGATACTCCTACACCAAATTGCCCTAAGATACTTAGAGTATATTGACGTTTAGCTTCATAAATTTCTTTTTTTATATCAATCATCTCGTTTTCCCTTATATTATCATCACTTAATAACTTCAAACGTTCTACAGCAGATATAAACTCATGACGGTTGGCTTCATTATTAGGGTTATTTCTAAATTCAATAATTTCTTCTAGTGATATTTCACTTATACTCTTCGGAAGAATAATATTAATACTGTCAGTCAATGTAGTAAATTTTTTTGAATCCTTTACTACTCTTTTAATATTTCTATTAATATCATTAAATCCAATCTGCATACTCTTATCAGTTATAGCCGATATATTTCTTTGCTCACCAATAATATTTGCTAGTAGCGTCATATACTTATTAGCAATTGTCTGATGAACCATGATACCGTTATCAGTCTCCTCTGCAAAATTATATTTTATTAGTATGTTTTTAAATTCTTCTGGAAACTTACCATTATAAATTTCATATGTATATCTTCCTCTATCTCGCCATTCTTCCAAGTTATTTCTACTTCTATCTGAGAATTGATAGATAGGATTATTCAATAATAATCCTATTTCACTTCCCATACTCTCTGAGGCATAATTAATCTCATGTTCACTTGGTGAGTGAGTATCTAATAAATCAGTTCTGCTCATGATAAGTTCATGTTCACGTGTATAATTTATTTTCGCGTAAGAGGGTATTATCGTTACTACCTTATCAAGATATAATAAGGCAAACTTTGCCCAAGTCTTGTCCTCTATAAAAAAACTAGGGTAATATAGTATCTCTCTCATTATTTATTAACTCCTCCTAAAACATTCATTTTACATATTATAACATATCTCTGCTTTAAATATATTAATTCGGTAATTTATGCTCATATCTTCACCTTCCCCAAAGGACTATAAAGCTTACCAATCTCCAATATCTCCGTCTGTTCAAGCCCTCTAAGGTACTTAGCTGTTATTTGTGTATCAAAATGTCCCATAAGTCTACTTAAGCTATATACATCTATACCGTTCTTCAATTGCTTCTGAGCAAAGTAATGCCGACAATCATGAGGAGAGCATCTAACCTCTTTTCTGACCTTTGCGTTCTTACAATGCTCCTTCAAAATTTTATTGATACGGGAGCGGGAAAGCCTCTCTGCGCTCTGATCTAGGAAGTAGTAGTCCTCAATTTCATCGTCTAGCTTGTGCTTAAACCTTTCCTTCTTTAGCTCCTCGTACCTACGCATATACCGTCTCATTACTTTGCTAATATAGATCAAGCGTTCTTTAGAACCTTTCCCATGAATAAGAATGTTTGTCCTTGTCACATCACAATTCTTGATATTGCATAACTCAGATACACGTATACCTGTGTCAAATAGCATAATCAAGATAAGCTTATCTCTAACATTGGAATACGTCTCCTCAGCAACATCATTAATGATTCGCTTTACCTCTTCATCGTTAAATGTAATAATAACCCGCTTCGCTTCTGTTAAGTTTTTGATTCGTCTCATAGGATTCTCACGTTCATCCATATATTCCTCATCAACAAGATACTGATAAAACACCTTAATAGTAGCTAACTGATTATTGATTGTGATGTTTGCTTCTTTACCTCTATTCTGACAATGCTGAATATACTTCTTAATATCCATTGATGTAACCTGTTCAGCATCTTCAATTCCTAATTCGTTATTCGTAAATTCCATCCATCTTCGTAATCGATACATACATCCTTCAATGTACTCCTTTTTTCTCCCTTGAATCTGCTGATTCATCTTGAAATCGTCAATCAATTCATTAATTTTAGACACAAAAAAACTCCCTTCGATTTGTTAAATAACACAAATAAAAGAGAGTAATTTTTAAAGACCAATTGTTGCAGGTGAATGAATGAACTTTTTCAATAGAGTAGCTGAAACCCCTTATATAGCAAGGCTTATCAGTCACAAATCATTGAAATTTTGTCCAAATCACTCCCACTCAATCGTGGAAGGCGGTTTTGAAGTAATGTCATATATAATACGGTTAACGTTATCTACTTCATTAACGATACGAACAGAGATCTTCTCTAAGATATCCCAAGGGATACGTGCCCAGTCTGCTGTCATACCATCGATAGATGTTACTGCACGGATACCAACTGTGTAAGAGTACGTACGAGCGTCGCCCATTACGCCTACAGATTTCATGTTAGGTAGTGCAGTGAAGTATTGCCAAATTTCACGATCAAGACCAGCTTTAGCGATTTCTTCACGAAGAATAGCATCGGATTCACGAACGATTAACAGCTTGTCCTCTGTTACTTCGCCAAGTACACGAATCGCAAGACCTGGACCTGGGAACGGTTGACGCCATACGATTTCCGCAGGCAATCCGCATTCTTCGCCGACTTTACGTACTTCGTCCTTGAATAATGCGCTTAATGGTTCAACTAGCTCAAATTTAATATCATCAGGAAGACCACCAACGTTATGGTGAGATTTGATTGTTTGTGCAGTTGCAGTACCACTTTCTACGATATCTGTGTAAAGCGTACCTTGTGCAAGGTATTTGAAATCATCGAATTTATCGGACTCTTCTTGGAACACATAGATAAATTCATTACCGATGATTTTACGTTTTTGTTCAGGATCATCTACGCCCTTTAACTTACCTAAGAAGCGTTCTTGAGCATCGATTTTGATAACTTTCATATCGAATTTGCCAACGAATGTTTCCATTACGCTTTCAGCTTCATCTTTACGCAGTAGACCATGATCGATAAACATACAAGTCAATTGATCACCGATTGCTTTATGCAACAAAATAGCGACAACAGAAGAATCTACACCGCCAGATAGTGCACAAAGAACTTTATTATTACCTACTTGCTTACGAATATCAGCAATCGTATTTTCGATGAATGATTCCATCGTCCAGTTACCTTCAACTTGACATACGTTGTACAAGAAGTTACGAATCATTTCATTACCATGAACAGAATGCTGTACTTCTGGGTGGAATTGAACCGCAAAGATTTTGCGCTCGTCATTACTCATTGCAGCGATTGGTGCATGTTCCGTACTCGCATCAACTTTGAATCCTGTTGGAGGTTCAATAACAAGATCACTATGGCTCATCCATACCGTTTGAGAGCTTTCAAGACCAGTAGCAATTGCGCTACCTTCGATAAATTGTACGTCAGCTTTACCATATTCACGTTTGCCAGCACGTTCAACTTTACCGTTCAATTGGTGAGATATCATTTGCATACCGTAGCAAATACCGAAAATAGGAATATTCAAATCGTATACTGCTGGGTCAACAAGTGGTGAATTTTCCTCATACACACTTGCTGGACCACCTGAGAATACGATACCTTTTGGATTAATTTCGCGAAGACGTTCCGCAGATGTATTATAAGGTAGTAATTCACTGTAAACGCCTAAATCACGGATACGTCTTGCAATTAGTTGATTGTATTGTCCACCGAAGTCGAGAACAACGATGATTTCGTTCTGTTTAGTCATGACCGAGCCTCCCAATATTAATGTGATAATTATAGCTATACCACTTCCGCATAGTCAAGGTCACTACCCACTTCTGTGCAAAAAACCTTACTTATTTCGTTATATGCGCACGAAATGTTGTAAGGTTTTCTCAATTTACCAATTATTACTGTTTTCATTTGCAGTGCAAGTTCAAAAAGCGGGCTTTCAGAACCACCTCTTATAGAAATTGTCATTTTTTAGTAACCGACATCAATTGCGCTCCGTCAGATGCTTTTCCAACACTTTTCACATTGGAATAATGACCTCTGAACTTCCATCTAGCCAATGGATAGCTAGGTAACAGCGAAATTAATATGTGTCGTAGCTCCTGCGGTTCAGGCAACGCTTGCTGAGCCCGATTATTATACTGACCTTGTTCAAGCCAGTCTAACAATAACGTCAGCGCATGATCGTATTTAGTAGCATGGAGGCCAATTAATGCACCAATTCGAGTACGCCAAGTTGTCACTTGCAGGCGTTCATCGTGGTGGAGCCCCATCCGTAATTCTAATCTATACAATACAAAGTTAGCTGCTGCGAACAAGCTATGATGCACTTGTTCGATACTCATCTGCCGATTTTCTCTTGCTCTTTGCAGTTCACTGAGCTTTGCATGATTTCGTGATGGTAGTTGCCCATCGGATAAATGTGATTGTTGAATCAATTGACTGCTAGATCGCATGAGCGCATAAGCTTTCGCATATCGACGAAGATTGACTTTCAACTTTATTCTAGAGCGATTGAACCACAGAGTGACAAGTACAACGATAACTAACAAACTACTTAGGAAGCCAATTAACATCCCAGTGCTATTCAACGAATTTAGAAAAACGATTGAATTCGTAACCGTCTCATCCCATATTTGACTAAGGCGAGATATCGAAAGTACATCCTCATCCGAATCTGATGATGGTGTCGGATCGAATGGCACCCAGCCAACGGTTGGGAAATATACTTCCACCCACGCATGGGCATCGCTTTCGCGGACCTCATATAACGTTTCAACGACTCCCGCTTCGGTCGTTCGTTCATCAATGCCTTCACCCATTCCATATCCCTTTACCCAGCGTGCAGGGATCTGCTGCGTCCTAAGCATAATGACCATCGCCGTCGAGAAATGAACACAGTAACCTTCATGCTGCTCGAACAGAAACTGATCGACAAAGTCCTGATCTGCTGCAGGTATCGAACTATTCAATGTATACTTATAATTGTTCTTTAAGTAATCTTCAATCGCTTTTACTTGGTCATATCGATTCGTTAACCCACCACCAGAAACTTCAGCGGCTAGAGCAACGACACGAGCAGGAAGTTTTTCAGGCAATTGCAAATAACGTTCGAGAGTATCACCTTGCCATATCTGCTCTGCTCTATCGCCAGCTGTTTCTCGCAATATCGTCTCATCGGTAATCGGCAACTCAGTAATAATCGTATAGCTTTTAATGTTCGATTCGCTTGTTGGCGCATAGATCGAACTCGTCTCGTCACCTACAATATAATTTTGCAAATCCCGCTGAGGATTAACTGCATTCAAATCGATAACGACACCATTTATACCCGATTGCATAATTGGCATTCCAACTAAAGGCTCGACATATTCTAGCTCCTGCCTAATTCTTGAACCTACCCAGCCTTGTCTATGTTGCCAGCTTTGCAGTGCTTCCTCACTTTTCGTAGTGATGCTTTTCAGCGTTAACGTTTGAGCTTGATCAACCCAGCCTTGTCCGTTGTACTCAATCTTTGCTTCAGCTCGCCAATAACTCTCCGTAGACGACCAGCCGCGAAATACGATTGCTTTCGATGGCTTGATCGTTTGCCCGAGTACATCATCATTGAAGCTATAGCCTGATACACCAACACTTCCAGAACTGAAATTGGTACTATTCGTTTCTTTCAAAGGAACACCAGTAACTCCACTACTTAATGCAGACATATCTTCTACCAACGATCGCGAAAAGACATTGGCCCAAGCGATCGGTGCTACGTCTCGTTCCTTAGATTGACTCCACATAAATCCGCCACCAAGCATAATCACTGTTAGCAGCACTATACTTACCCACTGATGTGCTGTCATACCATGCCACACATGACTAATAACTAATTTTCGTCTTAGCTTTGGCATCGTTGTTAATGCCATTAATAATATACCTTCAGTTAATACTCTAAGTAGGGCATAGAACACATCAATCCCTAGTGAGCTATACAGTATCAATAAGTAGATTACCGTCGACGCCAGCAAAGAGAATGCAATTTGATGATACCAAATAAGTGATTGTAATGCTGGAGCTAACAGTATCCAGCCTACAAACAATAACAGCATTCGAATTTCATCGGACATATAAAAAATACCATATCGAAACATTTCCACGACATCTTTGCCTAGCTCCGGTACAAAATGTATAAGCCAATTCCAACTTGTTTGCTGATCGCCTTTATATAACAACATTAATACGATAACAGTGCACAATATCGCAGCAGTTATATGAGTCACAAGTCGCGCACGAAATAAGCTAACTGTAAGCATCGTACCAATGACGACTAGCAAAGCCCCTGGCTGCAGTAACTCCGTCCATTCACCAGCATGTAGCCATGGAATTAACCATTCCGCTAATAATCCTAGCAATAAAGCACTAGTAATTAATCGATATGAGAAGTACGATTCTGCTTCTCCTCTAGCTTGATGCATAATGTTCACTTCCTTCTACGACATGACTAATTGGCATTGGTAATGGCTGACTGTAGCGCCATACTAATTGGATACCTGCTTGCTCTAATGTTCGCTGTTGTTCCCGCATCGCATAGGTCATCACTCTATTGTTCGTAACAAAATGAATGTCTAGCTTACAACCCTTCCCTCTAGCAACCTCCGCTAATGCGTACCAGCTCTCTAATTCACGCCAGTCGCCTGTATATAGTGTAATATGACTTTGCTCAGGAATGAGAACTGCTAGCTGCTGTAATCGTTCGCGCATATGCTGTTGTACATCTGCCTTTGCCAGTGCAAGTAGACAACGTAATTCATAGCTATGCTGATCTGCAGCGTACTCAAAGCTCCAATCATCTGTAATGACAAAAACAGGCTGCTGTTCTCCTAGCTCAAGTATGTCCGCTATCGACCATTGCACCATGGATTCAAATAGTTGGTTCCGAAGATCATCTTGATAAGGAAGTGCATATTGATCCAATATGAAACAATGTTTCGGAGTATGAAGCTCTGCATCTTGTAATTTCGTATGCCAGCCTCTTCCCCTTGCAGCAGCCCGAATATCAATTGCCCGATAACTATCCCCATCGATATAAGGTCTTGTCTCATTTCCCGAGCCACTATTAGGAGATTGCCGCTTTGAATAATATGTACCTTGATCTTGAAGCTTCATAGACTGTACATTCGATTGGTCAGATTTGTTCTGGGAAGAAGCATCCTGCTTACGCTCAGTATTCCAATCGCCTATCCAACGACTACTATTATGGTTACCGACATAGCTTTCTAGTTGCGGCTTAATGATTGGTGGCAATACAGTAAATTGCTGCTGTTGCGTCTTTTTCACAGTAATAGACGTTAACCCTAACCAGTCTCCTATAATAATGTCCGTTGCTAATGCTTCATAGCTGCCTCTTGTTATTTGCTGTAGACGATAGTTCAAAATCATTTCGCCATGAAATAGCGGAGCAAAGCTAGCTCGATATTGGAGTAAGCCGGTATTTAATTGACTTTGATTACGATAACGTTCATGAATGACATACCACATTCCCGGAATACGAAGCATTCTACGAAGTCTCGTCTCAATGTGTAAATTGCCATCATGACTATATTGCTCTGAAATGATTCGATTGTAAGATAGCCTTCTCGCAGCAATCAGCGGAGTAAATCCACTATAAACAATAACTAAGCTTGTTACAGTTAATAGCAACCATTCCACTGCACCATTACGCCATATAACTGCGGCAAGTGCTGCTACAAACAAGATAAAAATACCGCACCATGCGCCGTATCTCGTCTTATACTTTGTCTTGAGCTGAATTTCAAGCGGAGCATTTCGTGCGATGGCAGAAGCTTCTTGATGCTGTAGATCATGCGGCTCGACCTCGTTATTCATCTTTTGCCCCTCCCTCTCCCCGCATTATCCATTTTCACCAATGGGGTATCCAGCATTAATTTGCTAATAAATTGTTCCTTGCTAGAGCTGTTATTGGCCCTGCCCTGTAACTCAATTCGATGTGATAGCACTGCCACTGCTTGTGCCAGTAAATCATCAGGCAAAATAAAACTTCGACCTTCGAAGTAGGCAGTTGCTTGTCCTGCTCGTAGCCAATCGCGTAATGCCCTTGGACTTAGTCCTAGCTTGCAATCAACACTTGTCCGCGTTGCATATGCGATATCGGTCATATACTCAATAAGTGATGGATGTACGTAAATATATTGAATTTCTTTCTGCATCTGCAACCACTCTACATCCGACATTACAGGGCGAAGCTTAGTCACTTGATATCTTGTACCTTCAGCGTATTGTGTAAGTAAGCTCATCTCATCCTGCTTGCTTGGATAACCTAGTGATAGCTGCATCATGAAACGATCTCGTTGTGCTTCGGGCAATCCATGCGTACCTTCATATTGCTGTGGGTTTTGCGTTGCGATAAATACGAACGGCTCTGGCAACGCATAGCTATGTCCTTCAATACTGACAGTACGATCCTCCAATGCCTCTAGTAACGCAGACTGTGTACGTGGAGAAGAACGATTGAGTTCATCTCCCAATACGATATTAGCCATAATCGGACCAGGTCGAAATACGAGACCACGATCTTCTCGATCAAGCACCATCCCTCCAACAATATCTGCTGGAAGAAGATCTGATGTAAACTGTATCCGATGAAATTGTCCACCTAACAATCTAGCAATTGAAGTTGCTAGCATTGTTTTACCTACACCTGGTACGTCCTCAAGTAGCAGATGCCCTCCAGCTAACATACATACGAGTACTTGCTTAACTTCCGCTTGCTTACCTAACAATATATCTTCTAACTTTACTTGCATCCGTTGTAATAATAGTTGCGGCTTAACCGCCCATTGGAAGTTAGATGATTGAATACCTATATCGACGCTATGCTGCTCCGCAGTTGATTGAGTAATTGATGATAATACCATTAATTAAACCTCCTAATTGCTGTAATCGATGCTGACGTTATTAGCAAGAACAACACATGCACTATGTACAGCATTCATATTCTAGTAGCTAGTATTTCCACTCTCTTAATCTTTTAATCATTACTATTTGAGCATCGAAAAAAGAGTAATACCGATTGGCATTACTCTTTTGGTCATCATATTTCGATTTTTGAACATTCCGAACTGATCTACTAAATTTAGTAGCTTCACCATTATTCGCTAGATGGCTATTTCTCAATATTTATCATAACTAGCCCTGTCATGCGAGCTAACTTCAAACTATAGCAACCTACTCATTTACTGGTTCATCAACTCGTTAACCTGTTGTATAAATTCAGTTTTCTCCTGCTCAGTAACAGCTGTACGCTTCCATCGAATGTTATCTGTAATTTTTGAAACCATTGGATCAGTTGTAGTAGTAATCATATCAAAACGGTAATTTTGTTCACGATAATAAGTAATAATTTCGGGTAATGCCGTTATTGTCGCCTCATGCGAATTACTATCATGCATAAGAACAATGACACGTTTCATTAGATTAGCTTCTTTAATGTTGTTAACTATCGCTTCTGCCGTAACATTACGTCCAGCAGAATCACCACTGTCAACATTCCAATCGAACATAATAAAGCCCGCTTCACTCATTGCCTCGTAGTAACTTGTATCAATATTGTAATAAGTTCCACCTGGCGCTCGAAGTAATCGTGTTTGTTCACCTGTCACTTCATATATCGCCTGCAACGTTTGGAGCACTTGATCTGAAAAATTTGTAAAATCATTATATAGTTCGTCGTACACATGATTGTATGAATGATTGCCAATGCTATGTCCTTCATCATTAATACGCTGCACGATTTCAGGATATCGTTCCACTTGTTGTCCAAGCACAAAAAATGTGGCGGGTATATCATTTTCAGCTAGTATATCTAGTACTTCATCTGTAAATTTACCTGGTCCATCATCAAATGTAAGATAAGCAACGCCTGCATATTCATGCTCATTCACATCCGTACTAGGCTGAAATGATGGCGGTACTTTAGGACCGTTGGTTTCTGCAGCTTGCTCATATGGCAGTGCCACGTTATGATCATCCCAACATGACTTTCCATACCGACCATAGAATGCCGAATCGATCGGAAGACCATTAAGCCCTTTACATTCGAAATTTGCCACTTTACCTTCGAAATTTGTCTCTTTATACTCGAAGCTTGCGTATTCAACCATCTTAAGCGGTTGTTGTATGTATAACATGCATAGACTTCTTGGCATTACTGCAGATGGTTCGCTCTGTCGTTGCACTTGATTGCTACAACAGGCAAGTATACTCAACAATAGTAGTAGCACTAATAATCGCCGCTTCATATCTCGCCTCATTTCTAGTGCATGATGATTCATTGTATGAATAGACTAGTCCGCTCATAACCGTAATTACTGTAAATTCGTACTTTTCAACATAAGCTACTCGTTAATCGGGGATCGCTCCGTGAACCATCCACTGTTCCGATCGGGAACCGCTCCAAGAACTAATCACTGTTCCGATCGCCGTTGTCCTCGGATTTTGGTGATGGTCATAGCGGTATAAATCCGAGGACAAAAACGACCGCTTTCGCTTCTCCACTAGTGATTAGTTCTCTCCGCTATGACATGTGGAGCTGGATATTAACAAAATTTCGGTTTCGTTCCATAGACTCTAATTTTATAGTCCGTGCGGCGACTTGGTTACTTTTCCCAACGCCAGTTGCAAACAAAGTTATCATTGTCCTTAAGCCGCCAAATATCGGACTGGTTGAAACAAAGTACATACAGTATAAAATAGAAAAAAGCGTTACCTCTGTCCAGTCAATGTGCTGACCAGACAGAAATAACGCTTAGCGTCATTAAATATACTATAGAGGTTGTTAAAAGTGGACTTTGATAACAATTGCGATGTATTGAGCTTAATCGCATATCATTAATGTTCTAAAATGATTTTCAATTAGCTACTGCGTACCGCCTCGAGCACAGCATCGGCATGCCCCTTCACTTTAACCTTTGACCATATATGAGAAATTATCCCTTGTTCATCAATCAATATGGTTGTGCGAACAATCCCCATATATTCTCTGCCATATAACTTCTTCAATTGCCATACATCATATAATTCACATACTTTATGATCTTCATCTGATAATAAAAGATACGGAAGTTCTTTCTTGCTTGTGAAATTCAAATGTGACTTTATTGTATCCATACTAATTCCTACTACAATAGTATTCAGTCCTTGTAGTTCAGCATAGCGATCACGCATATCACAAGCCTCTTGCGTGCATGCTGGCGTCATATTTTTCGGATAGAAGAATATGACTACCTTTTGACCACGACACACTTCTAATGACCACTCAGTACCATCAGAAGCGGGTAATGAGAAGGGTGGTGCCTGTCCACCAACTATCATACTCTTTTCACTCCTTTATGGGATGTTCAATTGAACTTTCATTTTTTTGGAATTTTGACGATGATTATCTACTTGTTCAATATAAGTTATTTATTAAGCTTTTTCGACTCTAAATTAGGCTGCTCAATATAAATTTGATGCCATAACATAAACATAAGAATCGTCCATAATTTTCGGCTATTATCCATTTTCCCTTCTTTGTGCAGCTCCAGCAATTGTAACACATAGGTTTTATTCAGCCATTGCTCTACATTAGCAGTATGTATCAGTTGTTTCGCCCAATCATACCATTCGTTTTTCAACCACACTCTAATCGGAACAGGAAATCCTAGTTTTTTTCTGGTATGCACGGTAGACGGAACAATATCCTTCATCGATTCACGAAATAACATTTTTGTAGCATTCGGTGTAACTTTATACTCCGTAGGTAGAGTAGCTGCAAATTTAAATACTTCAATATCGATATATGGTACTCGTAATTCAAGCGAGTTAGCCATCGACATTTTGTCCGCCTTCATTAGGATATTTCCTCTTAACCAAGTGTGAATATCAATATATTGCATCTGGGTTACTGGATCATATTGTGTTGCTTTCTCATAAAGAGGCGAAGTAATCGAGCTAGTTGGACTATACAAGCCTGCTTCCATCAACCTCTGTGATAACAATTTAGCTTTCTCAGCATCCCCAAAAATTTTAGCATTTCCAAAATAACGTTGTTCAAGTGGCTGAATTCCTCTTTCCAAGAAGCTTTTTCCTTTCATACCACCTGGCATCAATTCTGCTAGCTGACCGACCATTCGTTTCATATAGCTCGGCATATATTTAAAATGTCTCAGTGAGTGTGGCTCATGATAAATGTTATAGCCCCCAAAAAACTCATCAGCGCCCTCACCTGAGAAAACCATTTTTACGTGTTGGCTGGCTAATTTAGATACAAAGAAAAGTCCAACTAAGGAAGGGTCTGCGACAGGTTCATCCATATGCCATATCAAGGATGGTAGAATATCCATATATTCTTTTGCATTTACAGAAATCTCATGATGTTCTGTCCCTAAATACTTGGCTGTTGTTCGTGCCAAATCCAATTCGCTATAACCAGGAATGTCGAAGCCGACAGAAAATGTTTTGGTAGGTTCTAGCCGCTGTAACAATGCAGCTAATCCACTAGAGTCAATGCCTCCAGACAGAAAAGCACCCCGCCCGGTATCAGAATTTCGATGTAAGCGAACGGATTCAGTAATGACAGAACGTGCTTCGTCAACAAGATCAGGAAATGATCTTGTATTATCCGGATTAAATTGCACATCAAAAAAAGGAGATATCGTAATAGAGTCAATCGTCATAATCATCGTGTGACCCGCTTTAAGCTTGTAGATAGACTTAAACATAGTAGCCGGTTCAGGAACGTACTGAAACGTTAAATAATGATAAAATGCATGTTCATCTACTTCTCGAACCAATTTACTAGAAGCTAGTAAAGATTTGATCTCTGATCCGATCATATAACCTGTTGGTGTTTCCGTGTAATATAAAGGTTTTATACCAAATTGGTCGCGTGCAGAGAACATCAGTTGATGTCGTTTATCCCAAATCGTAAATGCAAACATCCCCCGTAAATATGTCGGGCACTCTGTTCCTACTTCCTCATATAGTCGGGCACTCTGTTCCTACTTCCTCATATAAATGTAATAAAACCTCAGTATCAGATCTTGTATGAAACAAATGCCCTCGTTCAATCAGCCATGACTTTAGCTCTAAATAGTTATATATTTCACCATTAAAAACCAAACAAATATTGTCACATTGATTTACAAGCGGTTGTGCTCCGTTTTCTATGTCGAGCATACTTAAGCGTCTAAAACCTAGTCCTACATGATTATCTATGTACATACCTTCGTCATCAGGACCACGATGTGTAATAATATTCGTCATCTGGTTAAGCATATCTGTATCTACAGCTATGTTATTTTTATTGAAGATGGATACGAATCCACACAATTTGCATTTCCCCTTTATTAACTTCAGATCATTATTCTTCCTTCGAAAAGAGTGCAATTTAGTCGTTAGTATAACATATTAAACGTTCATTATGTGTAAAAAGTTACATTTATTACATCTTTTTCCCCTCATTTACACATAAAAAAAATGCCCTACACCAAAGCCTAATAGGCAATGATATAGGAACATTTTCGTCTGCTTTAATATTTACGATCCCGCTCCACGATAGCGCTTCACGCCAATATTCCAGACAGTTAATCCTATCCCGAATACAATTGCCCCCATAAGTGGCGTTAGCATCGCTAGCTGCGCGATATTATCTTCTTTCGGCGCTAAGAAATATGAGGCTGGAATAACGCCAACGAAGGCGAATGGTAGCATCCAAGTTAATACAAAACGAATCATTTTATTGTAAATGTTAATGGGATAACGCCCATAATTTTGGATATTGTAAATTAATGGAACGATACCCGTTGGAGCATCTGTAAAGAACGATATCGCACTTAAACCAGTATATATCCCGCCATAAATAAATACTGCTCCGATTATAAATACCAGAAGTACAAAGAGATCGGTCCAATGCAGTACTAGACCAAGATCGTTCCAGCATACTGCCATAATAATCGCACCTACGAAAGAGCCTACTAAGGACGGAGGATCGACATTTTCAAGCAGTACCTGGAATAGACTATGAGCTGGTCTTGTCAACACGCGATCCATCTCACCTTTTACAATATAACGCTCACTAAAATTCCAAATACTGAAGAACGAGCTGAAAATGCCATATGGAATCATGAAGAAGCCATAGACGAAAATAACCTCCGCCTGACTCCAACCGCCAAGTAATGGCGTATGTTGAAAGACTACAAGAATGAATACAAGATTCATTCCTTGCTGTAGCAAATCGGAAAACACTTCAACCCAGAAATCTGCTCGATAGGTTAGACGTGTTTTTACATAGTTTTTCAAATATTCAAGCATTAACGTCATGTAGCGCAACATGTCCTAACCCCCTTGCACGAATAGCCGTTGCCTTGCAGCACGCCACATGAATAAAATTGGTATCATAAGAATCGTCAACCAAGTCAATTGAATTAGAAAAACTTGACCAGCTTCCGAAAGCGGTGTTCGCCCGGTAAATATAGCACTTGGCAAATACGTAATCGCTTGAAACGGTAGCCACGCCATAATACGAGCTAATGATTCTGGGAAAAAGGCGATCGGAATAATAACACCAGAGAACAAGTCAACCATTACTCGCTTCATTCGCATTAGTCCTTCATTATTTTCCACAAAAAATGCGAACAGACCTGTCATAATATTAATTTGCGAATTAATTAAGAAACTAAATAAAAGCATTCCGAGATAAGTTGCCCATACTGTCAGATCAGTAGGCAGCTTCACTGGGAATATAAGACAGACAATAGCTAGCCCAGGTATCATAAACAGCATAAAGCGGAATAACCCTTCACCGAAGCCCTGCATTAGCTTAACAACAAGATAGTTATAAGGACGTATCATCTGAATCGCTACACTACCGTCACGTATTTCGCTCGCAATATCGCGGTCTAGATTATTAAAGTAAAATGCTCTAGCCATCCAGGAGATCGCCAAGTAAGTCGTCATTTGCTCGATAGAGAAGCCCGCTAATGTTTCCTGTGAACCATAAATTGCTTTCCATAGAAAATAATAAGCGCCTATATTAATGGCGTATATTACGATGCCGCTATAATAGTTAACCCGATATGCAAGCATCATTAAGAAACGCATTCGGATAAAATCAATATATACTCTCATCATGACAAGACTGGCTCCTTCGTTGCCACTTCTGCCGAGCCCGTCTGATAAATGCCTCGTACAATATCATCCGTATTCGTCTCAAAAATTTTGATGTCACGAATATGCGCTCCACCGACTACAAGCCCCATCGCATCGGAGAAACTTACTTCATTCGGAACAAACAGCTTAGCAGAATATTCATTTTCTCTCGTCCAAGATACTGCAAGACTTTTAGTTAATGCTTGTAGTTGAGAAACGCTCATCGCTTCAGCAAATTGGAATTGAATTTCTCTCCCCTTACTCCATGTCGTCTTCAATTGTTGGAGTCCACCGTCATAAATAATTGCTCCATCATCAAGCATAATAACTCTAGAGCATAATGCTTCAATATCTTGAAGATCATGGGTAGTTAATAATATCGTCGTACCTTCTTCACGGTTCATCTCTAATAGGAAATCTCGGATTTCTGTCTTTACTACAATATCTAACCCAATCGTAGGTTCATCCAGAAATACGATCGAAGGATTATGAAGCAAAGAGGCTACAATTTCACAGCGCATCCGTTGACCTAGACTTAGCTTACGTACAGGGCGATTCAGTAGCTCACCCAGCTGTAGTCTTTCTACAAGATTGTTCAATCGTCTATTAAAATCTGCTTGCGGTACATTGTATACTTTCCTTAGTAATTGAAATGATTCAATAACACCAATATCCCACCATAATTGAGAGCGTTGACCGAATACAACACCGATTCCATTTACAAATTTTTCACGTTCACGATACGGAACATAGCCATTGACAACTAACTCCCCTGATGTTGGTACAAGAATACCCGTTAACATTTTGATCGTCGTCGATTTTCCGGCTCCGTTCTCACCAATATAACCACAGATTTCACCTTGAGGTATTTGGAATGTAATATCTTTAACCGCTGTTACCTCTTGATATTGGCGTTTGAATAAGTCTTTCATAGCACCAGATAGTCCTTCACGGTTTTTTTGCACTTTAAATTGTTTGCGTAAATCTTTTACATCTATCGCTAGCATAAGACACTGATGACTCCTTTCTAATCGTCATTTCCTGGGAAATAGGGGCGATTTTACGAAAAACTTGCAACTACTTGTCTACAAGCTTTATAATTTGATGATATGTAATCATACAAAACTTCTAGCAGCTCGTAAATGTATTATTGCGTGAATATTATTTATTAACTTGTTAATAAACTTATATAACTAGCATACCATGAAGTTTTAACTGATGCATGACTACTACTTTATGCTCTAACTGAAAGGAGACCAAACACGCGATGCGTACACGGTCAAAGCCAAAAACTAAAACTAAAAGGTCAAAACGGTTAATTACATCTATCGTCATTATTCTTGTTCTTATTATTGGGGCATCTGTTTATTGGGGGGCTGGCGTATTAGGTTCGGCTGGTAGTTTCAAGAAGGATCCTGGAGAATCTATTTTTAACAAAAAAGATCCCGATATCGTTGTCGAAATTCCTACATGGGAAGGCAAGGAACGCGTCAATATTTTATTACTCGGTGGAGATGCACGTGAAGCTGAAGACAATGAACTTGCTCGTTCAGATTCCATGATCGTTGCTTCCATAGATCCCGTAACGAAACAAGCTAATCTATTCAGCATCCTTCGTGATACTTGGACAGATATTGAAGGATACGGCGAAGGTCGTATTAATACAGCGATCACACTCGGTGGCGCACCACTTGCCATGAAAACGATAGGTGATCTACTCGGACTTGAGATTCAATATTTTGTGTATACAGATTTTGAAGGATTTAAAGCTTTAGTAGATTCTATCGGCGGTGTGAACTTCACAGTCGAAAAAAACATGAAATATAAGGATAACGCCGATAAAAACCGGTATGATATCGACCTTAAAGCAGGTTATCAATTACTAGATGGCGATAAAGCGTTACAATATGTTCGATTCCGTCACGATGCGATGAGTGACTATACTCGCACAGAACGTCAACGTAACTTTATTATGACCGTTGCCAAAGAAATGCAGACCACTTGGAATATTATTAATATGAAGAAAATATTAGATAGTGTATCCCCATATATCGATACTAATATGACTGTTTCTGATATGTTAAAATTAGGTCAAACAGGTATTGGTCTCAAAATGGGCGATACTGCACAAATCCCTCCTTTCGATTATTTACGCGAAGTAAATAGAGGGGGCGCGGAAGTATTAAGCTACACGAGCAAGGACGATATTCACAACTATGTACAAGAAGTCGTTACGCCTAAGCCAGACGCTACCGATGAGCCTAGCGATGGTACAGAGGCAACAACTTCAACAACGAAATAGTTTAGCTTTCTATTTCATTGATTATGGAATAGTCAGGCGAAAACTGCTCATATGGAATGTACAAAACATGGGAACGCAGCCTGCGTTCCCATGTTTTGTTGTATAATGAAGCTAAGAAAAACTTAAGACTATGCTTCCGTCGTATTTTTCATCACAATGAAGCTATGAAAAATTTAAGATTACGCTTCCGATGTATTTTTCATCACAATGAAGCTATACCTAGAAGCTATGAAAAATTGGAGGACTAAACAGATGTCACGACAAAGAAAAACTTCAGAAGCACTTTATGAACAAGCGTTACAACATATCGTTGGTGGGGTGAATTCCCCTTCTCGTTCCTATAAAGCAGTTGGTGGTGGTGCACCTGTATTTATGAAAAAAGCTGAAGGGGCTTATTTCTGGGATGTAGATAACAACAAATACTTAGATTATTTAGCTGCCTACGGTCCAATTATTACTGGACATGCTCATCCACATATTACCGAGGCGATTGTTACGGCCGCTCAAAATGGCACACTATACGGTACACCTACAGAATTAGAAATTACATTAGCGAAAATGCTTAAAGACGCTATTCCATCGATGGACAAGGTTCGTTTCGTAAACTCAGGTACAGAAGCTGTGATGTCAACGATTCGTGTTGCTCGTGCTTACACAAACCGCAATAAAATCATTAAATTCGCTGGCTGCTACCATGGACATTCTGATCTCGTATTAGTTGCAGCGGGCTCAGGCCCCGCTACTTTAGGCATTCCAGATAGTGCTGGTATTCCAACAAGTATCGCGCAAGAGGTTATTACTGTTCCTTATAATGATGTTGCAGCACTACAAGCAGCACTACAGCGTTGGGGCTCAGAAACTGCCGCAGTTATGATTGAACCCATTGTCGGTAACTTCGGTATGGTCATGCCTAAGGAAGGATATCTCGAAGCCGTTTGTAAGCTTTCTAGAGAGGCTGGCGCACTTGTTATTTACGATGAGGTTATTAGTGCCTTCCGCTTCCACTATGGCTCCACTCAGACATACTCAGCCTTCCCGGATCATCAAGCGATCGAACCGGATCTTACAGCATTAGGGAAAATTATTGGTGGCGGTCTACCAATTGGCGCTTATGGTGGTCGCCGTGAAATTATGGAAAAGGTAGCTCCATTAGGCCCAGCCTACCAAGCAGGCACAATGGCCGGTAATCCCGCTTCAATTTCTGCAGGTATCGCCTGTCTTGAAGTTCTTCAGGAAGCTGGTATTTACGATCGTATGGATCGACTTACTAGCAAGTTAAAGGATGGATTACTAGCAGCCGCTGAAGCAAACGGCATTCCGTTAACAGTGAATCAAATCGTCGGCTCATTATCTACTCACTTCTGTAATCATGAAGTAACTAATTATGACGAAGCACTCGATACAGATGGCGAACTATTTGGTCGTTTCTTCAAAGGTATGCTTGACGAAGGTATTAATCTAGCTCCGTCGAAATATGAAGCATGGTTTATGACGATAGCTCATACTGAGGCTGATATCGATTTTACAATTGAAGCTGCACATAAAGTAATGAAAAACTTATAGGATATTTGTTACAGCTTAACTAAATTAATTTCAGTACAATGTAAACATACTTATTTCAATATTACATCTATGAATAAAAATAACTAACTTAATTGAGAAGGAGCAAATTGTATGAATATTAATTATCTTCACCCTTCTGATCAAATCGTAATGATGATGGAACGTATTTATGGCTATGGAATGACAACAACTTCAGGTGGAAATCTATCTGTTGTCGATGAGAATGGCGATATGTGGATTACACCAGCAAGTATTGATAAAGGTGAATTAACAAGACAGGATATTGTGTGCGTGAAGGCTGATGGTACGATCGTCGGCAAGCATCGCCCGTCTAGTGAATATCCGTTTCACAAATTAATTTACACAAAACGTCCTGATCTGAAAGCAGTTGTTCATGCGCATCCCCCTGCACTTATTGCTTTTAGTATCGTTAGAAAAATCCCAAATGTAAAGTTGCTGCCACATGACTATCGTGTATGTGGAACGGTTGGTATGGCAGAATATGGACTTCCTGGTAGTATGGATCTTGGCAACAAAATCGCTGATGTTTTTGCAAGTGGTATTAATACGGTTATGCTTGAAAATCATGGTGTTGTTGTTGCGGGCAATGATCTATTCGAAGCTTTCCAACGATTTGAAACGTTGGAATATTGCGCAAGATTAGAAATTAATGCGCGACGTATCGGTACACCTTCTGAGCTTGTTTCAACTGTCGATATCGTTGCACATGAGTCAGAACTTGAGGAATTCACACCAACTACGATTACGAGTGAGGAACGCGAAGCGCGTCGCGAAATGTGTAAATTAATTCATCGCTCCTACGAGCAGCAGTTATTTACAAGTACACAAGGTACATTCTCGCAACGTTTAGCTGACGGTTCAATCATTACAACACCGTTCAATATGGATCGCAAATATCTTCAACCTGCTGACCTAGTTCGTATTAAAGACGGTAAACGTGAAGCTGGTAAAACACCAAGTCGCTCGATTAAGCTTCAGCAGGCTATCTATGATGCACAGCCACATATCAAATCTATTATTTTGGCACATCCGCCAAATATTATGGCTTTTGCGATTACGGAAGAAGTATTTGATTCTCGGATGATTCCTGAAAGTTATATTTTGCTACGTGATATTCCGAAAGTTCCTCATGATGATTTGTATACCCGCGAGGAAGAAACAGCCAAGTTATTTACATCGCAGACACCGATAGTTATCGGTCAAAACTGCTGTGCTGTCGTTACAGGATCTAGTCTATTAAGTGCATTTGATCGATTAGAAGTAGCAGAATACAGTGCAATGGCTGTTATTGCTGCCAAAGCAATAGGCACTATTATTAATATGGAGCCTGCTCGTATCGATGAGATCGATGTAGCGTTCAAGTTGAAATAATAGTTAAGCAATTTAATATAATGTTAGACATTTTAGGCTCAACCTCATAATAAGTGCTTAACTGCTTAAATTTGTATACGTAAGCGGACATCAGGTACGTTATGGGCATGATTGATCATTTTTCAGATAGCTTTGGCCCCTTGGTACTCGTGTATATAACAAAGCCAAAAGTAGCCTTAATGTGCGCTGGATGGGGCTACTGCGGCGTTCGCTGCTGAGCTCAGTACAAACCAAACCCATTAGTAATACTAGTGGACTCACAGGACCTTATTTCTGCGTTCTCCGCTCATTTCGAGTTTACGCGGACTCACAGGATCTTAAACACTCGTTTGCTAGTGAATGTTCAGTATTAAACTATCAATAGGGTCCTGTGAGTCCTCTTACATCCTAAAGTGGTGGTTTTTAGCTAATTAGCGTCCTGTGTGTCCGCTCGTTTGTGCTTCATTCCCCACTTGATTACCATCCGCACACAATGAAGATCATTTTTGCGCTTCATTCTCTACTTGCGGCGTAGCAATACCAAAAGTAGCGTCAAAGTGCGTGAAATGGAGCTACTTCGGCACATCCGTATGTCCATTCATATTTCGTCAAGCGCTGGTTTTGAGCCACATTTTATTGGATAAATTAAGATTGGATAGAGATTTCAGAATACATCTGAATCTCTATCCTTCTTTCGTTTCGTGAGCTTGGTGGCGAAATCTGGGTAAATAGGCTTTTGCGAGCTCTTTATCAATGGCACACTTCGATAGAGCAGACCGACATAATCTGTGCTGTCCGGCGTTGTTTTTTTGTTAAAATATGTTATTATATAGACAGCTTAGAGATAAGCAAGTTCTTGACACGAAGGGAGATGTTTTTAATGGCAACTACTTATATGGTGGTTTGGTCTTAAAACTGAATAGCAGGCATATGCGAAAAAAGCGGGAAAACCCCCGTATTATTTGCTATGCCATCCGAAGTAACCTTTCGTGAATATTGCTGTTTGCAGGATACGATGAAGGTCGTATCTTTTTGCGTCCTGATGCCGCGCGACAGCAGCTTCTTTTAGAGGCTGCTTGTCCGTGGCATTTTTGCGTCCAAAAAACAATATTAAAGGAGCTAAAAAAACTATGGATTTGAAAACCTATGGCTACACAGAAATAGAAGCAATTCCCAACGGATTATTACCTGGCAGGGTGACGGAGCTTCGGCGTGAGCGCTTCACAGTCATGACCGAGCGCGGCGAAGTAACGGCGGTGCTCAAAGGCACGTTCTATCACAGCACGGAAACACGAGAAGACTTTCCGTGTATCGGTGATTTTGTCTCGTTGTACCATAACAAGAGCGGAGATTCTCTCATCGTTACGTTACTGCCCCGCCGATCCAAGTTCTCACGCGCAGATTACTCAGGGCATGCCGCAGGCTATGCCAAAACCGTGCTGGAACAGGTCGTCGCAACCAACTTTGACTATGTGTTTATCCTTTCTTCTCTGAATTGGGATTTTAACGTTACCCGCATCATGCGGTACCTAACACAAGCCAGGCAGAGCGGCGGTCAGCCGGTCGTCATTCTGACCAAGGCTGATCTCGTTGAAGATTATAATCTCTCACTCGCAGATGTCACACAAAGCATCACTGATGTACCAATTCACGCGATCTGCAGTCATACAGGCCAGGGGCTGAACGAACTCGCTCCCTACTTGATACCTAGTAAAACAGTTGTTTTTCTCGGTATGTCCGGCGTCGGTAAATCATCTCTGCTCAATGCGTTGATAGAACAGGACGTAATGAAGGTTCAGCCGATCCGTGAGATGGATAGTCGAGGGCGGCATACGACAACGCACCGTCAGCTGTTCATGCTCCCCTCCGGTGCGATGGTCATCGATACACCGGGTATGCGTGAGCTTGGGCTTTTCGATGCTGGCGAAGGCATACAAGCAGGCTTTACCGATGTGGAGGAATGGTTCCCGCAATGCCGATTTACGGATTGCCGCCATCAAGCCGAACCGGGCTGTGCCATTCTCGCCGCGCTTGCCGAGGGTTCGTTGTCGCGTGAACGGTGGGAGCATTATGTTGCTCAGCAGTATGAGAACAAGTATGTCCAGGATAAAACGAGCTACCTTATCGACAAGAGGGCTAGAAACAAAACAACCGCCATGTGGAGCAAGCAAACGAAGAAAAACGGAGGATGGAAAATATGAATATTAAATTCCAAACGCTGATCTATGCCTTAAGCCAACTGTTCAAGAAAGATATCATCTCGGCCGACATCCAAACCATGCCGTTACAGGGTGGAACTGTGGGGAATGTGAATTTGGTAACAGGGATCGCCGAAACCGCGAATGGCGAAAAATTTCCGTACCGTATCGTGTTGAAGATCCAGAAGAAATGGGACCGTTACGGTGATCCAGATTCATGGCGCCGGGAATATGATCTATATGCTTCTGATTTGGGAGCGACGTTCTCCGATACCTTCCGTTGGCCGACATGTTATTACGCTGAGATGAATGCCGAAGAAAATGAATTCCAGCTGTGGCTGGAATATATCGATGGCGTAACCGGTTTAGACTTGACCGGTGAAATGTATGAACAGGCAGCGCTGGAGTTAGGACGCTATCAAGGCAAGCTGTATGCGGAGCAGCCCGCCGCGCTGCAGAGCCTGACCAACCTTAGCCATGCGGATCTCATGAAGAATACGTATCTGCATTACCGGTCATGGCCGGTCGTCTACGATTATATACGCTCGGAGGACTGCGAATTCCCGCAGCACTTGCGGCAAATGCTCATCGACATTGATGAGCACGCAGACGAGATACTCGCCCGCATTGAAAAATTGCCCCTCGTGCTATGCCACCGGGACTTCTGGGTGACTAACCTGATCTATGCCGAAGGGAAAATCGCGCTCATCGACTGGGATACATGCGGATGGGGCTACCTCGGCGAGGATCTCGCAAGCCTTATTGCGGATGAAGCGGATACCGATCACATGGTTGAATATTACCAGCGATGTGTCCCCGCGTATTACAAAGGCTTTTCGGAGTATGTGGATGTAACCCCTATCGCTGATCATTGCATCTACGAGCTGATCCTTCTTGTATTCGGGTACAGACTTGTGGAGTGGTATCTCCACACAGAGGACGATGACGAGAAGACGAAGCATGTCCTTACGCTCCAAAAAATATATGAAATGAAGACCAGCCCTACGCAGGGTTGACTTTTAAAAAAACTCCGAAAACCTTTGAGTGCTGAGGATTTTCGGAGTTCTTTCATTTTTTGCTTTTAGGCTTCAATGCATTCTACTCAGCGACACGCTTGCTCCAACTCCAATAGCTCCTGCTTCATCTGAAATCCACCACGAAAGCCTGTTAATTGGCCATTTGAGCCGATTACGCGATGACAAGGAACTGCAATAAGTACCGGATTTTTCCCAATTGCTGTACCTACTGCTCTTGCCGCCGTTGGCTTCCCCAATTGATTGGCAATATGCTGATAACTAACCGTCTGACCGTATGGAATATGTTGTAACTCTTTCCATACTCGTTGTTGAAAATCAGTCCCTCGCAAATCAAACGACAATAAAAATTGTCTAATTTCACCCTTCCAATAAGCTTGTAGCTGAGCAATATATGGAGCTATTTGTTCATCATTCTCGATAAGTTCAGATTGCTTTGCATAAACATTACTCCAATCTTTTAGATCATTCCATTCTCCATTAGGTGAACCAATATAACAGAGCCCTAGTTCAGTTGCTGCAATTACGTATCTATTGTCATTCTGTTGTAACATCGACCAATATATAAATTCAGCTATCATTATTTCACTCCATCTTTTTGTATATTCCCACACTTATTTCTCCAATATTGTAACAGCCTCATCCCCATAACTGAAGACCTTCTTCCCATTACTACTGTGGGATATCGATACCGTCTTGCTTACATCGTTTGCAAGGCCGGATAACCTTGCAATAGTACAAATTCAACATCATAATATATCGTAAGATTCATTATTCGTAATAATTGCTTGCATGTTCATTCGATGCTATTGTATCCATAATCAGTCGCTCACATCGATTTCATTATAACTCAATTCAACTTAAGTGAATCATCTTAACGCTCTAATCGCAATATTTCGAATTTGTTTAACATACACATAGTAGAGGAGATTTGAACGATGGACTTCACAAATTTATTAATAGAAATAGAGAATAGTGCCGATGCTGAGAAAGCAGTGAAAATGAGTGCTTATATGCGGGATCAATTTCCTTTTCTAGGCATACCAATGCCAAAGCGAAAAGCATTACATAAATCCTACTTTCAACAAGCGAGAAAAGAAAACTGTATCGATTGGGCATTTGTTAATGATTGCATGGAGTACCGACGATAACTTTTGGCTTAAAAGAATTGCCATAGATCATCAGCTATCGCGCAAAGAAAAAACTAACACTGACTTGCTCGAATTAATTATAATGAACAACTTTGGTCAAACCGAATTTTTTATCAATAAAGCAATCGGCTGGAGCTTACGTGACTATAGTAAAACAAACCCAGGATGGGTGCGAGCATTTGTTGGGAAATATCGGGAGCAGCTTGCCCCGCTAAGTATTCGAGAAGCTAGTAAATATCTGTAGCATATATAAATCATTACATTACTCCGTTATCTATTAGATGGCGAATATATTTATCTAGCTTCACAAAAAAGGAGATACCGCGATAGCAAGCCGTATCTCCTAAATGAATTCATATCGCTGTTACATCTTATTGGGTGTTGAAATTCCGAGCAATCGTAATGATTCTTTCAGTACTACTGCTACACAATGAACAAAAGCTAACTTCATTTGCTTCTGTTCATCATCAATTAATACTTTCGTATGTGCGTAATACTTATTGAACGCACGCGCTAAGCTAATAGCAAATTTCGCAATTTGTGAAGGATCTGCTATTTGGAAAGCCTTTTGCACCGTCATTGGGAATTGTTCTAACATAACAATAATTGGCCAAGCGTATTCTCCTAAAGCTGTAAATTCTAACGATTGTTCTTCGTAATTCCCCTTTTCAACAATAGATGAAATACGCGCATAGGTATATTGGACGTATGGACCTGTCTCCCCTTCAAAATTCATCATTTGTTCGAGCGAGAAATCAATATCGTTCATTCTATCATTTTTCAAATCATTAAATATAACTGCTCCGACTCCAACTTGCTTAGCAACTAATTCCTTGTGCTCTAAATTCGGATTTTTCGCTTCGATATTTTGCATTGCTGTATCAACCGCTTCTGCTAATACATCAGCGAGTAAAACAACCTTCCCTTTCCGAGTAGACATTTTCTTGCCATCTTTTAGCATCATACCAAACGGAACATGTTGCAACTCATTCGCCCACTCATATCCCATTTTGTTAAGGACATTAAACAATTGCTTGAAATGAAGCGACTGCTCATTCCCTACAACATAAAAAGTTTTCACGGCGTCATACTCATTGTGACGATAAACTGCTGCCGCTAAATCGCGCGTAGCATACAGTGTCGCTCCATCCGTCTTCGTAATTAGACATGGAGGCATTTGATCTTCCATTTCCACTACATACGCACCATCTGATAATGTAAGAAGGTTTTTCTCGTGTAACTCTGCGACAATCGGTTTCATTTTGTCATTATAGAAGGCTTCACCAGTATAGGAATCGAACGTTATCCCTAATATTTGATAGATAGTCTCAAACTCAGTTAGTGAAGCGTCACGGAACCATTTCCACAGGACAAGCGCTTCACTATCACCGTCCTCTAGTAATTTAAAGGCAGCACGCGCTTGCTCGTTCAACGATTCATCAGTTTCCGCCATATCATGGAATTTCACATAAATCTTCAATAGCTCTTGAATTGGAGCTGCCTCAATTGCCTCTTTATTTCCCCATAGTCGATAAGCAACGATCAGTTTACCGAATTGTGTACCCCAATCTCCTAAATGATTAATTCTAACTGCCTCGTATCCATTTTTCTCAGCAATATTAGCGAGCGCATGCCCGATTACTGTTGATCTTAAGTGTCCCATCGAGAATGGCTTGGCAATATTGGGAGAAGAGTAATCAATAACTACATTTTCTTGTCTAGATAAACTAGAACCATATTGACACTTCTGTGCCATGATCGTATGTAATACATGATTAGTAAGCTTCTCTTGATTGAGGAAAACATTAACGTATCCCCCCACCACAATCACTTCTTGAATCCATTCATCCTGCAAATTTCGTGCTAATTCCGCTGCAATTTGTGGTGGAGCTTTTCTAAGCTTTTTCGCCAATGTAAAACATGGAAAAGCGATATCTCCATGGTCTGGATTTTTTGGTCTCTCAAGTAACTTTTCAATTTCATCGCTACATAATTCATTGTTTAATGCTTGGGCAATAACTAATGCCAATTGTTCATAGATCATCTACTTTTCTCCTCTCAAATTAAAAAAGCCCCCGTCTCTAAATAAGAGACGAGAGCATAGCTTCCCGTGGTACCACTCTAGTTGCCACTAAATATGGCCGCTTTCCATTGATAACGAGGTGACTCCCCGATTTTCCCTACTCATTGTTCAAGAAATATCTCCAAAGTGCGGTTCATTCATTAGTCGTGTATTAGGCTTTCACCATCCCTAATTCGCTATCTTGTTCTAATGAATTACTCTCTTTATCACTGATTTTAATTATTCGATTTTAATGTATATTACCTATTCATATCATAAAAGTCAACTCGATGGCCTAAGTTAAATATGATTCTAATGAATTCAGTTTATTTTATTGTTTAATCTCATTCTATATGTGGGTATTTATCTCGTAATTGGTCATCTTAATAGTAATGCTTGCAAAGTAACACATCATGATCGCAAATATTTTTGTCTATTAGCAACTATGAATAGTTCAGGAGGTATACTCAATGAATCAGCAACAACTGCAAGGAAAAGTTGCATTAATTACAGGTGCTGCATCAGGTATCGGACATGCAACAGCGTTACTGATGGCAAAGGAAGGGGCAAAAATTGTATTAGTTGATCTTAATAATGAGCGTTCCGAAAAAACAGTTAATCACATTGAACAATCAGGAGGCACATGCTTATTTATTGATACAGATGTTGCCAATCCCGAACGTGTAGAGAATGCTGTCAATCAAGCGATAGAAGCCTTCGGTCAGTTAGATATCATATTTGCAAATGCAGGGATTAACGGTACTGTAGCGCCTATTGAAGATATTACAGCAGATCAATGGGATGAAACATTAACTACTAACCTTAAAAGCACGTTTCTTACCGTCAAATATGCGATTCCACATATGAAAAATAATGGTGGCAGTATTATTGTTACAAGTTCGATTAATGGTAGTCGCAAATTTTCTAGCTTTGGTATGTCCGCATATAGTAGTTCCAAAGCAGGACAGGTTGCTTTTGCAAAGATGGCAGCACTGGAACTTGCTCGCTACAAAATTAGAGTAAATGTTATCTGTCCAGGAGCGATTGCAACGAATATTGGAGAAAACACGTTCCGCCAGCCAGAAGTTAGTGAAATTGAAATCCCCGTTACCTATCCTGAAGGTAAACAGCCACTTGAGCACGGTCCGGGTAGTGCTGAGCAAGTCGCTAATTTGGTACTATTTCTAGCATCCACTCAATCAAGTCATGTGACGGGGAGTGAGGTCTTTATCGACGGTGCAGAAACTCTCCTCTAAAGAGGTAGTTCAAAAAATGGACTTTGATAACGATGGGTATGCTTAGAAGGTTATTCGACATCGAATATGAAGCGAACTTGGAAATTATAGCATAAGCTTCCGATGTATGTTTCTTGCAGAAACATTGTAGGGCCGCGTGTACCAACCACGTACACTTGCGCTTCCGCCTTTCTCAAGTAGCGCTCCATCTTCTCGATTCTGAAAGCCCACTTTTTGAACTTTCATTGAAAGCTTCGGGCATTGATCGCTCGTGTACTCGTGCCGTACACATTGCTGGGTTTGAACCTCAGTTGGAAGCCATGAATGATTAGCCGTTCGCGTTCACGTGCCCAAAATACACAAAAACCGCTAGTCGAATTAATCGACTAGCGGTTTTTGCGTTGTATGACATAGCCGTTTATGTTCTAAAGTAAGCGGCTTTCTGTAACAGATCTGTTGATTTTACTCGTAGCTCATCTGTCGATGCTGCGATTTCTTCCATCACTGCTGCTTGTTGCTGCGAAGTATCATGAACGAGTTCCGCGCCTTCTCTAATATTTTCAGCAACTTGAGCGACACGACTTGTCTGCTCACGCGATTCATCAACTTGAACGGCTTGTTTTGCCAGTAAATCCGCCATTTTGTCTACGGTTACTGAAACCGTTGCAGCATCCATTTTGACTTCATTGAAAGCTTGGGCGAACTTTTCACCATTCGCTGCTTCTTGACTTGATAACTTATATTGTTCGTTAATATATTGCACAGCACGAGCTACACCTTGCTGAACTTGTTCGATTAGCGCACGAATTTCGCCAACCGCTTGACCGCTACTATCTGCTAATGACTTAACTTCTTGAGCAACTACAACAAAACCTCTACCTTCATCACCAGCTCTTGCCGCTTCAATAGCCGCATTCAACGCTAATAAATGAGTTTGGTCGGCAATCCCACCGACTACACTTGAAATGTTACCGATTTCATCTGCTAACTCACTGAGTTGCTCAATCGTTTCCAAAGAGCCTTTATTCAACGTCTCTAGCTGATGCATTCCATCCACTAAAGAACGGAATACTTCCTCACTTTGAGTCGCAGCGCGATTCATTTCCTCCGTACGCTCCTTGGCAAGATTCGCTTCGGACTGCATATGAAGTGCCGATTGATATAATTCATCTGCTGATGAATGTAATAAATGTGTTGAACTAGCCTGCATACTCGTACCTGATGTAATCTGTTCGGATTGAATAGTTAATCCTTCAAGCTGAACTGCCGACTGATTCACGGCACCTTGTAGCTCCTGTACATGCTTATCTGTTTGTACTGAGTTTTCTTTAATACTTTCTACTATTGTACGGAATTGAGTTAACATTGTATCTACTGCTGCACCAAGCTTATACATTTCATCCTGGCTTTTTATTTCTACTGAAGCTACATTCAAATTACCAGTAGCCGCTTCGGTGACGTTATTAGTCAAAGCTATTAATGGGCGAAGTAACCATTTGGCAGCAAAATAACCAAATAACCCAGTCCAAAACACCCCAAAAGCAAGAGTTCCTACTACAAATACCCCTGATGGTATCGTTTCAAACATTCCATTCATCACAAGTAAAATAAATGCACTTGTTGCATATGTAATTGAAGAGGCAGCTGTTATACCAATCACAAATTTCTTGACTATGCTTTGACGAATTTTCATTTTTTTTGCTCCTTTACCCTAATGTCCTCTAATCTTAGTGGAGTTTTCCAATTCGTACCGTGACAAATATCACTCTAATTGCACTTATTACAGCTGCTATTTACTATTTTGTAAAGACTTCTGTAATTCATCAACAAACTGTGAATGAATTGTGCCATTAGACGCTACGATATTACGCACCTCTAATGTATAGGGGCTGCCATCGATATCCGTTACCACACCGCCCGCTTCTTGAATAAGAAGTGATCCTGCTGCAAGATCCCAACTATTCAAATTCATTTCCCAGAAACCTGAAAGACGTCCCGCTGCTACATATGCCATATGTAACGCCGCTGAGCCTGACACACGAATATTACGTACTTTTGGTGCAATATGCTGTAAACTCTTCATATTAAGCGGTAACGCGTAGATCGGATCTGCGGGGAAACCTGTTGCAATAAGGCTTTGCTCTAGCGTTGCATCCTGTGAAACCACTAGTCGCTTACCATGTACATAAGCTCCCTTACCTCTTTCCGCTACGAAAAGCTCATCCTTCATTGGATCATAAATAACTGCAACAATGACTTCACCTTTATAAGCTAATGCAATCGACACACAGAAAAATGGAAATCCATGCACAAAGTTAGTTGTCCCATCGATCGGATCAACAATCCATAAGTATTCAGCATCCTTCGCATCAGCAATAGCTTTAGATGACGCAGCAGCTCCAGGTTCAACACCTTCTTCACCTAGAAATGCGTGGTCCGGAAAATGTGTCCCTATTAATTTTTTAATCAGTCGCTCAGACCCTTTATCAATTTCTGTAACTAGATCCGCAGATGAGTGTTTTAATTCCAATTTCTCAACGCTACCTAGCTTTATTTTGATCCACTCTCCTGCTTTTGCTGCACAATTAATGGCGACAGCTGTGAAGCTCTTACTACCTACAACTGGGGGTAATTTTTCTTCATTCACGTTCTATCACTCTTCTCTCTTTGCGTAATCTTAGCTTTACTCTCTAATGTCTAATGCATCAGCTACTATATCCATATTATAATAATTTGATAGTAGCTTCAAACATCATTCGAGAAAGCGATTACAAATTTTAGGTAAAACCTTCCTATTATGGTGAATAAGTATGTTTTTATTATACTTACTCTTCCGCAATAGGAAACTTTGTTTACGTACTCATAATTTCAATAGTAGCATCATCCACAATTGTAATATCACTAGAAGACAATGCTAGCTGCTTAAGCTCGTCCATCAATTGAAACACTGCCTGATCCTTTGATTTGGCTTCCAGCATACAATCAACATAGTTAGTCGTTGGTGTAATCGCCCTAAGAAATTTCAAAACAGGAGCAGCTTCAACAAGATCAGCATGTCCTCTTGGATCTGAGACGCTTTTGGGACTACTGACATGGATTTTCGCCGGAAGTTGCTCTGAACTAGATAGCTCTAAGCGCTGACATTCCATTTCCCATGTACGTTGAATCCGTGACCATAATTGCTCAGCAAGCATCTGCTCAGAAATATGACCAGCATTAACTGCATAATGATGAATATCAAGAACCATTGGAACGGCTACTGCCTCTGCTGCTAATAATGTTTCTTCTACATTAAACGTTTTATCATCGTTTTCAAGTGTAATTCGATACTTCAAACGGTTTGGAATACTACTGAATTGTTCAATAAAACGTGCACTTGAGGTTACTTTATCTCCATATGCACCGCCCATGTGAATATTACATTTAGAACGTTCATCAAGTCCCATTGCTTCCAGCATGCTGACATGGTACTCAATATCTCTAATAGAGTTAATAAGCACCTCTGGTCTATGTGTACTGAATACGCAGAAATGATCTGGATGCAATGATACTCTAATCCCTTTCTCTTGAACATAGTCGCCAATGGCTTTGAAGTCGTCAGCTAATGAAGGATATGGATTCCATTCAGCTAATGCTTGATGCGTAGATAGTGGAATAAGCTTTGATGAGAAACGATATAGCTTAATATCATGATGATAAGCATGCTTCAACAAACGCAATGTGTTATGTAAATTTTGTTGAGCGATTTGCTCAAGTCGCCCGATCGCAGCTTGACGATCAGCTAGCTTAGAAAAGCTTGCATACGTCATCGTCTTCGATGGAGATGCATTTTCAAGTATAGTACTCATTGCGACAAAACCAAATCTAACTCTCATTTACTACCGCTCTCCGAAGAACATCTCATACGCTAATGCCGTTTGCACGCGTGCTTCTTCTTCTGTTAATTTGCGAATAAGTTCCATCTCAACTTGCGTAATTTCTTCACCTTGAAAATTGATTTCAGCAATAGAAGCTAATATACGAACAATCGCAATCGCTTCATTACTTGGTGTGTAGGCAATAACCTTTTGACCAGTTGGATAAACTCTGAATTCTTTCTTTACCATCTTACCCTTACCATACTCTAACAATTCATATAGCTCTTGCTCAGACTTAAATTTACATACGGAGTTGAATTCAGTTTGAAATCCCATATTCTTGTCCTCACCTTCATTACATTTATATTATTTATTCATATTTTCAAGATTCTGCTTGTACACTATATAAGTGCATGTTCAAAAAGCTTCTTTTTTGAACTTCCTCTGTAAGTATATCATGAAGCAACACCATATTCTTCTATATGTAACACAAGTTCAAAAAGTCGGATGTTTTGAACTTCCTTTATTAAGAAAATACCCGTCCCCCACCATGGTAGGGACGGGCATCATATAAGCAACTTACATATTATCGCCAACAAAATCAATTTGTTGCTTAGCGGCATGGCGTTCAAAAGCAAGCTTCAACAACTCATCAAGTAATTCCCGATAATTAAGTCCGCTTTCGCGCCACAATAATGGATACATACTAAATGGCGTAAAGCCAGGTAAAGTATTCAGTTCATTGATGAATACTTTACCACTTGTTCTTTCTAAGAAAAAGTCAGCACGGGATAATCCACTTCCATCAATCGCCTTAAATGCAGTAACTGCCATTTCGCGCAACTCTGCCATTTTAGTATCGTCCAAGTTAGCAGGAATCGCCATTGTTGATTTGCCATCAATATATTTTGCTTTGTAGTCATAGAAATCATTAGAAGAAATAATTTCACCTACGATAGATGCTCTCGGTTCATCATTTCCCAATACACTAACTTCTACTTCACGCGCATCAATAAATTCTTCAATAATAACTTTACGGTCAAATCGGAATGCATAGTCAATAGCTTTAATGAGTTCTTCACGATTATTCGCTTTAGACACCCCTACACTTGAGCCTAGATTAGCAGGCTTTACAAAGCAAGGATAACCAAGTGCAATTTCACATTCCATTAAAAAGAAGGATTGATCCTTTGACCATTGTGCTTTTGTAAAGTAACGGAATACACATTGCGGAAGATTCGCATCTGCAAATGCTTTTTTCATAAATACTTTATCCATACCTACAGCTGAAGCAAGTACCCCAGTGCCAACGTAAGGAATATTAGCTATTTCAAATAATCCTTGAATCGTTCCATCTTCACCAAATGTTCCATGCAATAACGGGAAAATGACATCGATTTGTTGTTCATGCTGCACACCATCCAGCGCGCTGAAAATAGAAAACAAAGCGGAGTGAGTCGTCCCCTGACTTGTCGCAGCACTTGCTTCCAATCGTAAATGTTCACCCGATGTTGGTGGCTCTATCATCGATGGACCAGTAATCCATTGACCTTGCTTCGTAATATAGAAAGGTTTAATCTCATATTTGCTATAGTCGAATTCGTTCATTACGGCAAATGCGGTGGACAATGAAACTTCATGCTCTCCCGACTTACCACCGTAAACAAGACCTACCTTAACTTTGCTTCCCATTACTTTTCCTCCACTACTATCATTATAATGATAAGTTTAATTATAATTTCTACGATTAATGAATAAATGATCTGAAAATAAGATAAGGAATATTAGTGCCGCTATCTATTATACATAGTCGGTTATGTGGAAGAAACGGTAATGTGTATTAGGTGTCCAAGCATAAGAGTCTTTATAGTCCCAATAACGATGTCTGCCCGCCGTTGTATTAGCGTTAACGAGCGGCTGACCTTTTGCGTCAAATGCCGTCACAATGGTCGTATGCTGATAGCGTGTATTTCCATTCCAGTCATACACAATGATATCTCCTAGCTCAAGTTCATCCGCATATGCTTTTTCTATGGCACGCAACCCTTGATTGCGTGGTTTCATTAGAAAAGTTGCCAATGCCTTAGAGACTGCCCAACTATAACTCCACCATTCTTTACCTTGCTCTCTTCCTTTGTACCACCATCCACTATCTCTTCTGTTAGTATAAATCATTGGTACGTCACCTGCAAAGATACATTGCGAAACATAATTCGTACAATTTGAATCAAATTCATCGTAAGTAGGATTCCCCTTATTCCACCATTGATCGGCATAGGCAACGACCAGATCACGCCGATAACGTTTACCTTGCATCACTCGGCGGAATTTGGGAATAAGATCTGGATTTAAGTATGGTACTGCAATCGCTTGCGGCTCTTCTTCTGCTTCGTATTCAGAACTCCAATCCATGACGGCTCCACCGAACCTAGGCTTACGTTCTAACATTATCGGTTCAACTTTTGTGATTAACCATTTGCCCTGATCATTCAATAACCATACACGTTCATGATCATATCGTTCCTCTATATATTGTTGACCATCTTGTTGTAGTCTTCTTTTCACGTGTAGACGGAGATGTACAATCATTTCACGATCTAACTCGTTCACCTGTACAATTTCAGCCTTAGTTTCGCTACCTTCCGTATGAACACCTCGTAAAAGCTCACGTTCACGAACACGCTCTAGTCTTCCTTCTACGCGCTCTTGATGAATGATATCGCTATACAAATCATTCAAACGTGGTGCAAATTGATCTGTTTCCGCTTGATTGTACCTTGTAATATATTGCTGTAATGCCGGCTTCCAATCTAATTTTCGTTCTTGGATAGTTGCTGGATCCAATGGGGGCAACGATGCTTTAATTGCTGGAATAACAGATTTCTGCAGCGTATGAGGAATATAACTGTTCGTTTGTCGCTGCGATAGCACTCTTGTACCTTGTGTTGCATGTAGAACAGCCTGCTGCTTTGCTCTCGGAACTTTTCTTGATTTGCGTTTTATACTAGCTGATGACCTACTCATGTTTTCCCTCCCAACATATATGATCAAGCCGTCCAAGCAAAACGTATGAATAACTGGTTCATTATATGCGACAATGATGCAATACATGTAGAAATAGTTATCGCTAGCCCGTCCTACTACGTGATCAGGTGCAGTCATTTGAAATAAAAATCTACATAAAAGGATGATCTACATTATTTAAGAGAAAGCTTACAAAATGACTTTACGTCCATGTAGTTTTACAGCTATACTATACATATAAGGTTTTTTGAAATAAAGTTTCACTCTATGAAACTACATCCAAATTCACAACAAAAAGGAGACTTATGATGGCTACTCAAAATGAATATTCTGTTCGTTCCACATTAACCTCTGGCGGTAAAGATTTCACTTATTATCATCTTGGTGGATTAGAACAACAAGGATTCAAAGATATTTCCAAACTTCCATTCTCCATTAAAGTGCTTCTAGAAGCAGCAGTTCGTCAATTCGACGGTCGCGCAATTACTTCTGAGCATGTAAAACAATTAGCAAACTGGGCAAATGGTCGTGAAGACAAAGAAATTCCATTTATCCCTGCACGTATCGTATTACAAGATTTCACAGGCGTTCCCGTTGTTGTTGACTTAGCAGCAATGCGTGATACCGTGAAAAAAGCTGGTGGCGATCCGAAAAATATCAACCCTCTAGTTCCTGTAGATCTTGTTATCGATCACTCTATTATGGTAGATGCTTTTGGTACTCCTGAAGCGCTTGAATATAACACTAAAATCGAGTTTGAGCGTAATGAAGAGCGTTACCGTTTCCTTCGTTGGGCACAAACAGCATTTGATAACTTCCGTGCCGTTCCTCCGGGAACTGGTATCGTTCACCAAGTTAACCTTGAGTATCTTGCATCTGTTGCAGCTACGAAAGTAATCGATGGTGAAACCGTTGTATTCCCTGACTCTCTTGTTGGTACTGACTCTCATACAACAATGATCAATGGTCTTGGTGTTGTTGGTTGGGGTGTTGGCGGTATCGAGGCTGAAGCAGGTATGCTTGGTCAACCGTTATACTTCGTTATGCCTGAAGTTATCGGTGTCAAATTAACTGGTAGCCTTTCTGAAGGTGCTACTGCGACTGACTTGGCTCTTACGGTTACTGAAATGCTTCGTAAAAAAGGCGTTGTTGGTAAATTCGTTGAGTTCTTCGGTCCTGGTCTATCCAATATTTCACTTCCTGACCGTGCTACAGTAGCTAATATGGCTCCTGAGTATGGTGCTACAGTTGGGTTCTTCCCAGTCGATAGCGAGACACTTTCTTTCTTACGTCAAACAGGTCGTAAAGAAGAGCAAATCGAGCTTGTTGAAGCTTACTATAAAGCACAAGATATGTTCCGTACGAATGAAACTCCAGATCCGATCTTCTCTGATATTATCGAACTTGATCTTGCTACAATCGTACCGTCGCTTGCAGGTCCAAAACGCCCGCAAGACCGTGTTGAACTTACGAATATGAAGCAAGAATTCAACGATATTATCCGTAAGCCAGTCGATAAAGGTGGCTATGGTCTATCTGAAGAAAAAATTGCACAAAGTATTCCATTGAAGCATCCAAACGGTGAAGAAACTGTGCTGAAAACTGGTGCGATTGTTATTGCAGCTATTACAAGCTGTACGAACACGTCTAACCCAAGCGTTATGCTTGCTGCTGGTCTAGTAGCTCAAAAAGCTATAGCGCGTGGTCTGACTAAGCCTGCTTACGTGAAAAGTTCTCTAACTCCTGGTTCTCTAGTTGTTACAGAATACTTGAAAAAAGCTAACCTAATCGCACCGCTTGAAGCTCTTGGCTTCCACGTTGCTGGTTATGGTTGTGCTACATGTATCGGTAACTCGGGTCCACTTCCAGAAGAAGTTAGCCAAGCTGTTGCTGATAATGATATGACGGTTGGTGCTGTTATCTCTGGTAACCGTAACTTCGAGGGTCGTGTTCATGCTCAAGTTAAAGCAAACTATCTTGCATCTCCACCACTAGTTGTTGCTTATGCACTTGCAGGAACGGTTAATATTGACCTTGCTACCGAACCTCTTGGCTATGACACACAAGGTGAAGCTGTATTCTTGAAAGATATTTGGCCAACAAACGAAGAGATTAAGCAAGCTGTTGCTTCTTCCCTTAACCCTGAAATGTTCAATAGCAAATACGAAAATGTATTTACGCAAAATGAGCGTTGGAATGCGATTAATGTTCCTGAAGGTGAAAGCTATGAGTGGGATGAGAAATCAACATATATTCAAAACCCGCCATTCTTCTCTAACCTTGGTACTGAGCTAGATACAATCGCTGACATCAAAGGTTCTAATGTGCTTGCACTAATGGGCGATTCCGTAACAACGGATCATATCTCTCCTGCAGGTAACATTACAGTGAACAGCCCTGGTGGCCAATATTTGATCGATAATGGTGTTGAGCGTAAAGACTTTAACTCTTATGGTTCTCGTCGTGGTAACCATGAAGTTATGATGCGCGGTACTTTCGCTAATATTCGTATTCGTAATGCTGTTGCTCCAGGAACGGAAGGTGGCGTAACAACTTACCTACCGACTGGCGAAGTAATGTCTATCTATGATGCTTCCATGAAATATCAAGCTGACGGTAAAAACCTTGTTGTTATCGCTGGTAAAGAATATGGTACTGGTTCTTCTCGTGACTGGGCTGCTAAAGGTACTTACCTTTTAGGCGTTAAAGCAGTTATCGCTGAAAGCTTTGAGCGTATTCACCGTTCTAACCTTGTTGGTATGGGCGTGCTTCCGCTTCAATTCAAAGCCGGCGAAAGTTGGACAACTCTAGGTATTACTGGACGTGAAGTATTCGATATTACTGGTCTTTCTAACGATGTTAAACCTAGCCAAGAAGTTAAGGTTACAGCAACTCGTGAAGATGGTACAGTATTCGAATTCAACGCTATCGTTCGCCTAGATTCACTAGTAGATGTTGATTACTACCATAATGGCGGTATTCTTCAAACAGTGCTTCGTGAAATGATTGCTAATATGTAATTTATGAAATGAAATAAAAAGACTAGGGACAAGCGATCCGACAACGGAAGCTTATCTCTAGTCTTTTTTCTTTAAATAGGAAATTCAAAAAGCTGACTTTTAAACTTCCTATTTAAATGTTTTTATACGTAATCTCGATTTCCTTCTTCTGCTTCTCAAATAGATTATGTTGATAGTCTTCATATTCATCCAATGTTGTGACAATTTTCTGAGCAATTAAATATTCATACAATTTTGAAAAGTATACTCCTTCTTCATATTGGTCACGAAGAAGCTCGCTATCCAAAAATTGTTCTAATGTCATATTGGCACTTTCCGACCAAGCTTTAAATAATAGTAATGAATCATTTTGTTGTGTATCAACTTGTTCGCTATTCGAGAAATCACCTTTTAACGTTTCAATAAAAGTCTCGATTTCTTCCTCTTGAATAGTAATCCCTTTGCTTTTGGCATCTACGACCATAAGTCGTCTTGTAACTAGATCATTAACAATTTTCTTATCACTAGTCTTTTTCACATTGTACCCCAACTCGTTAAACATCTCTGTATTATATTTGCTATATAGAAAATCAAACTTCGTCACTTGAAAGTCCGCAGTTTCCGCGATCACTTTATCTTTGTCCGTTCTTGATTCATCGTACATTTTATTAAAGTATCTTTGAAAGATCTCTTCCTTATCAGCGATGCTTAAGACAGTTTTTGCAGAACGAGCATGCTCATTTTGATAAATGAAGTAGGATGTAACTATAGCTGCTACGATAAAGATAATAACGCTTAATTTGACAATCATTCTTCGTTCCATTGATAATCCCCCCTCAATTGTTGACTGTACATCATTAACTTGAACAATCATTCGATCATTCATTCAACCCATAAATCATAACATAATATTTTCCATTTGTTACAATGAACAAAAAAACCCAACTATTAATAGTTGGGGCTACATCGTTAAGCTATTATTACTATATTCTGATCATACTCATTCGCTCATCGTTATCAAAGTCCACTTTTTGAACTACCTCTTCCAATGAAGGTTCAAAAAGGGGGCTTTCAGAACCGAGCAGGTGAAACGCTACTTGAGAAAGGCGGAAGCGCAAGTGTACGTTATTGGTACACGCGAACCTACAATGTTTCTGCAAGAAACATCCATCGGAAGCTTATGCCGTACTTTCCAAGTTCGTTTCAGATGCGATGACGAATATGCTACGTTAGCACAATTATCGTTATCAAAGCCCGTTTTTTGAACCATCCGCTACTATACCTTGAATTTTCCTACTGCCTGTCTCAACTCACCCGCCAACGACCTCAGCTGTTCGGCTGAACTAGCTACTTCCTCAACGGAAGCTAGCTGTTCCTCTGATGCTGCTGCAACCTCTTGTGAACTGGATGCTGAATTATGAGCTATACGCTCCAGCTCTACTAATGAAGCAGCAATTTCTTCACTGCCAGCAGACATTTGCTGGGATGCTGCTGATACTTCCTGCACTTGCTCAGACACTTCCTTGACTGAGCGTAGAATAGAACGGAATGAGTCACCAGATGCATTCACTAGCTCAGAACCGATTCTTGTTTCATTCGCGGAGCTTGTTAATGAAGCTGTAACATGTTCAGAACGCACACCGATCTCAGTAAGAATCTCTGAAATTTCATTCGAGGATTCTTTTGAACGTTCTGCCAGCTTACGAATTTCTTGTGCTACAACGGCAAAGCCTTTACCGTATTCACCAGCACGCGCTGCTTCAATTGAAGCATTCAATGCAAGTAAATTGGTTTGATTCGCAATGTCAGCGATATGCGTTAAAATACTGCCGATTCGATTGTTCGATTCATTCAGCTCTTCCATCACTTCTGCTGCGCTAAATACGCGTTGCTCAATCGTCTCCATTTGCTCGACTGTTTTGTTAATAACCGTTTCGCCATGTATAGCTAAATCTGATGTATCCGCAGCAAGCTCAGAAACAACGGATGATGATTCTGCTATTTTCTGAATACCAATCGTCATCTCCATCATCGCACGTTGACTTTCTGTAGAGCTTTGCAGCTGAGTATCAGCGTTCGCGGCAACACTTTGTATCGCTGTAGCGATTTCGTTAGTGGCTGCCTCTGTCTGAGCTGAAGTCTCCTTTAAGCTCGCCGAGGAATCCGACACTTCCCGTGAGGTTTGATCTATTTGCAATGTTAGATCTCGTAAACTAGTTATCATCTCATTAAATGCTTGAGATGCCTGTCCAATTTCATTGCCAGCTGTAACCGGAACTTGAATCGTCAAATCTCCCATCGCAGCTCTTTTGGAACTTTCCGCCAATACACGTAATGGCTTAACTACCATGCGAACTAAGAATACAACCAGCAATATCGATAGGATAGATGTAATTACTGAAAGTAGATTGTTCTTAAAAGACAATTTATCTAACCGCTCTTCGACTTTTTCATAGTCATAATCGACAGCGAATACTGCGATCACTTCTCCATCTGCATTCACAATTGGAGAGAAATAAGAAATCCATTTACCAAACTTAGATTCATAAATTGGTGAAAGTCCAACATTGCCCTGTAAAGCATTATGGTATGCTGCGACGATGCCATCGCTTGCACCATAAGATGTTCCTGCATCAAGTCCTTCTTGCACTAGATTCTCACTTACTTGCATAAGACGAAGCTCAGTCGCCCCATCCTTTTCAATGAAGTTTGTAGAAAAATAATAAGCATTTACTAAAGATTCATCATCAACCATCGCAGTTAATAACTTTCTTAGTATTGCCATATCATCCTCAGCTAGTTGTTCACCATTTTTCATTGATGCTGCTAATGATTCAATTAAAATATTATTAGCTTGGGTCTGTAGTCCAAGCTTACTACCCACTTGTTGAAATTCTCTAAATACTGCATTTTCTTGGGTGCTGTAAGAAACTCTAGTTAGTATCGTATTTAATGCGATTAATATTATTGCCAATACAATGGAACTTGTAACTACTAGACTTTTCCGTCTGAACCATTTTAGCATGAACAGCACACTCCCTATCACTATAAATTCACTAACTTAACTATAGTTATTGTACATAATAAATGTTAGCTCCATACCTCTATATGTATTAGAAATCTATTAGCAGGTTATTATTATGTACAGCTTCCATCTTTGCTAAGTGCTATATAATGTATCGGATAAAGGTGTCGGATCCAGTAGATTTTTATATAATACGGTAGCATATACCTATAAGTTAATGATTAATAATTTTTAATATAGGACTAATAATTCATTGCTTCCTGCTAGTTGTTACCTGTTTAAGTTGGATGTACGTATAAACGGCAGCTATAATCTCGTCATCATACTCATTCGCTTAGCTGAACCTTGCAGCATTGGGGCAAATTCCTTCATCAACTCTAATGTTAATCTACTCGATGGACCCGATACTGCCAATGCGGCAATCACTTCATTGTCACGCCCATAAATCGGCACACAGATGGCAGACACTCCACTTTCACGTTCCTCGAAACTTACCGCATAGCCCTGCTCCACTACTTCTAGCAATTCGGATTCATATGTTTCCATACTGCTGCCTTCACGCAGCTGCCAGGATGGATGTTGCCAAATTTCATGCTGCTCAACTGGCGAAGCAAAGGCAATCAGCACTTTACTCGATGCACCTGCATATAACGGGAAGCGTGCGCCAATTGGCGCAACCCGCCGAACTGGTTCATTACTTTGGACAGATTGGATTCGAATCCTTTCTACGCCTGAACGTACATAGATGCTCACCGTTTCTCCTAATTGATCACGCAAACGTTCCATTTCTTTCTGCCACATCGTGGATTGATCACTTTCAGGAGCCAAATTCGCTGATAACTCCCATACCTTTAATCCAAGCTGATAGCGTTCAGTTATCGGATCACGCTCGATAAACCCTTTGTCCTCTAGCGTTGCAAGCATTCGATGAACTGTGCTTTTATGTAATCCAACATGCCCAGCAAGCTCCGTCATCGCCCATGAAGCCTTTAACGTGAAACACAATAATAGATCCAATGCTCGCTCAACCGATCTAACCGTAGACTTACCTTGCTCCATCTATCTCATCTCCCAAAACTTTTCGTTTACTTCCGAATAACCTTCTATTTATATTCTGACATGCCTTTGCAGTCTTTCGTTTCACGCTGTAAAACTCATTTTCAAAATGAATGATATTCGTTCTCATTCAGTATACTTCATTCAGCTTATTTCTGTAAATTTTTTATTTGTCAGCATGTCGTTATATTACATTTACTTTACAAACGTTCATATAAGGTTGACAGCAATTCCATAGCCGTCTAGCATTATTATTAATACATCTATGCTTAATGAAACGGAAGTGAGAATAATGGACAGTGGCATCGAAATAATACAAGGGCGTACGACACAACTTATCGTACCCGAACATACAAAGAACAACCGCTACAGACATTTTCTACTTGCCATTGTTGTTGCCATATTTTCATTTCTAGCGATTATTGTGCTGGTCAGCCATGCGATCATTGCTTGGAATCTAGCTTACCCTTATGTTCCATCATTGGAATCGAATCCATACGACGAAAAGAAATTAACTTATGAGATCGCTGTTTATCCTAGCAGAAGTGGTGAAACAACAGTAGACAGCTGGTATATTCCTGCAAACTTATCGGAAAGCAGAACCATCTCAAAGCAAACGATTATTCTTAGTCATGGCTATGGTGCGAATCGTGAAGAAACTTGGGTTCCGATGTACGATTTAGCTGAGCTAATGAATGAGTTAGATTATAATGTTGTTATGTTCGATTACGGTTACGCCTCTAAGACTTATAGCGCCCCTGCTACTTGGGGGAGTGAAGAAAAGAACCAATTGCTTGCCGTAGTTGATTACGCCCAGCAGCGTGGCGCTGAGAAGATTATTGTGTGGGGTTTCTCGATGGGTGCTGGCACAGCACTGCAAGCTGCTTTAGAATCCGAGCAGATCGATGCCCTTATCCTCGATAGTTTATTTTTACCTAGTCCTGATACACTGTATACGAATTTGCAGCAATATGTAGATCTACCTAAATATCCGACGACAACTATTATTAGTGAATTGTTACCGTTATGGACAAATCATGTCTTTTCCAATACACCTGCACAATCGATCCTCACGAACAATTATGACATTCCACTTTATATTGTTCACGGTACATCAGATAATAAAGCTGATTATCATATTGCCGAGCAAATTGCTGCCAATCAGCATAATCAATATTCTAGTCTTTGGGTAATCGAAAATGGTCAGCATGAATTATTATTCCGTAAAGACCCTAATCGTTATATGAAAAACATATCGGAGTTTCTAAGCAACATTTAAGGCTCAAAACCAACCTTAGTACTTGAATAGCAAACTTAGTGCTTGAATAGCAACAAGGTTGATTTTTATTGCTTCACTAGATGGATAACGGACACCTGAACCCTTATTTGCTGTATATGCCTCTATTATCGATATTTACCGGACACAGATGCACTTATTTCAAATTTTTCGATGCATTTGGACTCCATTTGGGCAAATAACGGATTCTGTGTCCTTTAGAATGCCATTCAACCCTAAAACTCACAAATAACGGCTTCTGTGTCCGTGAGAAGCTTTTATCTCGTCGAGATCTGATTACTGCGTTGATTATTGTTTGCTCCTTGGCAGTAGCGAAAGAGAACTGCATAAATGCTAACGCACTTGTTTTATTACATTTAATGGTTATAATAATTTTAAACAGTATGCAACAGCAAGATTGAAGTTAGATGAGATTAGAGATATTTAGACAAGACTAGAGTAGCCGAGGAGAGATGAGTTTATGAAAAACAAAGAATTATATGCTCAACAAGGAGTTGCGATGACATGTCGCTCCTTCGAGGAATACGAATCAATGTTTATGTTGAATGAAACGATGCTAACAACGGGGAAAATACTCGATATTGCAGCTGGTGCTTCATCATTTACAGCGGAATGTATTTCTAGGGGATATAACGCAACAGCTTGCGATCCACTTTACAAATTGTCCACCGAGCAAATATATGAGTTCGGAAAGCAACAGCTTTCTATCGCTTCTGAGAAGCTTAGCTCCAAGAAGGATGCTTTTGTTTGGAACTATTATAAAGATATAGAGGCGCATGATGACATTCGAGAGCATTCACTAGATAAATTTATTGATAGCTACAGAAGTGATCTCGATAAAGAAACCTATGTGAACGCTATGCTGCCTAATCTCCCTTTCCATGATGATACTTTTTCTTGTATCGTTTGTAATCATTTCTTATTCCTATATCAAGAACAGTACGATTATTCCTTCCACTTAGCGGCAATTACAGAAATGATTAGAATTACGAAAAAGGGTGGCATCATTCTTCTATATCCACTTGTCGGATTTAAGGATGAGCTTTATCCGCAACTCGATGTACTACAGGAGGAACTAGCTGAGCTCGGTGTTGACGTAAGTATTCGAAGTACTGAATTTCGCTTTTTGCCCTCTGCAGATAGCATGTTAGCTATTCGTAAGTAATTTTAACTAATAAAACAATAACATATCCAATGACGAAAGAGACCCCTGAATTCACGTTCAAGGGTCTTTTCTGTTCGTCTATCTGCATTGTTCGCTTTTTGAACTTCAAATTCCAATAAAGGTTCAAAAAACGGGCTTTCAGAACCGAGAAGATGGAGCGCTACTTGAGAAAGACGGAAGCGCAAGTGTACGTGTTTGGTACACGCGATCCTACAATGTTTTTGCAAAAAACATACATCGGAAGCTTACGCTATACTTTCCAAGTTCGCTTCATCTTCGATGTCGAATAACCTACGTTAGCCTACCCATCGTTATCAAAGCCCATTTTTTGAACTACCCCTCATAGCCTAGTGCTATTAGTTGATTTTTTGCTACCTCCCTATCATCAAAATGCGACTTCACCGTACCGATAATTTGATAATTTTCATGACCTTTACCAGCAATCACAATAATATCTCCCGCTTGTGCCTCTGCGATAGCGGCCTCAATAGCTAGCTTGCGGTCAACATTCGTCGTGAAATGTCCCTGCTCTTCTGTTAACTGACCAGTCATATCAGCTAATATGGCCTCGGGATCTTCTGTACGTGGATTATCCGAGGTAAAGTAGACATGGTCTGCCATTTCAATCGCGATATTCGCCATTAAAGGTCGCTTCGTACGATCACGATCCCCACCACAGCCGACGACACAAATTAACTTCCTCGGCTCAAGCTGCTGAGCTGTACGCAATACATTTTCTAGACTATCAGGTGTATGGGCATAATCCACAACTACGGCAAATGGTTGCCCTTGCTGTACTCCCTCAAAGCGCCCTGGAACTCCTTCGACACTTTCAATCGCTGCTTTTATTTGCACAAGCGTTAAACCTTCTGGAATTACCGCGCTAATGGCTGCCAACAAATTGTACACATTGAATTTACCAATTAATTTCGTCGATATTTCCACTTCACCTAATGGCGTTGTTAATGTGAAACTGGTACCTGCTGCTGTAATATTAATATTCGTTGCTCTCACTAGAGCAGCTTCACCAAGACCGTATGTAATCAATTGCGCTGAAGTTTTTCTAGCATAGCGCTCACTCCAAGGGTCATCGCTATTCAACACAGCATAGCTCGCTTGTTCATAGTCATTACCTAATTGCGCAAACAACAATCCTTTCGCTTCACCATATGCTTCCATCGTAATATGATAGTCGAGATGATCTTGCGTTAAATTAGTGAACACAGCTGTTTTGAAGCGGCAGCCATGTACTCGGCCAAGATCAAGTGCATGAGAAGAAACTTCCATCACCGCATACTCTACATCAGCTTGCGACATATTGTAGAAATAACGTTGTAAATCATAGCATAATGGCGTCGTTAGCTTAGCTTCCTCTTGAAAGCCGGGATAACGAATTTCAATTGTACCGATTACACCTGTCTTATGCTGATGATACGTCAATATATGCTCGATTAAATTCGTCGTTGTTGTCTTACCATTCGTACCGGTTATCCCAATTAATTGGAGCTGACGAGTCGGTGAACCATAGAATTCATCTACCATAATCGATGCTGCTTTGCTCGTATCTGGCACGAGAATATATGTAATCCCTTCTGCATAATGCGCTTGTTCATCTTGAATAACGATGCTTTTCGCACCATTTGCAATAGCTTGTGGAATATAGGCATGACCATCTTCCTTCGCGCCCTTCGTACAGACAAATATATGATTGGATCTGATTGCTCTGCCATCATTGTGAATACCTGCTACTTCAACATCAGCATCACCAATGATTCGAGAGAATAATAACTTATCTATAAGCTGGTGTAGCTTCATTACATAACACTCCCTTATATAAAACGCTTATATATTATATGATCACAATAGCTCAACTAATTCTTAACGTTACATCTTATCATTTCATTTTATTGATGCTTTTAGAATAACGCAAATTAATAAATAAAAAAAGAAGCTTCTAAACCGTTCTACGTACAAACGATAAAGAAGCTCCTTTCTGCAAATGCATGTTCAAAAATACCTCTATCATATCCTATGAAAAATTATTGCTTAAGTAACATCATAAACTCTGAGCGTAATGCTGAATCTTGCTTGTACTGTCCACGTAATGCCGTCGTAATCGTTTTACTACCTGGCTTTTTAACACCTCTTGCACACATGCATAGATGTTCACCTTCCACTACGACAATAACGCCATGTGGAGCTAGTTCTTCTACTAATGTGTTTGCAATTTGAGTTGTAATACGTTCCTGTACTTGCAATCTACGTGTAACCGCCTCAACTAGACGAGCTAATTTGCTTAAACCCACGATTTTTCCACTTGGTAAATATCCAATATGAACTTTACCGAAAAATGGAGCCATATGGTGCTCACATTGACTGTAGTATATAATATCTTTCACTATAACAAGTTCTTCATGATTCTCATCAAACATTACTCCAAGCACTTCACGAGGTTCAACCTCATAACCTGCAAAAATTTCCTCATACATACGCGTAACGCGCGCTGGTGTTTCAAGAAGACCTTCTCGCTCGACATCTTCACCAATTAATTTCAAAATTTCCGTAATATGTGCTTCAATCTTATCTCGGTTGCTAGAAACCTGAGAATTGACGTAATTTTTTTTCCCCGCCATTCTTTAGTTCGCTCCCTCCTGCCCTCACAATTATCGAGGGAATTTCTGGTTTTTCATCATACCCTGAGCTTTTTGCATCTGTTTATTGTTCAGATTATAGCCCATTTGTTTTGCCATCTTCTGTAGCATTTCAGGATTATTCTGCATATTTTCAAGCTGCTTACGTAAATAGTAAACTCCGACAAGGAAGCCAACTACTGCACCAATAAGTAGCGTTACAATCGGAATTACATAATTATACCATTCCATAATTTCACCCTGACCTTTCAACGTTTTGTTAGCATTACATCATTGTATAATATCATGATATATTCCTTTAGGCAATAATCTTCACTTACTATTGCAACTATTAATGTTATTTATTGACAATGTAATTTGTTTGATTACTTCTTCATCTTTTTCGCAACTAATTGCCGATTCCAATTCAACTAATGCGTCATCTCCACCAATTCTGCCCAGTGACCATGCAGCAGTTGCACGCAGTACCTCTCTTGGATCATCTTTTAGCACTTTTGCTAACGCGGGAATTGCTGTCGAATCTTTGAAGTTACCTAGAGCAATAACCGCATTACGTTGAATTGGTTTTTTGCCACGCCATGCTGCGGATGTATAACCGTACTTTTCTTTGAATTCTTTATTTCCTATCGTTAAGAGCGGGATAAGGAGTGGCTTAGCAACCTCAACATCTGGCAGCAAATCTTCATGATGCGTCCAGTTCTTCCCACGATTAATTGGACATACGATTTGACATGTATCGCATCCATACAATCGATTACCAATTTTTCGCATATGCTCATCGGAGATCATGCCTTTCGTTTGAGTCAGGAATGATACACATTTCTGCGCATCTAATTGCCCTCCACTAACTAATGCACCAGTCGGACAAGCATCAATACATTTCGTACATGTTCCACATTGCTCCGTTACTTCATCATCTGGCGGCAACGGCAAATTAGTTATAATCTCACCTAGATAAATCCAAGAACCTAGCTCCGGTGAAATAATCGAACAATTTTTCGCACTAAAACCAATTCCAGCTCGCTCGGCAACAGCACGATCAGATAATTCGCCTGTATCAACCATACTTTCACTACGTAATTGCGGCTCACGCTCACGCAACCATGCTTCAAGCTTGTCCATACGCTCACGCAGGACATGGTGATAATCATTACCCCAAGCAGATCTAGCCATAATACCACGTCTAGCACCTACTTCTGATTTGGGTGCATTGTCTAATTTTGAAGAATAGGCAACCGCAATAGCAATGATACTTTTCGGTCGATCAAATATTAAGGAAGGATCCGTTCTGCGATTCAAATCTTTCGCCTCAAAGCCAGACTCTCTCCCTAACTCACGATGACGTATTAATCGTTCCTTTAATTGGGCAAAAGGATCGGGTGATGCGATGCCGATTGCATCGATGCCCAATTCTTGAGCTGCTTGCTTTAATTCATCCTTCAGTTTCTGCCATTTGTCTACCAACCTACATTCACCAACCTAGAACCATTCGAATTTATTGAATGGAAATATTATTCCGTCTATTCTGCCAACAATACGATCTGCTTGTATTGGTCCAAAAGCTCGACTGTCATTACTCATCATAAACTTACGATTATCGCCCATAACGTAATACATACCTTCAGGTACAACAATATCTATATCTTGTAGTCCTTCAATTACTGAATCTGTGTAAGGCTCGTCAATGACTTTATCATTGCGAACAAGCTGACCATTTATTATTTCAATATGATCTCCCGCTCTACCAACTATACGTTTCACAAAATATTTATCATCAGGATTATCGGCAATGTTAGGGTTTTTCAACACTACAATATCATTCACTTCTGGCGTTGAAATATGATATATAATTTTATTAGAAAATAACCATTCTTTATTGTGTAATGTTGGCTCCATTGAGCTTCCGCTTACGATAGCAAGTGAAAATAAAAACATTTGCACAAGAAACACGATAACAAATGCAATAACAATTGTCTTAATCCAATCCCATAATTCGACTACCATAATCTTATGACTCCTCCTAAACTTTTCATAAGCAAATAATAAGAAAAGCATATCTACGCACATAAAATATGTACATAAAATATGCTCTGTTAATGTTATTAGCCTGTCAAAATACTTATTTTTTGGAAAGATCGGATAAAATCTGATGCTACGAAGCCAATCGACTCAAATAGCGGCAATAGCGGCTCATTATGTTCATCAGCTGTAACGTAAATCTTCAGTACTTTTTTCTCTTCGAAACGTTGCTTCAAGGCTTTGACAAGTTGTTTGCCTACTCCTTGTCTTTGATATAAGGTAGAGACAGCAATTCTATAATAATAACCTTTGTTATTATCAATTGTGCCAATTATTACGCCAACAATTTTTTCATCAGCCTCAGCGACTAGTACAAGATCACTATCCCAGCTTAATTGACGACCGAAGACCTCAATAGTTTGCTCATAACAATCTTCTGATAAAACCTCTTCAAATAGCTCAGTAATTTTACGAGTATCAGATAACTTAATTGAACGCAAATTCATGATTTACACCTACTTATCAAAGTTCAGTACTTGTACATAATACGACAATTATACACAAAAACCTTCACGTATTGTGATTTTTTAAAATGAAATTTCAAATTTTCTCATGTTTTTCATATGAAAACGCTTTATCCATTATTATTTCACATCATGTCATCTGTTTTTGCATAATAATCGATTTGTCTGCTTATACTACAGTTTGTTGCTTTTTAAGCAATCGGACTTTTTCAACATCAATGTTGATTTATTAGTTTAAATGGAGGATAATAATAGAAGTAACTACATAATACATTGGAGGTTTTATTAATGGCTCATCAATTACCATCTTTACCGTATGCGCACAACGCGCTTGAACCACACATCGATGCGTTGACTATGGAAATTCATCACGGTCGCCATCATAATGCTTATGTAACTAATCTTAATGCTGCTTTGGAATCTGCTCCTGAGCTTCAATCTAAATCAATTGAAGAGCTTATTGCTAACCTAGATAACGTTCCTGAAGCTATTCGCACTGCTGTTCGCAACAATGGTGGTGGGCATGCTAACCATAGCTTGTTCTGGGAAACAATCGCTCCTAACGCTGGTGGCGCACCAACTGGTGCTCTTGCAGCAGCAATTGATAGCAAATTTGGTAGCTTCGATAATTTCAAAGCTGAATTTGCTAAAGCAGCAACAACTCGTTTCGGTAGTGGTTGGGCATTCCTAGCTGTTTCAAACGGCGAAATTGAAGTTTATAGCTTACCAAACCAAGATAGCCCAATTATGGACGGTAAAACTCCTATTCTTGGTCTTGATGTTTGGGAGCACGCTTACTACTTGAACTACCAAAACAAACGTCCTGACTACATTGCAGCTTTCTGGAATGTTGTTAACTGGAATGAAGTTGGTACACGTTACGAAGCAGCAGTTAAATAATATCTTTCTTCACTTATAAGGCAGCTTAGTCATCCATTCGATGACCAAGCTGCCTTTTCTTGTATGTATAGAATAGACACCTCCTTACGACTAGGCGCATAAGCTAACTCAGGTCTAATGCCTAATACGTTTCGTAAAGGAGCTTGAATACTTATATGAATAACTTCTATCCCGGACCAGATGTTTACTTCAACCAACCTTGTGATTGCGGCTCAATAAATCATCGCTTTGCAATGCCTCAACCTCATATGCCGAGCGGTCCTCATTCAGGGCAATTTATTTGGTGGCAACCTATTCCTGGTCAACCAGGTCAATGGGTCCCTGCACCATGGGGGCTACCTTGGCTACCTCAGCATCCACATGGCGAAGGTCATCATCAAGATCACGACCACGATGATGAACACGATCATGACGACCACGATGACGATGGTCATCATGGACACCAACATGGTCATCATGGTGCTCAGCATCTATTCCAGCAAACTACAACACCTGCTGTCCCCCGCGAGCATGATGATTGGCCTGCTCTAGGCTATATTAATGATGGAGAAGAACGCCCTCCCGGACCTGGTGGGCATAGCGGACATGGACCCGGGCATGGACCCGGACATGGACCTGGGCATGGACCTGGGCATGGACCTGGGCATGGACCTGGGCATGGACCTGGGCATGGACCTGGGCACGGACCTGGGCATGGACCTGGGCATGGACCTGGGCATGGACCTTTTGGTCCGTTCGGTCCCTTTGGACCGTTTGTACCATTTGGCGGCGTCCTCCCGATTCCAATCCCAATTCCGATAGGTGGCGGTGGTGGAGGGGTTGCACCGATTCCTCAACAGGCAGTATTTGTATCCATTAATGGAGGTAGTGCTTACCCCAATGCTACTGGAACTTACCAGATTATGTACCAGCCTGGATTAACGATCTTCGATGCTCTAGCTAGTACAGGTGTTATCCAACTTTCTCCATCTGGCCAAATACTACTTGTAAGCGGCGTTGTCATCGGTGGCAATGTAAATTATGTTATTCGCTTAAATGGTAGAAATATTTCCACTAACATGTTGAATTATAACTTACAGCCGAATGATCAGATTAGCGTTGATCTAATATACGCATAAGTCATTATTAATCAATAAAGGCGGACTTCATCCTCCTCTCTTTTCGAGGAATGAAGTCCGCCTTTTGCATATTCAAGTCTACTGAAGCTGCTTACTTTTACTATTCAACAGTTTTAACTGATCATCATCGTAGCCCACTCTAAAACTAATTTGCCGCTTTGTTAATTTGTAAGAGCCATCCACACGTTCGTCAGCTGAAATAATGACTGTAATTGTAGCTTCTTCATCACCAAGCGTAATATGCTCGTCATCAATAGATATATTTCTTGTAGCAATATAACTCTCTCTAAATTTCACATAACTCGTTCCTTCTTGCCAGCTATTGCCTAGTAGAGTATATGCATAAACATAATCCCCGATATTAATAGCATCATAGAAGTGCGCAATAAGATAACTAGCAAGTTGATCTAGTCGCTTGGTTTCTTCAACCGTTTCAGAATCCTCATTTAACGTAATACCTGGTAGCATCGTCATCGGTTCCATAGACCAGCCCTCGATTAGTGGCAATACATTAACAATCGGAATGCTAAAGCCGATGGAACTATTCTCAAGGCCTGCTGAGTTAATTCCAAGCACATAGCCTGTAGATGTATCAACTAGTGGACCACCGCTATTACCATGCGAGATCGGCGTCGATATTTGATATAAATCACTATAAGTGTACGGGGAAATTTGTAAGCTTCGACCAACACCACTAATCATACCTGTCGTTACTGTATTTTGCAGACCAAGCGGACTGCCTATCGATAGCACTTCATCACCTACACTTGCTTTTTCATACTTAACCAATGGTAAGCTACCCGAATTAGCAAGCTCAGGTACGCGAACGACCGCGACATCGACTTCCGTACTGATTCCAATTACTTCACCAATTAATTCGCGGGCATCTGCAGTCTTCACTCTAACTTCTCTTACTCCAGATACAACATGAGCATTCGTGATAAGATCACCATGCTCATTATATAAAAAAGCTGAACCTTGATCACCATTATCCGTCTCAATCATCACAACATATTTCTGTGTTTCAAAGATTATATCTTTAAGTGATTTCGTCTTCTCGCCTACTGCAATTAGAGGAGAACCATTCAACTGCCTCGGAATGTTTTCTTTCAACTCAATGTACGTAAGAAAACCTCCACCGAGCAGAAGGAGTACGCCGAGACTGATCAACATCGCCTTCCAGTTCATGCCCCATCCTCCTAAAACTTTTCATTCGCTTCCTGATACACTTCTCGTTAATGAAAAGTCGCATCGAAAGCATAAACCTAACTTTTCATTCGCTTCCTGATACACTTCTCGTTAATGAAAAGTCGCATCGAAAGCTTATATTATTCTAGACTCCATGATCCATTTGATATCGTTACATCAATTTCTTCTTCGTAATCCAAACCTTCTGGAAGTGTTACGGAGAAACTCATTCCTTCACCTGAGCCAATATAGCCTGGTGTCACGCTCATCGTACCATCACTAATTATTGTTCCTGTGGAATCGACAATTTTATAATCAATCGTCACATCGTATATCGAGCGAGTAGCCACATTTTTCATATAAGCAACAACAACAATATCACCAAGTTCATTCATTACTTTTTCATACTCAATTAATTCAATCGCTGCAGTCTGGTTAATATAATCCTCCGCAGCAGCTTCTTCCATTGCCTGCTGTATACGTTGTTCTTCAACTAGTTCGTATGCGGTCTGCTCTTGCTTAACTTTTTGCTTAAGATCAAGTAACGTATCATCTGCACGCGACCATGCTAATGCACTTTCTGTCGTCTTTAATGCAGCTGTAAACTTTTTCTTAGTTAACAAATCATTCACTTCCGCCGTAGCAGTCGTACGAATCCGATCAATAATTTGCTCTCTCAACGTCACTGCTTCTTCACCAATTAATCCATTAACGACATTAAGTAAGTTGCCAAGATCAGATATCGAGCCAAGTGTAGTTAGCTCATTCGTTAAACTAAGTATCGTATACTTCATATTTAACTCTTCTAATTTTTCTCGAAGCTTATCAAAGATCGGTTCTTTATAGCCGTTCAATTCCTGTCTAAAATCTTCTAATTTTTTCGAAGCCTCTGACTCTGATCCTCGATCAATAATCGCTTCTAAATCTGCTGCAATTCGTTCTATCTTGATCGCTACATAGACTAAGTTTTGATCTTGTTGCAGTGGATTGAATTGAGGACGAATCGAAATAGCTTCATCTAAATAGGTGATCGCCTCTTCATATTTGCCTGCAAGTGCAGAAAGCTTTGCATCAGATTGTAGCTCCAATACATGTTCATTATGATCTAATTCAATTTTATAATAACGGAATAGCACTCCTGAAATAACAACAATTAATAAGAGAAACCCAATCGTAATCTTAACGGCGAAATTACCCTTGCTAGATTTAACATTATCTTTCACCTTATCATTAGATTGGATACTTAATTCATCAATAAGCTCTTCATGCTCAGTATGATCCACATTAATAAATTCAATTGTTTCGTCTGGCCAAATGCCAACCTTCTGTTCACTCGCAATGTTGTGCTGAAGCAACTTTTTTCCACATTGGCTACAGTATATAGCATCTTCAGCAAAACCTCGTTGACAATGATGACAATACACGTATGCTCAGCTCCCACCTTATTCAACTTCTTGCTACTCTCTCTATTTAGACAGTCTTAGTTCTATTCTATACTATATGGGTACTGTTCTCCATTTCAAAATAGTGGGAAATTAGATCTATTTTACACAATAGTGCTTTTTACCTATACTGTATACGCGATAAAATATGCCTTGTTTCATTTTTCCTTGATCGTGTGCAAAATAAGTTCGCAATCATCAATTCTATCGTATTCGCGTAACTATTTTCACTAAAAAAGATGGTGCCTGTATAATACGAGGGCACCATCTTCTTTAGATTAATAGCTTAATTAATTCACTTGCTCTTTGATTGCCTTCAAGCGCTTCATTACATCGTTATCGCCACGACCATAGTAGTCATGAAGCAGATTGTATTCTGCGTATAGTTTATCGTAAACTGCTACATTTTCAGCAATAGGCTTGAATGTTTCTTCGCGTACACGAGCCATGTTAGCCGCTGCATCAACAATGCTATCATAACCGCCTTTTGCAGCTCCAGCTGCAACTGCTCCAAACATTGCAGCGCCAAGTGCTGGCGTTTGCTTAGATGCGGCAATTTTGATTTCGCGATTTGTTACATCTGCATAAATTTGCATTAATAGTTTATTTTTCTGAGGTAGTCCACCACAAGCATATAATTCATCAACTACTACACCATTTGAATGGAAGGCATCAACAATTTTACGAGTACCGAAAGCAGTTGCTTCTAGTAGTGCACGATACATTTCCCATGGCTTAGTAAGTAACGTCATACCTAGCATTGTACCTGTAAGATTCGTATCTACAAGAACAGAGCGGTTACCATTCCACCAATCAAGTGCTAGCAGACCAGATTGCCCTGGTACTAGCTCATTCGCACGACGAGTTAGATATTCATGGATATGCTCCCCTGCTTGCTCAGCTTCACGATAAGCATAGGCTGGTACACTTTCTTCAACAAACCATTCGAAAATATCACCAACCGCTGATTGACCTGCTTCATAGCCAAAGTATCCAGGAACAATGCCATCTTCAACAACACCGCACATGCCTTCAACTTCACGTTCAGTATCACCGAGAATAAGATGGCAGATTGAAGTCCCCATAGACATCACTAATTTACCTGGAGTAACTACACCGACTGCTGGTACAGCTGCATGTGCATCGACGTTACCAACCGCAATCGCAGTTCCTGCTGCTAGACCAATTTTTGCTGCCATCTCAGCTGTTAATTCCCCTGCCTTCGTACCAAGCGGCACAACATCACCACGTAACTTCGTAGACGTCAGTTTCGCTAGACGAGGATCTAATGCGCTTAGGAATTCTTCACTTGGATAACCATCTTGCTTGTGCCAGATCGCTTTATAGCCAGCTGTACAGCTATTTCGCACAATATTTCCTGTCATCTGTCCAACTACCCAATCTGTAGCTTCAACAAATTGATCAGCTTCTTCATAGATTTCAGGTGCTTCATCCAATGTTTGCCATACTTTTGCCAGCATCCATTCCGATGAAATTTTACCACCATAACGAGCTAACCATTTCTCACCACGAGCTGCTGCTATTTCATTAATTGCATCTGCTTCGGGCTGTGCTGCATGATGCTTCCATAATTTCACCCATGCATGGGGATTATCAACATGCTGCTCTGCAAAACATAATGGACTACCTTGTTCATTAATTGGTAGCATTGTACAAGCTGTAAAGTCGATACCTAGGCCGATCACATCTTCAGGTACGATACCAGCAGCACTCATAACAGCGGGAATTGAGTTTTCTAATACTTCTATATAATCTTGAGGATGCTGTAATGCCCAGTCATACTCAAGCTTTCGTCCAGATGGAAGCGTTTCGTCCATAACATGATGACGATAAGGGGTGACATGATCAGCGAGCTCATGACCATTTGATAGATCAACTAATACTGCACGACCTGATTGTGTTCCATAGTCTACACCAATAGCATATTTCTTACTCATAATTAACTCCTCCTATTTTTGACCGTAGTATGCGTTTGCACCATGCTTACGTAAGTAATGACGATCCAACAAGTCTTGATCCATTGGACTTACTTGTGGATTTAATGCGAGCGTGTGAAGTCCCATCTTAGCTACTTCTTCTACAACGACAGCATTATGAACAGCATTATGAGCATCCTTACCCCATACAAATGGCGCGTGACTATTGACTAGCACCGCTGGAACCATATTAGGATCAATCTGGCGCTGCTTAAACGTTTCAACGATAACAACACCTGTCTCATGCTCATATGCACCTTGAATTTCGTCCTTCGTCATCGCACGCGTACAAGGAATCTCTCCATAGAAGTAATCAGCATGCGTCGTACCAAGTGCAGGAATGCCTTTACCTGCTTGAGCCCAACTTGTTGCCCAAGGAGAATGAGTATGAACAACGCCTCCGATGTCTTCAAAATGCTTATATAGAAGAACATGAGTAGCTGTATCAGAAGAAGGACGATAGCTCCCTTCTACTACATTACCGTCAAGATCGACAACAACCATCTGCTCAGGTTTTAGTTCTTCATATGGCACGCCACTTGGTTTAATTACAACTAGACCAGATTCACGATCGATTCCACTTACATTTCCCCAAGTAAATGTCACCAAACCATATTTCGGAAGTTCCATATTAGCTTCCCATACTTGTTGCTTCAATTGTTCTAGCATACGAATACTCACTCTCCTTAAACTTTTCATTTCGTTCAGTTAATCATCTTGCGATGAAAAGTTACATCGAAAGCATAAGCCAAACTTTTCATTTCGTTCAGTTAATCATCTTGCGATGAAAAGTTACAACGAAAGCATAACTTATCTATCATTTAGAAAAAACACAACTTATACGTACAGGATACGTAATTCACCATAATTACATTATAAGTTGTACGTACAAGTGTGTCACTATGTTTTTGTTAAATGTTTTCAATATTTTTTTACTGCATCCTCAACCCTGTAATCGTTCCCTCATAATGTATAAACTTGATATGGCTTACTCGTTGATTCACGTATAACAAGTTCAGGCGTATATACTTTATCATCCATCATTACGCCTACACCTTGTTCAACAATTTGCATAAGCATTTGTACCGCATCTCTTCCCATCTGCGTCTTAGGATGAGCGATCGTCGTCAGCTTTACTTCTGTTGCTATAGCTAAATTGGCATCGTCAAACCCTACAATAGACAGATGTTCAGGCACTTGAAGCTCTTCTTGTCTTACAATATCGAGCATTTTCACAGCTAATTCATCGTTATAGCAAACGATCGCTGTTGGTCTTTCAGCTACATCTTGTTTCAACAATTGGTGCAATGCATGGGCAGGTACCGTTTCCTTTTCTTCCGAGCTGTAGCGCAAAATATAGTCACTCGATATACTTATGCCTTGCTCTTTGAATGCTCGTACGAAGCCCTTCATACGGCGAATACCTTGGAAATCATCCGTTTTGAAAAATCCCGCTACTCTGCGATGTCCTAGATCAATTAGATGCTTTGCTGCGCGATAACCACCTAGTTCATCATCAATACGAAGGCATGGTGCATCGACTTCACTATATCTTTCATTAAGCATTACATAAGGAATACGTAAGGAGTCAAGCGCGAGAAAATAGGAATAGTTAGGATTTCCTTCGGCACTTTTCGTAGGTTCAATAATTAACCCCGTTAATTGCTCACGTAGCATTGATTCTAAGCTTTGCTTTTCTTTAAGTTTTTCATTGTCTGTACTCGCTAATAAAAGTCTAGCACCACGTTCACGTACGCTTGCTTCGACCCCTCTAACAATCGTCGGGAAAATATAATCGGATATATATGTAGTAATTAACCCAATCGTCATGCCTGTTCCATTATTACGATTGGAACCAGCGGAGTGCTCTGCTACAAATGTTCCTTTACCTTGTTCCTTATAAAGCCAGCCTTCTTGCTCCAGCTCGCCTAAAGCTTGTCTTATTGTTTGCCTGCTCATATCAAATTGTTTTACAATTTCGTTCTCAGACGGAAGCTTTTTATGTGGAGCATATTGTCCTGTAATGATCCAACGCAATATTTCTTCTTTAACTTGAATATATTTCGGAGTCTCTTTCATCCGTACACCTCATGTACTTATTAGTTGTATGGTTTTAGTATAGCATACGGTTAACTTGTACGTACAATAGGGGACCAGTTAGATGCTCAACTGATCGCTTTGAAGATGCTCCGAGAATCTAATCGCTGTTGCATTCGGAGTGACTGCTTGCGCGCTCCGAGTACTAATCGCTGTTACGTTCAGAATGACTACGTGCACGGCTCCCATCAGTTGGCTTTTCGAACAAACAGGGTGATTAGTCCCCTTCTCCAATTGGAACGAACTGTATAATTCATGTAAATAATAATAAAAAAATGTATAGCTTTTGAAAAATATCGAACCCTATAACATGAAAGTTGTATGAACTTCGTTGACATCCATTGCAGTTTGTAATAACTTAGAAAGATAACAACTGTGATTATTTTCATTACAGTTACAAACTAGAATTATTTCGGAGGAATCTATTATGTATAAAACAGTTATTATCGGAACTGGTCCTGCTGGACTAACATCTGCAATTTACTTAGCTCGTGCAAATATGGAACCTGTTGTCATCGAAGGCTGGCAACCAGGTGGTCAATTAACAACGACTACTGAAATCGAGAACTTCCCAGGCTTCCCTGAAGGTATTCTTGGTTCGGAGCTTATGTCTAACATGCGTAAGCAAGCTGAACGTTTCGGTGCTACTTTCAAAACTGGATCAGTTAAAAGTGTTGATATGAGCAAACGTCCTTTCGTATTAGATGTTGAGGGCATGGGAGAAGTTATAGCGGAATCTGTTATTATTTCTACTGGTGCTTCTGCCAAATATCTTGGAATTCCTGGTGAGCAAGATAATATCGGTCGTGGCGTAAGTACTTGTGCTACTTGTGATGGATTCTTCTTCCGCGGTAAGAAAATCGTTATTATCGGTGGCGGTGACTCCGCTATGGAGGAAGCTGGCTTCCTAACTAAATTCGCATCTTCAGTAACTGTCGTTAACCGTCGTACTGAGCTACGTGCTTCGAAAATTATGCAGGACCGTGCTCGCGCTAACGAAAAAATCGAGTGGGCACTTAACCGCACACCGGTTGAAGTTCTTGCTAACGGCATGGGTGTTACAGGTCTTAAAGTTCTTAACAATGAGACTGGTGAAGAGGAAATTATCGAAACAGATGGCGTATTTATCGCAATCGGTCATACTCCTAACACTGGATTCCTTGATGGACAAATTACGACTGATGAGAGTGGCTACATTCTCGTTAAACCTGGTACAACGACTACAAATATCCCTGGTGTGTTCGCTTGTGGTGACGTTCAAGACTCCACATACCGTCAAGCCATTACAGCTGCAGGTACTGGCTGTATGGCAGCACTTGAAGCAGAACGCTTCTTAGAAGGTCTTTAAGAATAATTACTTCAATTCATAAATAAAGGGATGACAGATTTGCTACGCAATGAACTGCGTAACAAGACTGTCATCCCTTTTTGTATAGTTTGGACTATTTATCTTGTCGATGGGATGCTAACCCCAGCTTTGCGTGAAACTTGATCAATAAGTAATAATTCTTCCTCTGATAATGTAATATTAAGCGCATCTATACTTCATCTTTCTTCAGCCTTCGTGCGCTAGCTTAAATCTACTATACTGCCTGCTTTCACTTCAATAGGCTTGTCCTGCACACTTATCCAAACATCAGTAGCAGTAGCATTATGCACAACTTGGCAATCCATCGTAAAGCGTAATGCTTGTATCGCCTTCATATAAGCGACAATCTCAGCATTGGTTGCATACCATATGTCACTCTTCCCACCTATTTTTTCACCAAATTGCTCAATAAGCTCCCAATTTTGATCATTCTCGAATTCATAGCTATGTCCCCAAACATATAGCAAACTCATTCTCGAATGTCTCTGATCTACATTCAAAAATTGATCTGCTGCATCAATCATTTTTTTGTGATGACATGTTGGATGCCATTGTAACTTATTTTCAGGCATATGAAATCCTCCATGACTAGCGGTAGTACGAGCATATTCTATGCCGATTGCTTGTAGTTGATCAATAACAGCATCATTATACGTTCCAAATGGATAACTCATCCCTCTAATCGGATAACGAACTAGTTCCTCTAACGCTTGACGATCCTGCACGACTTGATAAATGATTTGTTCTTGTGGTGACAGTTCTAGAAATGGATGATGTGTCGTATGAATGGAGACTTCATGCCCTTGAAATAACTCTGCAACCTCACTTGCTTCCAGATAGCTCTCACGGCCCAAAAGCCCACTATTTAGGTGAAAGGTTCCCTTTAAACCATAATCATTAAAAAGCTTTACTAACCTGCGATCATACTCTCTACCATCATCAAAACTTAATGTAACCGCTTTCGTTACACCTTGTGGAAAACGATCAAAGCGTATATTCATTCCTTCTACCTCCGCGACATTTATAAAATTGATAACTATGTATAGTTTCATAATCTATATTAACCGCAACTATAAATATGCTTCTCCCCACTGGGTAGGCAATTATTGCGATCAATGTAACGTTCATACTTACCATTTCAATTTAACACTAGATATATATACAATCAACTACTATTAGCTTTGAACTCTTTAACTTTCTAGTTAGTTTTAATGAATTTATATTATATTTATTATGATTATTCCCTGCTAATGAGTGGCAAATGACGAAACCACTTGGTGATGAGCCGGTGTTAGTATCATGTGTCGTTGCCCCAGGTTTCCACTACGATGACTTCAAACTCATTGATCACACATAGAAAAAGCCGTTGAGGTGGCTACTTTTTGTAGCTCTCTCATCGGCTTTGTTTTATTTTGCGAAAAGCAAAGTAATTTGTATACTCCACAAAACCATCTACCCCTTCAACGATCCCGCCAATGAACCAGATATGAAATAGCGTTGCAAAAATACAAACAATACGATCATCGGCAGCGCTGTAACAAGAACTCCCGTCATTAATAGTGGGTAATCCGTCATAAATTCTCCCTTGAATTGTAGCAGTGCTAGTGGCAAGGTTAACTTATCTTTACCTGATAGCAATAGCATCGGGAATAGTAGATCATTCCAGACAATAACGAACAAGAAGGCAGCCGTTGTTGCCACATATGGTGCACTCAGAGGAAACACAATACGTAACAACAGTCTCCATTCGCCAGCTCCATCAATTTCTCCCGCTTCTAATATTTCCTTCGGTAATGTTTTCATAAATCCTGTTAACATAAATACAGATAACGGCAATAGTACCGATGCCGTTACGAGAATTAAGCCAAGATGGCTATTACTCCAGCCCAGCTTCTGCAGCAAAGAATAGATAGGAATCATATTAACTTGAGAAGGTACCATCAACCCGATAGCAAATAGCGAGAAAATAACACCACCGATTGCATGCTTACCGTAACGCATAATCGCATAGGATATTGAACCAGCTAACGATAATACGAGTAGAACACTAGACAATGTGACAACGATACTATTGCGGAAATAAGTCCACATCGGTTGCTTATTAAATAGTGCCGTCACATTATGCCAAGAGAATTGTAGAGGCAATCCAATCGGATCACTATAGAACTGCGGTGTTGTTTTGAACATCGTGAATACGACGATCAGCAAGGGACCAATTATAATTAAGGCAAATGATATAAGTAATAGTCTTCCGAGCCATTTGAGCATCTATTTTCACCTCATCACCGCTAATAGGATACGCGATCAGTTTTAAGTAATTTAAATTGAACAATAGTAATAATAGAAATTAATACTAAGAAATAGACAGATGCCGTTGCAGCTTTACCGAACGTATAGTTCATAAATGCTGCATTATAGATATAGGTTGAGACGATCTCTGTCGAATAGGCTGGACCACCGCCAGTCATCGTAAATACAAGATCGAATGCTTTGAATGATTGAATCGTCGTATAGGATACAACGATCGCTGCAGCTGGTGCTAACAATGGCCATGTTATACGAAAGAACAACCCTACTTTACTTGCGCCATCTAGCTTGGCTGCTTCTACTAATTCTGGCGGAATTGCTTGCAAACCAGCAACGAAAAGTACAGTCATCTGTCCAATATGCGCCCAGGCTTGAACGGCTGCAATCGAGAAGATCGCTATTGCTGTATTACCAATCCAGTTTTGAGTCCAACTTTCCAAGCCCACTAGTGTTAGAATACCGTTCAAAGCTCCCGAGGTAGGATCGTAGATGAACGACCAGATAAAGCCAACAGAAACTGAAGATAGAATCGTTGGCATAAAATATAAGGCTCGTAATACAACATTCACCTTAGATTTTTTATGAATTTGTAAGGCAAGCATTAATGATACAATCGTCTGTATAATTACGACGGCCAACATAAATTTCATATTATTAACAAGCGACTTTTGGAAAATGATATCTTTACTCACATTCGCGTAATTATCAAACCCGACATACTGATAGGACGGCGACATGCCGTCCCAATTGGTAAAGGAATAATAAAGTGCAGTGACTGTTGGATACAGAAACAAGACGGCATATAACAATAATCCAGGTAATACAAACGGTAGTAGTCTAAGATGTTTTTTCATAGGTCTAGTTCCCGATCTGTTGGTCTACGATCGCTTGCGCATCTTGAGCTGCTTTTTGTGGATCAGTACCACCAATTACTGCTTGAATTGAACTTGTTATTGCTTTTTGTACTTCTGCATTACTAATTGTAAAACGCGGTTGGAAACGAGTTTTTTTCGTTGTCCATTCACTTACTGCCTTCAATTCATCCGATGTATATTGTACACCTTCAACCGTCACATTCTGACCTGTTCCATTCGCATATTCAGCAGCGATGTCAGCACGGCTCAAAAACTCAAGGAATAACTTCGCTTCTTCAGGATGTTTTGACTTGCTATTTACAGCTAGCATAAATGTTGTCGTATGAATCCCTTCAAATACAACCTCATCCTCTGAGACTGTAATCGGTGCTAACAACCCTTGCACTAGTTCAGGATTTCCAACTTTATTACCTGCTAGCTGGAATGAACCTGTTCCTAGAATTGCTGCTTTTTCTTGAATAAATAGTGCATTAGCTGCATCTGTTTTCGTTCCTACTGCATCCTTTTGCAAATATCCTTTATCATTAAGTTCTTTGAATTGGGATAGAGTTTTTACCCACCACTCATCCGTAAGCTTCGCTTCACCAGCTTCTAATTTCACGAATATATCTTCATCTGGTGCATTGTTCATTACCATCGTATTCATCATCTGACCAGGACCAATATCAGCACCTGGGAATGCAATTGGTGTAATCCCTGCTTGCTTAAATGTTTCCATAGCCGCTAGGAAGCTATCCCAATCTGTTGGAACCTCTACATTGTACTGCTCGAATAATTTCACATTATAAATCGGCATGTTATATACCAATTGATAGGGTAGCGCATATTGTACACCGTCTTTTTGACCTGCTTCAATTAGTCCAGATGTGAAGTTACTAACTAACTCCTCACCAGTTAGATCAGTGAATAATCCTGCTTTGGCAATAGCCTCAAACTGCGCACCTGGAAATGATGTAAACACATCACCTACAGAGCCATCAACTAGTTTTGCTTGAGCTGTTGCTTGATATTGATCGGAAGGAAACACTTGTGTTTCGACTTTAATATTAGGATATTCCGTCTCGAACTTAGCAACAATTCCATCAAGGACAGCCACATCTTCACCACGCCAGTGAATAAAGCTAATCTTAACTTCTTCACCGCTTTGCTTAGATTCATTACTATTTGATGAATTAGCTTTATTTCCATTATTGCTTGCTCCGCAAGCTGATAGCACCAATGCAAACACAATAATTAACGATAGCAAATATGATTTTTTCATATCATTTCCTCCTAAAACTTTTTATTAACATCTCGTTCAGCTTCCTAGCAAATAAAAAGTTACATCGAAAGCATAGACTTAACTTTTTATTAACATCTCGTTCAGCTTCCTATAAGCCACGTTTAGCTAGTTCGGATTTTAGTACAGGCATTAGTAGCCTCCCTGTAATCTCCGCTTCTTCCAGATGAGGATAACCTGACAATATGAATGATGTTACACCGATATCTACAAATTCAAGAATGCGATCTGTTACTTGCTGCGGCGTTCCAACAAAGGCAACCGCACCACCACCACGGATAGCTGATAGTCCAGACCACATATTTGGTGCAATAACAAATTTATTTTCTTCTGATTGACGGAACAATTCCATTTGACGTTCTTGACCTACAGCATCCGTTTTTGCATGAAGTTTTTCCTTCGATTGCACTTGCTCGGGATCAGCTTTACTTAAAATCCTCCAAGCTGCATCCCATGCTTCCTCTTCCGTTTCACGAACAACCAATTGAGCACGCATACCATAACGTAATGTGCGATCAAGTCCTTCTAGTTCACGTTGTTCTTGCAAATAGCCTTCCATCTCAGCTATTTGCTCCTTAATCCATGCGACAGGTTCCGCCCACATAAGATAGACATCGGCAGTTTTCGCAGCAGTTTTCTTCCCGGCAACAGAGCTTCCTCCAAAGTAAATTGGTGGATGTGGTTGTTGATAAGCTGCTGGCTGGCAAGTACCACCTTCTACAAAGTAATGCTTCCCTTCATAATTGAAACCTTCCGCGTTACGTCCTCCATGTCCCCAGACACCTCTTACTACTTCAAGAAACTCTAGTGTACGTTCATATCTTTGGTCATGTTGATCATATAGTGGATCTCCACACGCTTTCAGATCTTGTGGATAATGCCCTGTAACTACATTCATCATTATTCGTCCACTAGACATCTGATCCAGCGTAGCCGCAGTTCTCGCTGCAAGTACTGGAGAAATTAATCCTGGACGTAGTGCTACTAGAGATTTCAATTTCGTTGTTTGCGCAGCAATCCAAGAACCTACGATGAAACCATCCCAACAATCTCCACCTGCAGGAATTAATGCGAATTCATAACCCGCTGCTTCAGCTGCTTTCGCAACCTCTGTCAAATATTGTGGCGAGGCAGGTCTTTCTGGTGCAACACCGATAAACTCACCATCACCCGTCGTGGGAATAAACCAGCCCAGCTCAACTTTTTGCTTGTTAGACATTTCAGTAGCCCTCCTGATATACATGCGTAATTTATATGTGTTCACTTGTTGTCCATACGTTATTATTACATTTCCTATAGAATTACTTGGTATATTATGATATAAGTAGATTACAACGCCAAGGATCGTTTCGTCTATGTCAATTTGTTGGTTTCTGTATTTGTTATTTTGTGGTTAATCATATTATTCTTTATAATAATCACTAGCATTTGCAATCGTTTACAATATAGTATATTGGTAAAATGAGGTATTTATATGTTTGACATGATGAAAGAAGAATATCAAGAATGGCTTAATATTAATTATTTCACGCCATCGCCAATGGAGAAAATTGGTTCAATCTGGCCGATTCGATTGGGTGCAAATCTCGCCAAAGCACACTATCATATTGGTCCGCGAATTACCCCTTACTATTATTTACTTTGTATTATTGATGGCGAAGGACAATTTTTTCAGAACGGTCAACAGTTTCATTTACAAAAAAATGATATCTTTTGTCTTTTCCCACAAGTCACTCATGAGTACTATACAGACCCATTGAAACCATTAAAAAAAGTATTTTTAGCATTTGACGGTAAATACGCTTTATCCATTCTTGAGCGCATTGGTTTAAGTCCACAGCATCCGCACCAAACTAATCAGATGACAAACGCTACTCTATTAGCCTTTCAGAAAATGTATGAACAACAAGATAGCGATCTTGCTCGAATGAGTCTACTGTATACGATTTTCAACGAGTTAGTATGCCCAGAACGACCTTCAGGCAAAAACAATATAGGATCAACATGGTTGGAGAAAGGCAAAGAGTATCTTGAAATTCATTACGCCGATATGATATCTATTGAAAGTGTCGCCCGTCATGTTGGTATTGAGCGGACTCACTTCTCAAAAAAATTTCAGAAGGAATACGGTCAATCACCAATGAACTACTTACAAACATTACGGATGAGAGAAGCTGAGCTTCTTCTCACACAAACCGACTATAAAATGAGCGAAATTGCCAATTCCGTAGGATTCAATGATTTACCAACCTTCTCCAAAGCATTCAAAAAGCGAATGGGTCTATCCCCTGCTCAATTCAGGCAACAAAGTAAAAGTTAAATGATGTTCTTTTGTGGATATTATATATATAATGAGATTAATCTATCTCACTACTATTCATGATGTATAGGAGAACTTATATGGGTATATCTACGAAATTCCCTTTGCAAATTGGTCGCCCTTCCCTTGATCTTGTAAATACAGAAGTCATTCGACGTAATAAGAGAATTGATCTATTCGTAACTATCGATGAAGTTTACGAGTGGTTATCACAACTCCCGCAATGGGATCACATCGCTCCTATAATGAATGCGCTGGATGAACAAGTTTTGCTTGAAGGTATGCATCATATTAGATTAATATTACGTCAACAGTTCGAACAAATAACTGAAGGACAATTAGTGTCTGATGTATTTATTCAATTAATGGAGGAATATATCGCTCAGGCCCCCTTTACTTATGTATGGAGGGAACAACTCATTGCTCTCACAATTGGAGAGCCGATAGATCAGCTATACTCCTATATCGCACATGATGCACTCACTCTAATAATAAGTTACGTAATGCGTGAATGGAACATTTTATGATGAAAAAGCTTGACTTTATCGCTATTATTTGTAATAATTATAAATAAGGAATTGATCTAAATTCATATTCTGGTGCATTAAGTATGAAATAGCTATTAATCGTTTACAATGTTAATTGAGAACATTGGTATATGCTTCCGATGCTACTTTTCATTTACGAGTAGCTTATCGAGAAGACTATGAAAAGTTTTGGATTATGCTTCCGAAGTATTTTTCTATACGAGGAAGTTATACTATGATGATCAGAAAAATTGTAGGAGGAATTATTATGAACACTATTCAAGAACAATTAAACCGTCAAATTGCTAACTGGAGCGTATTATATGTTAAGTTGCACAACTATCACTGGTATGTAAAAGGTACTCAATTTTTCACATTGCATGCCAAATTCCAAGAGCTTTATGAAGAAGCAACGCTGCATGTCGATGAAATAGCTGAGCGTTTGTTAGCTGTGAAAGGTCAACCCCTTGCAAAAATGGTAGACTATCTGGAATATTCAAGCATCAAAGAAGCAATGGGACATGAAAATGCTACAGAAATGGTCAATGAGGTCATTTACGACTTCACGATTATTATTCAAGAATTGAAGGAAGCTATGGTTATAGCACAAGAAGCTGATGATGAAACTAGCGCTGATATGTTGCTTGCGATCCACACTTCACTTGAGAAGCATGTATGGATGTTGTCCGCATTTAACAGTTAAGATAATAAATTAGAAGCCCCTAGCCATTGCCACGAATAATCGTGATGGTTAGGGGCTTTTTAAGCTTATATTCAATTATCTAATGATACATGAGCCAATCATTTCGCTATTTATAGCAGCTAACGCCTGAAGACGATAATTGCGACCATTACAATAGATGTTTCGAATATCCATTACGGTCATCCCTTCTTCTGCGCTTCGATTTGGTCAGCTAACTCATTCAACTCCGCCCAACGGTCCATCAATTTTTCTAGCTTCTGCTCTGCTTGTTTCTGTTTTTCTGAAAGCTCAATGAGTAGCCCTGCAGAGCTTGCATTAACTTCCATCTCTGTAGCAATATTTTCAAGTTCAGCTTCAGCCTCTATAATCCAAGCTTCGATATTTTCATAATCACGCTGGTCTTTATAAGACATTTTCAACTGACGCTCTTGCTGAGATGGCTTTTCATTTTCTTGTTCTTCTGCTCGTGGCTTGATGGGAGTTTGAACCGTTGCCACTGTCGTTCCGCGCCCACGCTGCTGAACATAATCCTGGTAATCAGAATAGTTACCTGTATGAATCACTTGCTCACCATTATTTTCAAACCCAATAATTTTATCTACCGTTCGATCCAAGAAATAACGATCATGGGATACAACAAAGACAACACCAGGGAAGTCATCCAAGTAATCTTCAAGTACAGTTAAAGTCGCAATATCAAGATCATTCGTTGGCTCATCGAGCAATAATACATTCGGCGCTTCCATCAAAACACGCAATAACTGCAAACGACGTTTTTCTCCACCTGAAAGCTTAGCTATCGGTGTCCATTGCATCGTCGAACTGAAGAGAAAACGCTCCAGCATTTGACTAGAAGAAATCATGCTTCCATCGGCTGTTTTAACTTGCTCAGCTGCTTCACGTATATATTCCTGCACACGTAATGACTCGTCCATTTCCTCACGTTCCTGCGAAAACCATCCAAGCTTCACGGTCATCCCAAGATCAATTTTACCTGTATCAGGCTCTAATCTGTCACCGATCATTTTCATTAATGTCGATTTCCCAGATCCATTGCGCCCAACAATACCAACTCGATCACCTGGCACGGCAATATAGCTGAAATCTTGAATTAATTGACGATCACCGAAACTTTTACTTATATTTTCGATCTCGATAATTTTACGTCCTAGACGACTCGATGCAACAGATAACTCTACTTTACCATTGCCTTCCTTGGGCGTTGATGCTTGTAATTGCTCAAATCGATCTATTCTAGCCTTCTGCTTCGTAGACCTAGCCTTTGCTCCACGACGCATCCAAGCTAGTTCATTCCGCAGTAGATTTCTCCGTTTGGATTCTGAAGAAGCTTCGCTCTCTTCACGCTCTAATTTAAGCTCCAAAAAACGGCTGTAATTCGCTTGATAGAAAAACGCCCTACCTTGATCAAGTTCAATAATTCGATTACTTACACGATCTAGGAAGTAACGATCATGCGTAATCATAAGTAATGCGCCACGACGTTTCTGTAGCATACCTTCAAGCCATGCAACGGATTCGTTATCGATATGGTTCGTCGGCTCATCGAGGATAAGGATATCAGATGGTAGCACTAGTGCTGCTGCCATAGCAACACGTTTGCGTTGACCACCAGACATATGCTCGACTAACATATCGAATTGGTTAATACCTAACTGATTCAACGCTAGCTGTGCTTCACTTTCCAATTGCCAAGCATCAAGCTCATCCATCTTCATACTGGCATTCATTAGTTGTTCTTGAACTTCGGTACTTGTTGGATTAAGTTCAATGGCTACCATTGCACTTGCATATTCTTTATGTGCTTGCAGTTGAGGTGAATCACCACCAAGCACATGCTCAAGTGCCGTTTCATTGGGTTCAAATTGTGGATCTTGCGACAGCATACGAATAACAGCGTGATTTGCAATACTCACTTTACCTGAATCCGTTTGCTCCATGCCAGCTATTGCTTTAAGAAAAGTAGATTTTCCAGTACCATTAACACCAATGATCCCGATTTTGTCTCCTGTTTCCAAGCCGAAGCTAACGTTCTCGAACAGTACTTTCTCGCCGTAGCTTTTCGATATATTTTCAATGGATAGTAAATGCATTATTGTACCTACTTTGTCGTTATTTTAACTGCCTCTAACTTATAGTACTATCATAGCATAAGCGTAGGTTGTTCGTACATTTCTGGCAAGGCAATTAAAATGATCTATGTTTCTACCACACACAAAAAAACCTACTCGCATCTTCAGACACGAATAGGTTAAGTTCATTTACTTATATTATTTTCTGCCGATCATTTTCTCGGGACGTACATATTCATCAAACTGCTCGGAAGTTAATAGGCCACTTTCAATAGCTGATTCCTTCAAAGTAATCCCTTTATTATGTGCATTTTTCGCGATTTTCGCCGCATTTTCATAACCGATATGTGGGTTAAGTGCTGTAACTAGCATCAATGATTGCTCAAGATTACGTGTAATTACTGCTTCGTTAGGCTCAATTCCAACTGCACAATTATCATTGAATGAAATCATCGTATCCGCCAGCAAAGCTAATGATTGCTGGAAATTATAGAAGATTACTGGCTTAAATACATTAAGCTCAAAGTTACCTTGGCTTGCCGCCATACCGATTGTCGTATCATTACCGATAATTTGACATACAGCCATCGTCATCGCTTCACTTTGTGTAGGATTAACTTTACCTGGCATAATGGAGCTGCCCGGTTCATTTTCAGGAATAGTAATCTCGCCAATTCCGCTACGAGGACCACTTGCCAACCATCTTACATCATTAGCGATTTTCATTAAATCAGCAGCCAATGCTTTCATCGCACCGTGTGTAAAGACGATTTCGTCATGACTTGTTAACGAATGGAATTTATTAGCAGCTGTAATGAATTGCTTGCCCGTCAGCTTGGTCACTTCTTCCGCGACAGTAACCGCATAATCTGGATGAGCATTCAAGCCTGTCCCAACTGCTGTTCCACCAAGTGCAAGCTCACGCATACTATTCACGCTATATTCAATCATACTGCGAGATTTCGCAAGCATCGCTGCCCAACCACTAATTTCTTGACCCAATGTAATTGGCGTTGCATCTTGTAGATGAGTACGACCAATTTTCACTAAATCAGCAAATTTGTTCATCTTCTCTACAAGCGTTGCATGCAGCACATCAATCGCAGGCAATAAACGATCTTCAACCGCAATAACTCCAGCAATATGCATTGCTGCCGGGAATGTATCGTTAGAGCTTTGTGAACGGTTGACATCATCATTAGGATGAATACGAAGTTCACTACCACGTTCAGCAAGAATTTGGTTAGCACGGAATGCTATAACTTCGTTAACATTCATATTCGTTTGCGTGCCGCTACCTGTTTGCCATACGACAAGTGGGAATTGATCATCCCATTGACCAGCTAATATTTCATCAACCGCTTCACCAATAACAGTTGCTTTATCTGCATCTATTACACCTAGACGTTCATTCGCTAATGCAGAAGCTTTTTTAACAATTGCCATCGCATAGACAACCTCAAGTGGCATTTTCTCACCACTAATTTTGAAGTTCTGTAAGCTTCTTTGTGTTTGAGCACCCCATAGCTTATTAGCAGGTACGTTAATTTCACCCATTGTATCCTTCTCAATACGGTATTCCATCACAATGACAACTCCTCCAACTTTTTATTGGCTTCTTGAGTATCTTCTTGATAATAAAAAGTACATCGGAAGCATTAGCTCCAACTTTTCGTTAACTTCCTGATATACCTCTCGTAAACGAAAAGTACTTCGAAAGCATAAGCTCCAACTTTTTATTGGCTTGCCTGTTTAGCTTCGCGATATGCAGCCATATACGCTTCTGCTTTTAATTTAATTAGATTGAAGTCACCTGTTTTCACAGCTTCCTTCGTAAGATCAGAACCGATGCCAACAGCAACAGCACCTGCACTAATCCATTCTTTCATATTGGATAGCGATACGCCACCTGTTGGCATAATATTCGCTTGTGGAAGCGGACCTTTGATCGCTGAAATAACACTAGGATTGTACAAATTACCAGGGAAAAGCTTCACAATATCTACACCTAACTCAAGCGCTGATTGAATTTCTTGGATAGTCATTGTTCCTGGCAAGCAAGGAATTGCATAACGATTACATAGCTTTACTGTGTCTGGATTAAGTGCAGGTGAAACGACATATTGTGCCCCTGCCAAAATAGCAGCACGAGCTGTTTCAGGATCCAGCACTGTACCTACACCGATTAAAGCAAAATTAGGACTATTCACATCAACATCACATGAGTATTCCGCACTTAGCTGTTCAAGCGCTCTTGTAGCATGTGGTACGGTCATCGTAATTTCGATCGCTTTAATTCCGCCTTCGATAGCATAGCGCGACATTTCAACTACTTCTTCTGCAGAGTCAGCACGTAATACCGCTACAACCCCTGCTTCTGTTAATTGCTGCAACACCTTAAGCTTTTTCATCTGTAAGCGTCTCCTTAAACTTTTCATTAAGTTCTCGATATACTTCATGTGAATGAAAAGTACATCGGAAGCGTAAACACAACTTTTCATTAAGTCTCGATATACTTCATACTAATGAAAAGTATAAACGTTTTCATAGTGTTCAGCAATGCCTATAACTTATTGTATTCATCCTTTATAAGCATGAAAGCTAGCCATATTTTCGCGAAAATCTGTAAAATATCCACGCACAAGAAATCATAAGTGCTATCGTCACAACCATAGGAACTGCCGTTCCTTCACCACCAAGTCCAACGATTGGTGCAACGATACCCCCGAATAAAAACGAAGTCGTACCAAGCACAGCAGAAGCGCTTCCCGCACGCTCTCCTTGCTTCTCCAGCGCCAACGATGCTGATGTCGTATTAACGAGACCCACACTGGAAACGACCAAGAATAACCCTATCACAACAAAGGTAAGCGGTAGATCGGCAAACACTGCAATCAGTAATAGAATAGCACCTGTACCACTCATACTTAATCCTGTTACTAACATACTTCTTGGTGAAAATTTATGCGCTAGTCTGCCTGCACATTGACCTGCAAACACGATACCTAGACCATTCATTCCGAACATCATACTATATTCACGTACAGACATCTCATATATCCCTTGCAGGACAAAAGAAGAACCGGAAATATAAGCAAACATCGATGCCATAACGAACCCTTGCATCAGTACATAGCCGATAAAACTCTTATCCTTTAGCAACGAGCCAAATGTTCGTAATGTGTTTTTGAGACCACCGCGTGAACGACGATCGGCCGGTAAAGTCTCACCTAATGAATAATAGATCCCGATTAACATAATAATCCCGAAGACTGATAATAAACCAAATACACCCCTCCAAGAAGTATAATTAAGAACCTCTCCACCAATAATTGGCGCTAAGATCGGTGCGGCACCATTAATAATCATTAACGTCGCCATAAATCGAATCAATTCAGGACCAGAGTATAGATCACGAACACTCGCACGTGATATGACTAGGCCGGCCGCTCCAGCCAATCCTTGCACAAATCTCAAACCAATAAATCCCCAAATTGAACTTGAAAACATACAAAAAATGGAGACAATGGCATAGAGCAGCATTCCGATTAATAATGGTTTGCGTCTGCCTTTCACATCACTAATCGGTCCAATAACAAGCTGTCCAACAGCTAATCCGATAAGGCAAGCTGTTAAGCTTAATTGTGTTAAAGAAGCTGATGTATTGAACTCTTCAGCAATTTGCGGAAATGCAGGTAAATACATATCAATAGATAGCGGACCAAGCGCCGAAAGAGAGCCTAATATTGTGGCAATACCCAATCGTTTCGACTTCGTAAGTGATTGAGCTTCTGTTATACTATTCATAGTTAAGCCACCTTGAATGAAGTTACATGAAAATAAGAATTAATGTACCAACAATGAAACAGTAATAAGAGAAGTATCGCAAATTGCCTTTTTCCATAATTCCCATAAACCACTTCATCGAGAAATAAGTTACGAACAAAGTCGTAATAAAAGCTAATAAATAAGGGAACCACAGCGCTTGTAGTTCTGGATCAGATGCGATATCTGAAATACCGAGTATTAGCCCGCCTACACTTACTGGAATATATAGCATAAATGAGAAGCGAAGTGCAGTATCCTGCTTCATCCCTACTGCAATAGAAGCAATAACCGTCGACCCAGAGCGACTAATTCCTGGTATTAAAGCTACTGCTTGTGCAAGACCAACAAGCAGTGCATCTTTCGCCGACAAATCACCATCTCGTTTAACTCCACGAAGATTACGTATTAGCCATAACGCGACACCTGTTACTAATAATGCAATGCCGACAGTGTATATAGAGGAAGAGAAAACCTCTTCAATCTTATCTTTAAATAGTACGCCGATTACTCCTGCTGGAATCGAACCAATAATAATGTACAAAATAAAGTTGAAATCCGACTTATATGCAGCATCCTTGGACTTGATGTAGCCAAACCCATTTTTCATTAATCTAGCTAACACTTCACGATAAATGAATATAATAGCAATGAGTGACGCGGTATTGGTCATAATCTCAAAAGATAATCCATGTTGCTTCATTCCCATTAACTGTTGTGCTAATATTAGATGTCCACTTGATGAAATCGGAATCGGTTCTGTGAACCCTTGAATCACACCTAAAAAAACATACTTTAACCATTCAAACCAATCTAACATATTTTTCCAAAGCCTCCTAAACTTTTTGTACATTCCGATATACTTCTGTGCAAACAAAAAGTAACCTCGGAAGCATAAACTAAACTTTTTGTACATTCCGATATACTTCTGTGCATACAAAAAGTAACTCGGAAAACTTGCTCTACTACGGCTAAATAACAACTTTATTAGTATAAACCATTATGTTAGCAATGTGAATGATAACCCATTACCCTCGATTTCTGTTAGAATAGAGTTGCAATCATATAACGGAGGAATCAATTTGGATTATATAGTACTTGATATTGAATTTAATGGGCGTAAATTCGCCAGTGAACTACCTATGGAAGTTATTGAGATCGGTGCAGTTCGCTTAAATGAGCAACTAGAGGTTATCGATAGTTTTTCTGAATTTATTAAACCTATCTATTTCGCCAAGCTCAATAATTTCATTCAGAAAAAAACAGGAATCCCTCAGGAAGCTATCGATACTGCTAGCAGATTCCCACATGTCATCGGTCAGTTTCTTACATGGCTATCTTCTTCCTCTGAAGTAATGTTCATTACTTGGGGCGGTGAGGATATGAAACGAATTATTCTTGATACACGCATGCATAAGCTTGACGATCAGTATTGGATGACTACACCGTATTTCGATCTACTGAAGGGATATACTAGACTTAAAGGACTAACAAACGATGTAAGTGTAGAGGGTGCTCTCGAACAGCTAGCTATTGAAGGCTCAGGTCAAGCACATCGTGCACTAGACGATGCGATTATGACCTCACATATATTCAAAGCTATTTATGACGGATTAGACTTTGATCGTAAGCAGTTATTTGTCGATACGTATACAAATGCCAAAGAACGTCGCGGCATTAAAAATTCAATTCGCTTGTTGCGTATGCAAAAGCTAGAGCCAACATGGGACAACTATGTCGCAAAATTCATTCGTGAACGTATAGAAAGTGAAGACCCGCGAAAATTAGCTGAAATTAAGCATTACTTTGAGATCGAAGCAGTAAAGCCCGTTAAGCTAAAGGTTGAGCAAGCTGATACGCCGATTATTTCTGATGATAGTCAGATTGTGGAGCCAGTAAATACTACTACTGAGTATAGTGAAACTGCTGTCCAGCCAAATCCCTAGTTCAAGGCAGACAGAATTACTATTCTATACTTAGTACAGAGCAAGCCCTACATTACTACCCAAAGCAGGTAGCGATGTAGGGCTTTTTATCAATGATTGAAACATAGTTTTGGGTACTTATACATTGGCAGAAATGGTTGATATCTTGTTAGCAAACACGCAGATCACGCCATATATAATGATAGCTAATAGTAATAACAAACCTGTAAATTGTGCCAAATCCATCCCCAGCACAGCTTCCGAAAGCGGGATATACCATTTGAACGGTACTCCAATAAAGAGAATAACTGCTAGTAAACCAACAAACCCATAGCCTCCAACTAATCCAAAGCGATAGAACAGTATATTGACGAATATCCCGCTCACCGATACTAAGCTAATAACGCAAGCATCGATAAGTAAATTAATGAATAGTGATACATTATCACCGAATAACATTGATATTTGTGGGACTATCATATTACTCAATCCAAAAATATCTGCGCCCCAAAGTAATAATGAATTCATTAGAAACATCATAATTGCATGAGAGAATGACCAAATAATGATAAATATCGCTGTTGATCCTAGAAATCGTTTGCGATTCAGCCCATATCGTAGTGAAATAGATAAGGTCCTATTTAATAACTTAGAGGATAATATAAAAGTGAATATAAAAGTGCTAAATATACCGACTGTAATTAGCGTAATTTCAGGAAACATATAGCATATAGCAATATTCAACAGAAATGATGAATTAATTAACCAAAATATTAGGAATTCTCTTTTGTAACTTAACAGTGATAAATAGAGACTACCTTTCCACTGATTCATTGAATTTGCTCCTTCCGTTGGTTTTTGCTTAATAGTATTAATAATTCTTGTAACTTAACCACTTCTCGCTTCAACCCTTGATGCGGTTGTTCGTTACCATCACTCATAATAACAGCGATATGTTCTTTCATAAATTGACTACGATGTATCACTTGTTGCCCAACAATATATCGCTCTACGTCCTCTAATGTACCTTTGACCTTGAATACTCTAGATTGAAGTTCCTCGTAAGACTGCTGCAATATTAGCTTACCTTCATGCATTATGTAGACGTCCTCGAATAATTCACTTGCTTCATCTACTAAATGTGTCGATAAAATAATTAAGCGCGGATTAATTAAAAACTGCTCAATTAACAATTCATAAAATAAATGTCGGCCAGCAGCATCCATCCCAATATACGGCTCATCAAAAATGGTTATTGGAGCTTCGCTTGCAATGCCTGTAATTATTCCAAGCGCTGAAACCATTCCTTTAGACATCGTTTTTACTTTCATTTTCTTATTCAATGAGAACTGCACAAGCAATTCTTCTGCAAGTTCATTATTCCAATTCGGATAAAAATATTGATTCAACTTCATCACTTGAGCTACAGTTACATGTGTTGGAAAGTTCCCTGTTTCTCCAATAATACAAATACTTTTCATCAACTCGCCATGGTCAAACACGGACTGACCATTAATGCTAATGCTTCCTTCACTTGGCGCTACTAATCCTGAAAAAACATTAAGAAAACTTGTCTTACCTGCTCCATTATGACCAAGAAGTCCAACGATTGCTGGTCCTTTCATCTCAAAGCTTAATTCATCTAATACATTATGATTTCGATATTGCTTTGTTAGTTTATTAACCTCAATATGCATTAAAGTTTCCTCCCAATCATTGTCATCAATTGCTCTATAGTAATTCCAAGTCGCTCAGCTTCATTAATTAGGGGCTGAATATAGCTCGCATCAAAACTTTCTTTTCGCTCTTCAATAAGAAGCTCCACTGCATTTGAACTTACGAACATTCCTACACCTCTCTTTTTGTAAATGATTCCGCGATCTACTAGCTCGTTAACTCCTTTATTTGCTGTTGCCGGGTTAATCTGATATTCTTTCGCAAATTCATTTATGGATGGTATTCGTTCCTCTGGTCCCATATGTCCATCGAGTATCGCATCCTCAATTTGCTCCTTAATTTGTTGAAATATCGGCTTTTCTCCATCCAAATAATTATTCACATGAAACTCCTTTCCATAACATTTTTCATCGTTTCTTTAATATGTTAAACCAATCAAAGTTAATTGGTTAGTTGCTTATGTAACTAACTATATAACATCATTTTTATGATGTCAACCACTATTGTAATATTTAATGCTCAGGAGCGTTGCGAGAACAAAAAAAAAGCCTTTAACTCCACATGCATTGTGGAATTAAAGACTTTTTCTATCGTTAAATCACTTTTTCATTACATCTACTTAAACCAGCCCTTATCTTTGAAGCGAGTAATTGCTTCGATCCGATTGCTTACATCAAGCTTATCGAGAATCGTTGATATATAGTTACGGACCGTTCCTGTTGAAAGAAATAGCTCGCTCGCAATTTCTTTCGTATTTTTACCATCTGCAACTAGACCTAACACTTCTTGCTCACGTTCTGTTAGTGGATTATCCGCGCCACTATAAGCTTCGTCCATTAATTCAGCGTCATAAATTCGCTTGCCGTCCATAACACTGCGAATAGAACTAGCTAACTCCTCAGATGGACTATCTTTCAACAAATAACCACATACCCCTGCCTTAATTGCACGTTCAAAATAGCCTGCTCTTGCAAATGTCGTAAGAATAATAACCTTTGTATTACTACCTTTTAATTCTTCTGCTGCTTCTAGTCCACTCTTAATCGGCATTTCAATATCCATAATACATATATCAGGCTGTAACGCCTTAACGTGTTCCAAAGCCTCTTGACCATTAGCTGCTTTACCAACAACAGACATATCGTCCTCCAGATCAATTAACGAAGCCAAAGCTCCAAGCAGCATTCGCTGATCTTCAGCAATTACAATGTTTATCATGTTATCGACTCCTTCATCGGTTGACGAACGGCATGTGGAACTGACAATTTCAATGTTGTACCTACTTGATCTGTCGTGTCAATATTTAGTGAACCATTGACGAATTCCAATCGCTCCTTCATACCCCTTAATCCATTACCACGATTGTCGGACTGCTCGAATGTCATACCTATACCATCGTCATGTACGGTAAGTATAACCTCATCAGCAGTCGTATCAATAGTAATGTGACAATGGGTCGCCTGACTATGCTTGACGACATTTGTCACAGCTTCCTTCATGCACATACATAGCACATTTTCAGCAAGTAATGCCGTGGATTGAAGCTTAGGTTCACCACTTAATTCATAGCCAATTTGTGCGGCCGCTAATATTTGACTTATATTGTACACTTCATCTTCTAAATTAGTTCCGCGCATCTTCGTCACTAGCTCGCGTACTTCCTTCAATGCAATTCTCGCTGTAGAACGAACATCTTGAATTTCACGCTCTGCTTTCGCCAAATCTTTATACAACAACTTTCCAGCTAGATCACTTTTCAATCCAATAAGAGAGAGTTTCTGTCCAACAGTATCATGCAAATCTCTTGCAATACGCTGTCTCTCTTCTAGCTTAACTAGTTCCGATATTCGCTTATTCGCATGCTCCAATTCATCTTCCAATTGATCTTGCTTTTTCATATTGTAAGTGTTGAAAGGTAATAAAATCACAACAACGAGCGATATAAGAATAAATGGAAACTGTGTGAAAAATATCGTTTTTTGTACAGCAAGTCCATAGTTAACCGTCACAAATGTTGTAATCAAATGTATGATGTAGAGTGTATAAAAACCTGCTTTACTTTTAATATTTCCGATAAAAAATGCTAGGAAAATCGAAAAGTAAACATAACTGAAATTGACCGTCATAATCATGGAGATAACAATTTGAAAACTAGTCCACATATATATTGGCCAGCCTTTAGATAAAAACGCTAATACATAACAAATAAAAAATGCAACAATAAGTACAGTACCGGATATCATCCCTACTGAAGAAGATTTTCCAAATATAGAGTAGAACGGCAAAATACAAAAGACTAGCCAAATATATGGCGATAATCCTGTTCCGCGACTAAACGTTTGATACCATTTATTCATGTAATACCTACCTATCTAGAGAGTGTTGTTTTAAGTTTAGCATATCTAACTACAAGAAAGCCCTAACAATGAGTTAAAAACTCATCGTTAGGGCCAATGGTTAACTTGCTTGTTTAGTCGGACGATGATTATTCATGATTATTTTCTTTGCTTCGCGGAAACCGACAAAGCGCTGAGTTTGTTCATCCCATAAACTAACCTTTAATGATAATAAGCTTTCGCGTATACCAATTGTTGTTGCTTTCTGTAAAGGCGGTGTTTCATTATGCGCTTGTTCTAAGAAATAATTTGGAACTTTCGGGCTAAGATGATGCACATGGTGGAAACCAATATTTCCTGTTAGCCATTGCAATAACTTAGGCAGACGGTAGTAAGAACTTCCTTCTACAGCTGCTTTTACATAGCTCCACTCATCATTATGCTCAAAATACGAATCCTCGAATTGATGCTGTACATAGAACAACCAAATACCTAACGCACCTGATACGTAGAATACTGGAATTTGTACAAGTAACATCGCTTGCCAACCAACAGCCCAAGTTAAAAGTGCATACATGCCAACGATCAAGACGTTCATCAGATACGTATTCAGTCTTTCTTTACGACGTGCACCTTTACGATTGAAACGATATTGGAATAGAAATACTACGAATGGTCCTAATACAAACAAAACTAACGGATTGCGATATATTCTATAATGTAATTTCTGTAATGTAGATGCTTGTTCATATTCTGATACAGTCATAATCCACAGATCGCCTACACCACGTTTATCTAGATTACTACTAGTTGCATGGTGGATCGCATGTGAATTTTTCCATTGTTGATAAGGAACATGAGTAATAACACCTGTGATGATCCCTACAATATCATTAGCACGCTTACTTTTGAAGAAAGAGCCATGGGTGCAATCATGAAAAATAATAAATGTTCGGACAACGAACATGGCAGTAACGATACTAAGTGGCAATGTAAGCCAGTAGGATACATCTAAGCTCAAGTACGTAAGGTACCATAATGCAATGACGGGAATTAATGTGTTGCATAGTTGCCTTACACTTATGGACAGCTTCGTTTTCTCAAATGGTGACATGCTTTTCTTCAACTGAAGCTGCTTCGGATCATTCATATACAACATCTCCTCGTATCGCTAATAGCTTTTTCGCTAGTAAATATATTTTATATTACTATTGTATACACTTTACGTCATATCCATAAGTCATAAACGTAAGGAAAACCATATGACAAATGTCATATGGTTTTCGGAAATATTACTATTCGCTTCCTATTTGATGCTGACTAAGCTACGTTAACCTAATCATCGTTAGCAAAGACATTGTAACAATACCCAGCAACGTGTACGGCATGAGTACACGAGCGGTCAATCTTCAGCACGTAGCTTCCAATAAAAGTCCGCTTTTTGAAGTATCCCATTCCAATAGAGGTTCAAAAAGCGGGCTTTCAGAACCGAGCAGGTGAAGCGTTACTTGAGAAAGACGGAAGCGCAAGTGTACATTAATACGTACACGCGAACCTACAATGTTTCTGCAAGAAACATACATCGGAAGCTTATGCCGTACTTTCCAAGTTCGCTTCAGATGCGATGTCGAATATGCTTCGGTAGCATCCTCATCGTTATCAAAGTCCGCTTTTTGAAGTTTCCTCTTTAGAAGGCCCATTCGCCTTTGCGGAATACTGGTATTACTGTTCCGTCTTGTTGAATACCGTCAATATCCATTTCCCCAGAACCAATCATAAAGTCGTTATGTGTAATACTTGCGTTAACACCATTAGCTGCAAGTTCTTCTTGTGTCATTGTTTTTCCACCATCAATATTGAAAGCATAACCGCTTCCGATCGCTAGATGATTTGATGCATTTTCATCAAATAATGTATTAAAGAATAATACACCCGACTGTGAAATAGGTGAACGATGAGGAACGAGTGCAACTTCTCCCAAATAATGAGAGCCTTCATCAATTTCCACTAGCTTCGCTAAAAATTCGGCACCTTGCTCTGCTTCGTAGTTCACGATACGCCCATTTTCGAATGTAATCTTGAATTTATCGATCACGTTACCGCCATAGCTAAGTGGTTTAGTACTAGAAACATAACCATTCGTACCATTTTTCAACGGAACAGTGAATACTTCCTCTGTTGGCATATTTGCCATAAATGTATGTCCCTGCTCGTTCTCACTACCAGCGGATACCCATAAATGCTTATCGGATAACTCAATCGTAAGATCAGTCCCAGGAGCACGATAATGTAGCTTTTGGAAATGATAGTTGTTAAGCGCGATCGCCTTAGCATGCAATGTATCGTTATGCTCCTGCCATGCTTGAACAGGATCAGCAGCATCTAGTCGTACTGCGGCAAAGATCGCTTTCCATAATAGTTCAATCGCCACTTGCTGGGAAGCAGCCTGTGGGAATACCTTATTGGCCCAATCTGTGCCCGCTGCTGCGACAACTGTCCAGCTGAATTTATCTGCTTGCATCGCTCGTCTAAATTCCATCAGCGCTGTACCTGAAGCTTTTTGGAATGCTGCAATGCGATTTGAATCTATACCCGATAATAGATCAGGACTACTGGATACGATTGAAATAAAGGCAGCATTTTTTTCATAAAACTGCTTACGTTTATCAGCTTCCCACTGTGGGTAATCACTGAACACATCTTCAGCAGCCTTCATAAATTTTAAGCGTGAAAGCTTGTCATCCATCCACTCCACGTGAACATTACTTGCTCCCGCTTCATACGCTTGATTAGCAACAGCACGAACCAAGTCTGCTTGCTCGATAGTCCCTGTAACGAATACTGGTTGCCCGGGTTGAACGTTAACTCCAACTTGCACAATTAATTTTGCATATTTATCTAATTGTTCATTCCAATTTGTTGACATATGTACATCTCCTTTAATTTAGATCACAAGTGAATATTTTGAACTACCTATAGTATGATCTATTGTATCCGCATCTATTATAAGCGCAAGTGTACATTAATACGTACACGCGAACCTACAATGTTTCTGCAAGAAACATACATCGGAAGCTTATGCTATACTTTCCAAGTTCGCTTCAGATGCGATGTCGACTAAGCTTCGTTAGCATACCCATCGTTATCAAAGCCCGCTTTTTGAACTTCCTCTATAGAACTAGAACAACAGCCCCATCCAGTCTTCCTTCGTAACCGGACCAAAATAATAGGTCAAGTCGATGCCGTCTGCTTGCTTGCTTAACTCTTCCTCAGTGTAGCGCAAGCCAACAAGCTGCTCAGCAACTTCATTGCGATCCCCGCGACCGAAAAAGTCACCATAAATTGCCGCTTCCTGGATCACTCCATCATGCACATTCAAGCGCACATCGAATGTCCCTGCTCCTTCAATACGTTTACGCTGTTGCATATTGAACTGAGGTGAACGTCCATAAGTCCACTCCCAGCTTCGATACCGTTCATCAGCAAGTTGATGCACCTTTTTCCAATCCTCATCAGTGAGCTGATAAGATTGAACTTCACCTTCACCAGCAAATATAGAATGTAAAATTTTCAGTCTGAACTGTTCGATGGTCATTGGTTCTTGTAAAAATTCGGTAATGTTAGCAACGCGACCTCTAACAGATTTTGTTGATTTCGAAGCATATTTCTCGGCATTAACTTTCAAAGCACTCGCAACATTTTGCATTTCAGAATTGAATAGCAACGTACCGTGGCTAATAATTTTACCTCTGGAATGGAACTGTGCATTACCCGATATTTTCTTTTCACCAATTTGTATATCATTCCGTCCTGTTAGCTCCGCTTCGATACCCATAGTACGCAAAGCCTCTACAACTGGCTCGGTAAACTTCTTGAAATTGTGGAAGGACGAACCATCATCCTTCATAATAAAGCTGAAATTCAAATTACCTAGATCGTGATAAACGGCCCCGCCACCACTCATACGACGCACAATATGAAGATTATTGTCCTTCACATATTCCGCATTAATTTCTTCAACTGTATTTTGATTTTTGCCTATAATAATCGAAGGCTCATTAATATAAAATAAAAGATAATTGTTCTCAGGCAGTTGTCTAAATATGTATTCCTCTAACGCTAAGTTAACTGCTGGATCATGATTGCCTTCATTGCTCACAAATAACATAATGAGATTCCCTCCTAATGATCTTGTCATCCTGAAATTATACCCTTAAAGAGTATTGCTTTTCAACTTCGCAGCTAGATGTCATAATGAAAATGTGATCATAATAACATATGTTTTCGAATATTTACTCGTCATCTGAATGAAGAGTTTCGAGATGCTATGACAAATTCAGCTATGCTTCCGATGTAACTTTTGATTTACTAGGAGTTTATCGAGGAGACATCAAAAGTTTTCAGGAGGATACGATGAGATATAAACAACTTGGAAATAGTGGATTAACGGTATCAGCTATTGGTCTTGGTACTAATGCATTTGGCAAACGTGCAGAGGCTCAAACCTCAACATATATTATTGAACAAGCTATCGAAAATGGCGTCACCTTTATCGATACAGCGAATATTTACGCGGGAACTCAATCAGAAACCATTATAGGTAAAGCTATTCAAGGCAAACGCAGCGATATTGTTCTGACTACAAAAGCAGGGCTTCCTACTGGTAAAAGTCCTTTTCATAAAGGATCATCTCGCCATCACCTGATGCAAGAGCTAGAAGCAAGTCTTGCTCGTCTGCAAACAGATTATATTGATCTATATCAAATCCATACATTTGACCCTCTGACTCCACTTGAAGAAACATTACGCTGTCTTGAAGACATGATTAATTCAGGAAAAGTCCGATATATTGGATGCTCTAACTACTATGCTTGGGAACTCATGAAAGCATTAGGTATTAGCGAGCGCTTAGGATTAACCAAATATATTTCTCAGCAAGTAAGCTATTCTTTAGCTGATCGAACAGTTGAACGCGAGCTAATTCCGCTTTGTCTTGATCAAGGCATTGGAATTATTCCTTATTTTCCGCTTGCTGGTGGAATATTAACAGGTAAGTATACGGTAACGAATCAAGCTCCCGAAGGTTCTCGTGCTCAAACTGATCCGAACTTTAATCGTTTCTTAACAGCGCGCACATTGAAGCTTAGTCAAGAGCTACAACAACTTGCCCTGGAACATGGAACGACTCCTTCAAATCTTGCTATTGCTTGGCTACTTTATCAACCAGTCGTGAGTACCGTCATAGTAGGAGCTACGAAAGTAAAGCAATTAGAAACTAATTTGGAAGCATTAGATTTATCGATCAATAACGAGCTAATGGAACAGCTTAATGAAATTAGTGCAGATTTCCGTCAAGGCGAACCATTTGCTTCTTACCGAATCTAACTATATTACTTAGAACATTAGTTAATCCTATTACGCAAGATCAGCCGGGAAAACTAGTCCAATTTGCTTACGTGCTTCGTCCATTATTTCCATTGTAATTAGCGAGTTTTCGTAAGAATTGATCGAAGATTCCACCTTATTCTCTTCTAGTAATTGAATAAAATGTTCGATTTCATAATACATATCATGCTCAATCGTCGGTAGACTCAGATCGACTTCTTCACCACCACGTGGTATCAACTTAATTCGACTAGGCTCACTTACACGGTCTAGCACTAGATTACCTTGTTCTCCTTGAATTTCCACTGGTAGTGATGAATTGGATATTTTGGAGTACATAATAATCGCATCCATATCATCATATTCCAATATCATGCTACCTTCACCATCAACCCCTGAATCCAGCATAAATGCGGAAGCTTTTACTGACTTAGGCTTACCGAATAGCATAACGGCAGGGTAGATGCAATATACGCCAATATCCATTAATGCCCCGTTGGAATATTCGGGCTTGAATGCATTCAGTACATTACCTGCTTTATATGCATCATATCGCGAGGAATATTGACAATAGCTAGCGAAATAACGTCTTACATGTCCAATTTCACTAAGATGCTTAGCCGCTTGACGAAATGCTGGTAGCGTCGTTGACTTCATCGCTTCCATCAATAAAACTTGCTTACGCGTTGCTATTTCAATTAATTGCTTCAATTCTTTACTATTTGATGTAATAGGTTTCTCACATAGTACATGGATGCCTTTTTCTAATGCTAGTTGCGCATAATGAGCATGTAAATTTGTAGGCGAAGCAATATATAAAGCTTGAATATTTCCACTATCAAGCATCTCTACCACATCCGTATAACAATGAACAATATTATGTTTATTAGCAAAGCTTTGAGCTGTATCTATAGAACGAGAACATACTGCTCCTACTGAGAAATTCGTCAGCATTGAGCCCGCCGCTATAAATCGATCACTAATAAAGTTAGTTCCAATAATACCGAATGAAATCATAAGTTCCCTCTTCCCCCAGCATAGTTAACTATTTACTTTGAAGCTGCTTCCACACTGCTTTATTGCTATATTTTTTATTGAAACTAATTTCTTCGCCGAACCATGTCGGAGGAACAAATTCATTTGCCGCTTCCATAGAATCAAATTCAACCTCAACGACGACGAAATCTACTTGATCGTATATATCTATTTCTACAATAACATCATTCCACTTAGCAGTAATCCGATCTTTCGTTAGCGAAATATAACCGAAGGCTTCCATCACTTGATCATAAATGACTTGTGTAATCTCATATTCAACTTCCTCACGAGCAAGTCCAACACCATTTTTGAATGTATGCGTGTAGCTATAGTTTCCTGTAGCAGTATCGCGAATACGCCTAACGCGAAGCTCTTGATCAACATCCATAGCAATATACGTTTGCTCTATGCGATGCTGTGATTGTTGCTCTATAATACCTTGCTCTATTAACTGTTGTGAAGAGATTTCCAACAGATATTTACGTTCAATTTCTAATACCATCGTATACTTACCTCCCAAAATTTTTATCGATTATTATCCCTAAAAGCTATCAGAATATAACGACCTATGCAAGTTCTTGTGTACACATGATACAATAGAAGATATGAGATTAATAGACAAGGAGCTAGATAATGGATATTACACTTATTCCGATATCACTCATCGATGAAGATAAAGACCAACCGCGATATCAATTTAGTCAAGAAGCACTTACAGAACTAGCAAATAGCATTTCTGAAATCGGTCTACTTTCCCCTATTAAAGTACGCACTGTAGACAATGGTCGATACATGATTATTTATGGTAATCGTCGTTATAAAGCTTCGCTTATGGTTGGCCTTGAGAACATACCTTGTATCGTTTCCACGGCGACAGATGAGACCGATATTTACTTTGAACAGATAGCAGAAAATTTGACACGCGAGGACTTCTCCCCAATTGAAGAAGCTGAAGCCTTCCACAAATTAATGAATGACTCTCGGTTCCAAAGCTCTATGAAGCTATTATCCAGTAAGCTAGGCAAACCAGAAAGCTATATTAAAAACAAATGTGAGTTATTAAAATTTGGTAATGCCGTGAAAAAACTTATTGTCGGAGGAACGCAAATCCACAAAGATTGCTTAACGGAAGATCAATTAATGCCATTAAAAGACTTACCATTTGAATATCGTGATACTTTAGCACTTACGGCAGCAAGAGATGAATTGCCAGTTAGTGATGTGAAAAAGATTGCCAAACTATTCAAAGACAAGACGATTTCAGATGCAACAAAAGAAAAGCTATTATTGAAAAATGGGAGCGGATTAATAGAAACATGGTCCGTGTTCGAGCAAAATCGCAAAGAAAAATTAGCTCGCGAGAAAGACCGTCAAGAAAGAGCTGAGCAAGAAGAACTGCGTAAAGCTGCAGCTGCTATGAACGAGCAGCAGTCGCCCACATTGGAATATGATAAAATGGAGCAATCATCGATCGGCTCTGTACAAACCGAATATCGTGTCAATGAGACAATTCATACTAATCAGCATCTACCCACAGCATATGAAACATCTATATCTGCAATCCCTCTAGAACAAACGAGCTACACTGACCCCCTAGATGAGATGCAGCAGCGGGCTCAGCAACTACTTACTCAGCTTACTTCTGGCGATATGCAGCAGTTAGAAGCCACTTCACAGCTCTCCAGCGTTATGCTGACAAAGCTTCAACAGTTAACACAGCTATGGAAACAAATACAACAAAAAAGCAATGAATAGAGATGTAGCTTCAAAAAGCGCGCTTTGATAACATTGAAAGTAATAGCTTCAAAATATAACAAAAGAAATGCCTAGTTATGCAATGTGACACGCAAAACAACGGGCATTTCTGTTATTTCAATACATATTCAGCGATATTTTTACTATGATCCCCTATACGCTCCAAATTACTCAGTACATCAAGAAATATCGCACCAGAATTACCACGACAGCGATTATTATGAAGCCGTTTGAAATGACCTGTTCGAAATTCGAGCTCCATGCGGTCTAGGTCCGCTTCTCTTCCTAATACATCCGCTGCCGCTGACCGATCATTCTGTTCAAGTGCATATAATACACGGGAAGTAATCCATTCGGCTGCGTCAAACATCGTATGTAATTGCTCCAATGCTTCCTTAGAAAACTGTAATCGATTACGAATACAATAATCAGCCAACTCCACCACATTTTCCGCATGATCTCCAATTCGTTCAATATCATTAACGATATTAAGTAATCCTGTAGCCTTTTCCGATTCTTGCGCCGTTAATCCATTTTGATGAATTCGTACCATATAATCCGTAATTTGATGATCTAATTCATTAACTAATATTTCTTTTTTCGATGCCAAATTAGCAGAACGCGAGTCTTGCTCGAAGAAATAATGAGCAGCATGTAGCAATGTTTCACGAGCAATCGTCCCCATACGAATAACCTCATATTGCGCTTGTCCAAGTGCGACGCTCGGTGTAGCAAGTAATCGCTTGTCTAGATACTGCACCCCAAAGGTTACTTCTGTTGACGTATGCTGCGACTGAATAACCGTGTTCGCTAATCTGATAAGTAGTGGTGTCAACACAATATAGACTAATCCCGTAATGAATTGAAATATTCCATGAGCAGTAGCAAGCTGCATTTTAATTGGCAGTGATTTCCCTACCCATTCTACAAATAAATAGATCGGATGTTGCAAAAGCAGAAAAATAGTCGTTCCACAAATATAGTAAATGACATCAAGAAATACTACTCGCTTCGCTTTAATCGTTGCACCAATTACCGCTATACAAGCAATAACTGCTGACCCCATATTACTACCCAGCAAAATGAGTATTGCACCGTCCAAATGAACGAGACCTTCATCAGCAATGGTTTGTAGCACACCAATTGCAGCATTCGAGCTAGTTAATAATAAAGTCAATACGATCCCTGTAATAATGCCAAACAATGGGACGTCCGATAAATTCAACATAAATTCAGATGTATAATCAGAAAGAGAAAGTAGCTGTAGACCATTTCTCGTAATCGATAGCCCTAGAAATAACGCACCAAAACCAAACACAACTTGGCCGATATATTGTAATCTTTTGTAATAAACGAATAAGAGTAATATTACGCCAACTGTAATAATCGGTAATGCATAATTTTCGATATCGATACCTACTACAAATATCGTTACCGTCGTACCAATATTTGCACCGATAAGTACACTAATCGCTTGTTTTAAACTAAGTATATTGGCATTCATTAATCCAATAATCAATATCATTGCACCTGTGGAGCTTTGAAACAATATCGTGATCAATATCCCGACAAGTACACCGAGTAATGGATGAAATGTATAGGTAGCAAGCCAATGCCGTATATTATCGCCAGCTGTTTTTTGCAATCCGTCGGATAAATACTTAATTCCGAACAGAAAAATTGCAATACCACCTACAATCTGAAAGATTGTATCTTGTATATTCACAATAGCTCCTCCAAAATGGATAACTTTCTCAGTAATTGAAATGATCTAGAATTAATTTGTAATATGATTGAAATATATCATTCATCTTACCTTAATGTAGATTGGTTATACTTCTAAGTGACCCCCTTTTTAATAATATAAACTTTCGACCCCAGCCCGTTGCTGTGGGTCACTTTTTTTTGTTAGCCGTAAAACCCAGCAATGTGTACGGTACGAGTACACGAGCGGTCAAATGTTTAGCACGAAGCTTAAAATAAAGGTTCAAAAAGTGGGCTTTCAGAACCGAGCAGTTGAGACGCTACTTGAGAAAGGCGGAAGCGCAAATGTACGTTATTGGTACATGCGAACCGTACTTTCCAAGTTCGTTTCAAATGCGATGCCGACTAAGCTCCGTCAGCATCCCCCTTCGTTATCAAAGTCCGCTTTTTGAACTACTTCCCAGAATAACCCTACTTGTTCTGGCTTATGCGCATCCGATCCATACACACATTCAATCCCTAATGCTGTCGCCTGCTTAATAAACCAACTTGGAACATAAGCTTGTTCACAAGTTGCTACTCGCAAACCAGCTACATTAACATCTACGCCGACACCACTTTCCTGTAATAGAGGAAGTAATTGCTCTAATCGCGCATTCATAAGTGTTTCGGAAATAGGAGGTAGCTTATGAGCGAATTTGGTAATTAGATTCAAGTGACCGATTCGTTTTCGCATATTAAGTCCGCTCGCATGCTCGATAGCAAGTTCGACATGATCGAAATAAGTATCCACCAATGTATCCATCGTTCCGTAATATCGCAATAGATTGCGCGAGAAATCTTCGGCAGTAAAATCAATACAATACATTCCAGCTTGTCCAGGCAAATAATGTACAGAATAAACAACATCTTCAAGTAAATGTCCCCATTTACTAACCAATTCATCTGTATAATCCGTCCGTCCATGCAAGTAATCCAATTCCAGTCCAATCGTAACTTCTATTCTGTCCCGATACTTTTCCTTCACCTGTTGTACGTAAGCGAAGTATTGTTCTAATTGTTGCTCCGGCATTGCCAACTCCTGAAACAATGATTGATCTTTCACCCAATTAGCTGGAAGTGGTGGATGCTCCGTCACCGAATAACGGCTAAATCCTAGTGCAATAGCCTGCTCTACATATTGCTCTAATGGAGCATCATTACCGTGATAACAAAATTGTGTATGTGTATGGCCATCCCATTTAATCATAATAAGCACCTCAGTATATGTTGATGTAGTTTTAAAAACTCTCTTGTGATCACGATCTATCGATTCAAATTCAGTCGCAAGTTTATTCTACCTTATATTGCTACAATACTTTAATTAATTAATTTATTCATTTAGTGCAACCTTTATAAATTAAATTGCGTCTTTAGTTGTAGCATAATTAAAAAGGAGCCTTACTACACATGAAACAGAAAAAACATCTTTGGAAATCTATAGCTACTCTACTTATCGCTCTAACTATCGTATTAAGTGGATGTGGGGGCAATGCTAACGATCCAGTTCCAGTTCCAACGACGACACCTGAAAACGTAACTAATGAAGATAACTCAATAGATGACAATTCAGATATTAATCAAGAAGAAGTCAATCCGGAAGACGAACTTCCAGCATCACCAGAGGCAACAACTACACCGGAACTAGAAGCTACAGAAAAACCAAGTACATCAGAAAAGCCTGAAGCTACAACGAAGCCAGAGGCAACAGTAAAACCAACAGCTAAGCCCACAGAAAAACCAGCGGCAACACCTAAACCAACTGCCAAACCAACAGCTAAGCCTACTGCTAAGCCAACACCTAAACCGACAGCTAAGCCTACAGAAAAACCAGTGGCAACGCCTAAACCGACAGCTAAGCCTTCTGCTACACCTGAACAACCAACTAGTATTAATCTCAATGATATAAGTGAACAAATAATAAATGATGTACAATTTTCTTCCATGATGGATGTCTCAGGTGAAATGATTTCTGACGTATTCTATATGGATAGCGATAAATATGTAGAAGACGGTATATTCCAAGTAGCGATGATGAATGTGAAAGCAGCTGATCTTGCAATTATTAAGCTGAAAAATGAATCTGACTACGATGCAGTGAAAACAGCGTTAACGAAGCGTGCTGAAGATGTTCAAGCTACTTTTGAAAAATATTTACAAGATCAATATGAAAATGCGAAGAACTATCAAATCGTGCGTCATGGCAAGTATGTACTCTACTCCATCTCACATGATCAAAAGAAAGTACTTGAAATTTTCGAAAGCTATGTAAAATAAGCTAGCCCAACACAATAATTTCTACCATTACAATAGCCACCGCACACGCGATGGCTATTTTCGATGAGGGTATATTCACCGCCGACTAAGCCATGTTAGCATACTCATCGTGATCACAAGTGGATGTTTTGAACTACCTCATCTACTTTAATGTGAGAAAACTCACTTACCTTGAACAACCCCTGATCAGTAAGTTTCAGCTCCGGAATGACAGGAAGCGCTAAAAAAGATAATGTAAGAAATGGATTGAAGTTTTGCTCGAATCCAATATCAGCCAATGCTTTATTAAGAGCTTCTAGTTGTTCATATACAAATTCAAATTTTTGATTAGACATTAATCCCGCAATCGGCAATGAGACGGAAGCTAGCACCTTGCCATTGTCTACAATAGCAACGCCGCCCTTCAATTGCTGAATAACATCTAATCCAAACAATATATCCTCGTCATTAACACCTACCGCTACAATATTATGCGAATCATGAGCAATAGTGGCAACGATCGCACCCGAAGTAATCCCTAGTCCTTTCAATATCGCTACGCCAACCGTTCCTAAAGCTTTATGTCGTTCAGCTACGACCATTTTCAACTGATCTCTTTGCGTCGACGGTTGAAACAGTAACGATTCATTCACATCAACTTCCTCGATGAGATGTTTTGTTTCAATACTATTTGGAATAATACCGATAATATTAGCTTGTTTAGTAGTATTAGTAATAGGTAGCTCTAAGTTTTGTTTCGTTATTGGTCTAACATTAATGCTAGACATCAACTTCTCTATCGGATCTGCCGTATGAACAACAGGTCCAACATATACATTATGTTTGGCAACTAGTTGACCAGCTTTATACACTTCAGAGATTGATATATTTTCAATACGATCCAAGAAAACAATATCAGCAATATAACCAGGTGCTATAGCTCCACGATCTTTAAGACCGAAGCATTCTGCTGCATTCAATGTCGCCATCTGTATCGCTAATATTGGGTCAATTCCTTCTTCGATCGCAAGTCGAATATTATAATCTATGCTTCCTTCGTTGACTAAGTCGTCTAGATGCTTATCATCCGTTACAAACAAACATCTTCTTGCATTTTTTTCGTTCACTGCCTTAATAATTGTTCTTAAATTTCTAGCTGCAGATCCTTCACGTAGCATCACATACATTCCACGTTGTAATCTGTCTCGAACTTCTTGTGGCGTCGTACATTCATGATCAGTACGAATACCTGCTGTCATATAGACGTTAATCGCGTCTTTATCTAAACCAGCCGCATGTCCATCAATATGCTTGTTATGCCTGTGGGCTGATTGTAGCTTATTTATTACAGTGGAATCACCCGCTATAACACCAGGTGCATTCATAACTTCACCTAGACCAATCACTCTTTCGTGTTGATAATATGGTTCTAGCTGCTCTGCGGTCAATACAGCCCCCGCATTCTCGAATGAAACCGCTGGAACACATGATGGAAGCATATAATAAACATCTAACGCTATATTTTCAGATGATGCAATCATATAATCAAGACCATCTTCTCCACTTACATTAGCAATTTCATGCGGATCTGCAATAACGGTTGTTACACCATGAGGTAGAACAACATGCGAATATTCCGCAGGCGTAAGCATGGCTGATTCAATATGAACATGACCATCAATAAATCCTGGCGCAATATATTTGCCGTTAGCATCTATTATCGTTTCACCATCATAATTACCTAGCCCAACGATGACCCCAGCAGTAATAGCAACATCCACAGCTAATATTTCCTGATTAAACACATCTATGACTTTGCCGTTTTTTATAACGATATCAGCCTTCTCTCTTTTCGCAGAAGAGGCTATATTTCTTAATAAACTCTTATTATCTCTATTCACAACATAACGTCCTTCCTTATGCCTTTCATGATCGTAATGCTGTATATTATAACTCATCTCATTAATAATGCGAACCATTCAAAGACAGCCCGCTTATATCGGTCTAACAAATCAAAGAGCTGCTCTATTGTAGCCCTTGACTACAATGGAACAGCTCCATCTATCGTTATTATTGCAATCTAATGCCCATTCCGAATGGATCAACTACATACATATATCCTTCACTCTTAAGAACCGGATAACCAGCTTCTTGTAGACGCCCAGCAAGTAATTCACGATCTCCCTCACTAGGAAGTATAATTGTGAAATATTCCAGCCCCGTTGCATTTACGGGTAGTGCTGTTGCACCTCGTCCATTCCAAACATTAAGTCCGAGATGATGATGATATCCGCCTGCACCTACAAATAATGCTCCATTAGCGGACCAGTCTGATTCAAGTGAAAAACCAACAATATCATTATAAAATTCATTAGCTTTTTTCAAATCTGAAACATGTAAATGTATATGTCCCATAATAGTATCCGCATCTATGGCATGAAAGACTTCACCTTCACTATCTCGTAACAGTCCTTCCCAATCAATCGGGTCAGTAGCCATTTTCACCATGTTGTTACTATCATATTGCCACTCGGAGCGAGGTCGATCTCGATAAATTTCAATACCATTATTGTCTGGATCTGATAAATACAACGCTTCACTTACCAAATGATCCGCTTGTCCAACCTGAACACCTTGCTCAATTAAATGGCGTAATATACTCCCTAACGCCTTTCGAGTAGGTAATAGTAAGGCGAAATGGTATAAACCATTATGACCACGGTGCGATCCTGTATATACATTATCAATTTCCTCAAGCTCAATTAAAATAGTAGATCCATTTGCCGTTAGTTGTGCTGACTTATCCGTTACATTTAACGATTTAAGTCCTATTACTCTTTCATAGAACGAGATTGATCGCGCCAAATTTTCTACCTTTAATTTTACAAGACCAAGAGAAGTATTTGAATTTATTGTAAATGTCACAAAGAACAACCTCCATTATTTATAGTTACTTACTTTTTATAAGTTAATTATATTATTGTCATAGTTATCTGTCAATGTCTCAATTTAGCTATTGTATGGATCATTCATTCAACATAATAAAAACTCAAATGAATCCATAGCTATAGTGTTACGAGAACATTGAATATTCATACATACAAATCCGACATCCTTTCGTATACTTCAAAGAACAATCTTACTATTTATAATTTTTTAATAAGGAGTCAATTCTACATTGTTATCTACTATCAATTATATAAATATATTAAATTTGAAAAGATAGGGTATACACACATACGCATCTACCACCTTCTTCGTATGATAAAGAATTACTAAGGGAGGTGTTTTTTTGGGCAAATTATCCAATATTAAACAAATTGATAAGCTTCAACTAAAGAATCACAAGACTCAAGAAGTAATGATTAGTGGAATTCACCCCACACCTGGTCGCCGTGGACCAACAGGGCCTGCTGGACCAACGGGTGCTACGGGTACTGCTGGAACTAACGGAACTAATGGAACCAATGGAAACAATGGAACCAACGGAACCAATGGAACCAACGGAACCAATGGAACCAATGGAACCAACGGTGCTACTGGTATTGCTGGCGCTACTGGTGTTGCTGGCGCTACTGGTGTTGCTGGCGCTACTGGTGTTGCTGGCGCTACTGGTATTGCTGGCGCTACTGGTGTTGCTGGCGCTACTGGTGTTGCTGGCGCTACTGGTGTTGCTGGACCTACCGGTCCTTCTGGAGGTCCTCCTGGACCTACTGGTCCTACGGGTGCTACTGGTATTGCTGGTATCGCTGGACCTACTGGCGTGACTGGCGTGACTGGCGCGGCTGGTGTTGCCGGAGCTACTGGCGCTACTGGCGTGACTGGCGCCGCTGGTGCTGACGGTGCTACTGGCGCTGCTGGCGCTGATGGAGCTACTGGTGCCGCTGGTGCTGACGGTGCTACTGGCGCAGCTGGTGCTGACGGAGCTACTGGTGCCGCTGGCGCTGATGGAGCTACTGGTGCGGCTGGCGCTGACGGAGCTACTGGCGCAGCTGGTGCTGACGGTGCTACTGGCGCGGCTGGTGCTGATGGAGCTACTGGTGCCGCTGGTGCTACTGGTGCTACTGGTGCCGCTGGCGCTACTGGCGCGGCTGGTGCTGATGGAGCTACTGGTGCCGCTGGTGCTGACGGTGCTACTGGCGCGGCTGGTGCTGATGGAGCTACTGGTGCCGCTGGTGCTGATGGAGCTACTGGCGCGGCTGGCGCTGATGGAGCTACTGGTGCCGCTGGTGCTGATGGAGCTACTGGTGCCGCTGGTGCTGATGGAGCTACTGGCGCGGCTGGTGCTGATGGAGCTACTGGTGCCGCTGGTGCTGATGGAGCTACTGGTGCCGCTGGTGCTGACGGTGCTACTGGCGCAGCTGGTGCCGCTGGCGCTACTGGTGCCGCTGGCGCTACTGGTGCCGCTGGCGCTACTGGTGCCGCTGGCGCTACTGGTGCCGCTGGCGCTACTGGTGTCGCTGGCGCTACTGGTGTTGCTGGATCAAGTGCTATTATACCGTATGCATCTGGTTTACCTGTCGCACTTACTACAGTTTTGGGCGGTCTCCTAAATACTAATTCACTTGTTGGATTTGGAAATTCTGCAGGAGGAGTAACACTCGTTGGTGCTAATATCGACCTAACTGGAGCTGCTGGCTTACTTCTTAACATGGCATTCTCAGTTCCTAGAGACGGTACAATTACAAGTATGTCAGCATATTTCAGCACAACAGCTGCTATTTCACTTCTCGGATCAACACTTACCATTACTGCTCAATTATTCAGTTCAACTACACCTGATAATATCTTCACCCCAGTTCCTGGTGCCGTTGTAACATTAGCTCCCTCACTAACTGGAATCATTGCACTAGGTGCCATAAGTAGTGGCAATACGCCTGGATTAAGTATTCCCGTCACTCAAGGTACTCGTCTATTATTAGTATTCTCTTCAGAAGTTACTGCTGGTTTGGATATAGCTACAACCCTCCTAGGATATGCTAGCGCAGGTATTGCAATTAGCTAACTATTTATTTTAATTAATGGGTTGCCACGCCGTATAAACTACGGTGCGGCAGCCCTTTCCTATTAATAAACTATCTTTAAATACTATATTCTATAATACTATTATGCTATTTTTTCGAAAAGATAGGATAATCACACATACGCTTCCACCGCCCTCCGCGTACGATATAGAAGTTCATAGGGAGGTGTTTTTTTGGATACAAAATCCAATAATAAACAAATTGATAAGCTTCAACCGAAGAAATGCAAGTCTAAAGCAGTAACGATCAGTGGAATTCATCCTATACCTGGTCGTCGTGGACCAACAGGTCCTCCTGGGCCTCCGGGTCCTCAAGGACCTCGAGGCTACCCTGGAGAACAAGGTCCTCCTGGAATTGGACTTACTGACATCGTACCATTTGATCCAACAGAAGCTCCTTTTTATCAAGTAGGGCAAGTTGTTTCTTACAACGGAGTACTCTATGTTGTAACATATGCTCCACCTCAAGGTATTCCTGGTGAATCACCAGACTACGAAATAATTTCTGTGGCTGGACCTGCTGGTGCTGCGGGAGCGACTGGACCGACTGGACCGACTGGCGAATTTGACACAAGTCAACTATTATTCACTGTTGAAGGTTCTGCTGGAGATACGGCAACATTACTATTAGGTGAGACTCTGTCTTTTGAATCTACAACATTAGATATTAATGTTACGCAAGGTTCTGCTATCGTAAGTATTGAATTGCCTACAATTCCAGTAGGTGCTACTGGACCAACTGGACCTACTGGGGCTACTGGTGTTACTGGGGCTACTGGTGTTGCTGGGGCTACTGGTGTTGCTGGGGCTACTGGTGTTGCTGGGGCTACTGGTGTTGCTGGGGCTACTGGTGTTGCTGGGGCTACTGGTG
>NZ_JBXCIX010000002.1:0-273324 GCF_056786375.1 Paenibacillus sp. Y930 | reverse complement strand
GGCGCGGATGGTGCGACTGGAGCAACTGGTGCGACTGGCGCGGATGGTGCGACTGGAGCAACTGGTGCGACTGGCGCGGATGGTGCGACTGGAGCAACTGGTGCGACTGGCGCGGATGGTGCGACTGGAGCAACTGGTGCGACTGGCGCGGATGGTGCGACTGGCGCTACTGGAGCTGACGGTGCGACTGGTGCGACTGGCGCTACTGGTGATGCTGGACCTACTGGTGCGACTGGCGCTACTGGTGATGCTGGACCTACTGGTGCAACTGGCGCGACTGGTGATGCTGGACCTACTGGTGCGACTGGCGCGACTGGTGATGCTGGACCTACTGGTGATGCTGGACCTACTGGTGCGACTGGCGCTACTGGTGATGCTGGACCTACTGGTGCGACTGGCGCTACTGGTGATGCTGGACCTACTGGTGATGCTGGACCTACTGGTGATGCTGGACCTACTGGTGATGCTGGACCTACTGGTGCGACAGGTGCCACTGGTGCTACTGGCACTGGGTTTATCGAAGGTTTCTCAGCCTTTAATAGTACTCTCGCTGTTGCCGGAACGACTCAAATTGACGACTGGAGTGTAGCTGCACCTTACTTCAACTCAGGAGCTTTTGACGCAACTACCGGAACCTTTACTGTACCTGCCACAGGAAGATACAACTTCGAAGCAACAATAAACTACTCAACAACTGCTGCGCTTACAATTTCTCTAGGTGCGGGCGTAGATCCTTACTTGGTCATTCGTCGAATAGCTCCTACTACTACAGATCTAATCAGTGGATTATTCCCTATATTAAACGTAAACGTCGCATTATTACTAACTTTAAGAGCAGTTCTAGGAAATGGTACTGTAACATTGGCAGGAGAAGTAGAATTAACTGCAGGAGAAACTGTTGGTTTATTCTATGAAGCTGACGGTCTAACAATTGGACTTGATTTGGGTGGAACTGGTAATGGTATTGTATGGTCTGCTCAACGCATAACTTAACTCATTTAGTCACATATAAAAATTAATTCTATGTAATTAATTTTTATAGTCTAGATGAAAATCTTATCTACAAAAAATAAAAAAGGTGTCTTGTAATTGGGGTTGGTTTAGTTTATCCAACTTTATACAAGGCACCTTTTTTCATTTTAATTATGCGCTATGGAAATTAGTTCCGTCTGTAGTAGCTTTAATATATTGTGTACGAATAACAAAGTCACCAAAGTTTTCATTCGGTTCACGATCTTTCGCATAATGCTCAATAATTGGCTTTAAGGTTGAAATAATCTCTTCTTCACCAATATTCTCTTTATACATTTTATTCAATCGTTCACCAGCAAATGCGGCACCCAAATACATATTGTATTTGCCTGCTGCTTTACCAATAAAGGAGATTTCGCCTAGCGCGGGACGTGCGCATCCGTTCGGGCAACCTGTCATACGAATATTGACCTCTTGATCTCGCAAACCATTTTCCTCAAATATCGGATCTAGTTTATCAAGTAATGATGGCAAATAGCGTTCTGCTTCAGCCATAGCTAATCCGCATGTTGGTAAAGATACGCAAGATAACGCATTGCGACGAATACCTGATAGCTCTTCTCCAACCGTAATACGATATTGCTTCAGTAGCTTCGCAATGGTTGCTTTTTGCTTTGCTGGTATATTACCAATCATAATATTCTGGTTGGCAGTTAATCGGAAATCACCCTTCAGTACTTTAGCAATTTCTCTAAGTCCAGTCATTAGCTCGTAATCTTCTGTATCAGCAATACGACCACTACGTACAAATAGAGTCACATTCCACGTTCCATCATAGTTTTTCGACCAACCATAGCGGTCACCACTACTTTCAAATTGGTATTCACGCGCTGGCTGTAAAGACCACCCCAGTCTCTCTTGTAACTCTTCAACAAACCAATCAAGACCATGGCGATCAATTGTATATTTGAAACGAGCATTTTTACGTACAGAACGATTTCCGTAATCACGTTGGATCGTAATAGTTTTCTCGGCAATCTCAAGCACTTGTTCGCGCGTAACAAAACCGATTACTTTACCCAGCTGTGGATACGTATTATTATCACCATGAGACATCCCCATGCCGCCACCGACAGTTACGTTATAACCAACAAGTTTTCCATTTTCAACGATAGCGATGTAGCCCAAATCTTGAGAATATACATCAATATCATTGGATGGCGGAACTGCGATACCAATTTTGAACTTACGTGGTAAATATACATGCCCGTAAATCGGCTCTACCGGATCAACCGGTTCGCTATAAGGCTTATTCGGATTTTCAAGTTTTTCACCATCTAACCAAATTTCATGATAAGCAGGTGTACGTGGAGCAAGATGCGTTGTCAATTTTGTCGACATTTCGAATACTTCCTCATGTACTTCTGACTGATGCGGGTTAGGATTACACATTACGTTACGATTGACATCACCGCATGCCGCTAATGTCGTTAACAACGAATCATTAATTTCTTTAATCGTAGATTTCAAATTCCATTTCAAAATACCGTGCATTTGAAATGCTTGACGCGTTGTAACACGCATCGTATGATTACCGTACTTTTGCGCTAGATCATCAAGCACTAACCATTGCTCAGGAGTAGCTACACCGCCAGGAGTAACAATACGCAGCATGAATTGAAATGCTGGCTCTAGCTTTTGCTTTTCACGTTCATTACGCAAATCACGATCATCCTGCATATAACTGCCGTGGAATTTCAATAGACGATTATCTAGTTCCGTTAAGCCGCCAGTCACACGATTTCTCAACTGTTCCGCTAATGAACCACGCAAATATTTACTTTCTACTTTTAAGTCCTCTACATCACTTGGCTTTCCACCAATTGGTTCAACCTTATTTTTGCTTGTCATTGCGAGAATCCCTCCCGATAGCTTATGCCAACCATACTTTATCACATTAATTTTTAACCCGATTAATTGTTTATATAATTAATATACATCACGAAGATAACGTTCTTCTTCCTGCAATTGTGCTATATATGAAACCGCTTCTTCTTCACTAACGTTACGCTCTTGCTTAACGATTTGAATTAATGCTGCATGTACATCATGCGCCATATATTTTTCATCACCGCAAATATAGATATAAGCGCCTTCTTCGAGCCAAGTATATAATTCTGCAGCATGCTCTAATAATCGATGCTGTACATATACTTTCTCTTTCATATCACGCGAGAATGCTACCTCAAGCTTCGTTAGTACACCGTCAGCAAGCATCCGTTGCCAATCCGTCTGATATAAGAAATCTGTCACATAATGACGATCTCCATAGAATAACCATGTTTTTCCGCCAACGCCAGTCTCTTCTCTTTCTTCTAAGAAAGAGCGGAAAGGCGCCACTCCCGTTCCTGGACCAATCATAATGACTGGTGCATCCGCATTGGTAGGCAACTTGAAGTTTGGATTGGATTGTACGAATACAGAAACTTTATCTCCGACTTCCAAACGCTCAGATACATATACAGAGCATACGCCGTCACGAGCGCGACCATGAGCTTCATATTGTACTTTTCGGATCGTTAGATGAACCTCTTCTGGGTGAGATTTGATACTACTTGCAATCGAATATAGCCTTGCAGGTATTTTTCGTAAAGTTGTTGGAACATCGCTCGGTTGCAATGTTAATGGACCATAATCGCGGACTAGATCGAGTAGATCACGACCCTTTACATATTCCTTCACTGCCGTTGCATCCGCTAGTAACTCGGTAAACTTACTAGTCGTTGCGTATGGGATAAGCTTCTCAAGCAGATTTTTCGATAGAACAGTAATTTCGTATTGCGTCGTTAATGCTTCTTCGATCGTTGAAGTTAACCCTTCTTTATTCGTAATGGGTGCTGTATTAGTCCAGCTAAACGCTGCTAACAACTCTTGTACAAGTTGTGGATTATTGTGAGGTACAATACCTACTGCATCGCCTGGTTCATACGAAATTCCAGATCCTTCTAAAGATATTTCAAGATGGCGTGTTTCTCTATCAGATCCACGACCATTCAAATTAATACTTTCTAGCAATTCAGCTTGATAGGGACGATTACGTGTATATTCAGAATGCTCTGAAGTAGGAGAAGTAATAGAGATCTTATTCTCTGTAGTCGCTACCACCGCATTGGAAGCTTGTATATTGTTCACAACGGCATCGATCCAACCGCTTGCTGCTTCTTCAAAATCAACATCACAATCAACACGTTCTGTAAGTCTCTCCGCACCTAATTGTTGTAATTTCTCATCAAAATCTTGACCTGTTTTACAGAAAAATTCATAGGATGTATCGCCCAGTGCAAGCACTGAATATTTCAAGCTATCTAGCTTAGGCGCTCGCTTGCTATTAAGGAAGTCATAAAATGAAATCGCGTTGTCAGGTGGATCGCCTTCTCCGTGTGTACTAACTAACACGAATAAGTTAACAGCTTTTTTCAAATCATTAGGCTTAAACTTATTCATCGCAGACAATGTTACATCAAAACCAATAGCTTTCAATTTCTCAGAAAGTCTACCCGCAAGACGCTGTGAATTACCCGTCTGAGAACCAAATATAATGGTCGCTTCTTTCGGTATAGTAATTACTGGATGAGCAGCAGGTGCTTCTGGAACGGATGTTGCTACTGCAGAGTTTAGATTGATTGGTGCTATTCCCGTACGATAAAATGCTAAATAACCACTTAACCATTGAATTTGTGCTTCACTTAATGTAGGAAGTAATACATTCAAATGCTGAATCTGATCTTCAGAAAACGGACTGTTCGTGACTAATAATTGCAATCTATACACCTCGCATCGATACTATGAATTAATTCCTAGCATATTACTCTGAATTATTCTCTCATTTCAAATTACCACAGAGTGAAACTAGGGTCAATGAATACTGTAACTTTTTTCCTATAAGAAATATTGAAGCTACTACTACAGTTTCCTTATAGCTCAGTAATGGCGCTAGTTTAATGCGACGAACGAGTGGGTTAAAGGCTACGTTTAAGACCGCTACGGGCGTGCTTCGCTGTTCCATTTGGGGGCGCCACGATAACAAATCACTGTTACAATCGCTGTTGTACTCGGATTTATCGTTATAGCATTAGTAGTATAATTCCAATGAGAAAAACGAACACTATCGCTCTGTAACGCCAATTTTGGCGCTACAGACATAAATTTCTTACTACTATCGCTCTGTAACAACAATTTTGGCGTTACAGACATAAATTTCTTACTACTATCGCCCTGTAACGCCAATTTTGACGCTACAGACATATATTTCTAACTACTATCGCTCTGTAACAACAATTTTGGCGTTACAGACATACATTTCAAGACACTATCGTTCTGTAACAACAATTTTGGCGTTACAGACATATATTTCTAACTACTATCGCTCTGTAACGCCAATTTTGGCGCTACAGACATACATATCGAGATTGAACATAATGAGTATCCAAATTTAGGGGGGCAAACCGTTTTTATAGTCTATCAAGCGAATACGTTGGATTTCTGCGTATTTTCGCCAGATGAGCTCTCAGCGCGGATTACGGAGCAAACAAAAATAGCCTTTAAGTGAGCTGCTCGCGTACAAGTATCTCACTTAAAGGCCTATTGTAGTTTTAATTAACAACACATATCTTGATTTTCCTGTTCACAGTTTTTGTTCGTAATTAAATTTCGAGAAGTTCAAGCAAAATCAATACCAAGCTCACGTATACAATCTGGAGATTCATACTGATCATCATATACAGCATTAGTTACAGGGTACGATCTTAACATGTAACTTTCCAGATGTGGTAAATGCATCTGTAGCAGATCATAGTTACGTGCCTTAGGATCGAGCCACGCTTCGACTCCCTCTTCATCTAATACAATTGGCAAACTAGGCTGCCAACTCGCCATAGTTCCCGTCGTCTCAGAGGTTAGCATCGTGAATACTCGTATCTCTTCTCCTTGTGCATTACGAAAGCGATCAAAAATTCCTGCTACACCGAATAGCGGTTTACCTGGAAGTACAATATGCATAGCTCTTGGATCTCTTTCTAATCCAACTTGCTTCGCACCATAAAAACCTGTACAAGGAACTACACAACGATTACGCATCACTAGTTCAAACAGAAACGACTTTCCGCGCACAGCTTGCTTCGTTGTATTCACTGCATCGCGCGCCCAATAAGGAAATAGTCCCCAACGTGCATCCTGCAGGACGCGCTGCTCATGACGATCATTCATAACAATAGTAACATGTTGAGTAGGGCTTACATTATAGCGCTGTGCCTGAGTTTGTAATACTTTGGTTGCCTTAAATTGTTCAATCACATCGTATATTTCTGCCTGTAGTGAAAATCGTTGAACCATAATAAAACCTCCTGAACTATTCACACTTCGCTATACCATTCGAATAAACCGAATAGCCTCATCAGAAGTGTAAAAGTTGTACAATTCTGAGTTGATGTAGGAAGTATTTGTAGAAAGGAGGTAAATTATTCATGGCAACCCTAATGCGTAAACTTCTTACGATATCTCAGCGGTGATAACCCCACCTGATTGGCAAACAGTCTGGAGAAATGTGCCGTCTGCTTAAAGCCCGATTCGATTGCTATTTGGGCGATTGACCAGTCTGTCTTAATAAGGAGTAGCTTAGCTTGATCGATTCGATAATAGAGTAAATATTGTTGTGGCGTACAATCGAATACATCACTCATACTACGAGTAATATAGTTAATATGTAGTGCTAACGCATCACTTAATGTTTGATTACTAATTGACTGACGATAATGACGTTTCAAATAAGCAGCCGCTTTTTCTGCCACAACTACGGATGCTTTAGCAGTATCACTTCTCCAGCCTTCATCGAGCATTTGTAATAAATGTAGAAAGCGTTGCTGACGATCCCAAAAGGCAGCATGAGAACTATTTCTAGCAGCTTCATGTAAAGCCTCTAGCATTAATCGCATTTCCGTAGTAGCTTGTAGCTTCACATGCTTAGGTACACGAAGTGCATAAGTATAGTAATCCCCTCGTAATGTCCCTTGCTCATAGCTTTCTACTTCTTCCCACGGTCCAGCAGTTTGGAAATGTAGCCAATCAAATGTTGTACGACTTGTACACGGTTCGTACGAATAATGCCAAGCATCTGGACGCAGAATTAATACCTCTCCAGCATGTAGTTCCCATCTATGATCATCTTCTGCAATATACAGACAGCCCTCTCGAACATATAACATATCAAAAATACCAATATTTGCACGATTAGGATGTTCTTCTCCTACCTCGTAAGTATGAGAATTAGATTCAATAAAATATGGAAATGGTGGTGACTTAAACGTGAGTAATAACGATGATTCCAGATCAATCTCTCCTCTTGCATATGCCTTACATTATAGTCTGCCTTACAAATGTTACTGCATGACTAGTTATTTGTCTACTGACTTCCACAACTATGAAAACACGTCAACTTTAGCTGCTCATTCTAGCGTTTGTCATTTTACTTGCTTACCTAATTAAACAGATTTAATTGTAGCTTAATGACGATCTCTCTACCTTCATTAATTAGACTTGAAATGGTAACGATAGAATCCGTTTCATCATAGATCGGTACGACAATAGTTTCTAGCCATGAAGTAGGCAATGAGATATCTTTAACTGAAAGTGATTGTGGTAATAATTGTAGCCCAGAGCCGTCCCATTGTACGTCATATGCAACATAAATTTCAGCATCCAGCTTATTATAAAGCGTCACATTTAATACTGCATATAAAATATTATGCTCAACATAGAAATTTGCACCATTAATATACGTATAAGCATTAAGCTGTTGATCCATACTTTGTTTGATTAATGAATCAATTTCTTGCTCAGATAAGCGAACCTCGTTGTTGAGATTAGTAACCATATTCACTATCTTCTCTTCAACATTAATGGATGTATATTCCATCGTCAGTTGTTGGCTCGGACTTATATACTGCTTCAAAGCAAAGATAGTAGCTACGACTATAACAATGATAACGATAAACGTTATAAAAATTTTCTTCTTCAACTTTTTTCACTCCTCTGTATTGTGTTATACATAATGATATAATAGTACAATCGTATACACTCAAATCAATTAACATAAAGGCAGGTTTTCATAGATGAACTCATGGGATGATTCCAACGTCAAAATACAACTAGAAGAAATTGTACAAGCTCATATGCACTTAAAAGATGTTATTGCACACACACCACTTCAATATAACCGTGTATTATCACAGCGCTATAACTGTGAGGTGTACTTAAAACGTGAAGATCTGCAAATCATTCGTTCATTCAAAATTCGCGGAGCTTACCATCTTATTCGTTCATTAACAGAACAAGAGGGACTAGTTGGAGTAATATGCGCTAGCGCCGGTAATCATGCACAAGGCGTTGCTTACTCCTGCCACGCTCTAGGAATTAAAGGTAAAATTTATATGCCTAGCACTACTCCTAGCCAAAAAGTGAAGCAAGTGCAGTTTTTTGGTGGAAATAATGTAGAAATCATACTAAAAGGTGATACATTTGACGATGCTTATAATGAAGCAATGATTGAATGTGAGCGTAGTGGATACGCCTTTGTTCATCCTTTTGATGATCGTATGATTATTGCAGGTAATGGTACTGTTGGTCAAGAGATATTGAATGATATCGAACATAGTCCTGATTATGTGTTCGTCACCGTTGGTGGTGGCGGTCTTGCAGCAGGCGTAAGCTCTTATGTAAAAAGCATTTCTCCTTCTACGAAAATGGTTGGTGTAGAACCTGAAGGCGCAGCATCGCTACAGCTAGCTTTAGCTCGTAATGAAGTCGTGACATTAGAACAGGTTGATAAATTCGTCGATGGTGCCGCAGTAAAACGAGTGGGTGACCATACTTTTGCAATTTGCAAAGAACTGCTCGATGATGTAATTTCAGTTAATGAAGGCAAAGTATGTACAACTATTATTGATCTATACAACGAAAATGCCATTGTCGCTGAACCAGCTGGTGCACTTACTATTGCTGCGCTTGATCAATATAGTGAACAAATTAAAGGGAAAACCATTGTATGTGTCGTTAGTGGTGGTAATAACGATATCGATCGAATGCAAGAAATTAAGGAGCGTTCGCTTATCTATGAAGGCTACAAACACTATTTCATGCTAAACTTCCCTCAACGAGCAGGGGCGCTGCGTGAATTTCTAGATCAAGTACTTGGACCAAATGATGATATTACAAGATTTGAATATACGAAAAAATCTAATAAAGATAACGGACCTGCACTCGTTGGTATCGAATTAAAGTATCGCGAAGATTACGCCTCATTAATTGAGCGTATGCAGACAAAGGGCTATCAGTTTGTTGATCTCAACAAAGATCCCATCTTATTCAACCTTCTAATCTAAAGTTAAAGAATCAAATTCTAATTGTGTGTGAGAACGGAGAAACTTAGCATGACCTTAGAGCAAATTGAACAATTTTTGAAAAGCTTGTCCAGCCTTGGTCCATTACCAGGAATTCTCGTCCCTTTCTTTGAAGCTTTCTTGCCTTTCCTGCCGTTAATTGTAATTATTGCAGCTAATGTCAATATCTACGGCATTGGTTTCGGGATGCTGTTTTCTTGGATAGGCATTATGGGAGGCGCAATTTGTATATTTCTAATCTGTCGTAAGTATGGCAACAAACTTGGAGATCGCTTGCAACGTCGATTCCCATCTATGAAGAAAATTTTCGGATGGGTAGAACATAAAGGCTTTACACCGTTATTTCTATTATCATGTTTCCCATTTACACCATCTGTATTAATAACGATCGTTGCAGGGCTAAGTAAATTACCATTCCATACTTTTCTCGTATCCTTCGCATTAGGTAAAGCGATGATGATCTTATTTATCGGATTAATTAGCTTCGATATCGCTAATCTCTTCGAAGCTCCTTGGCGTATTGTTGCCTCTATCATTGGTATAATCATTCTTTGGCTGGGTGGAAAAAGATTGGAAAAACGATACAATTCCAAAGCTTAGTATCACCCGCCAAAGTAGCTGGCACACTATATAATTGTTGAAATAGTGGCGTATCAATGCTAGATTGAGGAAATAGATTATAAAAGTTAGGTTTATGCTTTCGATGCTACTTTTTATTCACTGGTAGCACATTAACTAGCTAATAAAAAGTTTTGGGAGGAATTGTGTTGAAGATATTACAAGAGTTTAAAGAGTTTGCAGTAAAGGGGAATGTTATTGATCTAGCTGTCGGTGTCATTATCGGTGGAGCGTTCGGTAAAGTTGTAACTTCTCTCGTTAATGATATTATTATGCCACCAGTAGGTGCACTTATTAATAACGCAGATTTCAAAGATTTGATGATTCCGATTGGAGAAGCGCCATTGCTAGACGATGGATCAGTCGGAGTACAACCAGGAATTTACATCGGTTCATTTATAAATACGATATTAGATTTTCTAATTGTTGCACTATGTATTTTCTTTATGGTTAAAGGGATTAATCATTTACGTCGTATAACGGAAAAAGAGAAGGTAGCGGAAGTTAAAGCTCCTACAGAAAAAGAATGCCCTCATTGCTTATCCCAAGTTCCTATTAAAGCAACGCGTTGTAAGCACTGTACGTCTCATCTTGTCAATTCAACAATTAACGAATAATCATACAATGAAAAGCTGGAAGCTCAACACTTCCAGCTTTTTTTGAGCTACCTCTTCTAATTATAGTGAAACAAAACCCAGCAACGTGTACGGTACGAGTACACGAGCGGATAATGTTTAGCACGAAGCTTCAAATAAAGGTTCAAAAAGCGGGCTTTCGAAAATCGAGAAGATGGAGCGCTACTTGTGGGAGGAGGAAGCGCAAGTGTACGTTATTGGTACACGCGGCCCTACAATGTTTCTGCAAGAAACATACATCGGAAGCTTATGCTATACTTCCCAAGTTCGCTTCATATTCGATGTCGAATAACCTACGTCAGCATAATCATCGTTATCAAAGTCCGCTTTTTGAACTACATCTTACGGAAGGAGATTATACTATGCAATGGCTCGCCATGCTCACCATGCTGATCGATCATATAGGAGCAGTCTTTTTTCCACAAGAGCATACACTAAGAATAATAGGCCGTCTATCGTTCCCGATCTACGTATATCTGATGGTTGTCGGCTATCATCGCACTCGAAGTTTTAAGAAATATGTGCTGCGCATTGGTCTACTCGCTCTTATTTCTCAGATTCCTTATCAACTTACTTTTGATGTATTACGTTTTAATGTCATTGCCACCTTATTAATATGTCTTCTTACGTTAAAAATGTTGGATATGAAGAAGCTACCGCTAACTATTAGAGCACTAGCTACAATTGCTGGCGTTGTATTGCTAGAATTGATTCCGTTTGATTATGGCGCATATGCTTTAGTTCTTATGCTGATTTATCGTTACTTGTCATCAACAGCAATGATAACCATTCATTTTATCGCTGAGATCATATTTATGGTGTACAATTCGTGGCTAGTACAATTCTTTAGTATGATCATCACGTATGTTATAGCGTTCAAACCGAATGTAATTCAAAATTTTAGTCAATGGCGTGCCCCAAGCTGGTTATGGCGTAGCTTCTACCCACTTCATCTCGCTATCTTAGCTTTCATAAATTACTATATTCATTTGTTAGATTAGTATTAGAATAATAAACACTATTTAAACTCTATATTCATGTCCTCTTAAATCTATTTACATATAATAAAGATATAAAGATTTAGGAGGCCATCGTATATGGTTAAAATAATTACTTATAAAAGTCAATCCGTGCCTGTCTTCTGTGCAGCTGAGAAATCACATAACTATCAAAGACTTAACAATAAATTAAATGAACTTGAATTTGATTTTGCATTCCGAAAAAAATGGAAATCTATTAAATCTGTGGAAATGGTTCGTGATGTAGCGATTCTGCAATATAATGACGGTACGAAGCTTTACTTGGAGGTTTCATAGTTTCGATAGAAAATAGCGCTAAGAAGAGAAAATAAACTTCTAGCGCTATTTTCATTATATACTCGGGGAATACTTGTAACCAAATCCCCATACTGTTTTGATAAGCTGTGGTTCTCTTGGATTTTGTTCTATCTTCTTTCGTAAATTAACAATATGCACATCTATGGATCGATCCGTTACAAATGAATCAAAGCCTCTTAATGTACTTATTAACTCTTCTCTACTAAACACCTTTCTAGGTGCCGACAAAAATAATCTCATAATTTCATATTCTGAAAAGGTTGTTTCCACTGGCTCTTCACGTACAATTAATAGACGACGTTCATGATCTAGACGGATCGCATCTGCATATTTTTCGACAGTCACTTCCATATTACTAGCTAGTGTATCGATTGTTTGAATGGAGCGCCGAATGAGTGCTTCTACTCTTGCAGTTAATTCATGCATACTGAACGGCTTGCACAAATAGTCATCTGCTCCAGCCTTTAATGCTTGAACTCGTTCAGAAATCTCACTTTTCATAGATAAAATCATAATAGGCACGTTAGAAGTCAATCGTATTTCCGTACAAATTGAAATACCATCAATATCTGGCAAGATAAGATCTAATAAAATAATATGCGGACTAAAGTGAAATGTCGTATGCAGACCAGTTGTCCCATTGAATGCTTGCTGCACTTCATAACCCTCTTCGGTTAAGTACATCGACAACATGTTATTCATCATAACATCATCTTCAATAATAAGAACCTTATACATTCACGTCACCCTCACCATATGCTGCACAATTTAAAACGTAAATAGGTTAATAGATTATAACTATAATAATACAACATCCTTCACTCGTCCTCAATCTATTTGTTAGAATATTATGAGGAAATTGTTAAATATTATTAGCTTCACTTAACACTTTTCTCACTTGTCCTTCAAAAAGGATGATTTCATAGTCAATCATCTCCAAATTTCGACCAATCTTGTCAATTTTCTTTTCTTTTGTTAGCTGTTCGCCGACCAAGGCAAGATCATATAATGTTGGTGCTGACAAATAACTCGACGCACCTTTCAACGTATGAAATGCCCTACTGATTTCCTCATATTGCTCTAGTGCTAGATAGTTTTGCATGCGAGAGACAAAGTCTGTATATTCTTCGATAAATTGCTTTAACATATGAATATAAATATTAACTTTACCATTCAACCGCTCTATTGCTGTATCAGCTTGTACGACTGTGAGTAATAACAATCGTTGCAATACTCGCTCTTGATCCGGAATACTATGTCCACTTTCATTAGTAGCTGCCGCAAAATTTGGCATCAATGTATAGCTGTTAATAATATACTGAAGTTGTTCCATCGATATCGGTTTCGTAACTACAGTGTTCATACCTATTAACATATACTGCTCATGATCAGAAACGAGCACATTAGCTGTAAGTGCGATAATTGGCAGATTATGATATTTGGGATTACTTCTAATTTGTCGTACAGCCTCCATACCGTCCATTTCAGGCATATGAATATCCATAAATACAAGATCAAAATCTTCTTTTTCTAAGCATGCTATCGCTTCGATACCATTACTCGCGACCGTCACATTACAATTGCAATGCTTCAGCATTTCAACGGCGACAAGTTGATTCACCTTATTGTCTTCTGCAAGTAAAACGTTAGTTTTCGCTGCAATGATAGGTTCATCTTCTTCCGCGATCGCCCGGGCTTTTATGCGCTGCGGTTCTCTTTCTTTCACCAATTTAGGTTGGAAAGCCTCAATAAATCGCATTTCCGTAATCGGCTTCGTCAATATTCGTTCTGGCTGTTGATCTCCAGCCAGCAATAGCAATTCTTCTCGACCAAATGCAGTTGTAATGACAATCATTGAAATTCCTTTGCTTGATGCCTCTTTATGAAAATCAATCCATGTTTCCATACCATACATATCATTCATTTCCATATCAAGCATAATAAAGGTTGGATAAGCGCCCTTACCAGATCGAAGTAATCTGTAATAAGCCTGCTTCCATGTTTTCATTCGAATAGACGGAACCTTCTGAAAGGCTAGCCACTTACTCCAATAATCTGCCATAATATCACTATCTTCAACGATCCAAACTAAGCCATCTAATGGATGAGTAATAAGGGATTCTTCCACCGTCTGTTGATGTTCTACCTTTAGGAACGGTAGTTCAAACGTAAACGTACTACCTTCTCCATATTTACTCTCGACAACTAATTGCCCTCCTAATAATTGAACGAGATCCCGAGATATGACCAAACCTAATCCAGTTCCACCATATTTTCGTGTCGTAGAGGAATCCGCTTGCGTGAATGGCTTGAACAGATATTGTAGTTGCTCGTCACTCATCCCTATCCCCGTATCCTTAACAGAAAATTTCAGTACGATTCGCTCATCCGTTTCCTCGGTAATGACAATATCTAGCTCAACAATTCCTTGTTTTGTGAATTTGATCGCATTAACACAAAGATTAGATAGTATTTGTTCTAATCGTAATGAATCACCTAGCATATGGATTGGAATTTGTGGAGCAAGTTCTATTTTGAATTCAAACTGCTCTTTTCCACCTAGAAATACACTTAATTGATCTGCCAAATGATTCATAATATCTCGTAATTTAAATACAGTAAAGTCAGGTTCGATCATATTCACTTCAAGCTTCGAGAAATCAAGAATACTAGTGATAATATTCAATAGCATATCTGATGAGTCTTTCATACGATTAGCATACTCACTCTGCAGGGCATCTAATTCTGTCTTTTGTAGCAGCTGCGACAACCCAATAATCCCATTCAATGGGGTTCTAATCTCATGACTCATTAGCGCAAGGAAGTTACTTTTCGCTCGACTAGCTTCTTCTGCAGATTTAGTTGCTTGTACCAATTGCTCTTGAATTTCTACTTGCTCTGTAATATCTCGCGAGATACAAGAATACATGAAATCACCATTATACGAATCTCGATGTGCAACAATAACTATTGAGACATTAATATGTTTACCTTTACTGTTATGGAATTGTGCGTCTACTTCAAAAAATCCGTGTTTTTTTGCCTGTATACAACCTCTTACTAATATTCGGTACAAATGACTAGGTAAATACTTCGATATTGCTTGCATTTCCCACTCATTATGTTCAATTCCTAACATTTTTTTGCCTGCTTCATTAATATAGATAAGTTGCCCATGTCGATCTACAGATGCAATCAAATCCATCGCTGCTTCAACAATAAGCTGTAATCTATTTCTTACATTTTCAATTGCTCTTTGTTCTGAAAGATCAGTCATTATTGCAATGATCCCTGTTAATTTCCCTTTTCTATCCGTCAAGCTACTAGAACGATTATAGACTGGAACTCTTTTCCCATCGCGTCTGAATATCGATAGTTCAAAATCATAATTAGAATGCTGTTTGCGCAACTCTATAAATAATTCTACCCCTGGTTGAATTTTCCGGCCAAGCTGCTCAGATAGTTTCTCTGCTCTTAGTTTCACTTCATCCAAATCCATAAAATATAGTGGTGTAATTTTCCCTACTAGCTCTTCACTAGAATAGCCTATAAGATCTTCCCCAGCCTTATTAATATACGTAATATAATATCGTTCATCCATAACGACGACTGGACTTTTATTTTGATTAATAACGGCATCCAGTCGATTAAACATAACTTGTAATCGCCCCATCATACCATTAACAGAGTTAGCTAAATTCCCGATTTCATCATTACTGTTTGCATCGAGATGTTCAGCATCAAATGATCCTTCAGCCGCTAGTTTCGTCACACGTAATATATCTTGTAATCGAGTAATAATAGTTTCAAAATAAATATAGAAAACAAGGGCAATAATGATGACCGCTAAGCCAATGGTGACCATTATTCTCCATAACGTCGGTGCAGCTATCTCTTCTAATTCCGAAGAATCTATTATTTCAATTATGATCCACTTCGTATCTTTAATTTGTTGATAAAATAACATAAAGGATTGACCCTCTATATCGAATTTCATACTTCCTGAAGTATTAGCATTTTGACCAATCGTGATATTTTCCAGTTGCCTATGTAATTGCTCCATAACATGCGGATCTATTGAACCGGAATCATTCGCAAACAAAAGCTCCCCTTTATTGTTATACAAATATAATTCACCTTCGTCAATTTGCAATGATTCTACATAGTTGGCAACCCGGAATTTATAAGATACATACATCGCACCGATAATTTTCTCATTATCAGAATATACAGGCACGGCAAGAAAGCTTTCTAGATCATTAGTGACAGGAGACAAGTACGGATCAGTAATAATAATTTTTCCGTCAAGCACTGGGAGAAAGGCGGATGTATCTTCAAACTTTTCGGGTATTTCGTTAAGAGTTGAAACTTTTCCAGTCATGTCAAAAAAACCAATTTGATCATAATAAAATTGGTTTTTTTGTTGCTCGTTTGCTAAATATTTCATAATTTCATCGACCTGTCCCGATTTCATCGCTGCAGTACGACTCATCACAAGTACTTCAGCAATACGAGTATTAAGCCAAGCATTCGTAACAAAAGAGCGACTTTCTTGCTTCAACAGCACTTTTTCAATTTCTGTCTGAATCATATCTTGCTTGACTGTATAATAATTATATAGACCAGCAATCAGTAACGGAACTAGTGAAATAATAACAACAATAATAATGCCTTTAGTTCGTAAGGATAACCGATTCAATTGCAGCCCTCCTAAAACTTTTTGTAGCTGCCTATGTAACTTCTTAGCTAACAAAAAGTCACTTCGGAAGCATATACTTAAACTTTTTGTAGCTGCCTATGTAACTTCTTAGCTAACAAAAAGTCACTTCGGAAGCGTATACTAAAACTTTTTGTAGCTGCCTATGTAACTTCTTAGCTAACAAAAAGTCACTTCGGAAGCGTATACTTAAACTTTTTGTAACTTAGCTTAAAACTCGTTTCACATCGAGATGATTTGAGAGTATTTGTGTAAAAAAACCTTTCTCATCTTCAACAATTTTTTTCCAAGCTGCAATACATTGTGGATCAAAATGACTTCCGCTATCTTCGATTAAAATATTCATCGCTTTTTCATGTGACATTGCTGTCCGGTAAGAACGAGAAGAGGTCAATGCATCATATACATCTGCTACCGCCGTTACTCTAGCAACTAACGGAATATCTTCTCCAACAAGTCGATCGGGGTACCCCGTTCCATTCCATCTTTCATGGTGAGAACGAATAATCGCTAACTCTTCAATCATAAATCCAACTTGCTTACACATATTATAGCCATCAACCGGGTGTTTCTCGATAAGCTTTCGTTCTGAATCTGTTAGTTTCCCTGGTTTGTTCAATACATAATCAGGAATATGTAATTTGCCTACATCGTGAACGAGTCCACCTTGTGCAATAGATTTCAACTGTGTAGAAGAAAGTCCCAATTCTTCTCCTAGCTTCAAAGCATATACTGTCACTCGATAATTATGACCTGCTGTATAGGCGTCTTTAGTCTCCGTTTTTATTACTAAATCCTTCACGCTTGGTGTCAAATACGTCTGAATCCAACTGTCGGGATCTGCGCGGTACAATCTCTTAATAGATATTGATAATGATTCTCCATGCTTATATTCCCCAATAATCATTAATGTTACAGCGATAACAGACAGGAATAATAAAATATGATAACCCCACCATCCCAAATTACTTGGAGATGTTGTAATCAGTACGATCTGTGCAGTGTTCATCCAACCGGTACTATAGACAAGCGCCAATTGAAGCGAAAATCGAGATGCCATATATGTAATAAGATGCCGATATACCGTCCATGTATTGAACAATAGAATAGATAATGTGAATAGACGTTTTCCAAATTCACTATACATAAAGTCTAGCAAATGATGATCGGGAAACATCCAAATTAATGTACCTAGCACAACTAATACTACGCACCATGTCGGTAATAACAATGTTTTTTTAGTTGTAAGCCAACGAACTAAGCGATGATCAGCCGACAATGAACTAAGCCATAGCCATATCGATGAAAGCACCAAACCTAACTGAGCATAAATATAACTATTTTGCAGATGTTCATTCAGTAATGCCGGTAAAGCAAGACCATGTAATAAGACCATCGCTGCCAAAGATGCATACGCTAGCGACACAAATATTAATTTAATATTTCTCACTTGTTGGGCGACTATTCCGATGGCTACAGATATGACAATAGCTAGTATCGCAACTATTGCTATAACTACTATTAATGAAGAAATAGTAGTTGATGGATTAGCTAACTGCAGTGAACTTATCCAAAAATATAATAGTATAGGAAAAACCATAGTCATTCCTAAGAGTAACAACACGAACTTCCTTGAACGCACGGCATTTCCTCCCACACTCTAGTTATATCTATCTCTAAGTATTAGACCAATTATACATCATATTAATAGTAAGCAATATATCTATCTGAACCCGTCCGTTCCAGCTTTTATTGAATTTAATGTTATATTAATGTTTTTCATTGTAAAATTTGATATAGTAATAGCATATCTTTTATATATTGAGAGGGGCTTTACGTAATGGACAATAAAGAAACGCAATCTTCAGGAGTGTCTAGTAACCAAGAGGTTGCGGGAAAAGAAGCTGTAACATCTAATCAAGCTATGGCTTCAACATCAGAAGTACTAACTTCTGCAGCACCAGTAAAAGGCGGTAGCAATCCGATTTGGATGATCGCAGCAATTGTACTTGCTATCGTACTCGTTGTCGTTATGATTTTCCCATTTGGCGGTAAAAGTACAACTATCGCTTCCGTAAATGGAACGAAAATTACAAAAGAAACTTTCTTCGATAATTTTCAAGAACTCTCTAGTGCAGACGTTAATAGCATTTTAGATAATATGATTACTGAAGAAGTTCTAAATCAAGAAGCTAAAGCAAAAAACATTTCCATGACAGATAAAGATATTACAGATGAAATCGCAGCAATGAAGCTCGACATTGGCACTGACGAGGCATTCAATTCCTTTCTTACTAATTATGGCATGACAGAAGATGATTTGAAAAAACAATTAGAAACTTCTGTTTTATTACGTTTATTACTTCAATCAACTGTAACAGTTACTGACGAACAAGCAGAAGCACACTTCGAAGAAAACAAAGCTACTTTGGGTGGCACTCCAGAGCAAGTTCGTGCATCGCATATCCTTGTAGAGGATAAAGCTACTGCTGATGATATTGTAGCTCAATTGAAAGATGGTGCTGATTTCGCTCAATTTGCAGCAAGCAATCCCGATTCAACATCTCAAACTGGTGGGGACCTAGGATTCTTCTCACGTGAACAAATGCTTCCTGAATTCTCTGAAGCAGCATTTGCACTTGAACTTGATGAGTTAAGTGAACCTGTTCAAAGTGAATATGGTTACCATATTATTAAGAACACAGGTCACAATCCAGAAACTGTAATTACATTTGACATGATCAAAGATTCCATTAAAATTAAACTTATTAACGAAGCTGTTTATCCAAATATCAGCACTTATATTGAAGAATTAAAAACTAAAGCTAAAGTTACAAACAATTTAACTCCGGCTGCAGAAGTAGATACAGCGGTCGAATAAACGATTACCAATTAATTCTTATACATTAAAACTAGCATGATAAGAGAGAAGTCATTACTTCCGTCTTACGCCTGCTAGTTTTTTTTCGCTCCGAATTAACACTTGATACTAGTACTTGGTACTAACATTGTGTTACAATAATTACAACAAAAAAGATAGGTTATGCTTCCGTTGCTACTTTTTGTTATCAGGATGTACTTCAGGAAGCTACAAAAAGTTTTAGCGTATGCTTTCGATGCGACTTTTTGTTGCAGGAAGCACTTCGAGTAGGTAACAAAAATTTTAGGAGGTGTTATGATGCATCAATCGAAAGCTAAAATTACTGCTGTCGGTTCATATGTCCCAGAACAAATAATGTCAAATCAACATTTAGAAAAACTTGTAGATACGAATGATGAATGGATCATTAGTCGTACTGGTATTCGTGAAAGACGAATAGCTAGCAAGCATGAATACACAAGTGATATCGGCTACCAGGCTGTACTAGATCTAATGCAACGATATAATAAAACGATAGACGATGTAGATATGATCATTGCATGTACCTTCACTCCAGATTTCAAGACGCCTAGTTCCGCTAATCTGATTCAAGCAAAGCTAGGTATACAGCAAGCTGGTGCAATCGATCTTAATGCAGCATGTGCTGGATTTACTTATGGACTGCATATGGCGAACGCTTTGATCTCATCTGGACTACACAAGAAAGTTCTTGTTATTGGGGCAGAAACACTATCTAAAGTTACTGATTATACTGACCGCTCAACATGTATCCTGTTCGGAGACGGAGGCGGTGCCATGCTAGTTGAGTATGATGAACATAATCCCAGTTTTATGGCATATCATCTAGATTCAGAAGGCGATAAAAGCCATAATCTATATGTTACTAGTCTCTCTTCCTCGATGAATGAAACGCAATTGCAAGCTACGGAAAAAATTGTGCAAAATGGGCGTGAGGTATATAAATGGGCAGTGACCTCTGTGCCAAAAGGAATAGCTAGCTTACTTCATAATGCCAATATGACTCTCGATCAAATGAATTGGTTTGTTCCTCACAGTGCCAACCTTAGAATGATAGAATCCATCTGTGAGCGTATCGATTTCCCTTTGGAGCATACATTATATAGTCTTGTGCATTATGGCAATACATCGTCAGCTACCATTCCGTTAGCAATTGATCTCGCTGTTAAGGAAAATAAAATTAAGCGAGATGATCTTTTGCTACTTTATGGATTCGGTGGTGGATTAACTCAAGCTGGAATCATCATCAAGTGGACGATATAATAACTCATTATATGCAGTGAAGGGAGTACTGTTCGATGAACCATTATGAACCCTACCATTACGATGGTCAGCCCAATTATCAACCTCCTCCCAAAGCACCAACTTACGGTTGGATCATCTCAACAATTATTTTGAGTTGCTTACTCATTATTGCAATTTTTGCGATTGTATTATTACTTGTTAGATCATGGGTCTCTTCTGAAAATGACTATCCTCCTGTAGCTATCGTTAATGAAGTTGAATTTTCCGAGGGGCAATTGCTTGATTCGTTGATTGATTTCTATCCTGATCTATTAATTGATGAAATCGATCTTCTAATTGAGAACGAGGTGGTTACTCAAGAAGCCGCTAAACAAGGAATTACTCTTACCGATCAAGATTTGCTCGATCAATTAGCTGCTTCGAAAATAGATTATGGTACAGAAGAGGAATTTCAGGATTATCTTGATTATTATGAAATGACAACGGATGACTTCAAAAAAACATTAGTTATTCCAACAATGACACGATTACTTTTACAACAGCATATTTCCGTAACGGATGAAGAGATTTCTACTTACTTTGAACAAAATAAGCAGAAAATCGGACTCTCTCCCGAACGAATTCGCGCCTCACAAATTGTTGTAGATGATCTTGATCTAGCAAATAAAATGATAACAGAACTCCATAACGGTGCTAGTTTTATCCGATTAGCGCAGCAGCACAGCACAGATTACTCTGCTGAAGACGGAGGAGATTTGGGGTACTTCACCTATGATGAGATGGATGATGAAATATCAGAGGTTGCATTTGCACTCGAGATTAATGAATTAAGTGATGTCGTTTCAACCTACTATGGTTATACCATTATTCTAAAAACAGAGCACCAAAAAGCTATTCCTGCTCAATTCAAAAATGTACAGCATGCAATAGAAATTAAGCTAATTAATGATCACATTTATTCAGACTATAGTAATTATGTCGACGATCTTATTTTCCAATCCAATGTGTGGAGTATTATTGAATACGATGAGGGACAGTATGAAGAGGATATAGATCCTTTTACTAATCCCATTATTAACCTCTAAAGTAATTGATCCGTCCCTCTTAAATGATGATGTATACGATTTACAACAGTGCTATAATGAACATAGATCACTTATATAATTATGATCACTTCAGCAAGATCGAAACGAGATGATATTATGTTCAAGATTAATGCCTATGTACAAAGAAATTTCCTATTCCTTATGAATAAATATTTCACAGGAAATTCAATGAACTACAAGCAGATCTTTGGCATTACGATTCCAATATTTGTAGATTCTGCCTTCATCGTATTAATTAGTATATTGAATACAGCAATGATCAGCTCTTCGGGTATCGCCGCCGTTAGTGCTGTTAGTGTTGTCGATTCATTGAATATGTTTATTATTAGTGTATTTATCGCAGTAGCTACAGGCGGTACAGTTATCGTTGCGCAATATAAGGGCAAGCGAGATGCTAAGCAAGCGTCTCGGGCCGCCTCACAAGCGATATCATCAGTTATCGTTATTTCTATTGTAATCAGTCTATTTGCGATTATATTTCATTCACCTATTCTAAATAGTCTTTTCGGTGGTGCAGATGCCGATGTATTAGCCAATGCTAAAATCTTTCTTATTGGAAGCTGTATCTCTTATCCGTTTATCGCCGTATATCAATCGATTGTCGGCGTATTAAGAGGTGTCGGTGATACGAAAGCTTCCTTGGGTCTATCATTAACTCTTAATCTTTCCTACTTTATCTTCAATATCATTCTTATTACATTACTCGATATGGGTGTGCTTGGGCTTGCGATTTCCTTAATTGTCGCTCGTGTATTAGGTGCGGCAGTATCGCTTATCTATTTGATTCGATTTAACCAGACACTACATATTAAGCTTCGAAGCATGTTTAAGATCCATATTTCATTATTGAAAAAAATAATGTATATCGGGTTACCCTTTGCTGCTGAACAACTGTTCTTTAATGGTGGAAAGCTGCTAACACAAACCTTTATTGTCCAGTTTGGTACACTAGCTATTACTGTCAATGCCATTAGTAATTCATTATCTATGCTGTTTCAAATTGGTGGTACCGCCTTAAGTGTAGCGATAGTTACCGTTGTTGGACAATGTATGGGAAGAAAAGAAATTGGCGATGCCAGGAAATTCATCAAGTCGTTTATAGGCTTATCTAGTATTTTCTTCGTGTTTATTACGATCATAATTTTATTGCTGTTCCCGATGCTCGTAAATATTTACACGCCGCCTGAATCAATCATCCCGGATATTTATCAGCTTATTCTACTGTTATCTATCACTCAGCCATTGGTATGGTCAATAAGCTTTATTTTACCATCAGCTTTACGAGCTGCTGGTGATTCTAAATTCACTTCAATTACTGCTCTGCTTTCAATGTGGTTATTCCGAATTATTCTCGGATACATATTAGGCGTTACTCTTAACTATGGATTAATCGGAGTATGGATTGCAATGGTCTCTGAATGGGCCGTGCGCGGGGTTATATTTTGGTGGAGGTTCCGAGGCGACAAGTGGTATAAGCATAAACTTATTTGAGAAGGATAGTTCAAAACCGCGGACTGTGATAACGATGATTATGCTGACGTAGCATAGTCGACATCGAATCTGACAGCCCACTGTTTTGAACCTTTATTTGAAGTTATCTTTCGCACCCACTTTACCCACCAAAGTCTGTAACAACAATTTTGACGCTACAGCTACACTAATTCCTACTACTCGAAGTCTAATAACCTCTTTTGAGTAAGTCGCAACAAAAACATTAAACTTAAAAAGGGAAAGCCTTCGGCTTCCCCTCTAAATTCTTATACTTCTACTATGTTCAAAAATCATTTTCCAATGACTTTTGAGACAGCCTCTTTTGTCATTGCTTTAGTAATCACTAGCTGTTGCTTCTGCTTTGTTAACAATTGCTATACCAGCGCTAGCTCCGATTCGAGTAGCTCCAGCTTGAATCAACGCTACTGCTGTCTCATAATCACGAATACCACCAGAAGCTTTCACCCCAGCATGCTCACCTACAGTATGCCTCATTAGAGCGATATGCTCTGTTGTTGCACCGCCTGAGCTGAATCCGGTAGAAGTCTTCACATATCGAGCTCCTGCTTCTACAGCTAACTGACAAGCAGTAGTGATTTCTTCGTTCGTAAGTAAACTTGTTTCTAGAATAACCTTCACAATTGCCTCATTACCTGTAGCATCTACAACAGCTGCAATATCCGATTTGACTGCACCTAATAACCTACTTTTTAAGTAACCGACATTGAGTACCATATCAATTTCAGTTGCGCCGTCTGCTACAGCCTGCTGTGCTTCTAACGCCTTAATTGATGTTGCATTTGCTCCAAGCGGAAATCCTATTACCGTTGTAATACCTACATCGCTATCAGCCTGTAGTTGCTCTGCTGCAAGCTTTACCCAGCACGGATGAATACATACTGTTGCAAAACGATATTGTTTGGCTTCTGCACATAATTGAATAATCGCTTGCTCAGTGGCATCAGCCTTAAGCAATGTATGATCAATATAAGCTGCTAACTGATTTCCGTTCATCATCACAATAACTCTTTACGTAATTCAGCTGCTGATTTTGGAGACAAGTATCCGAAAGGAATATCAAATACTGTTTTAGCACCCTTTTGTCCTTCTTGCGCCAGCTTGTAAGCTGCACGAGTGTAAGCGACAAGTACACTAGATGTGAACTCAGGATTACTTTCCAATTTCAAACCAAATTCCATAATTTGATTATTATTTTGACCTGTTTTACCGCTACGTAGTACAAGACCACCATGTGGCATAGCAGAGTGATTAGCTTTCAATTCTTCTTCGGTAATAAAATTAACGATAGTTTCGTAATCTGCGAAGTAGTTAGGCATGGAAACAATGTCTGCTTTAATTTGGTCAATATTAGCGCCCTCTTCTGCTACAATGTAGCATTCACGAAGATGCTTCTCACGAGTAGTAAGCTCAGGGTTTTCACCGTTACGCACACGTTGCACTGCTTTATCAGCAGGAATCGTGTACTGAACTCCATTCTTCACTCCTGCAACACGGCGAACCGCATCGGAGTGCCCTTGGCTTACTCCTTTGCCCCAGAACGTATAACCATTACCTTCAGGCAAAATAGATTCAAACAACAATCTGTTCAAAGAGAATAATCCTGGGTCCCACCCCGTTGAAATTACCGCTACTTTTCCACCTTCATTAGCAGAAGCATTTACTTCATCGAAGTAAGCTGGTATTTTGGCATGAGTATCATAGCTGTCAACTACGTTGAACAATTTGGCAAATTGCGGTCCTTGTTCAGGAAGATCTGTTGCAGAGCCTCCACATAGAATCATGACATCAATGTCATTAATAAACTTTGTTGTATCTTCGATCGAATATGCTTTTGTATTCGAAGAAATGGTTGCAGGATCTCTTCGAGTAAAAATTGCATCCAACTGCATATCCGGATTTTGCGCGATGGCTAATTCAACTCCACGGCCAAGATTGCCGTATCCTATAATTCCAACGCGAATCCGCTTAGTCATATTGAAAACTCACCCTTCTAATTATACTACCGAACATTAACATGTAATCACAGGCAATGTAACAAAACCCAGCAACGTGTACAACACAAGTACACGAGCGGTCAGTCGCCCAAAACTTCAGAGCTAATCATCGTTATCAAAGTCCGTTTTTTGAACTTCCTCTTCCAATAACGGTTCAAAAAGCGGGCTTTCAGAACCAAGAAGATGAAACGCTACTTGAGAAAGGCGGAAGCGCAAGTGTACATGTTTGGTACACGCGAACCGTACTTTCCAAGTTCGTTTCATATTCGATGTCGACTAAGCTACAGAGCGAATCATCGTTTTCAAAGTCCGCTTTTTGAATTACCTTATTAGACCCAGCCTCTTGCTTCCATCGCTGCTGATATCCGCTTAATCGCAATCATGTAAGCAGCTTTACGAAGATTTACATTATATTCTTTCGCCAAATCACGAACTGCTTTATAAGAGTTAATCATATTAACTTCTAGTTTTTCTAGTACTTCTTCTTCGCTCCAGTAATAGTTCGCCAAGTTTTGCACCCACTCGAAATAAGAAACCGTTACGCCACCTGCATTGGCAAGTACGTCTGGAATAACAATGATTCCTTTTTCTGTAAGCACACGATCTGCTTCTGGAGTAGTAGGGCCATTAGCTGCTTCAGCAACAATTGTCGCTTTAATCGAATCTGCATTAGCAGCAGTGATTACATTTTCAAGAGCTGCAGGAATAAGAACCGTTACATCAAGCTCAAGCAAATCGCCGTTAGAGATATGGAATTCTTTACCATAGTCAAGAATAGAAGCGGTATCTTTAAGCTCTCCAACTTTAGCAAGATCTAGTCCTTTAGGATCGTAAATACCACCTTTAGAATCACTTACCGCTACTACTTTACAACCAGCTTCATCAAGCAGACGAGCTGCAATACGGCCAGCATTACCGAAACCTTGAACAGCAACTGTAGCTTCACTAGCAGTTTTGCCCATATCTGCAAGCGATGCAAGAATTGTGTATACACAACCTTGAGCAGTCGCTTCATTACGACCCTTTGAACCACCAAGAATTAGCGGTTTACCAGTAATTACACCTGGAGCGTTTGCACCAGTAAGCTTGCTGTACGTATCCATCATCCAACCCATAGTTTGAGCATTAGTGTAAACGTCTGGAGCAGGAATATCTTTGTGCGGACCAACGATAGAAACAATGGCTTCCATGAAACCACGGCTAATTCTTTCTAATTCATTTTTACTATGGTCACGCGGGTTACAAATAACTCCACCTTTACCACCACCGTATGGCAGACCAACTACACCACATTTGAAACTCATCCACATGGAGAGTGCTTTTACTTCGTCCAATGTCACATCTGGATGGAAACGAATTCCACCTTTAGTAGGTCCAATCGCATCATTATGTTGAGCTCGGTATCCTTCAAATACACGAACAGAACCATCATCCATTTTTATAGGAAAGTTTACTGTAAGAACGCGCATTGGGCGCTTCAATACATTCGCAATATGCTCTGGCAAATTAAGTAATGCTGCCGCTGCATCAACTTGTTGTTGTGCTATCTCATAGGGATTTAGAGTTTCTTGAATAACTGATACTGTCATAATAGATCTGCCCCTTTATATTAGAATTCGATCACCTGATTGTGTCGTTTCTTATATCATACTCCTATATTAATGTTTTGGGAAGAAAAATGTGTGCATATAATGCAAACTTTTTCAAAAATATTTCCTTGTTAACTTTTCTTACGGCTTATGTAAATAATTATCATAAAAAACAATAAACTTCCTAGATTTCATCTGTATTTACCTGTTTCTATGGAAAATCCAATGTGGAATTTCTATGTTATATGGTTTCATGTTAGGTTTTTATCGTAATCAATGTCAATTATCGATATTCCCCTCTTCATTAGGTGACCCGTCCCAATAAACCTATCCATCTGCTATATACAACGATGCTCTTTTTATCTCAACTTAAGATCGAACCGTTCACATTATGTTCAAATTCAATAACTCACCAAATTCTTCATGCAAAAAGTGCAAACTTATATCAACTAACTAATCAACATACAAAAAAAGAACACCTTCCCGATTAGTATACAACTAATGTTAGGAGAGTGTTCTCTTCAGTTTGCATTTTGCTACGTATCATCAAGTCCAAAACAGCTGCCGTTTTGAACTTCCTCGCTTATTTGCGATGCATCTTGAACTCTAGAAACAGCTCATTATAATGACTCAACATCCTCGGTCCCAGATTTTTATAGACTTCTAACCGAGCAGTCAGCTCTTCATCTGGGTAAAAACGCTCATCGCCTGAAATCTCCTCATCCAATAGCTCAAGTGCCGCAAAGTTTGGCGTAGAGTATCCTACATATTCGGTATTTTGCGCCGCTACCTCTGGATCAAGCATAAAGTTAATAAATTGATGTGCGCCGTCAATATTCCGAGCAGTCGAAGGAATAACGATATTATCGAACCAGAGATTTGATCCCTCATGAGGTACAATATAATCAAGTTCTTCATTGTCATCCATAATCTCACTAGCATCTCCAGACCATACTAACGCAACAGCAGCCTCTTCACCAGCCATCAACATCTTGATTTCATCGCCGACGATTGCTTTTACATTTGGCGTAAGTTGAGATAACTTCTTAAGCGCTTCTTGTAAATGAGCTTCATTCGTGTCATTCAAGGAATACCCCAATGAGTTCAACCCCATACCAATCACTTCGCGTGCACCGTCAAGTAGAAACACATTATTGCTTAACTCTTCAGCCCACAGATCGTCCCAGCTTTCAAACGTAATATCGCCTACGAGATTAGGATTAAAAATAATCCCAACAGTACCCCAGAAATAGGGAATCGAATATTCGTTATCAGGATCGAATGAAAGACCAAGAAAACGCGGGTCGATATATTGCAGATTAGGCAACTTACTATGATCGATCGGTTGTATCAAACCTTCAGCCTTCATCTTATCGATAGCGTATTCCGATGGAATACTAATATCATAAGTCGTGCCACCTTGCTTAATCTTGGTCATCATCGCTTCATTCGAATCGAAGGTTTGATAGATCACTTTGATACCTGTTTCTGATTCAAAGCGTGTAATTAGTTCTGGATCGATGTAATCTCCCCAGTTATAAACCGTTAATGTATTATCTCCTGAGTATCCTGCACTCTTATTCATATAATTAACGAGATAGATTAAGCCGAAGCAGACAATAAAAACGACTAGAAACATTCGTGCTATTTGTTTCATTGTTTTGCCCCCTTATCTTCTAATCGATTATTACGTTGGTTAATGAAGTAATATCCAATGACCAGTAATACGGTAAATAAGAATATAAGAGTGGACAGTGCATTAATCGAAAGCGATACCCCTTGTCTCGCACGAGAATAGATTTCTACCGCTAATGTAGAATAACCGTTACCCGTTACGAAAAATGTTACCGCGAAGTCATCCATTGAATAGGTTAACGCCATAAAGAATCCTGCAAAAATACCCGACTTAATAAACGGCATAATAACACGCGCAATCACATGCCAAGTACTTGCCCCTAAGTCACGCGCAGCATCAATTAAGGAGTCATTCATTTCTTGCAGCTTAGGCAGTACCATAATGACTACGATTGGAATACTGAAGGCAATATGAGATAACAATACGGAAACAAATCCAAGCTTCACACCTACAATAGTAAACAAAATTAAAAACGATGCCCCGATAATAACGTCAGGACTAACGATCAACACATTGTTAAGTGTAAGCAGCGTTTGCTTCGACTTACTCCGCATAAAATGAATCGCGATCGCACCAAATACGCCGATAATCGTGGAAATTGCTGCTGATAACAACGCAATAATGAATGTATTCAGCACAATGATTAACAGACGTGTATCTTGCATGACCTCTTTGTAAAATTCTAATGTAAAGCCTTCAAATTCTGTCATCGTACCGCCAACATTAAAGGAATATACCATTAGATATACAATCGGAGCATACAGCACGATAAAGACAGCAATGAGATATATTCGAGAAAATTTCAATTTATCGTTTAACAAGATCTAGCCCCCGCTTTCTAAGGCCCATAAGCAACATGACAGCGACCATAATAATAATTAAAAATACTGCAATGGTTGCCCCCATGCCCCAATCCTGCGTCACTAGGAAATGCTGTTCAATAGCGGTACCAAGTGTAATTACTCGATTTCCCGCGATCAAACGAGTTAGCATGAACAGTGACAATGCTGGAATAAATACTGCAATGCAACCAGCTTTAACTCCATCTATTGTCAGCGGGAAAATTACCTTACGGAATGTCCCCATCGAAGAGGCGCCTAAATCTCGCGCTGCATAAATAAGCGATGGATTCATTTTTTCTAGTGCATTGAAGATCGGCAAAATCATAAACGGAATAAAGATATATACTGAGACAAATACAAAGCTGAAATCCGTAAATAGTATTTGACGATTACCTATACCAACCGTCTCGAGAAAAGCATTAACAACGCCGTACGTACCAAATATCCCGATAAATGCGTACGCTTTAAGCAATAAATTAATCCAGCTAGGTAATATGATTAACAATAACCATAATGACTTATGCTTCGTTTTCGTCAATAAATATGCCGTAGGATACGCTATCGCTAATGAAAAAATTGTAATGAGCAAGGCGTACCAAAATGAGCTTAATGTCATTTTCATATAGACTGGTGTGAAAAACTTCTTATAGTTATCGAATGTGAATGCCCCTTCAACATTGAAGAAAGAGTAATACACAATAAGCACAATCGGTGCTATTACAAATAAAACGATCCATAGCATGTACGGAACTAGATATATATTACGTGTTTTAGTTTCCATGATTCATCTCCTTACTCGGAGATGCTAACTCCTTATGATCAACTTCACTATCTTCATAAGATTCCAGTCGTTTATCAAATTCTTCCTCTGTCTCACCAAGTCGCATTACATGAATCGCTTCCGGCTCGAAGTACAGACCAATACGTTCCCCTACTGTTGCTTTTCGAGTACTATGTACTAGCCATTCATTATTGTTGTCGTCATAACAACAAATTTCATAATGAACACCTCGGAACAACTGAGAATCTACACGAGCATGTAACTGACTACGATCCAAGCCGACAATCTCAACGTCTTCAGGACGGATAACAATATCGACTGTTTCATTGACGCTCAACCCTTGGTCCACACATGAATGTACTTTACCAGATATTTCGACTTCGAAATCTTTGATCATTTTCCCCTTAACAATATTCGATTCCCCGATAAAATCAGCAACAAAACGATTGATCGGTTCATCGTAAATATCGATAGGTGTGCCTGATTGTTGAATAATCCCTTCGTTGAGCACGAAAATTTCATCCGACATCGCTAACGCTTCTTCTTGGTCATGCGTAACAAAGATGAAGGTAATACCTAATCTTCTTTGTAGCTCTCTTAACTCATATTGCATTTCTGTTCTAAGCTTAAGATCTAATGCAGATAATGGTTCGTCTAACAACAAAATCTGTGGTTCGTTTACTATGGCACGAGCAATCGCAACACGTTGACGTTGACCACCAGACATTTCTGTAATTTCACGATTTTCATAGCCTACCAAGTTAACAAATTTCAAAGCTTCTGCCACTTTTTCTTTGATAACTGCTTCCTTCATTTTTTTGATCCGTAGACCAAATGCCACATTTTCAAACACATTTAGATGAGGAAATAAAGCGTAATCCTGAAATACTGTATTCACTTGACGCTCATTGGCTGGCAAGTTATTAATTACTTTTCCATTGAAATAAATATTTCCTTGAGTAGGAGCTGTGAACCCCGCAATTAAGCGAAGAATAGTCGTTTTACCACAGCCCGAAGGACCTAGCAACGTATAAAACTTACCACGCTCAATTTCAAAGCTGACATTTTTCAGAACGGCTGGATCACGTTCAGCATATTGTTTTGAAACACCTTCAAAACGAATAATCGTTTGTTCCATTTCTTTGACTCCTTTAACTTTGCAATTAAGGTGATTATACATGATAATGAACTTCTTGTGTTCATTATTAGACAGCTACGTTCTTTATTTACTTAATTTATACATAATTCATCAAAACCATGTATCGAATCAACAAACTCTTATCCATTTATTATATTAAAAGTACAAATTCATAAAAAAAACTCACCCCGAGCAGTAAGTACTGCCCGAGATGAGGATCTGCTAGAATCTATTCCGTTATTGTTTGAAATTTCTTTTTGAAGCTTACCTTCATATAAATGTAGCTTAATGATGAACAACCAATCATTAATGCTAATAACGGCCACACACTACTCCAGAATATGCCCATATCGCCACTTGAAATAGCTTGTTTGAATCCCGTTACCGTATATGTCATTGGTAAGAATGGATTAATCGCTTGTAACCAATTCGGTACAAGTTCAATCGGGAATGTACCAGCTGAACTAGTTAATTGAAGTATGAGCAAGACGATTGCAATAAATCTTCCGACATTATCCATCGTCACACATAATAATTGAATTAACATCATATAAGTCAAACTTGTAATAATCGTGAATAAGAAGAATGCTCCAAGATTTACTACCTCTAAATTAAGAATCGGTAAAATAGATAGCCCAAGAATAATAGCTTGAACAATCGCTATTAACCCAACAACAGTTGTTTTACCCGCATACCAGCTTCTAGCGCTATACGGTTTCAATGATGGCTCTCTCATAGAATATACGACAGTAAGCAACATACATCCAACATATAAGCCAAGTGAGATAAAGTAAGGAGCAAATCCTGTACCATAGTTAGGTACATTAGAATAACTACTTGTCGTTAATACGACAGGCTCAACGAATTGATCCTTCATCTGCTCAGTTAATGTAAGATTAAGTGACTCTCCATTAGCATCACCTAATTTTGTTGCAAGTTCATTCGCTCCTTCATCGAGCGTAGTTAAACCAGTAACTAATTCCTTATTACCTGTAACCAATTCCTTACTACCAGATACAAATTTATCACTAGAACCTTTAAGTGACTGCAAACCTTTTGCTAATTCGGAAGATCCTTCTGATGCAGAAGTGATTCCTGCAGCCAATTGATTGGCCCCTTGCTTAGCATCAGTAAATTTCGTAACCAATTGATTTGACCCAGCGGACAAGCTATTCAATCCATTAACAACTTGCGAGGATCCAGTTATTAATTGACTTTCACCTTCCTCTTGTGCCAACAAACCATTAACCAATTGTTCACTACCCGCAATTAATTGTTGGAATGACTCGCTAGCTGCTAATTCACTATTTTCGCTTGCTAACTGCTGTAAACCAGCTTGTAATTGCATTGCGCCTTGCTTCAGCGACGTTGTTCCTTCGCTAATATTATTAAGTCCCGTATCTAAGCTTGCATATTGATTGGCTAGCTGAGAAATACCACCATCCAAGTCTTTTGCACCTTCAGCTAATTGAGACATGCCGCTATTAAGATTCGTACCACCAGCTTGTAAAGTAGCAAGGCCACCTGATAATTGCGTTCCAGCAGTATTTAATTGAGCAGCACCAGTCTGTAATTCAATCAAACCATCCGCTAAAGTCTGTTGACCATCAAGCAATTTAGTAGCACCAGTCTTAGCAGAATCTGTACCGTCCGCTATTTTATGTGCTCCTTCACTTGCTGCTTGCATACCTTCAAGCGATTCTCCAATTTGATCGTAGATAGAAGAAACATAAGTTTTGGATATTTGTTGATTAAGCAATGTTGTCATCTGAGCTGCGGCTGTACCGCCAATCTGACCTGCTAAAAAGTTATATCCTTCATTCGGTGTATAGATCAATTGTGCCTGTTCAGGATTATCACCTGCTAGTGATACCGCTTGTTCTGAAAACTTTTGAGGAATTTCAATCATAATATAGTAGTAATTATCTTTCAGTCCTGTAACTGCTTCTTGCTTACTTACAAACTCATAATTAAAATCTCCCGACTCTTTCAATTGATCGACAAACTCGTCACCAATTGTCATTTGCTCTCCATTATATTCTACTCCAGCATCTTCATTCACAATCGCTACTGGAATTTTGTCTAGCTTAACATAAGGGTCCCAAAATGCTCCTAAAAATAGTGCGGAATATAATAATGGGATCAACATTACCGCTATTACTGGTATGACAACTTTTTTGTTCCGAACAATACTATTTAGCTCTGAACCGATTTGACTTCCTCTTGACATCATTCGTCCACCTCTACCTTTTTCGTCTGTGTTGCTCTTGCTGTACATACTGCTCTATACTCTCTTTCGTCCGAATGACCACTTCCCTCAATTGGTCATTTTGTTTCAAAAGAAAAGGCTTCTCTATGAGATAGCCAAGCCCTTCTCCAAGTAAAACCGTAAATGTTGAGCAATTTCCTGCTTTTGCAATTTCTCATGTTTTGCACTCCACTCGACAGCAAGGGCGGTATATAAGCGAAGCATAACAAATGCGGTCATTTGCGTATCGCAAGCTTTAATTTCTTGACGCTCGATCGCGCGCTCGATTTTCGCTGCAATATGCTCAATGATAACCTGCTCCATCTGTGCTAACGCTTCATTGGCCATTGGCGTACCAATTTCTCTTACTTCCTGTGTTAATTTCAATGCCAATTCATGATCTTTGCGGAATTCCAATAATTCATTCAATGCCTCTGTTAAATTATCAAAAAATGAACGTTCTTTACTAATTACTTTTTCAGCAACAAATTTCATTTCTAACAATAATTTATTCATTACCTCTTGAAATAATTGCTCCTTATTAGCAAAAAACGTATAGATCGTACCTTTACCAACATTAGCAATTTTGGCTACTTGTTCCATTGTCGTTCCTTTGTAGCCAAATAAAGAAAATGACTTTGAAGCGGCATCTACAATTAATGATCGCCTATCAATGGACAAGTTATCACCTCCGAATTAATGAGTTACAATAACGTAATATGCTGTCTATTTGTTAACCTAGTAGACTAATGACTGAATGACCACTAGACCGAATGACCGAATAACCATAACGGTCAACTGGTATTATTATATATTGTATTTCATTTTTTTTCAATGCTTTTCATAATCTTTGTTCATTTTTTTCTAACAGCAGTTGCACATTGGCACTTATGCATGAATAACGATATAATGTACATATACTATTTCACATCAAAGGAGAGAATATTAATGACATATAATGAAATTACATCACAACAACAATGGGAAGAAGCTTTCGAACGCTCCAACGACCACCCCGTCGTTATCCTTAAACATAGTACAACTTGTCCTGTTAGCGCTAATGCTCATGATGAATTCAACAAATATTTATCTGACAAGCCTCGTGAGGACGTTGAATATCTAATGGTAAAAGTTATCGAATCTCGTCCAATTTCTTTGCAAATCGCTGAGGATACAGGTATCAAACATGAATCTCCACAAATTATGATGCTCGATAAGAAAGAGAAAGTATGGAGCACTACACATTGGTCAGTAACAAAAGCACATATCGCCGCTGTACTTGACTAATTACGATAACTATTGAACATACAATACGCCAACTGATAGAGAGGATAACCGTCCTCCATACCAGTTGGCGTATTTATCTTATTCCATCAAAAAATGTTTAATCGATATCTCTTACCATACCTAGCCCCATAATGAATAATCCTCGCTAACATAACTCGATCGCGCATAATAACAAACATCCGATGGTCTGGATGAGTATTAAACTCTACAATCCACGGACGCAGATGATGATCAATCGCTATATCAATCCCAATCTCATTTTGTCCTTTGAAATGTTTGCGAACTTGATGCATAACGGCTAGACTTAACTTTTCAATTTGCGGAATAACAATTCTCTGTTGTCTTGGAGACAGTAGACTATCTATAGTTCCTACCGCCCCACCGCTTCCACCATTACTTACAACACGTCCACGTTGCGAGATACGTCCCGCTATTCCAGTAACTTCAAATCCGCCAAATGGACTACGCTGAACGACTACACGAAAATCGAATAATCTTCCTTGATATCGAAGGGAATAGATTCCTTTCTGAACAATATAGGTTTCACCATTTATATGAAGTGCTAACGCCCGTATTAAGCTTTCAAAATTAGTATATGTTACTATTTCTTTATCAATATGACTACTATATACACCGTTTCTTTTCGTGACCCGAATGACCCCTCTACCTAGTGAGCCATTTTTCGGCTTAATATATACCATGCCATACTTTGCTAGCATTAATTGTAGCGTTGAATGAGAATATGTCTTCGTCACAGGAATATGTGACTTAATATAGCTATTACCTAATAAAATATTAGTTTTAATCATTTTGTCAGATTTCCGTCTCTTTCTCTTAGCTGTTATTCGTACTTGCCTTCCCCAATTCATCATAAACATTTTGTCCCCTCCCCAGATAGCTTCATAATAAGATATGAAATTGGAACAAGTTTCGCCATGGTCATATAACTGCATTAGGAATCAGATACTCATTTGTGTTAAAATACTAGTTAGCATATACATAAAGGAGAATACTCAATGCATTTGAAAAAATTAACCGTATTAATTGTAATGCTGCTTGTACTTAGTGCATGCGGTGAAAAACCTGCTCCAAGCAACAATAACACAGGAACTACTGGCTCTAACTCAGCAACTGCAGCACCTACTCCAACTCCTGAGCCAGAACTTGAATTACTTGATTCGAGTCAGCATCCTGAAGTTACAATAGAGATGAGCAATGGTGGAATTATTAAGCTGGAACTATATCCTGAAATTGCTCCTAACACTGTGAACAGCTTTGTGTCACTAGTTCAGCAAGGTTTTTATGATGGTCTAATCTTCCATCGTGTCATTCCTGGCTTTATGATTCAAGGTGGCGATCCCGAAGGAACTGGCGGAGGTGGTCCTGGCTACAGTATTAAAGGTGAATTTACTGCCAATGGTTTTGAAAATCTATTGCCGCATACACGCGGTGTTATTTCTATGGCACGTAGCAAAAGCATGGATAGCGCGGGCTCACAGTTTTTCATCATGCATGCTGTATCACCCCATCTTGATCAACAATATGCTGGATTCGGCATGGTAACTGAAGGATTAGATGTTGTTGATGAGATCGTAGCGCAAGAACGCGGTGCTCAGGATAGACCGATTGAACCACTAATAATGACTAAAGTAACCGTTGATACGAAAGGTCTTGAGCTAGCAGAACCAGAGAAAATGTAGATGAGGGGAGAATACCGGTATGAATGAAATTCCTATTGCAAAAGTAAGAAGCAATCAGATCGGCATTGTCATCACATTATTAATTGCGATTATTGCACAAATGCCTTGGCTAATTGCCATTGTATGGCTTATTCAAGTTATGACCCGTTTACTTGGTGCTGGTGCGAATACATTTGTCATTATATTAGAACCGATTGCACAAAAGATTTATGGTAAGAAAGAAACCGAAGCTGAAGAACTGCAGAAATTCAATCTTTCATTAGGAATTACATTTCTATCAATATCACTAATATGTCTTTCTCTAAATTGGGCAACAGCTGCTTATATTGTGGCAGGCGCAATGGCATTAGCGGCACTTAGCGCATTATTAGGCTATTGTATTGGATGTACAATCTATTACCAGTACAAGAAATATCAAGCACTGCGTAAAACGACAAAATCACAATAATATAGGTAGTTATATTCTGAAACTTTCTACCTTAGTAACTACGATCACTTGACAGTCACTACAATGATCTCCAAGCCACAATGTGCTGTCAGCATAAAAAAGCACCTCTCCATTATCCATTTGCTACGCTTATCGCATGCAAATGTCTATTGTAAGAGGTGCTTTTCAATTTATCATTAATCATGAATCATTACTACTGAGCAGATTGCAGTTCTCTTTCGTCCACCAGTACTAATTGCCCCATCGCTATTGCGATACGCTGCTCATGAATAATGAGATCACGCAGCATTTCAAAATCAGGCCGAACAATAAGATTTTCTTGATATGCCGAGCGACGTGCAAATGGACGACGTGCCCGATTCAAGTTTTCAATAATGCCTTGGCTAGTTTGAATGCCTACTCCATGACCAAAAAATAAATTTTTGTCAAGCATCACTGCGTTTTCACCTTGCCATTCAGGATGACGAGGGTGATGGTCTGGATTACGGAAATAGCACACATCCCCTGGATATACATCATTAAGATCATAGCTTGCTACTAGACGAAGATCATAATCCTTCTGCCATTCCCGCAAAAATAAATCTTGGAAATAATAATTGAAGGTAGGATCACCTATCGTCTCCAGCACAGCTTTATAATATAAAATAATGATAGCTCCTGAGCATTCGAACGCATATAGCTCTCCATTTTCAAATATATCGCGAATAGCATCCGCCGGCGTTACATCACTCCGTAATAAAAAACCTCCGTTGGGTGTTCTATTCCAGTAACGTGGATTACATCTCGAATTTGAAAATACGGCAAATTGAACGCCACTCTCATACATTGCATATGATGCTTCAACCGTATGTCTTCTCATCGTTAACTCGAATAATAAAGCATCCAATGAGGAGTATTGATAAACGTTTCTACTCGCCAGCTTCCAGCGAACAATATTTTGCTCAATCAAAGGCAACTTCTCAATATCAAGCTCATCAATCGAGCCTTTTTTAAGTACGATCACATTCATAACCTCCTACGCCTAAGCATCGTTAGGTTATTGTACGCCCGCACCCACTGATTGGTGAACGTTTGCCTAATTATTTATCTAAGATACCTGCTTTAATAAGTCCATTGCGGATACCCTTCTCATCTACATGCGTCGTTACAAAGTCGGCATATGGAATAACATCGGGATGTGAATTGCCCATTGCAACACCGAAGCCAACGTATTCAAGCATTTCTTTATCATTCAAATTATCGCCAAATGCAATCGCTTCTTCCTTGCTCAAGTTGAGCTGATTCAACATTGCTTCAATTCCTTTAGCTTTGGAACCTCCGATTGGCAATACATCTAATGCTTTTTCATGCCAGCGAATAAATGTAACGGAATCTTCTAACGCTGCATACAAATGCTCGTCCTCTGCAAGAGTGTGTAAAAACATTTGATAGATTGGCTCTTCTTTCCAGAAGTTCGCATTAACTTTCGGCAATGCTACTTTCAACGAATTGACCGATTCTAGCATATATTCATGTTCATCTTGATCTGTATAATATTGTGACTCTCCTTCAAAACATAGAGCATGTCCGTGAACAGTAGATTGCTCAACTAATTTCGCTAATGTTGTCGGTGAGATTGGATTACGATAAATAACTTCGCCTTTATATACAGCAAGAGCTCCATTCAAGCAAACATAAGATTCAATACCTACAATCTCTAGTAAATCTTGCAAGAAATATGGTGCACGTCCTGTCGCAATAACAGGCTCGATTCCTTTTTCTTTCATTTCGACAATGGCATCAATCGTATCCTGTGGAATAACCTTTTCTTCATTTACCAAAGTTCCATCAATATCAAAGAAAGCAATTTTGTAGCTCATCTCGTCTCCCCATTTCTCATGAATGTTCTCTCAACTTCTTGTCTATTTCCAATGCTAGCTTTTGGAACATCCTCGGTGAAGTTAATAGTTAAGTATAATATGGCCTACCTAATGAAGCAATAACAACTCTTTCCGTTCCGGACACTCTCTACATCGTGCTATCCCTTAGACGGCTGACGTACAATATACATCATTATGAACGAGAACACGATCATAATGACAACCCACGCTATCGCAAGTGCTATTCGGTCTGCATCAATCGCTACATAGATCGCAGTCGCAATCGTCTGCGTGCGACCAGGTATATTCCCCGCAAGCATAAGCGTTGCCCCAAATTCACCTAACGCGCGCGCAAAACCTAAAATAAAAGCAACAACCAACATCCGCTGATTGAGCGGTAGTGCGACATAGCGAAATACTTGCCATTCCGTAGCTCCTTGTGAACGTGCAACATCCTCTAGATCAGCATCAATAGAATCAAAACCAGCCTTGATCGTCTGATATACGAGCGGAAATGCAACAACTATAGCAGCAACAACGCCTGCCCACCACGTAAATACAAGTGATTGACCGAAAATAATTTCCGTCAATTGACCAAGCAAGCCTTTTTTGCCAAAGGCAAATAGTAAAATGAATCCAACTACTGTTGGAGGTAATATTAACGGAATCATAAATAAAGTATCTAGCAGTACTTTACCACGAAATTTCGCTCTACTCATATAACGTGACACAATAATAGCCAATATAAAAACAATAATACTAGCTATTATCGTTATTTTAAGTGAGGTGACAATCGGTGCAATAAATGCTCCCCAATCAAATTCATTCATCACTATTCAGCTCGCTTAAAGCCATGTTGCTCATAAAGAACTGCTCGATCTTCATGTAACAAATAATCGAAAAATAGCTGGGCAGCATCCATTTGCTTACTACTTTTCAAGATGGCTATAGGATAAGTAATCGGATCATGTGTTGCAGAATCAATATGGTGAATGATATTAACTTTATTAGAAGAAATCGCATCGGATAAGTAAACAAAGCCAAGTTCAGCATTACCTTGCTCAACGTAAGTAAGCACCTGTCTAACATCCTTCGCATACACATAGTGCTTCGTCCATACATCCCATAATTGTTCCTGCTGTAACACTTGCTTCGCGTACTGCCCCGCAGGAACCGTATCTGGCTCACCTATTGCAATAAATGTTGGGTTGACCTGCTTCAGCAAGTGCACAATCGTCGCTGATTCGGCAAGCGCTACATTACTTAGCTCTCTATTGCCGATAATAACGATTTCATTGTTCAATAGCGGCATAGTCGCTTCAAGCAGTCCTTGCTCCTCTAATGCATTCATCTGTTTCATTGCTGCAGATACGAATAGATCAACTGGTGCACCTTGCTCAATCTGCTTCTGCAATGTGCCTGAAGAGCCATAATTGACTTCAACTGCAATATCGGCATGCTCAGCTTCGAATTGAGCAATAATATCATCCATAATTACACTTAAGCTTGCAGCCGCAGACACAACAATTTCCTTCTTTTGAGATGTAGCTTGCTTAGATATTACAGCTTCATTCCCTGCATTAACGGGATTAACATCATTCACTTGATTATTGCTAACCGAGCAACCTGATAACATAATTATTAGCAGCATCGCGCATACTATAATTAACTTATTTTCCCCTAATGTTTTTTTCATGTTGTTATTCTAGCTCCAATCATACTGGATTTATCACCTTTAAGAATAGCATGAGTTGCTATATTTTCATAGCTCAGGCAGCGTAGATTAAAGGTAATTTCTTGAAAGACTACGTGCCATATGCTACACTGTTCCCAACTCAGTTGGAGGTTAATAATTATGATGGAACAACCTTTAGAACGTGCAATTATTGTCGGTTTGCACCTTAGTCAACGCCAAGAGGCAGACTTTAATTATTCAATGCAAGAACTTGCCTCACTTGCAGATGCTTGTCATATTACAGTTGTAGATCAACTTACACAAAAAGCACAACGTCCCACATCTTCTCATTACCTTGGAACAGGGAAAGTCGAAGAATTACGTCTACTTGCAGAAGCTCATGAAGCAGAAACGGTTATTTTCAACGATGAACTGTCACCTTCCCAGATTCGCAATCTCGAAGCTGAGCTTGATCGCAAAGTTATCGATCGTACTATTCTCATTCTGGATATTTTTGCAGAACGTGCTCAGACTAGAGAAGCACAACTTCAAGTTGAAGTTGCTCGTCTGCAATATATGCTTCCGCGCTTAGTTGGCTTACGTGCATCACTTGGTCGTCAAGGCGGTGGTGGTGGTGCGGGATTACGTAACAAAGGTACAGGAGAAACAAAGTTGGAGCTTGATCGTCGTCGGATTGAAGATCGCATCGCCATGCTACAGCAAGAACTAGAAAAACTTGTAGCTACTCGTCAAATTCAGCGTATGAAGCGTAAGAAGAATGAAGTTCCAGTAGTATGTCTAGTCGGATATACGAATACAGGGAAATCTAGTCTTATGAATGCTTTACTACGACATACCGATCCTGAAACAAGCAAAGAAGTTTTCGTGAAAGACATGCTTTTTGCAACACTTGAAACATCAGTAAGACAAATTGAGCTGAGTGATCACAAGAGCTTCCTGTTAACTGATACAGTCGGCTTCGTTAGCCAGCTCCCCCATCATCTAGTTAAAGCATTCCGTTCTACACTGGAAGAGGTGGCCGAAGCAGATCTTCTCATTCATGTCGTTGATTACGCACATGAAGATTATCAGAAGCTAATTGATGTAACCAATGCAACACTTGAAGATCTAGGTACGAAAGACATCGAAATGATCTATGCCTATAATAAATGTGATCTAACCGATCATCCGTATCCCGAAGTTCATGGCAAAAACATTTATATGTCCGTTCGTGAAGCCAAAGGAATCGATGACCTTGTCGGATCCATTCGTCAGCAGCTATTCAGCCATTATGTGAAATGCTCTGTTCTTATTCCATATGATCAAGGGCGCATCGTGTCCTACTTTAATGAACACGCCCAAATCTTTGCGACAGAATATGAAGAACAAGGCACTCGCATAGAAATGGAATGTAGTGTCGCTGATTACGATCGCTATAAAGAGTTTTACTTAGAGGAAGCTCAGCTGTAACAAAAAAGTCATCCCTAGTAGTAGCACTTTTGAGTGCGTAGCTGCTGGGGATGACTTTTTATTATTTCAAAAGTTCAGGTCTAGGTTCGAAGAGATCTTCCGATTTTTTACCGCCAAAAAGTGGAACAGTCGGCCTTATCAACAATATTAAATTCAATCATTTTCTCGAGTAATGAGAAATCAACTGGACTATTCCACTTAATACGCAACAACTGCTTCGTATGATCATAACCAGACTGCACAATTTCATCAGAAAAACGATTAATTCCTGCAATTTCAGGAGCAACAGCCAAATGCTGTTTGGATATGCTAAAGCCAATAATATAGGTGTCATGATCGGTAAACATAGGCTGATTCCAAGCAATCTTGGGCATTAAATGGGGAAATGTTTTCGCTACCCAAGTCAAAACTTCTTCAGTTCGTTCCCTATGTTGTGGATTATCAATCTTTTCTAAATACTCTTTAAAAACTTCCATGTTATTCACTCCTAAACTAAATTTCATTAAAGAAATAAACCTCTTACAGGAATCATACCCGAAGAGGTTATTTCTTATCAAACTTTATTATCAATCTCCAGTATGTTACCGCGTGATCACAAGCGAACTTTTAGCCTCACCTCTCTAGTGCTTGCGTTTGTAGTATGTTATGCCCAGGGCAAGCGCCAACACAGCACCCTTCACAATATCCATCGCGTAGTAAGGTACTGACATCATAATAAGTCCACTAGATAATATCCCCATCAATACTGCACCGACAAATGTACCAAACGCATTCGGTTTTCCAGAACCTAATACTGAATATCCTATAAATGCCGCCGCCACAGCATCCATTAATAAAGGAGCCCCAGCATTAACCTCTGCTGTCATAACACGAGCTGCGAGAATAACACCACCAATACCGGCAAAGATAGCAGCTAATCCGTATGCAAGAAAACGGTATTTACGTACAGGAATACCTGATAATTTAGCTGCCTCTGGATTACCGCCGATCATATACATATAACGTCCGTGCTTAGTATACGTTAAAAATAAATGGACAATTAATACAACAGCAAGCATTACAATAATGATCCACGGCACCTTCCCTAATAGTCCGAAAACTTTCGGTATAGAGCCTTGTGCATAATCACCACTAGGCATAATCATATTTTGTGAGATAGTCGCGCCTCTTGTATAAGTCAATGCCACACCCTGAATAACAAACATCATCGCTAGCGTCATTAACATATCTTGTATTTTGAAGCTGGTGACGAGGAAACCATTTATAAGTCCAATAATAATACATATCGCTAATGAAACAATAATACTAATGAAAATATTTTGACTATGCCACACAAACATAGAAATAACGACTGCATTAGCTAACGATGCTGTCGAACCAACGGATAGATCAAATCCTCCAACAGATAATGAAATCGTCAAGCCAATCGCAAGAATCGTCACAATCGAAATTGCACGCAAAATACCTGTAATATTACTAGAAGTAAAAAAATTGTCTGTCGCTAGACCGAAAAATATAATTAGTACGACAATTGTAATTAATGTTCCGTATTTGTATAGAAAATCGAACCATTGGAAACTCTTCTTTTTTGCTCCAACTACACTCATTGCTATTGCCCTCCTGTACTATAAAACATAATCTCTTCTTCTGAAGTATCCGCTGTAATAAGTTCTTTCGCTACTTGTCCGTCGTACATTACATACATACGATCTGTAATTCCGATCATTTCATTCATTTCGCTTGAGGCAAAGAGTACACTTTTGCCTTGTGCAGCTAATTCAGCAATGAGATAGTAGATATCGCGCTTAGCACCAACGTCTACACCTTTAGTTGGTTCATCAAAAATATATATATCCGCATCTGTTAGCAGCCATTTACCAATTGCTATTTTCTGTTGATTACCTCCTGAGAGACTCCCAACAAGCGTCTTCTCATTCGGAGTTTTTATTCCTAACTTCGTAATAATCTTATTGGCCGCTAATTTTTCTTTCTTACTACTTAGCCAATTATTCATCGTTAAGTGAGGCTTTAGATTTGCAATCGTTAAATTAATAGCCACAGTATCTTCAACAAAAATGCCTTCACGGCGTCTTTCCTCCGGTATCATCGCTAAGCCCATTTTCACCGCTTGATATGGTGAATGAGCATTCATTAGATTACCATGTAATTTAATGTCACCACGTTTCTTCGGAGCTGCCCCGAATAAAATCCGGCATAACTCTGTCTTGCCAGCTCCTACTAAACCCGCCAATCCTACAATTTCACCTTTATGAACAGTAAGAGAGACACCATGAACCTTATCATCATCAGCAATCTGTTCAACTTCAAAGGCAATCTCACCTAGTTTACTAACTCGTTCGGGAAATTGTCCACCAAGTTGGGTGCCTAACATATGTTGTGCAACCCCTTCTTGATCCAATGTATGAATTGAATCAGACAATATAAACTGACCATCTCGTAATATCGTAATGTCATCACAAATTTGGAATAATTCAGGTAGACGATGAGAAATGAAAATAATGCCGACTCCTTCTTGCTTTAGGCGATTCACTAGTTCAAATAATCTGGATGTTTCACTATCGCTTAACGGGGCAGTAGGCTCATCTAGAATAAGAAACTTACACTCCATCGTAATAGCTCTAGCGATAAGTACAAGCTGCTTTTCCGCTAAAGTTAGCTCTTGGACAAGCTTTTTCGTTGACATCGTTAACTGAAGACGCTGCATAATAACAGAGGCATCCTTATGAAGCTGTTTCCAGTTCACCAGTTGTTTGCCTTTGGAATCATGCACAAGCTTCTCTAGCATAATATTTTCACCAACGCTTAAATTAGGAATTAATAACGTATCCACTTCTTGATATACGATTTGAATTCCATTATCCTTAGCATCCTTCGGACTGCGAATATTAACTTCTTTTCCAGCTAACTTGATGGCGCCCGAGTAGTGACTATAAGCACCTGATAGTACTTTCATCAGTGTAGATTTTCCGGCACCATTTGCACCTATAAGAGCGTGTGTTGTCCCAGAGTTCATTGCAAAATTCACAGATGATAGTGCTTGTACACCAGGGAAGGCAATCGATATTTCGTTCATTTCTAGCTTTACTCGTTGATCTGATGCCAACTTATTCCACCTACCTTAATAATAGGATATAGAGCGCCCCCTCTATAAGAAATAGAGATGGCGCTCTTAGATTAATCTATGAAGAGGTTGTTCAAAAGACAGACTTTGATAACGATGATTGACTGTGTAGCTTATTCATCGTGATCACAAACGGACGAATTTGAACCACCTTACTACTTTTTGTTCGCTTCTTTTAATGCCTTCATCCAATCCTCAAGAAAAGCATCACTCGTACCCCAACCTGGGATAATATCACCAAGTGTATCCATTTTCACAGATTCAGCAGCTGCCTTCAAATCAGCTTGCTTAATAATGTTAGCATCTAGACTATAAGTAGTTGGAGTTTCTTCACCTGCTAGTTTTTTTGCTGCAAGACGCACTGTAATCGCGCCAATTAGCTTTGGATCTACAGCTGCCGTTGAAACCCACGGGCTATTCTCTTCTTGAATCGCTTCAAGATCTGGATTAGAAACATCAATACCGAAGATTTTCACTTCTGTACGACCAGCTTCTACTAGCGCACGATGTGCACCAATTGCGAACGCATCCCAAGTGGCAAAGATAGCATCAAGCTCACCTTTAGGATATTTGGAAAGTAGTGTAGCAACCGCATCTTGTGTATCAACAGATGTGTTGTCACTAGCAATACCAAAGCGATCTAGTTCTATGATTCCAGGATTAGCTGCAAGAACATCAGTGTAAACCGCATTACGTCGAACCATTGCCGAGAAACCATCTACCCAAAGATATAAGATTTTCGCTTCGCCACCTGTTTCAGCTACAAGGTGATCAAGTGCGAATGTTGCTAAAGACTCATCATTTTGCGAAGTAGATGTTACACCTTCAATAGCAGTAAGACCTTCTATAGAATCAAAAGCAACAACTTCAATGCCTTTATCACGTAATGCTTGTACTTCTTCAACCGTTGTTTCTTCTTCACCATGAGAGATAATGACAGCGTCGATATCTTCGTTAGCCGCTTGTTCAAGTGCTTCATGGAATTTCAAAGTATCACCATTAGCTGAGAATACATCTACTTTGAAGCCTAGGGATTCCCCTTCTTGCTTTGCACCAGCTAAAAACTGTGCAGTGTGATCATCTCCACCAATTTTGCGAATAACTTTAATTTTAATATTTCCCTTGTCTACTAGAGCAGCAGGAAGGTTTTCAACTTGTTGCTTAGTTGAGTTAGCGCCGTTATTTCCTTCACCACAAGCGGTAACCACCAATGCAACAATTAGTAATAATACGATTGATAAATTAAATTTTCTGAATTTCATTTGTCTCTCCCCTTTTATATATAACAATAATCGATCAATACAAAGTAATCCTATCGGATTTAACGTATTAAGTCAATAGATTTTTTTCAATAATATGACAATTTTTTTGAACAATGTAAGGTCGATATATTGCTAGCCTACAACATTATTCAGAACTACGATAAAACACTTACATTTCTTCTTATCCTTTAATATGCATATATTTCTGTCATTTGTAGTATAATCTAAACCCGTACGTTTTTACAGTATTATTTAAAAAAACAAGAGCGAAACGTATAGTTTCGCTCTTGTTTTTATTGTTTTCATATTAATCGTTCGGATTTAACTGTTTCATTTACATTATTTCTTAATTTCTTATTCATTTAATAAAGTTACAGCCTGAGCATTCGAAATGACTTGCTCTTTATTTTTGCAGCCTGGAATTACCGCAGTAACAGCTTCATTGTTCAGACACCAAGCTAATGCCCAGCTCGCCATATCCATACCTGCTGGCACTTCCTCTTGTGCAATCTTTTCTACTTCTAGTAAGCGAAGCGCTGTTTGTTCTGGGTCATGACGATGACGAACATCGTTGCTACCGAAGCTTGCACCTGGCTTGTATTTACCACTTAGATAACCACTTGCCAAAGGTACACGCGCAAGCATACCAAGATCTTGCGTTTTGCAAGAAGGAAATACCTCTAGCTCTGGTGCTCGATCAAGACGATTATAGACCGCTTGAATCGTTTGTGCACCTACTTTAGTTGCATTTTCCACTTGATGCATATTATTATTTTTCCCAATAGACAGCCCAAGGTGACGGATTTTGCCCGCTGTAATTTGTTTATCAAGCGTTGTCCATAGTTGATCATTATCGAATGCGCTATCTGGACCAGAGTGGAATTGATACAAATCGATATAATCTACCTGCAATGCTTTCAACGAATCATCTAATTGCTTAAGTACACTTTGTTCATCATAACGATCAGTACGTGAGAAGATAGAATGGAACTCATGACCGAATTTCGTAGCAATAATCCAATCTTCACGATTACGGCGACTAATATAGTTGCCGATAAATTGCTCAGAAAGATGATCACCATAACATTCCGCTGTATCAATCAAGTTAATACCAAGATCATGTGCTTGATCGAGAATTTGATCCACTTCAGCTTGCGTATAGTCAATACCCCATTCTCCACCAAATTGCCATGTACCAAGTCCAATAACCGAAACATTCAAATCAGTACTACCAAGTCTCCTAAACTTCATATCTATCCCTCCTACAACTTTTCATAACTTCTTGATAATCTGTCTTGCAAATGAAAAGTAGCATCGGAAGCACTCACTAACTTTTCATAACTTCTTGATAATCTACTTCGCAGATGAAAAGTAGCATCGGAAGCATCTGCCAACTTTTCATTACTTACTTTGATGCTACTTTATTTTTCTTTCGAGCGCCACTGTTACGCGGATTAAAGCAACTTTTTGACTTCATTCTCACTATAGCGCAGTAGATTAACTAATTAAAGTAACTTTTTCACTTAATTCACACTAAAACGCACATCGCATTGGATTGAACTAATCTGTCAAAATACAGTCCACTATTCCTGATGCGAATTTTTCGCTTCATCAATCTTACGATCTAGCTCAGCAGTATACTCAGCTAGCTGCGCTTCCGTCCATCCAAGCTCAGCATTCATCGCACGTAATACAGGTTCACGCCATGTTAGCACGTCATTGACACGGAAGAACATATCGCCGGTTCTACGAATGAAGTAATCTTCGGGCTTAGCAGCCATCTCATATCTCATGGCATATTGTAGCATAATCGCAGATAGCGCAGAAAGTCCAAACGGTTCGCCCCAAGCAATGGCTTCCTTAGCCAATGCAAATACTGTCGGAGTGTTCGTACCGAATCGTCTAGCAAGTAAAGTCGCGTCTTCCAGCGATAACCCTTGCTTCACTCCAATAGCAACTTGCGCTTGAACATAAGCTTCCATTTTCGAAGAACCGCCAAAATCACCACCCGAAATCCGAATATGACGTGTAGAAGTAGATTTTGCTAGCTCCTTCATTCCTTCTTGCTTCATTAGCTCTACTGTTTTATTAACAACATCTTCAGCCATTTTACGGTAGCCAGTTAATTTACCACCAGCAATTGAAATTAATCCTGAATCCGATACAAAAATTTCATCTTTGCGCGAAATTTCAGATGGAGATTTACCTTCTTGCTGAATTAATGGTCTTAATCCTGCCCAGCTAGACTCTATATCCTTATCTGTTAGCTTCAATACTGGGAAAATTTCATTAGCTGCTCCAAGTAAATATTTACGATCAGCAGCCGTTGTTACAGGATTAGCTGTATCGCTAGTAAAATTCGTATCCGTTGTACCAAAGTATGTTTTACCTTCACGCGGAATTGCAAATGCCATTCGTCCATCCGAAATATCAAAATATACAGCCTGTCGCAATGGGAATCGTGCTCCGTCAAATACAAGATGGACACCTTTTGTTAAACGCAGCGTCTTGCCCTTTTTGGAACCATCCTGTTCACGCAATTCATCTACCCAAGGACCTGTTGCATTAATAATTTTATTAGCATAGATTTCATACACTTTATCTGCCAATAGATCACGAACTTTAACACCAATTAATTGCTTCTGCTTATCATAAATTAGACCTTCTGCTTTCGTGTAGTTAACAGCGATCGAACCAAGCTCTCTAGCTTTTTTCATCACTTCAATCGTAAGACGGGCATCATCTGTACGGTACTCAACATAGTAACCGCCACCCTTCATGCCTTCGCTTTTCAATAGCGGTTCTTTAGCTAACGTTTGCTCGACATTAAGCATTTTACGACGCTCATTCTTCTTCACACCCGCTAAGAAATCATACATTCTCAAACCAATCGACGTCATAAATTTGCCCATCGAACCACCTGCATATAATGGTAGTAGCATCCATTCTGGCGTTGTTACATGAGGTCCATTTTCATAAACAATTTCACGCTCTTTACCTACTTCAGCAACAACAGCAATTTCAAGGTTTTTCAAATAACGTAAGCCACCATGAACCAACTTTGTAGAACGACTTGAAGTTCCACCTGCAAAGTCCTGCATCTCAATAAGACCTAAGCTAAGCCCACGTGTTGCTGCATCAAGTGCAATACCCGCTCCTGTAATACCGCCACCTATAACTAAAATATCTAATTTCTGTGCTGCCATCTGTTCTAAGCTTTGCGCACGATTAAATACGCTAAATTGTTCGTTCGTAGTCTGTCTGCTCATCATATTATCTCCTCTATTTACAGTTTGTGTTTATTTCATTATGTCTATTATGTCCAATAAAATTTTCTGAAAATTACCAACAAAAAAGAGAAACCAATGAATCCGTCTCATAAAGGGCATAAAAAGCCCATCTATGAACGGTATTCGCGGTTTCTCCATATCTCCAACCATTATTAACTTGTCGTTAGTATACCATTATTATTCACAAAATGCCATCGCTGCCTTTACAGCACGTAACCATCCAGCGAATAATTTTTCACGCTCAGCTTCATCCATATGCGGGAAAAACACTCTTTCAACTTTATGAATAGCGGCAATTTCTTCCTTACCACTCCAGAAACCAACAGCTAATCCAGCAAGAAATGCAACACCAAGCGCAGTAGATTCACTAATTAAAGGACGTTCAATAGCAACACCTAGAATATCACTTTGGAATTGCATGAGGAAGTTATTCTGAATAGAGCCACCATCTACTGCCATACTTGTTATTTTATAACCAGAATCCTCTTCCATTACAGAAAGTAGCTCACGCGATTGGTAAGCTAGTGATTCAAGCACTGCTCGAACAATATGCTCTTTCTTTGTACCGCGTGTTAAGCCAAACATCGAGCCGCGCACTTCACTATTCCAGTAAGGAGTACCTAGCCCAACAAATGCAGGAACTACATATACTCCTTCGGTAGAAGTTACACTGAGCGCCATCTCTTCTGTCTGCGCGGCATCCTCGATAATTTGCAATCCATCACGAAGCCATTGTATCGCTGCACCCGCTATAAATACACTTCCTTCAAGCGCATACTCTAACTTGCCATCTACTTCCCATGCGATAGTCGTCAGTAGACCGTGCTCGGATGAAATCGGCTTCTCTCCTGTATTCATCAGCATAAAGCAACCTGTACCATAAGTATTTTTCGTATCTCCTATACTAAATGCGCTCTGTCCAAACAATGCCGCCTGCTGATCTCCAGCTGCACCTGCTATAGGGATAGGTTGCCCAAGTATATGCTCATCCAAATATCCATAAACCTCTGAAGACGCCTTAACTTCTGGTAGCATACAAGACGGCACATTCAATATTTCCAGTAACTCTTCATCCCAAGAACGGTTATGAATATTGAACATTAACGTACGCGACGCATTGGATACATCGGTAACATGCACTTTCCCACTCGTCATATTCCAAATTAACCATGTATCAATCGTGCCAAATAATAGACGACCTTGCTCAGCAAGCTCACGAGCACCACGAATTTGATCTAATATCCATTTCACTTTAGTACCTGAGAAGTAAGGATCGATAATAAGACCTGTTTTATTACGGAAATCGTCCTCAAATCCATCTTCCTTAAGTTGATCACATATCGTAGTTGTTTGACGAGACTGCCATACTAATCCATGGTAAATAGGCTTGCCCGTTACTTTATCCCATATAACCGTTGTTTCGCGCTGATTCGTAATCCCAATAGCTGCAATCTGTTCAGCTATAATATCAGATTTCTCCACTACTTTTCTCATCACTTTAAGCGTTGATTCCCATATAAAACTCGCGTCCACCTCCACATGCCCTGGGTGTGGATAGATCAGTGGAAGTTCTTCCTGTTCTATCGCTACAATGTTACCTTGCTTATCAATTAATAAAGCGCGAGTACTCGTTGTCCCTTGGTCAATGGACATAATATATTTCGACATATGTATCCCTCCATTAATATTTAATATATATGAAAAATTTCAGATTTAATTTCTAATAAAAAAAAAGGAAAAAGTGGGCTTTCAGAACCAAGAAGATGGAGCGCTACTTGAGAAAGGCGGAAGCGCAAGTGTACGTTATTGGTACATGCGGCCCTACAATGTTTCTGCAAGAAACATACATCGGAAGATTATGCTATACTTTCCAAGTTCACTTCATATTCGACGCGAGTAAGCTACATCGACTAATCATCGTTATCAAAGCCCGCTTTTTTCCTTACCTCTATGCCAAAGTTCTTTCCTTGACGTCGTTATGGCCGCTGCACCTGCCTGTAAAGCTTCATTGACATGCGCTTGTGTACGAATAAGTCCCCCTGCTATAACAGGGATACCCGTATGCTGCTTCACTTCCGTAATAATTTCAGGCATAATACCTGGTAGCACCTCTATGAAATCTGGCTGCGTCTTTTCTAGCAAGCGATAGCCCCGCTCTAGTGCATCAGAATCAAGCAGAAACATCCGTTGAATAGCGATCAATCCTTTTTGTTTCGCTCTCATCACGACATTTGCTCTTGTTGATATTATACCTGTCGGCTTAATACTTTGACATAAGAAATCAGCAGCGTACTCATCATTTTTCAAACCATCGATTAGATCGGCATGCAGAAAAATCTTTTTATTATGTTGCTTTATAAATTGTACCGTACTTTGCAGTTGACCAATATGCCCACCTAATAACACCATATATGTAATCGATGAAGCGACTACCTCTTCCACGTCCTTCAACTTATGAACAGCTGGTAATACAGATTGATTGAGTTCTAGTGACAATTGGCTATCCCCTCTTCCATCATCTGTTGGCGTACTTAGCAACATTATATATTGTAATGCATTTATTTATCAGTAAATATTAATTCGCACATAATTTCAATGTTGCTTCCTATCAAAAGTATAGCACAAAACCTTAATATGTAACGGCTACTCCAAAGAAATCAGGCGGATCTAAGCAGAAGGTTAAAACTACCTCAACAAACTCAGCACATCACACCGAACATATAAAAAAGCATGCAAGCCCCACAAAAATCGTGAGCCTTACATGCTTCCTTCATACCTACGGCTTCCAGATCCGATAATTGCCACTTAACGCAAGGATTGCAAAAATGTAGATACAGTTATCGTAATAGCGACGATCACCCCTGCGCACTGGGGTATTCCATAGCAGCTCTACTGCCGCCTTCGCATGCTCACCATTGGCGGCAATGGAGGCAACCGCATTGGTAGCAAGTAATCCTACCGGATGCAATGACTTCTCCTCGAAAGCTTCGCCGTCCACAGCGTATCTGCGATAATCATCAGGCGACTTATCAGCGAAAAACGCTTGAATACGATTAGCAATATCGACTTGACGTTCATCTACCCCGTACCATGAATAATCTAATCCAATATTTGCCGCTACTCGGTAGGAATCACTGAAGAAATGACCAAATCCCCGAATATGATTAGGCGTTCCATCATAGAAAGCATATTCGGCTGCTAATCCCGTGACAGGATGCGAGCTAATATGAATATAGTCACGACTAGCTTGTGCCGCTTCTTTCCAGAACACTCGATCTTCTTCATTAGCCCACAATGCAAACAATTCATAGAAATTCGGCAGGTGATATGATGGATCAGAGAATTCTACTTCAGGTACGAACTTAATTAACTTATTCTCTAAATTCCACATCGTAAATCCTGGCTGTTGTTGATGGAGACAAGTATGAAGAATGTTTCTAGCTTGATCACTATAGTTATAAGGAGCTTCACGATTACCCCAGCGATGTGCAGCAAAGAACAATGCCATCGCAAAAAATTCTTCTCCATCGGGAGCAGGTCCTTGTGCGTTACGAATACCCTCAGGCTGACACGACCATGCAAAGTATCCTTGATGCAGTCCCTCCGTCATATACATAAAACTATGCGTCCAATTCCATAATCGATCAAAAATATCTTGTCGATCATATTGCACCGCCATCATCATACCGTACGACATACCTTCAGAACGAACATCATTATTGCCTGTATCTAATAGATAACCTTTATCATCGCCAAGCTCGTAATATATTTTTGTAGCTTCATCATCACCGAACAACGCGTCCCATGTTGATTGGACTCTTTCATTAATTGCTTCTTCGGAATAACCGTACTCAGCAAAAACATTGCGATACTGATTCGTTTCATATGCACCTAATTTATTAACAGTTGTCATCAGCCATCATCCATTTCTACTTTAATGTTGTTTTACTTATTATATAAAACGTTTTCATATAGCGTAACGGAGTAAAGCTTATGTTTTACAGTGAAAAGCTTATTTCTTACTATAAGAGTTAACCTTTTACACCGCCAACCATCATACCTTTAACAAAATACTTCTGTAAGAATGGATAAACCATAATTATAGGTACCGATGCAACAATTGTCATTGTGGCACGAACCGAAGTTGGCGTAACCCTACCTGTGTTATGACCAGCAGCGGTGAAATCTACTGATGTTGAACTCATGGAAGCATTGGAGTTTTGTAATATTTTTTGCAACTCATATTGCAACGTACTTAATTCTACTGTAGAAGAATTATATAAAAACACATCAAACCATGAGTTCCATTGATATACACCACTGAACAGAGCGACCGTTGCTAGTACTGGAACACATAGCGGAAATACGATACTGAAAAAGTTACGGTATTCGCCTGCCCCATCAATTCTTGCAGATTCTAAAATGCTGTCAGGCAATCCTTCTATAAACGATCTAATAATAATGAGATTGAAAACTCCTATAATTCCTGGGAGGATATATACCCAGAATGAATCTAGCAAATTCAAATCTCGAATGAGTAAGAAGTTAGGAATGAGACCTCCATTAATATACATTGTTAAGATGAAGGCTATTGTCACGAATTTGCGTAATACAAATTCTTGTCTACTAATCGCATATGCAACCATTGTCGAGCAAAACACGGTTACCACCGTACCAATAATTGTACGCAATGCTGAGATCAATGTAGCGTTAAAGATAGTATCTTCGGATAATACATGCTTATAGTTCTCAAAAGTAAATATCCGTGGTAATAAGTAAATTCCACCGCGTATGGAATCTTTAGCATCGTTCAGTGAAACCGCCAACGTATTAAGGAATGGGTATAATGTTACGATCATTAACAATGTTAATAATGTATAATTGACATAATCAAAAATTTTATCACTTGTAGAAAAATTTGTCCGCATGATAACCACCTACCTTCTAGTAAAGTCTTGCTTCTCCCAATCTCTTAGCGATATTGTTGGCAATAAACAACAATATGAAGCTCACAATTGTCTTGAACATTCCCGCTGCAATAGATAGAGAGAAATTACCTTGCGAAATACCATATTTCAAGACGAATATGTCTATGTTTTCAGAATAATCGATGTTCATACCATTACCTAATAAATATTGTGGTTCAAATCCTGACTCCATTAAGTAACCAATATTCATAATTAGAAGGACAACAATGACTGATTTAATACCTGGCAGCGTAATATTCCACATTTTTTGAAATCTGCCTGCCCCATCAATTTCAGCTGCTTCATATTGTGAAGGATCGACCATTGTCATTGCTGCCAAATAGACAATCGTATTCCAACCTACATCCTTCCACACAGTTGCTGAGCCGAATATACCCCAGAAATATTCCCCAATACCAAGGAAAAGAATATCTTCCTTTATCAATCCGAATCTCATTAAGAGATCATTAATAATTCCATCTGGTGATAGCGTTGTTTGCACAATACCAGCTGCGACTACCCATGATATAAAGTGAGGCAAATAGCTGATCGTCTGCACAAGACGCTTGAAAGCCATAATTCTTACCTCATTGAGTAATAATGCCAATACAATAGCCGTTACAAATCCTAATATTAGATTAATCCCACTCATTGCTAATGTGTTACGTAATACTCGCAAGAAACGCTCGTCTTCAAATAAAAATTTGAAATGTTGTAGCCCTACCCACTCTTGCTCTCCAAAACTATTGGCAGGTTTGAAATCTTGAAATGCTATCGTCCAACCCCAAACGGGTAAATATTTAAATATAAATAACCATATTAAAAATGGTATCGTCATTACTAATAAGGCATGCTGTTGAATACACTTTTTCAAAAACAGTTGAATGGCCCCTATTGGTTTTGGACGGCTCTCTACTATTTCTAGTTTACTCATTTCCGTCACTCCTCACTATGATTGCTCAGGTTGAAAGAAGGGACCGTTGCGATGATGGATTTCCTCATCGCATGGTCCCACACTTCACTTGCTAAAGGTAGTACAAAAAGCGAACTTTGATAACGACGATTATACTAACGTAGACTACTAACTAGTTTCCATCAACAATCTTCTTCACTTCAGTAGTTACAAAGTTCTCATAGCCTGCAGTATCAAGCTTATTGAATTCTGCAGTAAACTCATCCCAGTTACTATCGAATTTGCTAGGAGGGTCAAGCACTAATTTCGGGAAATATTTTTGAGTTAATTCAGTTTTCTTCGTCTCATAAATTTGCTCAGCTGATCCTTGCTCTTTCGGAATACCCCAAGCAGGGAACCACGGACGTTCATCTGGAGCAGCAAACAGATCTGCATAAGTTTGAATACCATAAGCATTTAGAATTGTTTTATCCGCTTCTGTCATATCCATCTGGAATACTTCTGGTTGGTATCCAGGGGCATACGCATTGCCATTAGCAAGTGTAGAGTTAGTTCCGTATTGTGGCCAGTTCCAATCAAAGTATTTGAAACCAAATGTTTCACGGAACGGTTCATCTATTTTCTTAACTTGTTCTGCTGTGCGGTAGAAGCGACCCTCTTCGTTGATTTCATATGTTTCGCCTTCAACACCCCAGCTTTTCATTATCTGATTATCTTCTTTTAGTAAGTTATCAATAAATTGAATAATACGTTCTGGATCTTGTGCACTAACTGTAATACCCATACCACGGTTTTTAACGAAACCAGGAGGATCTAGATATTGATCCTTTTGTCCGTCAAATGTAACAGGTAGTGGGAAGTATACTAGATCATCTTGCGTCGGATCAGCTTTTGCCGCATCTTTCAATACGTTTTGGGCATTACCGATTTGCCAACCATAATCAAAGAATCCAAGTACTTTACCAGAAGATAATTTAGCTAAATATTGATCAAAGTTATCAATGAATGAAGCTTTATCGAATAAGCCTTCAGCGTTCAGTTCATTCAATATTTTCATATAACGTTTTGTATCATCATTATTTGAATAAACCTTCGCTTCAAATGTCGACATATCAACTGTTACTTCACCATCATTCGGATAACCTGCTAGATGCATTGGAGGGTTAGATGTTGCAAAGAATCTCCAATCATGAGTTAGTGCAATAAATCCTGTTAAATCTTCGCTCTCATGTTTTTTCTCATAATCACGAATTAATTGGAAGTACTGATCAATAGTCTTAATTTCCGGATAGCCAGCTTCTTTCAACACGCCTCGTTGAACCCAGAAAGCACCTTGGTTAATGTTAGGGTCTGGTACAAATTCACCAACAACATTAGAGAACGGTAAGAACATTATTTTCCCATCCGCATCCTTCATTAGATCCAAGTAAGGTCCATACACACGTTCAATATTAGGCCCATGGTTTGCGATAAGATCCGTTAAGTCGATAAAACCACCTGCAGCTAACACTTCGTCAATCGCTGCATCAGGAATTAAGACATCAGGATATTTTCTAGAAGCATTCATCGTACCAATCTTAGTGTTCAAATCTCCCACTAGATTTTCAATTTTGAAGTTTACTCCTGTTTGATCTTCTAGTATTTTACCAATCCTAGTTTCATTTGTATTAATATCTTTAGCTGCGCCTGCACCATTGAAGTATGTGAAAGTTACCTTCTCTAATGCTGGTTCTTCCTTATCATTTCCTTCTGTACCTTTCGAGCCGTTATTAGTTGGGTTAGTCGTGTTATTCCCCTTTTCTCCACCACTTTTACTTCCACATCCTGTTACTACTAACATGATTGCTAATAACAATACTGTAGCAATTCGTAATGATGATCTCTTTTTCATATTTATTCAGCCCCTTCGAATATTTTGTAAGCACTTTCATTATAGCTTGCTAAGGATGCTGAAATCAGTGTAGTAACTATAGATTCTAATATAGAAATTTTAGTTATTTATACTCTGCCGGTACAATAATATGAATAGATGTTCCTATACCATTGGAACTACTAATCTCAAAATGAAATTGTTTACCGTAAATGAGCTTTAAGCGATAGAGTACATTTTGTACCCCTATCCGTTCACCGAGATCAGCATTTTCCGTTAAATAGGAATAGATTTTCAATCGTTGCTCGTCCGACATCCCAGCTCCATTATCATCAACCCGGAAATGTAGTTCCTCATTCAATACTTCGATGGTAATATTAACGACTCCGCCTTGTCTTACTTTTTCAATACCATGAATACACGCATTCTCTACAAATGGTAAGTATATTAGTTTGGGAACAACACATTTTTCCGCAACAGGATCAACGTTTACATGGTAGGCTAATCGATCAGCGAAACGATAATGTTGAATTTCAAGGAAGCAGGAAATAAATTCAACCTCTTCTTTCAAGGAAACCTTATCTCTTCTCCATGTTAAAGAACTGCGAAATAGCTTCGCCATATTATGAATGATTTTAGCTGTTTCTATCTCTTTTTTCATAATGCTTCTCATACGGATCGTCTCTAGCGCATTGAATAGAAAGTGAGGATTGATCTGACTTTGCAGTGCATTAAGCTGAGCATACCGTTGCTCTAGCTCCATATCTTTCTCCTTAATATCCGCTACGTAAACATCGTTAATTAGGCTACCAATTTGCAAGGTCATACGATTGAACTCACTCGTTAGTTGTCCGATTTCATCTCGTGATTCACGCTTCGTTATAACATCAAAATGCTGATTTTTGACACGTTTCATATATTTCAGAATAAAGCCGAGACGAGTTGTAATGGAGCGTGAAATAATGATAATAATGATACTAGCTACGATGATATTAATAAGTGCTGTCCAAAGCACAAAGTGACGAGATGTCTGCACTTCCTTCAATATTTCGCTTTTAGGTACTAATGCAACCAAGCGCCAATCCTGCAATGGATCTGCATCATAAATACCATTCTCGAACATATACAAATCATCACTTTTCGCTAGATTTTCTAGCGTATTCCTTTCAGAAACCCAATCGACATCTGGATCGGTCGTAAATTGGATCACCCCTTGAGGATCAACGAGATACGTATGACCAGGTACATTTAGATTCGATAAAATGGCTGCAATAGCATCAGTTTTCAACTCTATTTTCAATACTTTATCCCATGTACTATATGAATCATAATAATCCATTACCCGAAGAATACTGAAGCTATCACTCTTTTCTTCGATTCTTCCGGAGCTGATACTATCCTCTCGCGGCGAACGTACAAACACAGGCTCACTATAAGTACGTCGTTCTAGCGGGCGAAACCAATGCTGTGATCTAACATTATCAGTCAAGTAAGCAACACCGCCCGAGTGCAGTACCATAGGGTTATCCACATAAATTTTAATGTTTTGAACAGAGGTGTAAACAGGCGTATAGCTGTTCAATATTCGACGCAAATAATTATCATAGGCCTCTACGAATTCAGAGGGATTACTATAGTGATCATCTAGCAATGTATACAAATTATAATCGGTATAGAAAATAGACGAGACACTTACTGCCGCTTCAATCTGCATCCAAAATTCATTATGCACCTGCTGCAAGCTTATATTAATATCCCCTATCCTTTGTTCACGTACATTACTGCTCATCGTATTATAGAAAATAATATTCGTTAAAATAATCGGAAAAAATACGCAGCAAAGATAGAGCATAAGGAACTTATTCCGCAATCGCATATCATCTAAGCGCAATCGCAGCTTCGCTTTTTTAATTAGCTTCATGAAAATTTAGGCTGGCGGAAACTCGTGACTTCAGTCGTGAGTTTCCGCCAACCTGCACTTCCCTTCTCTAAGTTATTTGTGCGAGTAGTGTACTGGCCTTCTCTACTACTCGCAGCTTCTTATAACTTGCACTTTTGTGTACGCTTGTCCCCTCTATGGTTCGTAGATCAAAGTAGCCCGTTTGTCGTCGGCCAAACACGATGCACTCGATTCCTTCAAAAAGGACTTTATCAAACAGTTGGAAACCTTTAACGAATCGTTCCGCTTTATTCGCTTTTCGATAACCACCTTTGGCGATGGCCATTTTGTGTAACTGTCGATTGTTTTTGCGCACTTGCTTAAACAAATAGCTATTTTGGGATGGTTTTGCAAGTGGATTGCCACTGATACACCGAGCATCTACGACGTGAGCTTTCTCCAAGTCATGGCGAATACGTGTGTTTTTCGTTTGAAATCCATACGTGTATTGAACGTTTGGATATAACTCTTTCACTTGGCGATGTATAAACCATCGCATCACTGTCATTTGAGAGGCATCACGAAATGAAGTACTTTTACGTGCAAATAGATACTCTTTCCCTTCTTCGTGGATCTTATGATGGCATGTTTCACACAGTGTAAGTAGATTATCTGGACCGTTTCTGCCTGTTTTACGACTTTCGATGTGATGGACATTTAAAATCTTGTCTTTTGTTTTGCCCTTACAGTGCTGGCATAAATGCTGATCACGAAAGAATACATACTCTCGCACATTCCAAAAACCTAGCTGATCTCCTAGTTGATACAAATCCCCCGAAATCGTAGGGTTCTTAATCTTTTGAATGTCAAACTGCGCCACTTCAATCGTCACATTCGTAACAGGGAGAATAGTATGCACTTTGGAGATTATCTTTGTATGCATATCGACTTTGTTTTGAACGGATGGAGCGAGCCACCCTTTATCTTTTTTGCGATTTAAAAATCGCGGTTTACGGTAACGTGTCTTTCTGCTTCGCCTGACACTTCGCAAAGCTCGGCGAACAGCCAGTAGCTCCTGAATATCAGTACGTAGCTGCACTTCGCCCTCAAACAAGACCTGCCCTTCTGTTGTCGCCGATAGTCCGATGTGCTTCGTGCCAGCATCAACACCCAGGGAAACAGATTGATTGTAACCGCTAGAACCGTATTGTAATTGAATGGTAAATGGTGTTCGTTGCACAACTTTTGCTTTTCCTTGTTCCAACAGCTTACGTACTTTTTGTGGTTTACAAGGCATAAGCGGCTGTCCGTGTTTATTTAGTACGTAAACGAGCATATCGTTTACCTCCTTCGAGTTAGGTACTCTTCGCCAATGTTGTAGGTGCTTGCTCAGCATGCAACACTGCTCCTTTCCCTCAGAGCTTTTAATCACATGCGACAGTTGCATAGAACTAGAGTGGCATCCTATGGTGTCATGACACAAACAACGTAGTCAGTAAAGACTTAGGCTAGTCAATTAAGGCTCTTACAAGCCTACGACTTCAGTCGTGGGTTATTGATTATTATTCACCTACAATACTTTGAAACGTTTGGCGATATGCCGTCGGAGATAACTTCTCGATCTTTTCAAACTGCGCTACAAAATACTCTGGATGATTAAAGCCAACCTTCTCCGCTACTTCATAAATACGCAAATCGGTTTGCCGCAATATTTTTTTCGCCTCATTAATTCTAATTTGCAATAAGTAATCGTTGAAATAGAGATCATATGTTTTTTTGAATAATTGACCTAAATAAACGGGATTAACGTAAAACTGTGATGCAATTGTTTTCAAACTTATTTGCTCGGCATAATGGTGATCGATATATTTCTTAATCCGTTGTATACCGCCTTTGGACATTTCTTTACGTTCTTCTGCAATACATAAGCCACATTCTAATAGAAATGTTAATATTAATTGCTTCAACGCGACTAGTTCAATATTATAGTGATCCCAGCTCAATACTGCATGGAGCTTGGAAATGCGTGCTTTGTCTATCTCCATCTCATGCAAAATTTGCAAGCATTCCGCTACTAGCTTATGTAGACTCGCTTTTATCGCTTCAATCGAGCAATACTCAGCACTAAAACTAAAGAATAATAATTGTAATTGTTTCGTAATACGCTGTTCATCGTTTTCTTCCATCTCCAGTAGTAACTGCTTATAATGATCTGCTGACAGCATAATATGTCTAAGCGAGTAACTAGCAAAATCATTGTAATCAAATAACTGTCTTTCATCATAGTACTTGAATTGCTGCGCATATTCAGCTGCTTCGTATGCCTCTTTCAAGAAATAAATTCCGTTATAAGACGTGCTATAGTACAGATGAATGGTTCCTTGTTCAAGCGATGAAAGCTTACGTTGCAATTGCTTCATTAGTGACGACATCGAAGAAAAATCTTTGAGCCAAGAGTGCTTAATAATTAATCCTAATTTTCCTTGCTGTGGATATAAGTATTGCGATTCAAAAAATGGTAGCAGCTCCTTAATCCGTGCGATATACTGCGGTAGCTGATCTATTGGGTACATATCTCGATTTTTGATTACAGGATATTGATTATATTCAACAAATGCAAAATAATATTGCTCCGTTACTTGTAATTTCAGATCCGCATAATACGCAAGTAGCTGAGCCTCCGTGAGCTGTTCCTGCAAAATAGTATGAAGCACTTCTTCATGATGATGCATAAGTGAATGTCTCGATTGTTTCTTTTCATTTTGCAATTTCGCAGCTATATCCATAAGACTATGTTCGAGACTTTGTTCATCAATTGGCTTTAGCAAAAAATCACATACACCGTATTTCACCGCTTGCTGCGCGTACTTAAATTCATCGTATCCGCTTACAATAATGAATTTAGTATTCAGCTTCGCTTCGTGTACGACCTTATGGATCAATTGCAGCCCATCGCATTCAGGCATTCTAATATCTGTAATTACGACATCGGGTTGGTGCTCTACAATATAATGGAATGCGTCCTCACCATTATCCTGTTCTCCTATCACTTCATAACCACAAGACTCCCAATCGATGATTGCTCTTAACCCTTGTCGAAAAAACATTTCATCATCCACTAATAATATCCGATACAAGCGCCTCACCCCCCACTAATAGACTACTATAATGTGGATAAAATTCCAATAAAAAAGAAAAATCGACACTGGCTTTTAAGATCCAGTGTCGATTTTTCAGAGATTTCCCTAAGGTGGACTTTATCATATGTTTACTCTATCTATTAACGATATTAATGATTGCTTTTCATCGCTTCTGGTCTTTCGCAGCTATATTCCACCGAATAATGACGTCCCTCGGCAGATGCAATATGGAAACCATGCATAATTTCTAGCACTTGCAGCGCTAGTTCACCGCTGGCGCGATGTGGGCGATTTTCTTGAATCGCCTTCGCCATATCTAGTAAACCCACTCCACGATCATTACCGCCAAATGGATGTGTTAACTCAACGTCCTCAAACTGCTCGCTACCTGCTCTGCGTAGCTTAACTGGTCCACCAAATGTGTTAGGATCGGGAACGATGATCGATCCTTCGCTACCGTAGATTTCAATATTAGGTAAAGAGCTTCCACCCTTCACATCAAAGCTCGTAACTAATGTCGCCGTTGCTCCGCTTGCAAAATCGATAATGCCATTAATATGTGTTGGCGTTTCTACTCGAATCATCTCGCCATAATTCGGCTCACTCGTAATTTTACGCTGTGGGTAAGAGATTACTGCTGATCCCGTGACACGTGTAATTGGACCGAGTAAAGTAATAAATGCCGATAAGTAATACGGTCCCATATCGAACATCGGACCCGCTCCCTTTGCATACAAAAATGCTGGGTTCGGATGCCAGCTTTCAGGTCCACCCGATAACATAAAGGCATTAGCTGCAATCGGCTGACCAATTGCACCATCGTCAATTAATTTCCGACAAGTTTGGATGCCTGCTCCTAGCACAGTGTCAGGTGCTACACCAACACGAAGTCCAAGCTCCTGAGCTTTAGCAATAATTCGTTGTCCATCTTCAACAGTAACAGCTAGCGGCTTCTCGGAATATACATGCTTTCCTGCATCAAGTGCAGCTAGACTAATACTTGCATGTACTTGTGGAATCGTTAGATTCAATACAATATCAATCGTTGGATCAGCTAACAACTGCTCCGTTGTTAACACTTTTTCAACCTTATATTTATCAGCTTTTGCTTGTGCTAGCTCTCCATTCAAATCTGCTAACGCAACAATTTCAAGCTCTTCATAATGAACACAATTAACTAGATAAGCATCACTTATATTACCGCAACCAATAATCCCCACTCTAATCTTTTGCACGTTAGTTCCCCCCACTAATCTAGACGACATTTAATAAGATTAACTATTCTTAATTCTCATTATACCCATACTCTACTCGCATTTTGCAATTTCAACAATAACTTCTACTGCTTTTTGCATCGTGTCAATCGATACAAATTCATATTTCCCATGGAAATTCTCTCCACCTGCAAAAATGTTCGGTGTCGGTAATCCCATATAAGATAAGCGTGAGCCGTCTGTACCGCCGCGAATCGGTTCCACGATAGGGGTAACGCCAACTCTAATCATCGCTGCATGCGCACGGTCTACAATATCCATACGTGGTTCAATCTGATTACGCATATTATAATAACTATCCGTAACCTCGATTTTCACATTACCTTCGCCAAACTGCTGCTCGATTTGCTTACCAACATTAATGATAAATTGCTTGCGATCCTCGAATGTATCATGATCAAATTCTCTTATGATGTAATGGAGTGTCGTTTCCTCAACACCGCCTTCAATATGAGTAAGATGATAGAAGCCTTCATAACCTTCAGTATGTTCCGGTGTTTCATACTCTGGCATTGCCGCTTGAAAAGCATAGGCAACACGCGTAGCATTAATCATCTTACCTTTTGCGGTTCCTGGATGAACACTACGACCATAGCAGGTTACCGTTGCACTTGCCGCATTAAAGTTCTCATATTGTAGTTCCCCAAGCGGACCGCCGTCCATAGTGTAGGCATATTCTGCACCGAACGCTTCAACATTGAACAAATCTGCACCGCGACCAATTTCTTCATCAGGAGTAAAGCCTACTTTGATCGTACCATGCTTAATTTCTGGATGATCCTGCAAATATGCCATCGCTGTTACAATTTCCGCAATACCTGCTTTATCATCAGCACCAAGCAATGTATTGCCATCTGTTGTAATTAACGTTTGTCCTTTATATTTCAATAGCTCGGGAAATTGCTTTGGAGATAACACAATTTGCTGCGTATCATTCAACACAATATCTGTCCCATCATAATTTTCCACAATTTGCGGATTAACATTGAATCCGGTTAGCTCTGTTGCTGTATCCATATGAGCAATAAATCCAATTGTCGGTGTAGCGACATCTGAATTGGCAGGCAATGTTGCCATCACATATCCGTTGGCATCTACAGTAACATCCGCCATACCAAGTTCCTGCAATTCTTCAGCTAGCTGCTTCGCTAACATTAACTGCCCTCCAGTCGATGGGCAAGTAGAAACATTCGGATCTGCTTGTGTCCCTACCTTCACATATGAGATAAATCGTTTTAGTAATTGTTCCTTCATAGTTAATACTCCTCAAAACTTTATTTTATTGTATATTGTACAACTTCTCTATCCTTTAGTGAAATTTAAAGCTTCTGCTAATTGGTTATATTTTACTACCAACTAACAGAAGCTATTCGTCATTCCCATTAATAAATCGTTATTTCTTTATGAATACTAATATAATCATTCGCATCTTTTTTTTGTAACGGCCTACTATAATAATACCCTTGCGCTTCCTTGCACTTCAATTGCTGCAAAAATTCAACTTGTTCAATAGTCTCTACACCTTCAGCAACAACAGCAATCCCCATATGATTGGCAATATCTATTATCGTACGAATAATAACCCGATTATTGTCATTCAAATTTCTTACAAACGATTGATCAATCTTCAAACGATCAATCGGGAATTGACTAAGATAGCTTAATGAACTGTAACCAGTGCCAAAATCATCTATACTAATATTTACTCCGAGCTGTTTGATTTTATTTAACACCTTAATTGAATTCTGCACATTTTGCGTTATACTTTCCGTAATTTCAAGTTCTAAATATTGCGGTAGGAGACCAACTTCATTCAAGACTGTTGAAATCAATGTAGGGAAATCATTATACATAAACTGCTTTAGGCTAATGTTAACGGCTACAGTAATATCTATAATCCCTTGATCATGCCAACTCTTCATCTGACGACATGCTTCACGCAATACCCATTCACCGATAGGTACAATAAGATTGGTTTCTTCTGCAATATGAATGAATTGATTAGGCATGATCATTCCTCGAACAGGGTGATTCCATCTAATTAAAGCTTCCATACCGATCAGTTCATTACTTCGTAAATTAACTTTTGGCTGATACCATAATTCCAATTCTTCTCTTTCAATTGCCCGTCGTAAATCTCGTTCAAGCTCATGACGACTAGAGATCTTATCATGTAATTGTATGGTGAAAAATTGATAATTGTTTTTCCCTTTTTCTTTTGCCGCATACATCGCAGCGTCCGCATTTTTCAATAACATCTCAATCGTTAGCCCATCCTCAGGGTACATACTAATGCCAATGCTAGGGGAAATAAATACTTCTGTTTCATTAATGATAAATGGTTCTGCCATATCCGTAATAATCTGTGTCGCTAGATTGTCCACCTTTACAAGATCAGCATTATCAAGATAGATCGTGAACTCATCACCACCTTGACGTGATACATATCCAACTCCCGCTAGACTGTCTGATAAGCGCAATGCAACATTTTGAAGCAGCTTATCTCCAGCTGAGTGCCCCATCGTATCATTAACCGTTTTGAATCGATCCAAATCCATAAACAGTACAGCAACTTTACTACCCCGTTCTTGAGCGTTAAATATAACATCCGCAAGCGCCCTATTGAATGATGTTCGATTCGGGAGATTCGTTAATGAATCATAATGAGCCATCACATGAATCGTTGCTTCAGCTTCCTTGCGCTCTGTAATATCAATCATCGAGCCGACGACTTCGATCACAATCCCATCCTCTATTACAGGAGATAACGAGATATAATAGTAGCGCTTAGCATATCGCATCTCGAATTGATGACTTTTCCCGTGAAAAGCTTCTTCGAAATAATTCTCTATATGATGAAATTGTTCTTGCCAAACTTCCTTAATCCACATATTTTCTACTTGTTCCGTTGTAATGCCAAGTTGTTCAGCAATTCTACCTTCACTTAATGTGAACACAATTCTTTGCTTTTGATCACGCTTTAATTTGAAAATACAATTTTGCAAATTTTTAATAGTACGCCTGAAATCATATTGCAATACTTCGGCAAGTTCAGTTTCTGCAATCACTCGGTCTGAGATATCAGAACGGATGGAGACATATTGATATGGTTTTCCTTGATCATCGAGAAAAGGTACGATCGTAGTATTCATCCAATAGGTACTGCCATCCTTCGCTCGATTTTTCAGTTCTCCACGCCATACTTTTCCTTCCTTAATTGTATTCCACATTTTTGCAAAAAAATGTTTTGGGTGATGTTTAGAGTTAATTAATCTATGCGTCTTCCCTAACAATTCATATTTACTATATTGGGAAACACGACAGAACATATCATTAACATATGTAATAACACCACTACTATCTGTAACAGCAATAATAGATGCTGAGTCAAATGCATTCTTCAAATCTATTAAATTTCTTAATTGTTTATCGTAATCCGCTTGATCATTGAACAAATCAGTACGATCCTGTCCCATAATGACATAGGCTGATTGTACATCTTCTTGATCTTCAAGTTCTGTATTCTCTTCAACAGCAATCGTTACTTGAGCTTTTGCTAATCGCTTTTCCGAGTGTGAGTAAATAAGATATCCATTCCAGTGACCTACTTCATTAACTGTATTCCATACGTCGCTCCAAGCTTGTTGGTGCTTGAGTCGTATGTCAAACACTTTAAATATATGTCCGATTTCTCTCTCTATTGTGTCCATACCATATGTCGCAATAAACTGCTGAAACAACTCATTTCTACTAATAAATTCATAGCTAGCATTTAATTGAGCAATCATAAAGTGTTTATTCCAAACATTTGAGGATATTTGTTTTTGCAATGTAGCAATCTCCATACCCAACAACTCCATTCCAGCAATATCCGATTAATTTATATATAAGTTAATTATCCCCATTTTTCATAACACTTCTGTAAATATTATCATTTTACTGGAAACTTCTCAATTGTAACTAATAACAAACTTAACCTATCGTAACGACAAAAAAGCTAGAAAAATTTGCTATTATAGCAATATTTTTCTAGCTCAATTACGATTATCGTATTCATATTATTAGAACGCGATAACGCCATATCCAATTAATACAACAACTACTAGTAGCACTGCAAATATAATCCAAAACGGCAATGTGCTTTTACCTTTTCTTTGACGAACTAAGATCATTTCCATCATACCAATAAGTATAATCGCTAATACGATTTTCAAGTCGAATACACGAGAATATCCACCTTGGAAGAACATATAGCCACCACTAAAAATCTGAATTAGATAGAATAGTCGTAAAATCATATGTGTTACTTTTTTCACTTTTTCTTTTTTCACAAAATAACTGACCAAGAACAATATAATCATAATTAGCCAAGCTGCAGAATGCGTATGCGACATTCCAGTAAACATGTAATTACCTCCTTCATTCATTTCAATATGGTATGTATGGACTTATTTCTTCTACATTAGAATTATACCAGTTTCGTAATAGGAAGCAAATCATAGTTGTTATCATCTATGACCTTTTTTCATTATCTTATCGAAAAATAATAATATTGTCACAGCTTGCCTAGCTTCTCTAAGCAATCTGTCGCTATACTACAATTATAGAACATATTAAAGGAGATCTTATGCTAAAAACACCTATAGGTAAATTAAGATTAGCTGGACTGCTTGACGGTCTATCACTTATCATTCTTGTTTGTATTGGTATGCCTCTGAAATACTGGATGGATATTCCGGAAGTTGTTAGTATTGTCGGTAGAATTCATGGAGGTATCGTTGTCGTGTATGGTGCTAGCATTATTTATGCAACGATAAAGACACGTTGGAACTTCATATGGACAGTACTTTGTTTCGCAGTAGCATTTATACCATTTGGTAATTTTTTCTTAGATCGCAAGCTTGAAAAGTTAGACAAATAATATCAATACATGAGTATCGTATTGTCGCTACACATATTGAATAGCCGCCTCCTGGTCAATATGTGTAATTGACAATTGTGGTAACTGATGTCGTAATTGACGCGCCAAAAACCTCATCCCCGCTTCCTCACTCTTCTGATGACCTACAATAAGCATAGCAATATCTTTCCCTAGTGCATTAGCATCTCTTATATACTCTGGAGTTTCCCATTCCAATCCTTCACCAGCGATAATTAATTGTACGTTCCCTTGCTCATATGCAGGAATACAGTTGTCACCATTCCCACGGAACCCTAGACGTAGCCATACGTTTGAACATAACTGATCTTGATGACCTATAAGCTGGATATGGTCTATTGCCAGACGGTTTTTCAAGTGCCTAGCAATTTGTCCCACCGATTGTTGTGGTAAATGTAATAAATCTGCTTGCTCTTGCGCTGCGTAAGAAGACCATTCCAATACGTCAAGAAACCCAGCCGAAATCATATCAGGGACGTAGCGATGTGCATAATCATGGAAACGAATAACTTGTATATTATGTTTGCGTAGAAGTTCAAGCTTCTGCTCGATTACTTTACTATCACCGAATTGAGCATAATTATCATGATGTTGATAGTAAATCGATTCGTGTGAAATAATGACATTTATCCCTTTATCAATAGCCTTTTCAATAACTTCATAACTACATATAAATGTAGTCCCAATCGCTCTAACTTCTTCATTGCCATCGCCAATGATAATTCCATCAACAGTATGAGCTAACTTGCCTACAGGAGCTATTAATAACTCCATTAACTCTTTAACTAACATGCTGTCTTACCTCCTATATTGCATAACATTGTGTTTTGTGTTCCATCTACTCTATCATTCCTATCCTTCAATACCAGTCTGATTTTTGACCATATACGTGGAAACCATTTTCTCATCAAGACGATAGAAATACATCGCAATTAACATTCCGACATAACCTATAATCGGAACTAAGGTGAAAATCACCCATATGCCGTGTAATGCTTCCTCACTTTGCGAAACACTTTGATTAACATATCCATAATAAGAAAGTAAAGCTAGACATAATGTAGAGGATAGCGCACCTGCAAGCTTCGTAAACATTGTCTGAACTGAAAATGCAACTCCTACTGTACGCTGCCCAGTAACAGCATTTCCATACTCGATACAATCCGCTGTAAACATTCCATATAATAATAGCGGAATCTGCATACAAAGTACTCGAACAGCTGCAATGGCTAGAAACAGTATAAAGTTATTATAACCTGCCGCATATTGGATGAGTGAAAGAATTATCGCCAGACACGAGCAATAGATGGTCAGACGTTTTTTTCCGAAAATAGCTATTAGCTTAGGCAATAGCGGTGAAACGATAATAATTGGCAGCACTAGCACCGCTAACAATATGGTGAGCATTCCTTCATCACCAAGATTAGATTTCGCAAAGTATGCTGCGATCGTTTGGAGTGTATTTGTCGTACTCATTAGTAAATAACCGATAAAGAAAATAAAAAAGTATTTATTACGCAACAGGTACTTAAATATTTGTACGAATGATGTATTCTGCGCTTTGTATACGACTCGCTCTTTCGCAACAAAAGGTAATGGCATCATCGTAATTAATGATGCTACACAATAAATAGCCATTGCACCAAGCCACCCCAATGAACCCACTAACATCATAAAACCAGCTGTTAGAATCGCAGCAATGGCTCCCGTCATACGTGCTATCGCAATTAGTTGATCTCGTTCGTATACATGCTTAGTCATCACTGTTGATAACGAAAACATTGGTGAATCAGAGACAGTGTATGCCATCCCCCACATAATATAGGTAATGTAAGCAAATACTAGTTTCATAGAATAACTAGCATCTATATTTACAAACGCAAATAACATGGTGAGCGGAACAATAATACTTGTGTATTTCAGCCAAGGTATGTATTTTCCTGATTTGAAGTGTAACTTATCTACAATTGCTCCCATAATAGGATCATTAAATGCATCCCATAATTTAGCGATCAACAGCAACGTCGCTGTAGCACCTAAAGATAAACCTACTTCTTCTGTATAGAAAAACGTAAGAAATTGAATCTGAAGCATATACATTAAATTTTGTCCGAATGAAAAGCCTCCATAGCTCCATTTTTCGAGTGTAGTTGTCATATTTCCTTTTATCGTTGTCATCCTCATTCTCCCTTATTCTCAATCATTAGTAAAAAATTGCTATTATAATAATTGTATTATTTTATAAAACATCATTCAATTGTAAAATAACACAAAAATTTATAATATGCTAAAAATACACCTTAAATTTGCAAAGGTATCTTATAATACCATTACAAATTGAAGGTGTTTTAGTTTGTCTAGATTTAAGCCCGCTTTCTACGCGTTACAATATCAAATATTACAGCAACAGCTAGTACACCGCCACGAATCATATATTGATATGAGATTCCGACTCCCAGTAGATTCATACCACTTATAAGAGATGCCATAACGATAGCGCCAATAATTGAGCCTGTTACTTTCCCAACACCACCTGCAGCCGATACACCGCCTACATAGGCCGCTGCAATCGCATCAAGTTCAAACAATGTTCCTGCTGTTGTTGTTGCCGATTGTAGACGAGCAGTGAATAATATGCCTGATAGAGCGGATAGTAAACCCATAGAACCAAAGACAAAATAAGTAATCTTCTTTACGTTAATACCGCTTAGATGTGCCGCTTCAGGGTTACTTCCTACAGCATAGATATGTCTTCCTATTACAGTCGATGTCGTTAAGAAATGATAAATAACTGCTACGATTAACATAATGATGACCGTCCACGAGAAGCCGTTATAACCCGCGAGAATATAAGTAATATACGCAATAATGACAGAAATAAATACTAGTTTAATAGCAAACATACCTGTTGACATGACTTCAAAATTGTACTTTTGTTTGTTTTTACGTTTGGAAAACTCACTAACAATATACAATACAATAATAATAGCTCCAATAATCAATGATAATAAATTCAAATGCATTACTTTCATGATCGCAGGTATATATCCATTTCCAAGTGCATTAAATGTTTCGTCTTTAATAATAATAGTGCCTGACTTTTCAGTAACACGCAGTAATGCACCACGGAATATTAACATTGCCGCTAGAGATGCAACGAACGAAGGAATTCCAATGGATGCAACGAGATACCCATTGAAGAAACCAACGACAATTCCTAACACAAGAATAACTGGAATAGTAATAATGACTGGAACGCCTAATTGGGTTAACAATATTGCTGCAATCGCTCCCAAAAATCCTGCTGCAAATCCTACAGACAAATCGATATGTCTAATAACAATGACTAATGTCATACCCACTGCTAGTACAGCAATATACCCTGTAGCATCTAATAAGTTACTAATATTACGGGAGGAAATAAATAATCCATCCGTTAATATTGTAAACGTTAGCATGATAACAAATAATGCAATATACATTCCGTATTCACGTATATTTGTTTTCAGCATCGCTTTGGCTTCATGCATTAATTTCATAATCATTAACCTCCTAAAACTTTTCGTTGGCTTCTTGAGATTCGTCATAGAAACGAAAAGTATCTTCGTAAGTATAAGCTAAAACTTTTCGTTGGCTTCTTGATATACTTCAAAGCAACGAAAAGTATCTGTTATTGCGTAGCTAACTCCATAACCTTTTCCTGGCTAGCATCTTCAATTGATAATTCACCCTTTATTGACCCTTCGGCCATAACATAGATACGATCACTCATACCTAATACTTCGTTCAATTCAGATGAGATCATAATAATACTCATTCCTTCATGTATTAACTGATTCATAATCGTATATATTTCAAACTTCGCTCCTACATCTATCCCACGCGTAGGCTCATCTAAAATAAGGACGTTAGGTTTAACATACAACCATTTACCTAAACTTACTTTTTGTTGATTGCCACCACTTAGATTGCCTACCAACTGTTCTACTGATGGTGCTTTAATATTAAGTGAATCTTTATATTGCTTAGCAATTTTCACTTCTTCATTCATATTAATCACACCCCGACTAGAAATCTTTACTAGATTTGCTGCTGATATATTTTGCTTTATATCTTGCAAAAGAAATAGACCATTTCCTTTACGATCTTCAGTTACATAAGCAATACCAGCTTTTATTGCGTCCTGTGGATGCTTGAACTGACCTGATTTCCCTTTCATTATTAGTTCACCTTGCAATTTATATGATTTCGGATTTCCAAAAATACTTTGCGCTAATTCTGTACGACCAGAACCCATCAATCCTGCAATGCCCACAATTTCGCCTTTTCGTACATAGATGTTTGCATCTTTTACAACATTTCGACCTAGCGTAGCATCATATGCTGACCAATTTCTAACTTCTAACACCGTTTCACAAATGTTTTTATGTTCACGCTTTGGAAAGATATCATCAATCTCTCGTCCAACCATATTTCTAATAATAACTTCTTCGGTAATTTCATTTTTTCTCGCGTCCAAAGTACAAATGGTATGTCCATCTCGAAGAATCGTTGCTTTATCAGCAATCGCAATGACTTCCTTTAACTTATGGGAAATCATAATACAAGTAATTCCTTGTGTTTTAAGTTCTTTCAGTAATATCAATAAATTTTCACTGTCATCTTCATTAAGTGCAGCTGTAGGTTCATCCAAAATAAGAAGCTTCACTTCCTTACTTAACGTCTTTGCAATTTCCACCAATTGTTGTTTACCAACACCAAGATCTTTGACAAGCATGGCAGGATTAACGGTTAATTTTACATTGTTAAGCATATGATTAGCTTGAACAATCGTTTTGTTCCAATCAACCCCGAATCGACCCTTCACTTCGTTTCCTGCATAAATATTTTCATAGACAGTTAGATCAGGGAAAAGCGCCAATTCTTGATAAATAATGGAAATCCCGATCTTTACGCTATCCTTAATTTTCTGAAATTGTTGTACTTGACCTTGATACACAATATCGCCAGAGTATGTTCCATGCGGATATACACCACTAAGCACTTTCATAAGAGTAGATTTCCCCGCTCCATTCTCACCTATTAAGCAATGTATTTCTCCTTCTTCAACCTTAAAGTTCACATTGCTTAATGCTTTAACACCAGTAAAATGTTTTGAAATATTTTTCATCTCTAATATATATTTGCCCATAATATTCAGCACTCCTTAACGTTACTGCACGCTAGAAAAGCGGAATAGCGATATACTTTTTTATCACTATTCCGCTGTAGCTATAAGTCTTGGACTTTTTTATAGCCCAGTAAATTCTTTAGCTTCATAGTAGCCTGAATCAACCATAGCTTCTTTTACATTTGTTTTATCTACACTAATAACATCTGTTTGTTTTGCTTTAACATCAACCTCTCCATTGTTGTACGTACCTGTTGTAGCTGGAGTTTTACCATCGAGAATACCAACAGCCATATCCATAGCATCTTTCACAAGGACACGTACATCTTTCAATACAGTCATCGATTGTTTACCATCAATAATGTATTGAATAGTTGCTTTTTCAGCATCTTGACCAGAGATTACATAACTAGCAATGTCACCGTCTGTTGCAAACACATCGGCGATAGAACGAGATGTACCGTCGTTAGGACCAAGAATAGCTACATCGCCTTTTCCATCAGCTGCTGCAGCTGTTAGATGCGTTTGTGCTTTGTTTTTTGCTTCGTTTGGATCCCAGTTCGTTGTTACTTGACCAATAATTTTACTCATTTGTTCGCGATCAAGTGTAGCAACGTCTTGAAGTGCAATGGCCTCGCTAGAGTTAGCAATTTTGAATGTACCATCTGCAATTTTGGGTTGTAGCACTTCCCATGCTCCTTGGAAGAATAAGAATGCGTTATTGTCAGTAGCAGCACCGGCATATAAATATAGCGGTTGGCCGTTACCTTTGGCATGGTCTACTAAGTATTGTGCTTGTGCTTTACCTACGTTCACGCTATCAAATGTTACATAGTAGTCAACAGCATCTGTTTTGGTAATTAGACGGTCGTATGAAATAACTTTAATGCCGGCTTTCTTAGCTGCTTCCACTGCTGCTGCAGCTGCATCACCATCAAAAGGACAAATAATTAGTACTTTAATTCCTTTTGCAATTAAAGCATCAACATTTTCTTTCTCTTTAGCAGAAGAACCTTGGCTAAATAAGATCTCCGTATTGTACTTAGAGTCTTCAAGTGCTGCTTTAAAACGCTCTTCATCCTGTATCCATCTTGTTTCATCTTTTGTTGGTAGAACAATGCCAATTTCGACCTTTTTGCTACTCCCGCATGCTGCAAGCATTGTAGTAAACATCATAACTACTAGAAGTAAAGTAACCACCTTAAAAATTTTCTTCATTACGTAACCCTCTCCTTAATGGATAATGAATGGTCTTAATTAAACATAACGTTTTGAAAATATTGTCCACATTATAAAATACTCAATAATTTTTCGAATATACTACTATTGTTATTTTTATTTGATAATGTACTATATTTCAAGTCGATGATAAGACTATTGATTGTTGGTTAACACTATGGTAAATTAATCACACACGATTAAATCGTACACGATCTTTAAAATAATTTCACTAAATTGATATCAATTAATAAGGAGGATCACAATGACAACTATTTATGATTTCAACGTCAACAAGCCCAATGGAGATACGATTTCATTGAAAGATTATGAGGGTAAAGTTGTACTTATCGTTAATACGGCAAGTAAATGTGGATTAACACCGCAATTCCAAGGTTTGCAGGAGCTATATACAAACCATCACGAAAAAGGATTTGTCGTGCTTGGATTCCCTTGTGACCAATTTAACAATCAAGAATTTGACAATATCGAAGAAACAACAGAGTTTTGCCAGCTTAATTATGGAGTGAGCTTCCCAATGTTTGCGAAGATTAAAGTTAATGGTGATGATGCAGATCCATTATTCAAATATTTGAAGGAAGAAAAGCGTGGCTTATTAATGAGAAAAATCGAATGGAATTTTGCGAAGTTCCTAATCGATGCTCAAGGTAAAGTTGTCAAACGCTATGCGGCTACAACTGACCCTAGTAAATTAGAAGGAGATATTGTCGCTTTATTGCAATAATAGCGGCAAATGATAAGCAATGAATTCATTTTTGACACTTAATAAGCAACTTTGCTTTGCCATCTATGAGGCTTCTAGTCAAATGACTAAGCTATATAGTAATATCCTTCAGCCATTCCAGCTTACTTATCCGCAATACCTTGTATTGCTAGCATTGTGGGAAGCAGACGGAGTTACCGTTAAGCAACTAGGGGATACGCTTGGTATCGGTACAGGTACATTAACTCCTATGCTTAATCGGATGGAAGCTCAGCAATGGCTACGCAAAGAACGTAGCAAACAAGATGAACGACGTGTTCATCTTCATCTTGAACGTAAAGCCTACGAACAACAGCAACTCATTGCCAATGCCGTATCTAGTAAAGTAGCTAGCTGCCACATTGAACAACAGCAATATGAAGAGCTGCTTGAGCAGCTTCATATGCTCAAAGAAAAACTACAAACATCATAGTATCACCGTATAGTAAAAAGTAGCATGCGCTAAAGAAACTTTCTCTCCCACATGCTACTTTTCATCTCTAACGCAGTCGTTCCTCTGTTAGCTTGAATTGACCTACAAGTTGTTGCAATTGGCTCGTAATGATATCCACTTGCTTACTCGTATCTTGAACCCCTAACATTTCATCAGCTAATGTATTTACTCGCTTCCCAACACTTGTCGATACTTTGCGATTTTTATTACTGACTTGCGCAATTTGTTCTAATAATTCAACTACCCCGTCAACAACTTCACTCTTACGCATATCTTGCATGTTAGCTTGACTTAAAGCTTCCGCAACAGTGTGTACAAGTACATTTCCTTCTTCTACTACACCATTGCCTTCGTCAATAATATGATATGCTTTCTGAGCCTCCTTATAAATCCGATCTGTAATCGCATGTACTTCCGCAGTTGATTTCTTCGTATTGTTGGCTAACTTTCTAATCTCACCTGCAACGACCGCAAATCCTGCTCCTTGCTCCCCAACATGCGCTGCTTCAATAGAAGCATTAAGTGCTAATAAATGAGTTTGAGCTGAAATTTCTTCAATAACACTAATTACATTTTTAATATCTTGCATCGTATCTACAAAGCTATGTATCGAATAATTCGTAGCTTTTACTTTGGTGGATATTTCAAGCATTTTATCTCCGATACGATCAATTTCAGACTGAGCTATACTAATTTGTGATGCAGCTTGTCCTTCAATGACATTCAATGTCTCTCTCATCGTATCTGCCATCTCTCGAACTTGTTCAATATCAGCTAATTGCAGATGAATACTATCGATCATCTCTGTTACTTGATGACTTACTTTTCTCGTAGAGATCGTCGTTATCATTGCCGTTTCATTCATTGCCATCTGACTATCCGATACTTGACTTGCTGCTGTTCGAACTCTTAGCATAACCCCTTCTAAGGAATCCATCATATTATTCAACCATTTTGCAATATCTTTAATTTCATTACCATTGAAATTAGAAAGATCTAATCGCTTAGTAAGATCACCTTTACCTTCGGCATTGTTCTGAATAAACTTCTTCACTCTACGAATTTGATCAATTTCTCGTTGATCCGTTCTATTTTTCACGATTCGAAGTACGAACCATCCCGCAATAAGTTGAAGGGCACCTACAGCAAATCCAGTGATCCAAGGAGACATAATATTATCTAGTAAGCCAACGATGGCTACAGAGCACACAGCAATAAGAGCAACACTTATTGCCTCCATCTGCCTGCGCTTAGTTCCGATACTTCGAACACGATATACCTCTTCAAAGTCCCCCTCACACATCATCCCCCATACATCTGGGCAATGAGGCAATTGAAACGTACAACCTTTACCAACAACAGGGATATAGCGATAATCTGGATAGGCTGGAAACTGTACGTACAGATTAGCACCATTTTTTATCGTATTCGCTACACCTGGATGTAGTTCCTTCGTCGCTGGACTAATGAATTTCAATTCCAGTTCCGTGTGTTCCTTGACGGTTGCCATCCCCCAATCCGTTGTTACACCGTCCTTCAAGTTTTCACCCATCGTGAACGTTTTATCTTCAAACCGACTCCGTGACAATGCAATCCCGGGCTCAATATGTGTAAGTAATTTAGGTTTTGCCATAAATAAATAATTATCACCAGAATCAGGATAGACATGCCCTGCTTCACGTTGGATTAGATCTCCAATTACATCATTAGGTATTCTTCCACATAGTATCGCAATTAGTCGCCCATTATAGGTAACAGGTTTCATAAATAGTAATGTAACTGCATCATGGAATGAAGAAGATCGTGCACCAATTTTCAGTGTAACGGGGTCAACATAAGGTCCAAATAATAACGGACTTTCCCACTTGGCATGACGAAGATAGTCGAGCGCATGCTCTAATATACTATTTCCAGCATAAGAAGTATTTCGATGTTCTTCATCTGTCGATGCAAAAGCTTGCAGCGCATCATTCAGTACAAATAACTCCGTGAAATCAATAGAGTTCGAATATACTTTCTGTAACATGGGCGTTAACCATTCCTGTGTCAAATCTGATGGTTGAAGCGCTGCTTGATTCACCTGCACTATACATTGCTCCGAAAGTCGATCTATAACATGCCAAGTATCATTCGTCCAGTCAATTAATAATTGTTTTCGGGTATCTGATATTCCATCAAATTCACGCTCAATATCTTTTTGCAGATGTTTATTATGCTTCCATGATTGGGCTAATGGAGCACCTACTTTATAACCTAGCCAATCGTACATATCAGTTTCCTCCCTGCCAGACAATGTTAATATAGCTTACATTCATGTAGTACTAACCATATCGTAGCATATACATCGTTCACTTTCTTTGCACTCACGGCTTATTATTTATACTAACTTTATAAATTTTTCGATACTAAAAGGGCTGTTATACAAATAGCAATGCTACTCGTACAACAGCCCTCTTATGAATGCGATATATTCTCGTATACTCTATCTCGGCGGCCAATACAATAAACAGATTACTGTACTCTCTTCGCATGAATAATAAATCTAGCATCCGTTATCTCGTACGTACAGGTTACTAATGTAAGCAATTGATCGTCTGAAGTCACTTCAACATTAGTAGCATACCTCGACTTTTCCACTATTTTCTCCAAATAAGCATTATACTGCTGCTCGTCTGCAAACTCATATTCAAAAAATTGATCATCAGGAGAGTAAATATAGACAGAAAATATTTGCCACTCCGTTGCTTCCCCTATTCCTTCAAATGTGATCGTATTATGCTCTTGGTAGTATGCAGCATCTTTATATTTGGATAACTCACCAAACATACTTCCATCCTTCATATGATGACCATAAATGACAGTATGGATATCCTCGTTCAGAGCCTTATTGCGATAATCCATAAATATCGAGCCACGTGCAGAGGATTGTTTTTCAACATTATGATTAAGATAATAATCATTATCAGTAGATTGTACTACAGGATAAGCAATCTCCGTATTCTCTATACTAATCCAGCCGACAATATCAGAATTTATTGCTAATAATTGTTCAAATCGCTCCTGGTACCGATGCTTCATCTGCTCCTCAGTTAACTCTTCTTGTTCTGTATTATTCTGTCCTTGCTGTACTTTCTGCGGAGTCTCATATTGCTGCTTCATACGTTCATTCAGCTTGCTGTTTACATAGCCATCATAATAATATTGCGCTAATTGATAACCACTATACAAAAAAACAGCGATAACAATGGTTAACAAGACTCGCTTTATTAATTTTCCCATCATATCCCTCGATATCTTACATTCATTTGCCTGCTTCATTCTCATTATAGCTTAAAATGTATGTTCAACTAGTTAGCTTTTTGGACGATTTCAAAAAAAAAAAAAAAATAATAGAGTATCTGCCGCAATAAGCAATACTCTATCATTTTTTTATAATTCTATTTTTTCTATCAACTCTCTCATTAATCGGGATGATACTGGACATAACGCTCCATTGCTCATCGTTAGTAGCTTCGATCGCTTGTCTACTTCCTTAATATGATTAATATTAACAATATAGCTTTTGTGACAACGGTAGAACGGGCCGTTGATTTCTTCTATTTCTTTAATTCTACCGTAAAATTCATATCTGCCATTCTTTTCATGCAGTTCGATCTTATGTTGCTGAGCAGACGTTTCAAAATAGTAAATATTATGATATGGAATATTTTTAATCTTTTCACCAACTTTAATTTGGAAAAAGTCTGTATCAACTACTTGACCGATTTGAACATATTTATTAAATGCTACTTGTAACGATTCCTTCACCTGCTCTGTAAATCTTTCAAAGTTGTCCTTCACAATAAAATCAAGTGCAGCCAATTTATAAGTAAATGTTAATTTTAGCTTTTCCGCATGAGTCGTAACAAAGATAATATTTGCTAAAGGGTCTTTTTTTCTAATCTCCACGGCCAAATCAATGCCTGTTAGCGCCGCATTTAATTCAATATCAAGAAAAAAACAATCCGCTTGATAATCCTTCAAATAAGTAAGCACTTCATTGGGACCAGATGAACTTAATACAACCTCTATCGACGGCTCGCTGAACATCGCATAGTTGATAATCGTCGCATGTATTAGTTGTCGCTGTGCCAACTCATCTTCACATATAATAACCTTCATCTAACTAACCCTCCTAGTTTCAATAACTACCTCTTGAATAAACCATTCGCTATCAATAGAGGTATTTATCACCGTATTCGGGTAGCTACTAATGATACTTCGAACCGTTGATAATCCTAGCCCTCGCTGACTCCCCTTAGTCGATACGTTTTCATCAAATAGTCGCGATATATTAATGTCTGTTAGATTTGTTCGATTCTCAATTACAATAACAACATCACCATCTATCGTTAACAATATAGCTAGATTAATTTTGGCGTATGGAATATTTTCACTACCTTCAATTGCATTATCAAGTAGTATTCCAATAATTCGAGCTAGATCGATAATATCCATATTAATATCTACAATTTCATCGGGCACCTCTACATTAACAAGCACGTTTGACTTTTCAGCTGCTATAACCTTGGTTGCGATTAACCCTTTCAATTCAGAAATTTTAATATTTTTCAGTTGCATAAACATTAGATTATGATGCAATGTTTGCTGCTCTACTTTAATGATATGGTCATGAAAGTAGCTTTTCAGCCCTTCCATATTATTATCATCTAGAAAACCACGCATAGTCAGTAATATATTGACGTAATCATGTCTGAACTTATGCATATCTTGATTCACCTGCTCAAGTTCCTTCATATAATAGAGAAACTGCTCAAACTCAATTTCTTTTTGCCGTATACTGTTTCGTTTTTTGAAGTAATACATTAGTAAACTACCTAAAATCATCATTGAAATAAAATAACTCGCTTGCACAAGTAAATTAACTTTTACTAATTCTACCTCTTCAGCATTAGCCGGTATAAAGATGTTCAGATATATCACGATTACAGTAACAATCATAATGATCATTAATGATAGTTGTACAAACCATGGGACATTCAATACTTTATTTCCTTTTCGAATAAACATTTTGTACAAATGAATAAGAACAATGTAGATGAAACAAAATATTACTAACTTGATTACCATTGAAGTATTGCCTAAGCTGTCGATCATATAATTGTCTAGCAATATCGAAAAGTGGTCGGCGATTATTCCGCCCACCACTAATATACACAAACTAACTGCGCTCAATAAAGACTTCGTTGTATAGCAAAAAATAACGACAGTCGAAATAAGTAAATAGCAAATGACCAACCACTGCGGGCTCCATATTAATAACAATAAGGTAGGTATTACTACGATTCCAACAAGTAGTGCTACAATTTTCATTGTTGGTTTAATACTCATCATATAAAAGAAACCACCAAATATGAAAAAAAACTCTAACACGCCATGGGCAAGTATTTCAAACTGTCGCATTTTTCGCCTTTCCTATTACCTATTTGAATTGAGAAAGATTAGCTTGAATGTCATGTGGTACTTCTTCTTCAAAAAAGAACAATGTACAAGAGCTTGCGGCAGCAATTCCTGCTAACAAAATAACACCTGCAGCGATTTTCCCCTGCATTTTTCCCATTACATTGTGAACTAAACTCATACCTAACATCTCCCAACTATAATTTTTTGGACGATCAGCACTGCACATTCAAGTACTAATCCTAAAGCAATAAAAGGTTTGAGTACGGTTGGAACGAGTAATATCGCTAATAACAGCACACCAAGTCGTATCCAAATTTTTTTACGTAAATATAATCGATGCTTATCATTATATACTGGCTGTTTTACTGTGCCGATAGGTGCAATTATGACAACAATTAATGCTGTAAGTGCAAATATCGTGTAGACAATCCAATCTGATACAGATACATATGTGATTAACTTACTTACAAGCGGAAATCCGATAATGCTGTAGCCAATACACTGGAATAGTGACTTAAAGTGATATCCTAAAGCAACCTGTCTAATGAGAAAAAAAGCTACATTAGTAATCATCGTTTCTAGCAAACATTCTAACAATGTAGCTACCGAGTATACGGATACTATAGTCGCTAGATTAGTTAGCATAATTCGAATCCCGTAATTCAATTTGGACCGTTCTAACGTTGTGTGGTTCTCTCGAACTAGTCGATCGAACAAGTAATTAGCAACACCTTCCATTGTCCTCCCCCTTTCTAGCATTATTCTACCAAATTTTTCATAGTTTTTGAGTATTAAGTCGTAAACGCTCTGTATTTGAGCATAATCGTAATATTTTGTATCTCTATATTCCATTTTCACATTTATGTATTTAATTGTAAAGATAAAATGTAACTGAGCTCGATATAATCTGACTCCATTAAAACAAGTTGCTTATTGAAATATCTTTATATAACTTTTCGGGGTCACTTCAGATTTGTTATACTGCTTTTGCCCTATCAAATTGTATGGTTGCATCTTCTAGTAGTTTATTTCAAGGTGCAGTCCATTGTAGGTCTTTTTGCCAATTGCTTCAATTTCTAAAGTCTAGTATTCTAGTATTCTAGTATTGTTCAGAAATTGTTGAGTTCTTTTTTATATAATTAGAAGAATTGACGAAAAAGATAAAAACATGACTTTAAGGGAGGCGAACAAATAGTCATGAGCTCGTAAAAAAGTCGCAAATGCGAATTACTTCTTTACTGAGTGATAAGACAACTTATTTACATACTTCTTAAGGGCATAGTATTTTTGTGTCGATGAATACACTGGAATGAGAGAGACCATCCGTTTGATTGTTGCAGCCTTCCAGTAGAAAGAAACTGCGTATTGTTAGCAAACGGTAAGAAATCTCTCCAATCCAAGAAACGGAGAAAAAAAATGAAGAAAATTAGTACTTCAATACTTGCATTGCTGTTAGTGATTCAAATGTTATTTAGTCCACTTACAGTATTTGCTGAAAGTGATCTACTATCACAACCCCCTTCAGCTAGTGAAGAAGTTGGAGATAATTTGGTTGATGATGGAACTGGTGAGGATGCAGCAGATGGATCAACACCAACTGAAGATGCGGAAATAGATAATGAAGCATCAGAGGAAGGAGCACCCGAAGAAGGGGCAACTGAAGAAGTAACAGAAGATTTTCCGATGGTGCTTTTGGCTCTTGGACAAGGTGTAGAAATGACTGGTGTAGGCTTGGTAGATTTTGAGCTTAGCTTTAATGGTACTCTTGTAACACCACCGGCATTTGATACAGAACTGGCGCAAGATACAACTGCAACCGGAACGTTTGTGTTTGGATTGGATTTACCTGAGGATGTAAAGGCAGGAGACTTTTTCACATTCATTCTGCCAGCATCGCTCATTGACTTTAATAACGACTTTCATGGCAGTAAGGTAGGCAGTCCCGCTAATCCAGCATTTTCTTGGACGACAAGCGGTAATATCGTAACAGTAACTATGGATGAAGATCCTTCAGTAGATTTTGCAGGATCATTCGGCGTTGAGTTTAAAATGAACTTTACTTCTGGTTTTACTTTTACGAGTGATGAATTAGATCAAACGTTGGAAATCCCTAAAGTTGGGGGAGGCAAGGATGAAATTTCTTTAACCTTCCTACCTTCTTCAAGCGGTCAAAAAATGGTCACAAAGCAAGCTTCAGATGTGAAAATTGTTAATGGTGAGCGTTTTATTGATTGGGAAGTGTGGGTTAATAAAGCTGGTAGAAATTTAACTGGCGCAACTATAACCGATACACCAGGAACTGGTCATGCAGTTGTACCAAACTCTGTAACTATTGAAGCTTATAAGGTGGGTTTGAGCGGTGTTGCCGCTACTTCATATTTCACACCTGTAACTAGCGGTAATTTTAACGGGGTATCATTAAACGGAAGAGACGCTTACAAAATCACTTATCAAACGAAGGTTAATTTAAGTGAAGCAGAACAAGAAGGCACCAAATCCTTCTCCAATAATTTTACATTAACAGCGGGCCCTAATTCTGACAGTGCTACTACAACTACTTCTACAACATACGGCACAGCGTTAGCAAAATCTCGCGGTACGGCTGACAATTACAAATCTTCGTGGGAAATTCGCTATAACTATAATCAAGCAGCTATTACTCAAGCGAATGCTTGGTTAGAGGATACATTGCCTACTGGACATGCCATTGATACTAGTACAATTAAAGTCTATGAAATGACAGTAGATGATAATGGAAATGGTGTAGGTTCAGGTACGGTAATTGGTTCAGGATTCGACACAGATCCTATTGCTAACGGCTTCAAACTGCAATTTGACAGTGATATTACTAAAGCTTATCGCATTACATATGATGCGAAGTTACCGAATGATTTCTATGATGCTAACAGTCAAATGACACTTACTAACACTGTTAAAAGTGGATCTATTGTAAAAGGGATCAATAGAACTGCAACAGCTCAACATTGGCTAAATGAAGGTATTTTAACAAAAACACGTACAGTCGATACAGACAAGAAAGAAATTACGTGGACGATTAAAGTGACTGCAGATAATGCCAATGGAGTGGACATCACGGGATTGGAGATTACAGATGTATTTACAGCTGGAGCAAGTAATGCTAAGCATTCTTTAGTTGATGCTAATAATGACAGCATTATCAGTGATGCTGATATTACCGTGGATAATAATATGACGGGGCATTCTATTGCAACTAATGCTAATGGCTTTACACTTACAGGTGGTACGGTTGCTAAAGGAAAAACCGCAACGATTACCTATACAACAGCCTATGACATTAAGCCAGACGGCTCTGTCTATACAGAGGGATATGGAAATACAGCTACTGCTAGTTGGACAACTGATAAAGCATACTCAGTTAAGAAAACAGCTGAATATGTGCCTGATACAAACTCAGTTAACAACGGACGCAAACAAGGATCTTATGACTACGTAGACCAAGTATTCAACTGGAACATTAAGCTCAACATTAACAAGCAAAATATTAACAATGCTGTTTTAGTAGATACAATCGGTGAAGGGCATGAATTTGTTCCAGGTTCATTTAAAATTAATGAATTTACACTGACAGATCCTAATAATGATGAAATTGGTATTTTGGGAGCCCCATTGGATCCATCATTATATGATTTAGATGTTGCTCAAGACAATCAAAGCTACACGTTAGAATTTGTTAATAATTTAGGTACAGCCAACAACAAAGTATATATTGTGCAGTATCAAACAAAGGATTCTGACAATATTATTGGTATTGAGTCTAGTACTGTAGCCAACAAATCAAAACCATATACCAATGAAGCAAAATTCATAACAAAAACTGGAACAGAAGCGACGTACACATGGCCAGCCTCTGCCACAGTTAAGAATGCGAATGAATTGATTACAAAAGGTGCTCCTAGTAGTAATTCTTCTACTGAAAAATTAACTTGGACACTAAATGTCAATCGTTCATTATCTAATTTGGGTGAGGTTAAAGTAACGGATAGTCCATCTGGGAACCAAATGCTGTTAGTCGATACAATTCAGGTAAGACCTTATAGTGTGAATAAGGATACAGGTACTTCCACTAGTGGAGCATGGATAAATCCTACTACATTAGGGTTCACTGTAACACCTCAGGCTAATGGTGGCTTTGAAATTGACTTTGGTGAATTGAACAAAAAAGGATACGAAGTACGATATGAGACGCTTGTACTTGGTAAAATCGGTGAGGCATTCAGCAATGATGCCAAAATCAAATTCGGATTTGAGACAGCCGATAATCAAGAAACAGCAGATCAACACAATGGTTCCTTTAGCTTCAGCTCATCGGATGCAGACTTTTCACTAACAAAAGGAAGTCTTGTATTTAACAAAATTGGTTATGGCACACTTTCAGGTGTGAAGGTACCATTGGAAAATGTTGAGTTTGAGCTGATAAAAACAGTTAAAGGTGTAGAGTATGTAATTGCTACTGCAACCTCTGATGATCTTGGTAATGTTTCCTTTAACAATGTAAACTATGCAAACTACAAAGTCAGAGAAAAAGCAGCGCCATCAGGCTACGAGATCATGAATGATTATCCGATCAAATTAGATGTTGATACGGATACGAAATTAGCTGCAAACACGGCAAAAGTAATTGAACTTGTAAATAATAAAGAATTAGATCCTTCGTCAAATGCATGTTCAATCTTCACATTAACAGTGTATGATATTGATGGAAAAATTGCTGTCGGACAAAAAATTACTTTTGAAGACAGTAAAGGAACTGTAGTATACACAGGTACGACTGACGGAAACGGACAAGTTTCCGATATCAATCGTCCAGGTACTGGCGGTAACGAAGTTCCAGCAGGTCAGTATACTGTTAAAAATGAAAACGATCAAACACTTGGTACTGTAACAGTAAAATACGAGGAAAACAACTGCTACGACGAAGTACAACCTCTACCTGCATGTCCAGCATTTACAATTACAGTTGTAGCTGATGGTGGCGCTACACGTTCAGGTGTAGAAGTAGAATTGAGAGATAGCTTAAATAATCTTATTACTACTGCAACGACAGATGAAGATGGTAAATTTGACATAGATTTATCAGATCCACAAGCAATACCACCTGCAGGCGAATATAAGCTTTATGAGGGTAAGCAGTATTTAGGCAAAGTTATCATTAGCTATAAAGCTGGTAATTGCGAGGCTACATTAATAGTAAGTAGAGTATGTGAAGTATTTATTTTAACTGCAAATGATGCAAACGGTCAGCCACTAGATACGAAAGAAATTAAGATTTTTGAAGCAAATGCTCCTAATACTCTAGTAGCAACTGAAATAACAAATGAAAATGGTATAGTAGATCTTCCAAATCTAACACCAGGCGAATACGTGGTGCATGATGCTAATGGCATGAAGCTTGGTGAGTTCACAGTAGGTACAGATTGTGCAGCGACTGTGCAACCATTACCTGCATGTCCAACATTCATATTAACTGTGAAAGATGAAGACGGTCTAGTTGCAGTAGGTACAGAAGTTACAGTTAAAAATACAGTGACGAATGACCTAATTGTGAAAACTGTAGATTTGAATGGACAGGTTTCATTCGAATCACCTAAAGTTCTGGGAGATTATGAATTACCACCAGGTAACTATGAGGTAACTATTTCTGGTTCAAGCAGCGAAGCGGGCAAAGTACTTGGAAGCTTCCATGTATCGTATACAGAAGATTGTGAAGCAGAGGTAGCAAAACCTCGCGGCTGTACAACATTTGAAATTACAGTAATCTCTCCAGATGGTGTTACACCTAAGAAGAACACGAAAGTTATCGTTAAAGATAACACTGGAACTGAAACGACTTATACAACAGATGCAAATGGTATTATCCAATTACCAACTGTTCAAGCTCCAGGACTAGTTACTGTTCATGAAGTGAATGAAGATGGATCAATTGGTGAAGCGATCGATACTGTACAAGTCACTTATAAAGACAATTGTAAAGGTATTGTAATTAAAAATGCTTGTCCGACATTTACACTAACTGTAAATAACAATGACTTCCAACCTGTCGGTGCAAATGTTAAAATTACAATCTTAGACGAAGCTGGTGAGCTTGTAGAAGCAACTGTTACTAACAATGATGGTCAAATCATATTCACTGATAAGGCTACGCTAGAGCAAGGTAAAACGTATACTGTAGTGAATGAAGCAGGAGTTACATTAGGAGACTTTACAGTTAGCTATGTTGATGAAATTTGTCAAGCAGCTGTAAATGTTCCAGTCAACGCTTGCCCAGTGTTCACATTGACGGTGAAAAATGTATCTGGCAAACCTCGTGAAAATGCATCTATTGTTATTAAAGATGGTCGTAGTTTAGATGCTAATGTCATCGCTACAGGTACTACAGATGTTGCTGGTAAAGTAATTATTCCGTATACAATCGAGCCAGGCACATATTATGTGTTTGATGATACTACACGGACAAGCTATATTGGAAAAATTATTGTAGATGGTAAGTGTGAAGCATCTGTTAAGCCTACACAATCGACAATAGACCCAGAGCCAATGCCGGAACCAACACCAGAGCCAACCCCGACACCGGGACCAACTCCAGAGCCAACTCCGACACCAGGACCAACTCCAGAGCCAACTCCGACACCGGGACCGACTCCAGAGCCAACTCCGACACCGGAGCCAACTCCAGTAGTACCAAAAACGCCGGAACTAGAAGAAGTTATTAATAAAATTCCTAATCTGCCAGGATTCGAAGGAAAACCTTCAAAACCAGGCGAACCTGGAACGAAATACGAAGTACCAAACATCCCTCAAATTGTTGAGGAATTAAAGAAAAATCCTACTAAGCTGGAAGAAACAATTACTGGTTTGAAGGACTTTATTGCAAAATATGATAATCTTACATCACAAGAGAAAGAAATCGTTGATGGAATGATTGATATTGATGTAGTAACAGGTATTCTATCGAACTTGGCGAAAAACCAGCCATCAATAGAAAGCAGTAAGCCGAATGAGCTTCCGAAAACAGGAGATTCAATATCTATGATGATTTGGTTGTTCGTAGGAAGTGCATTGCTAATGATAGCTTTGCTATTGTTCGGAAAGAGAAAAACACAAAAGCAGTAAATTGATAATTTAATTCAATAAGAAGAAGCGTACATTCACTCGGAATGTACGCTTCTTTTATATGATCCTTCAATCGATACGATTCGCCTACAATAGTGAGGAACGTTGCGTAAGCTAGCTTTAATCGTCTTATACATACATAATTTTGCACTAACTGTGGAAAAATAGAGTTATCTTGCATAAAGGAGGAGATATTATGTCTTTCAAAGATCAGTTCAATAAAAAGAATAATAACAATTCTAAGCAAAACAATGAGAAGGAAACGCCATTACAACGATCTAATCAACACGATGTAGAATTTGCTGAAGAAGCGGCTAGTGAAGCCGGATTGACTTTAGAAGAGTACAAAAAAAACAAACCACAGTAATCTATACAAAACAAATAAGCCGCTGTAAACGTACCTATAGCACGTATACAGCGGCTTATTAAATTGTCGATTCATGATTATTCAATTTCAGTTACATAAAGAATACTCATTCGATTTGTAATGTCGTTATTCTATTAGCAGGTTTCAGCTATGAAATTTTATTCATTAACTCTGCCTGCTGATAGGCATAACGCAATTCCTCTCTAACTCGAACAACCTCTCCAATAATAATAAGCGCGGGATTTGTTAATTTATTGCGAGTAGCTATCTCACTCATATCTTCAAGCGTGCCAGTAAACACTCTTTGATTAACCGTCGTCCCTTGCTCAATTAAGGCCACTGGAGTAGAAGGTAACTTACCATTGCCCAATAACTGAGCCTGTATATCGGCCAATTGACTCACCCCCATATATATTGCTAATGTATCGACACTATGTGCAAGTAAATCCCAACGTACTGGCTTACTCCCCTCTTGGCATCGCGTACCAGTAACACAAGCAAATGATGCAGCATACCCTCGGTGAGTGATAGGGATACCGACTCCAGCTGTTGCACCAAGCACAGACGTAACACCAGGCACAACCTCATAAGCAATACCATTAGCAGCTAGCTCCAATATTTCCTCTCCACCTCTACCAAAAACAAAAGGATCTCCACCCTTGAGACGAACAACTTTCTTCCCTTTCAACGTATAGCTTACCAAAGCTCGATTAATTCGCTCTTGCGTCATCGTGTGCTGCATTGGTGCCTTACCACAATAAACTAAGTCCGCATCTGGTCGTGCATACTCCAGTAATTGTTCGTTAACTAATTTGTCATACATAATGACATCCGCTTCTTGGATACGACGTATCGCTTTAATGGTAATAAGCTCTGGATCACCCGGTCCTGCACCAACAATATAGACCTTGCCAATTGCACCTCTCATAATACACCGTTTTTCTCTTGTTGGAGCTCTGATTTAACTACTTGGAGCTTCCGAGGGAAAATTGTAGTTCCCTTTTTATGCGATAAATATACTAGCAAACCCGTGAAAACTGCACCACCTAAAAAGTTACCAATAAGAACAGGGATTTGATTCCAGAACCACCAATCCCCCACACTCACATTAGCACCAAGTATCATCCCAGCGGGTATAACGAACATATTGACAACCGCATGCTCAAAGCCTTGTGCGAAGAAAATTAAGATCGGGAGCCACATTGCAATAATTTTGCCACCTGTTGACTTTGATGTTAGCGCCATAACAACACCGAGTGTTACCATCCAGTTACACAGTATCGCTTTGACGAATACAAGTAACATCCCTTCAGAGCCTAAGCTTTTGTAGCCCAATGTTTTTGCTTCAGCAACATTAATCAGGTTCTGGATCATCGGTGCATCCATTTTCGACCACATATTCGTTATAACTATAATATATAGAAGTGCATAGAAGCCACAGCCTATCAAATGCCCCAAAATAGAGTACCCATAATTCGCCAGCATGCGGGTGAACGTCGTTTTCTTCTCAAGTACGGATAGCGGAATTAATGCAAAATTACCTGTTACAAGCTCCAAACCTAGCAACACAATAATGACAAAACCAACTGGAAAGACGATCGCTCCTGCAAGACCAATTCCTGTTTGCGCAGTAGCTGTGAAGGCAAGTGTAGTCGCACACGCAAGTATTGCTCCTCCTAGAGAACCACGAATAATCGTTTGCATTGCACTAGAGTTGGCCTTATTTGCACCATTTTCAATCATTGTTTCCAATACTTCCGCAGGCTTGACATAGCTCATTCCACACTCACTCCTTCAATAAACTCTATCCAAATTAATTAGCCGGAAAGTTAGATTGTAATATAGACATCTCCACTTTCTCTATCTACTTCAGTTTCAAATGTTGTAACACAGCCATCATCAGGTTCTTGCACGCGACCACTACGTATATCGATTTTCCAATCATGTAATGGACAATGCACCTTTCCTCCGCATACCATACCTTCCGAAAGCAAACCGCCTTTATGTGGGCATTTATTCTCTACCGCTAGCACACTTCCATCGGATAGATGAAAGACAGCAATATCAATATTTTGAATTCTTAATTTACGCGAACTTTTCACATCGATATCAGATATCTTTCCAATTAAAGTTTTTGTAGCCATAACCGCTGCCCCCTATCTCATTGCTGACTGTACGTCAGTAAGTTGTTCAAAGTTTTTGCGAAGCTCTTTGTCTTCAATAATTTCTTTCCATGGATCTGTCGTTAGACTGATTGTCTTCTCAATTCGATCAACAAGGGCCAATCGATCCTCTTGGTTTGCAAGCGCGCTTTTCACATAATCTAGACCTACTCGCTCGATCCAATGCGCTGTACGCTCGTTCCAAATTGCATTTTCGCGATACAGTTGTAGGTACGCCGATGACCATTCCATTACTTCATCCTCTGTTTTCACGACACAAAGAAAATCCGTCACTCTAACCTTCACACCGCCGTTACCACCAACGTGAAGTTCCCAGCCACCGTCGATTGCAACAACACCGAGATCCTTAATCGTAGCTTCCGAACAGTTGCGTGGACATCCTGATACAGCTAGCTTCACTTTAGACGGAGCATTCAAACGCTCATATGCTTTCTCCATACGAATTCCCATCGAGATCGAATCTTGAGTACCAAACCGACAGAAGGTGGAACCGACACATGTTTTCACAGTACGTAATGTTTTACCGTAGGCATGACCAGACGCCATATCGAGCTCTTCCCACATTTTCGGTAAATCTTCCTTCTTCACACCTAACAAATCAAGACGTTGACCACCAGTGAATTTAACCATAGGCACATCGAATTTTTCGGCCACCTCAGCAATCTTTTTCAAATCAGCCGGTGAGGTCACACCACCATAAATTCGCGGTACAACTGAGAATGTTCCGTCTTTTTGAATGTTGGCATGATAGCGTTCATTCGTAATACGTGACTCCTTCTCATCTATATACTCTTCTGGATATAGCATACCGAGGTAATAATTGAGCGCTGGTCGGCACTTGGTACAGCCTTCGGTTTGATTCCAGCCTAGTACGTTCATAACCTCTTTCACGGTTAATAGCTTCATAGACGTAATTTCCGCTACAATCTCATCTCGATTCAATGTTGTACATCCACAAATACCTTCCTTAACAGGTTCACCTACTTGATCTCCTGCATACACTTTGAGCAAACCTTCTACAATCGGTTTACAACCACCACATGAAGCCGATGCCTTCGTGCACGCTTTAACTCCAGCTACTGTTGTACAACCCTTTGTCTGAATTGCATCAGTAATCGTCGCCTTAGATACCCCATTACATCCACACACGATTTCATCCTCGGCCATCGACTCGTATCTACTTAAGCTAGATGATTGCCCTCCCAATTGATCTAAAGGGATACCAAGCAGTAATTCCTTTTCTTTACCTTCGACTGATTCACCCTTCTTAATTAAGGAGAATAATTCCGGTCCATCTGATATATCACCAAACAACACAGCGCCTACTAGTTTTCCATTCTCAATAACAATTTTCTTATAGGTGGCACTAAGATCATCCTGAATACGTAATGCCTTCGTACCTACATTTTCAACAAATCGACCAGCAGAGAAAACATCAACCCCAGACACCTTAAGTTTTGTTGAAGTAACCGAGCCTGCATAACCAGCAGTGTCAACACCTGCTAGCTTTTTCGCAAGAACTGCCCCTTGCTCATACAGCGGAGCTACAAGACCATACGCAATACCGCGATGTTCCGCGCATTCACCCACTGCATATACACCAGGCACACTCGTCTGCATAAAATCATCGACAACAATACCTCGATTAATCTCAATTCCTGATGCTTTGGCAAGTTCAATATTAGGTCTAATTCCGACTGCCATAACAATTAAGTCAGCCTTCACTTCACTACCATCGGTAAATTGGAGTGCTTTGACTCGGCCACGGCCTGTAATACTAGCCGAATGCTTATTCAACAAAAATTCCATCCCTTGTGATTCAAGTTCTCTTTGTAACATTCGTGATGCAGGTTCATCGAGTTGTCTTTCCATTAGATAATCGTGAATATGAACGACCGAAGCTTCCATCCCCAAGTGAAGTAGACCTCGTGCCGCTTCAAGACCAAGTAAACCTCCACCAATAACGACCGCTTTCTTATATTTTTTGGCTGTCTCCATCATAATTTCACAGTCATGTATATCTCGGAAGGCAATAACTCCTTCTTTATCCGCTCCCGGAATCGGTAGCATAAACGGTTTTGAGCCTGTAGCAATAATTGCCGTCTCGTACGAAAACTCCATCCCAGTTTGCGTCGTTACAATTCGACGATTCGTATCCATCTTCGTAACCTTTTGCCCTGTAACCAGTTGAATACGATTTTCTTTGTACCAATTCATATCATTAATAATTATCTCTTTCATTTCTGCCCCACCTGTAAGCACAGAAGATAACATAATCCGATTATAGTTAGGATGTGACTCTTCTCCAATAATCGTGATGTCATAGGCATCAGGTGCCAACTTAAGTAGATGCTCGATCACCTTTACTCCAGCCATACCATTTCCGATTAATACTAATTTCTCTCTTTTTACCATAATTATCTCTCCTCTCCACATTACCCAACCGACTTACTACACCTTTCCTAAGTAATCAATTTGACCAATGAAACTAGAAAAAGCCTAACTCACAATTTGCACTATGACACACGCATGGCGTGTCATAAATTGCATAAATTGCGAAGTCAGGCTCCATTGCCGCTTCAATCGAATACATCATTGTATCCGAGAATCTTTGCTATTCAATTTCGATAAACTCAATATACTACACCCTTTAGGTTGATGTAAAGATATGTAACACAGTTTTTTTATTTTTTTGAAAATATCGACATACATCACCTTCTGTGTTATATATATTAACATACGTTAGTTATTATACAACATGCAAGATGTATATACTCATTAGGAAGGGAGTGAGTCTCCCATATGCGTTCAATATTAATGTTCTCAGGCTACACTGTTGATTCGAGGTCAACCACAGATTCCGAAGTAGCTTTACCTACACATCTCTTGGAGGAATGTGGATATCTCGTTAATCACGCTCTCACCACAAAACAAGCCCAGAAAGAAATCATCAATGCTGATATGATCTTATATATTTTATCGTTAGATGAAGTAAATCATTGGACTCCTATACTTACAACACTGAAAAGACTACCCACTCTGTGGTGGTGCAATGAAACCACGTCACAGCAGTCTAGAGAATTTTGTGAAAATGATCCTTCTATCGATGGGATATTAACAGCAAACATGAATGACTTCGAACTACACTGGGCATTACATTTTGCAGCCAAACAATGCTTTGAACGCCAACAATGGATAACAGAACGTAAATTACTTGAAGAAAAAATTGAGGAACGAAAATGGATCGATAAAGCTAAAGATATTTTATGTAAAATGAAAAACATTTCCGAAGCAGAAGCTTATGATTTACTACGCAAACAAGCTATGAATGATCGCAAACGAATGGTTGACGTTGCTTCATCGATCGTAAAGGCTTATCAATTACTATTGAAATAAATCGAGGGGGCGCATATCATGTTCACAAAATTTTTAAAGGAAGTAGGGCGCGGCAAAAGAGGCGCTCGTGATTTAAGCTATGAGGAATCACTCGAAGCTGCTAACTGGATCTTAGCGCAGAAAGCTACTCCTGCCCAGACTGGGGCATTTCTTGTTGCTGAACGAATTAAAATGGAAAGCGTGGCTGAATTAGAGGCATTTGTTGTCGCTTGTCGTAATCTCGCCTTCCGTTCACCTATACAGAAGGGAATTGATTGCACCGGTCCATATGACGGACGTACGAAATCCTTTTTCGCCTCATTCGCTACTGCATTTCTGCTTGCTGCCGCGGGTTTACCTGTTACACTCCATGGGTCAGCTACTCTCCCTCCAAAAAGAGGAGTTACCATTCATGATATATTAACAACTAGCGGAATAGATATCGAGCATATGACCAAGGAACGTTCAATCAATATCGCCAAGCAAACAGGAGTACTATACGTCCCATCTGAGCAATGGTGTCCTCCACTAGCGGCAATGCGATCTATTCGCGAAGAGCTAGACATGCGTACAATTTTTAATACAGTAGAGAAACTAATCGATTATTCACACTCTCCATATCTCGTATTCGGGGTATTTCATAACACTGTATTTAACCGTATGAGTGAATTATTACATCATCTTGGCTATAGTAAGTCGCTCATAGTGCAAGGTGTTGAAGGCTCAGAAGATTTATTTATTGATCGTCCTACACGGACGTATCTCGTCGAAAATGGAGAGGCACAGCTGAGCGTTATTGATCCTGATCTATACGGACTAGAAACAACATTACCTGACAATATAACGTGGACCGCAGAAGCACAATTCCGTACAACGGAGGAAATTTTGCAAGGTGGGGGACATATTGCACTAGCTAATCAAGTATTGCTTAACGCAGCTACTCGTCTAAGTCTCACAGGTCACGTCAATTCCATCGAACAAGGAATATATACTTGTAAGGCACTTTTGGAAAATGGTACCGCCTGGGAACTCTATAGTCATTGGAAAAATGCGATGCTAGATAAAAACCATGAATTTTCGACCAATTGAACTTTATTATCAAACGTTAATGGAGCAGTTTCTTCGTAATTTTCACGATGAAGAAACTGCTCCATTTTTCTAATTTGTATAAAACCCGCTTATGGCATGTTATTCAGTTAACTACTCCGTTATCAATTCATAAGCTGATATATGTTTAATTTTTCTCGCGATGAGCATAGATACCGCGTAGGCTAACAGTGTAATCATCACACAAAACATAATAATGACTGGATAATTGACAATAAAATTCACACTACGAATACCTACACTAGAGAGGAGCAGCGCTAATAATTTATTCGTGTACAAACTACCAAGTAATCCACCGATTACTACTCCAACGATGACAATAGGCACAAAGCTCCAAGCAATTTGGTTCATTAATTGTAACGTAGTATAACCGATTCCCTTTAATATTCCGAATTCTTTCTTACGCTTTGTTATGATCGTCTTAATAACAAGATAGAGTATAAGAATAACCACTAACATCGTGGTGATAAGAATAATGAGCATAATGAGGAATACCGCTGAACTATATATCCCTGTCTGACTTTCTAGCGTCTCATCTACATTAATAATATCTTCTATTGCATATCCATAGCCTTGTTGAATCGCTGTAATAAGCTTACTATTCTCGGCGCCATCGGAATAAATATTGAGGCTGAAAGGTTCATAATCAGGAAGATGATTCGTAATACCTGCTAATGTAATTGCTGCAAATTCGCCCATAAAATTAATCGATTGACTTAAGCCAGTAATGAGGTAGGCATAAGATTGATGACCTACAGAAACAGTAACCATATCTCCTATATCCTTTTTAAGTAACTTCGAAACTGACCATGAGATTGCAATTTCATTATCATATTGAGGTGCTCGACCTTTATAGACCGTGTTGTTATTAAGCTTGCTGTAATCATTAGATATTTGGGTATAGAAGCTTTGATCATCAATATCCGTTAAGATAGTATCAAGAATAGTTACCTTCTCTACACCTTCCATTTTCTCTAATTTTTGAGCTAACTCATCTTCATTATAATTACTCATGACAATAATATTTGAAGTTTCTGATCCGACCATGTGAATAAACGTCTGTTTTTCTTTTGCAATATTATAATATAGTACTATCGAAAATACTGAAGCAAACGTAATCGCAGTGACAATAATAACTAACATAATATTTTGCTTTATATTAGCTAGCAATGTTTTGCTTGCTAATAACAGGTGAATGGAACCATTCAATTTATCCAACGGGATAAGGTTCTTTCTGAAGTTATGAGTGTGAATTCCTCCACGTAACGATGCAACAACTGTCAATTTCCTTATTCTACTCGTTGAGAATAAGATGACGATAAGCACCAATAGCGATATAAGTACAACACTCAATATATTGATAAAGCCATTAAAACTTGCATGCCATACTAATCCTGTTAGTGATGATATGACCTCGCCCAACAATGGATTTACAACATAAGAACTTGCTACCCCCAAAATACTAGCAATGCATGTAATCGATAGAAATTGAATAATGATGGATGAGATAATCTGATTATTCGTGTATCCAAGCGCCTGAAGTATTCCAATATTAACCATTCCATCTTCAATGCTAGTACTAACGCGGAATTTGATGACAATTAAGGAGACTACAACAATAATTGCAGCAAATGCAACTAGAATCATGGCGATAATATTGACTGCCATTGAATTAGAAGTTTTCATTACATTAATCTCGGCGTCCCAATAATATCCGTTAAATTCTCCAAATTGCAATTGTGGGAAATTTCTCTTGAAATCTGCAAGAAGCGTAGCTGCTTGGGATTGATCATCTAACATTACAGATAACAGAATACCAGACTCTTTCGCTTCTAGCTGTTGAGATAGCATATTGTAGGTGCTATCTGGCAAATAAACCTTCATCAACCCCATATTATTACTACCAAGCATCGTTGCCTCAAAAAATGCTGCAATACGATACGTATAATTATTATCTTTATAATTTATTGAAAACGTGTCACCTAATTGATAACCACCACTAGTTTTGAGGATATACGGTAAGTAAATATCAGTTTCTTGCACAGTATCAAGTTGTTCAATTAATGCTAATGGTGCAATCAAACTCTCTGTTTTCGCATTAAGGAAAGTTAAGCCGTGACTCATATCACTTCCCCCATATTGAAACAGAGCGGAATTCATTATTAACGTTTGTTCTACTGCAATCTCACTAACTCCATCATAGGAAGAGAAATATTGTTCGTAACTTTGATCATAGTTAGCTTGATCGATAACAATCGCAGCATGAGCATCACGAAGCTTAGTTACTTTATCATCATAAAAGGTATTCATCTGGATAATGATTGTAATCCCTAGATTAAGCAGCATGGAAGCTAGAAATATCAGTATAAATAAGGATGTAGCAGCGCTTTTATTATGCTTTATATTAGCGATGGCAAGGTTAGTAAGTTTCATACTACCACCCCATTTCAGTTAGAAATGCTTTTAACTTTTCACTTCGTCCCTGATTATCCTTCACATCGTATACATCTAATCTCAAATCACCACATATTGTACCATCACGTAAATAGATAATACGATTCCCTCGTAATGCTGTTTTGACATCATGGGTAACCATAACGACGCTCTGCCCTAACCCATTAACCATTGTCATAATATCAAGTACAGAATCACTAGATGCTGAGTTAAGCGCACCTGTCGGTTCGTCTGCAAACACAATTTTCGGATTATTAATTAACGCCCGCACAATTCCAACCCTTTGAGCTTCACCACCAGATAATTGCGACGGATATTTATGCCATGATATTTCCGACAAACCTACTTGTTGCAGCAATTCTTTTGCTCGCTGTACGATCTTCTTTTTATCTTGCTTCACAAGCAATCCACTCGTTAATATATTATCTAACACGCTCATATTGTCTAATAAATGCATCTGTTGAAATACAAATCCACAATGATTTCTTCTGAATATGGCAAGTTGATCATGACTGAACACCGAAATTTCTTTTCCTTCAAATTGAATTTCTCCTAATGTAGGTTTATCCATACCACTAAGTGCATATAGCAGCGTTGATTTCCCTGAACCTGAACTGCCCATAATAATTGTAAAATCTCCTTCATAGAGATTCATATTCAAATTTTTTAATACATGTTGCTGCATGCCTTGATTGGAAAATGTTTTACATAACATTTTAGTGCTTAAGACTACGCTTTGCATGACATTGTTCTCCTCTTCATACTCTATTGTCCCTATGCTCAAACCCACTTCGATAAGCAAACAAATAGGACTGTATATTCATTACAGTCCTATCATACAAGATCAATTCTTAGTTAATCTTTGCTCAATTCTTAACGGTTTCTTAAATGTTTGAACTACCTTCCAATAAAGGTTCAAAAAGTGGGCTTTCAGAATCGAGAAGATGAGGCGCTACTTGAGAAAGGCGGAAGCGCAAGTGTACGTTATTGGTACACGCGAACCGTACTTTCCAAGTTCGCTTCAGCTTCGATGTCGAGTACGCTACGTTAGCATACACATCGTTATCAAAGTCCGCTTTTTGAACTTCCTCTTAGGCGAGTTTAATGTGGACAATAACAGTAAACCCGTCTGCCCGATTACAGCACTCAATCTCACCTTGCATATGTTGCATGAAATATTGCGATAAATACAAGCCCAGACCTGTGCCATTGTTCCCATCTATATTATGACCTCGATAATATTTATTGAACAGGAAAGGCAGTTCATCTTCGTTGACTCCTTGACCAAAGTCTCTAAACTCAAGGACAAGATGAGTAGCATTAATATCGTTCGTAATATGTACTGCGGTTGCTGCGTATTTGTAGGCATTACTCAATATATTATCAAATACCTGTTGCAGCCGAAGCTCATCTGTCAGTATAATGCATGCCGGCAAAGGGTCACATACAATATCATTGTCGTACGTTGCCTTGCTGATCATTTCAAACAGAATATTGCTTGATTGTTCCGCTACCTCTACCTTTAATTGCTGTAATTCTTCTAATGTTGCATGAAACATATCTGTCACAAGTAAATTAATCTGCTCTGCTTTGGCATAGATCGTATGTAATTGCTGCTGTTGCTTGTCATCATTAACCTTTAATAACATTAACTCACTAATCGCTTTAATGGATGCCACTGGAGTTTTGATATCATGACTTAAGCTAGCAACAAGCTCTTTTTTACTTTGATTCGCATTATATTCGTTACTGCGTGCGATCGCCAGTTCTTCGCGCATAATATCAAAGCTTTCAGTAAAAGCTCCGAATGGATTGTTAGATTCAACTTCTAACGGTGTATCAAGATTGCCTCTCGCAATGTTCGTAGCAAATTGTTGTAACTTATTAAATGGAGTAAAAACAGTAGCTTTCAGCACTACGATGTAACCGATACTAATGATTAATAACATTGCGAATATAATGATTAACAAAGTTAATAATTGATGTTTCATCTGTTCAAGAACGCTAGCTTCTTGGTGGTAGACAATAACTTTACCTATTAATTCATCTTGTTCATATAAATCAATGATACTCTCTCGATCCTTAATGGCATTATAGAGCGTATTAAATGTTACGTCCGATGATTGATATATCACTTGCTCATCAAAATCTACGATTGCTATATTCGAGTTTTGTTCAATACTTTCAAACTGTCCTTGCTCGATATCCGTCCAATTCAGCTCAATCTGCTGGACAAGTTCATTAATCGCTACAATATCAATTGAAACAGTCTTCTTCTGCTCGATAATTAATACTGTAGCGATAATTGCTACGATATATACAATGACAAGTAGACCAATTATTCGTCTGATCTTCATTAACTTTGATCCTCAAGAACATAGCCAGTTCCCCAAACGGTACAAATATATTGCGGATCATTGGCATTCTTCTCGATTTTTTCACGTAAATGACGAATATGAACATTCAATGTACCATCACTTGTTATCGAATCACCCCAAACCTCTTGAAACAATTCATTCTTTGAAATGACTCTATTTTTATGCTTTGCTAAATAACAAAGTAAGCGGTATTCCATTGTTTTCAATTTAATCTCTTCGTTGTTAACACGCACTCGACATAGATTACAATCAATCACGACATTGCCGAATTGAAGAGTTTCTGTTGAAACTACTTGATTTCTGTACCTTTTCAATACAGCTTTCACTTTTGCAAGTAATACACTTAACGTATATGGCTTCTGAATATAATCATCACCACCAATATTAAGTGCAATTAGTACATCGTCATCACTAGAACGCGCACTAATAAATAGAATTGGGATTTGTGTTGTTAAGCGGAGCTTCTTACATAGATCAAAGCCTGATGTCTGACCCAAATTAATATCTAACAATATAATTGCAACGTCATGCTGCTGTAAAAAACGTTCACATTCCGCAGCACTAGTTACATAGGATGACTTTACATCAAACATATTGAAATACTCACATGTTGTTTCGGCTAGTGCCAGCTCATCGTCGACGATAAGACAATCATACTGCATGTTATATTCCTTTCCTTTCTGAAAATAAGCTAGTTTATTATTTATGCGATGTACTATTAGCGCTGTTCATCATTACTGACGTTAATACTATTCTCGAGCTTCTTCTCGGATTGGTTTCACATGCTGTGGAACCTGTTGATCATGCATATTAATATATTCCACATCGAAATATCCACTATAACCAAATATAGCTCCAAATACTTTATTAGTAACCTTCACATCAATGCGGAATTTATTAATCTCCTCATCATACCATTCACATACAGTAGCGTACCCCGATAATAACATCGGGAATTTGAAATCGATTCTACCTTCATAAAAAAATTGCTCTCCAGATGTTAAGGCCATACCACCTTGCTTTGTCGGTTGCATCTCTATTTCCACTGCAAGATGCTGATGTGTTCCTAAATAATCAATAATTTGCTTCCGTTGCTCACTATAGATCATCGTAGCATCAAAACGTCTTGTTTTTCTTGGAAATTGATAGGTACGAATCCACGTCACTGTTTCACGACCTAGACTATCCTTATAGGCATAATTTTCGATTGTAAATGGTATATTAGTGCCACTCTGCGGAAACAATATATTGCGCCAAGTGCCTATGTAGAGAAAGGGCAGCGTATACCATTTACCATACCATACTTTCTCCATAATTCCTGTTCCGATAGCTGCAACGGCGTCTTCACTACTAAAGCCAAAACGTCGCTGAATATTATGATGCAACTTGGTAAAACTTTCACCTAGCGCCTTTTTATATATAGAAGTCATTATTTCACCCCTTCTGTAGTTGCTTGCCTTTTACAATTAGATGCACTGGCAACAGGCGAACTACTTAATAAACTCACGATAGATATCGTTAGTACTGCAATGTTTAGCGTAATAGGATTAAATGGAGCTACCAATATATGTGGTTGTGCTGCTACACTTATTGCCAATGCTATCAAAACAATAATATTTATTATATGTAATAACCTATATGCCCTACCTTTAACGAATAGAAACATTAAGCCAAATAGTATTTCTATTATGCCAACTGTTGCTAATACGATAGATTCATAACCATGGAACAAGGCAATGTCTTTCAATATATTAAGCTCACCAGAATCTTGGACAAGCAACTTAGGTATTAAACCTTGATAGAGCCATATAAAAAACAAACTAAATCTTATGATCATTGTTTGAGCAAAACGTTTGATAGAATTAGATGGATGAATACCTTGTTCAAGCCATAAGCGTAATGCATCGAAACTCCATGCCGTTGCCCAACCTATTAGTGGTCGGAAGGCAACGCGATCCACGAACCGACCAAGTATGCCAAAGCGCGTCTCATAATCGTACAATGTTAAAAACTTAACCCCTTCGTTAGTCGGTATATAACGCCAGAAACCACTTCCTTCAGAAATTAATGAAATTGGTTGGTCTGAGCTAAATTTTAAGCTAGAGGTTAATACTCCTTTACTTTCCTTTGCACCATAAGACTCACCTTCTCCTGCAATACTAACACCGAATCCAATGTTCGTCTTATATAGAAACTTCTGTCGTTCATCCTCAGCGTCTTTTGGAATATATGTGATTTTTGAAAATCGCAAGTCCCACTGCTCGTGAAGATCAGGTGACTGAGTATATAACCAAAGCTTATCAATTGGTGCTGAAATCATTGACTCAACATAAATTTTCTTCGCCATAAGCACATCTCCATTAAACATAAAATATAGAAAAACCATCCTATTTCTATTGTAGTATGCCCTCATCTGTTTGCACAACTTTAATCTATGAAGTGACAATCTACTTATAGTACAAGTTAAAAAAGTCTGCTTTCTGAACCTCCTCTAAGCCTCATTTCTGTTTTCATAGACTAAGAAACATACCATTAACTCCACTTCGAATAGTATATCTTATTCAACGATAAGGAGTGATTTATATCAGTTTATTTAAAGCTAGACTAAGAGGTTCTAACGAAGTGCCGAGTGTACAAACCGATGCTACGGGAACTGCATTTTTCTTATTAAAACGTTGGAATAATCATTTGAGATTGAATTTTTCAGTTAAAGTAGAAGATATTCGAAATGTAACACAGATCCATCTTCATCTTGGAGAAAGAGGAGAAAATGGCCCTATCGTTGCTTTTCTATTTGGTCCATCTGACTTCGGAATAACTGTAGAAAATGGAATTGTTCGCGGAGTATTAAAAAGAGGTGATCTACGAGGTCCTTTATCCGGACTTTCTCTTCGCTACTTGCTTCGTGAATTCAGAAACAAAAATGTATACGTGAATGTTCATACTACTCAAAACCCAGACGGTGAAATTCGCGGACAGGTTAAAAGAATCGAGCGTCCTCATTCTTAGTAAAACTGGATGACTTCTATAATAGATATCATGCAAAATCGTTAACTAAAGAGACTTAGATTATTTTAACACTGAGCTTCTGATTATCTTTGAAAAAGGTTTGGAGTTTTTTTCCGAACCTTTTTCCGTTTTTTTGTGCGTCATAATTTGTTATTAACTACTAACGAACTTGCCATAACTCCTTATACTTCTTCTGCTCGGCTTCAGCACTTTGAACTTTCTTATGCAAATCGTTAGCAATAATAAGTTGATGCTTTCGCTCGATAATAGCTGTTCTTATTTGCTCTACCGTTTCACATTGATAGGGTAGCTCATTATATACACAACCAAACTGCAATGGTTGATGTGTGTCACTACCTGCAATCGTAGGCAGGTTAAATTTATCCGAAAATTTCTGTACCCTCTGCTCCATCGATAGACCATACTTATGAAGATCACGTCCATTAATATCGATTGCATCTAATTGTGCAATAAGCGCAGGTTCCACATGATCAAGCGGATTCTCCTTACGATACGGATGTGCACCAATTATTAAACATTGATAATCTTTACTCAATCGCATTAATTGCTCCATTGGAATGAAGCTCTCCCCCGATCTGTAACGATCTAACTGTTTACTCATTGAGATAATTGCTTCCCTACTACCAATAACGAGAATATGGCTTTGCTGAGCAACATCTACTTCAATACCTGGGAATACTTTAACTCCTTCAACGAGATAGTAACCATTGTAATAAACCGTCTCAGCATCAAGTACTTCGTATATATTCAAGAAATCCTTCGTATTAAAATGTTCAGTAAGCGCGACTGCATCTACATATTTCGAAGCTGCTCGCATCATTTCCACATAATATTCATATGAAAAATCAATATCTTTTGACCACTTTCCATGTGTGTGTAGATCTATTTTCAAACTCATCGTCTCCCTAACATCTATTCATATTCCTTATATATTTATTATAAACGAAAAATAATTATCATTCATATAAATTTGATAAAAATTAACGCAAACTCAACATTGCGATAACAATCCACTAACAAAACCCACCTATGCTATATAGAGAATGAAAGATCAGCATGATTTTCGCACTCAGCATTCATTACTACTTAGCAATACCAATTTAGGAGGAATCGTAATGAGCACAGCAACAATAGGAAACCGTTTTGAATTAACGTCTCAACAAAAATTAATGATCTTTATTCTATCGATGTCTTTGTATGGTATTTCGAACATGATTACAGAATTATTACCAGAGTTTCGTGTAGGACCTGTTGAATTGAAAGTAGAGTATTTCATATTTATCCCGCTACTGTTTGCAATTCTTTTCAATCCATTATATGCAGCGCTAGGTGCTTGTGTAGGAGAAATTGTGTTTGGTGAATTGTTACTTGGTCAATTTGGCGGAGTAAGCGAATTAGAGAAATTTATTGAGTTTTCACTAGCGATCTTTGTTGCTGGAATGCTTGTAACTGATCCACGCAATAAGCGTCAACTTGCTATCGCTGCTTATGTCGCGATCGGAATTGATCAATTGCTCGGTACAATCGTTGATATTGCGAAAGTATACATAGGTATTGAAGATCTGGAGGCTGTTCCTGGCTTACCTGAAAGTATTCTTGCAATCGAAGGGTTCTCATTCCTGAACGCGATGATTGTATCTGGTACATTATTCTCACTATTGCCGATTATTTATTTGGTACCTCGTTTGTACGGCAAAGTCGAACCATTACTGGGTATGAAGCCACGTGATGGTCGCGCCAAAGTTTCCGTTGCTGGTTTTGTAACTCCGCGCTTTATCATTCTTGCAATCGTGCTATTCGTTGTTGCTGGTGCAGCTGAATTTTTATCAGAATCCGATTTGGAATTGTTCTCATGGGAATGGGAAATGGATCTAGGCAATATAGGGTTGTGGCTTAGTCTTGCTGTCGCTGTAGTCATCTTTATTGCAACACTATTAATCATTAGAAAGAAACGCAAAACTAATCATAAAGGAGAAACTATTGCATGACCCAATCTATGACGGAGAAACAACCAATTATTGAAATCAAAGATATCTCTTTTCGCTATCCAGGTGCAGAATATGAATCTCTTCAACATGTTAATCTGACCATAAATAAAGGAGACTTCATCGCTATTATCGGAAGTAATGGAAGCGGAAAGTCTACGTTATGCAAATGCTTCAACGGGTTGATCCCAACCTACTATGCTGGAGATCTAGAAGGAAGCGTAATGATTAACGGGCTTTCTACCCAATCTACTAGCATTGCAGAGCTCTCGAAGCATGTGGCATACGTATTTCAAGACTTTGAGAATCAATTGGTTCGTCCAACCGTCTATGATGAAGTATGCTTTGCACCACTTAACTTTGGTTATGAGGATTATAAAGAGCGTGGCATGAATGCACTACGAATGTTAGAAATTGAAGATATTCAGCATAAATGGATTTGGCAGTTAAGTGGTGGTCAGAAGCATATGACCGCCCTTGCTGCTGCATTATCACTTGAACCAGACATTATTATTGTGGATGAACCTGTAGCTCAGCTCGACCCAGCACATGCAAGACTTATTTATGAGAAATTGAAGCTGTTGAATGAGAAATATAACAAAACGATTATCGTTATTGAGCATCATACCGAATACATTGCCGACTATTGTACAAATGTAATGCTCATGGAAGCTGGCGGTAAAGTACGTTGGATTAAGCCTGTGAAGGAAGGTCTTTCTTCTGTCGACGAACTTACTTCACTACATATTCAACCACCTCAAGTTACGCAAGCTTTTCACAGTTTGCGAGAGCACATCGTTCTACCGGCACAATCTTTGTACCCAATCACAATTAAGGAAGCTGCCCTTGCCTTGCAACAATCAACCCTTCCTTATACAAAACCGCGTCATGTGGCCATTGAAGAACAGCAAAATCATTACTCTGATCGTCCAGTATTGCTTAAATTCGAAAATGTCGTTAGTGGTTATCAAAGTCTGGACCGCCATCAAAAGCCAACATTACAAAACATTAATTTTCAAATGCATGAAGGGGAACGGATTGCATTGATTGGTAATAATGGTGCTGGCAAGTCTACATTGTTGCGATTAATTGCAGGCATTCGTAAACCCTGGGAAGGTACAGTTACTGTTTGTGGCAAAATTACCAGTCAGTCTTCACCTGAGCAGTTATCTGATCTCGTTTCTTTCATCTTTCAAAATCCGGAAGAAATGTTTATCTCTGATAACATTAGAGCCGATATCGAGTTTTTCTTGAAAGCAAGAAAACAGCCAAATATAGCGCCTTTTATCGATCATATTATGGATACATTCAATCTGACCGAATTACAACAGCGTGATGGGCGATTACTTAGCGGTGGACAACAACGTCGTGCAACACTTGCGATAGGTATGGCCATGAAACCTACCATTATGCTTTTAGATGAACCTACTGCTAGTCTTGATATTGCTAGTCGTCGCGAAATGACTCGATTATTCGATGAATTACGTGATCATGTGAAAGCGATTGTTGTTGCAACGCATGATATGCAATTGGTAGCGGACTGGGCAACTAGAGTAATTGTGATGCATGAAGGTCAAATCATTATGGATACGAATAGCCGTGACGTGTTCCAGCATGAGCATATTCTAAAGCTTGCTGCCCTTATCCCTCCACAAATTGTGGAATTAAGTCATTATGCGAATATTACGCCACCTTGCTTATCTGTCGCTGAATTTATTACACATATTGAATCTATCATCCCGCAGGAGGTATACAGTGGAGTTAACTAAACCTACTTACAAAACTTCATTTCTTGAGAAATTAAGTGTAGAACGAATTAAGGTTGAGCTATTGCGAACTGCTTATGGTCATTCGCTTACCTTTCTTTCCAAATTCGATCCGCGAATTCTCATTGCATGGTACTCTTTCTTCGCGATTGTACCGTGGTTTGTTCATAATAAAGTCGTATTGCTTGGTATGCTCGTCGCAATAGCCGTTCTAACCTATACATCCAAGCCTAGCATTCTCGTCCTGCTTATATTAGCACTTGGACTCTTATCCGATGCTGCCTATATGCTCGTCGTCTCGCTATTATTCGGCGGTGGTCTATCTGCCGCATGGGCACTGAGTACGCTCACCTTAAAATTGCTCGTTATTGCATTAGCGAGTATAGCCGTCTTCTCAAGTATGGACCCTGAAAAATTAAGCGATGGCTTACTCAGTCTAGGTTTCCCAGCTCAATTCAGCTTCGGCGTAGCCTATGGCTATCGTATGTTACCAATTCTAATCGAAGAGTATAACAATATATTATACTCATATCGTCTACGTGGTAGAGGACCTGAGCGAAAAGGATTTCTAGGTTGGAGAATCATACTATACACAGGTAAATTATCAGTAGTGGCTTTCTATCCACTTATACTAAATACAGCAAAAAGAACGAGAACAACAGTCGAAGCACTAGAAGTTAAAGGCTTCACTTATGCGATGAAAGATCCAAAAGTGAAAAAGATTAAGTTATCTTATCTGAAAATTTCACCTAGAGACTATGTATTTCTTGCAATTTCGGTTGTTTACGTAAGCATACTCTTCTTTATTGGGAGTCTTTATCATTTATAACAAAGGGAGATAAATTAATGTATATAGATTTCCATACACATATTAAACTATCCAAAAAGACATCGTTTTCTATCGAATATTTCAACCAAGCGATTGTTGAGGCTTCACAAGCAGGTCTTGATGCGATCGCCATGACCGAGCATTTCAACACTGAAAATTTCTATCACATTTACGAGCAATTAGATGCTCACTATCCCTATCGCGAACATTACTATGATGTTAATGGATTTAAGGTGTTCCCTGGCATGGAAATTGACGTAGATCAAAAAGGTCATATTCTAGTCGTAGGAACTCGTACGACGATACTTGAATTACGTCATCGACTTGAGCCATTCACAGAGAAAGAATCATTCGTTTCATTTGAACAACTATTGGATTGGTGTGATGAGTTACAATTACTACGAATTGGAGCACATCCACATCGCAAAAGTAATCCTTTATTGCAGCACCCCATTTCGTTATTACGTCGCCTTGATGCATTCGATATTAACGGTAAAGACTTGGCCACCTATGGTCCATCTATGGAGCAAAATGTTCGACAATTTGCTACTGAAGTAGGTATTCCTGTCATTGCCGGCAGTGATACACATCACCCATTGCAATTCGGTTGCGTACGTAATAAGCTTGATCGTGAATATAGTAATTTTTCTGATATTCGTACATGTATTCAAGAAGGCCGTTATTATTATGAAATATCGGATGCCTTGCCACTGCATGTCAAATCAGCGTCGCTTGTTAAAAAGCTATTAAAAGAGCGTGGCGATGTTCTAATATCCTAAATTAATGGAGAGGTACTATGACTACATTTCAATTCATGATCCCCATTGAGCAAATGTCCAAAGGTCAGAAAAAAATCGCTGATTTTATATTAAAATCCACGGAGCGCATACCATTTTATACCGAGGAAGATATTGCGAAAAAAGCTGGAGTAAGCATCTCAACCGTTTCGAGATTTTGGGAGATCATCGGCTTTGAGAACTTAAAAGCATTCAAGAAACATTTACAAGAAGTGCAGTATTCTACGCCTGCGATCAAGATGCAGCAAGTATTGGAACAAACCAAGCAGCATATCGTTGGACAAATGATTGAATCTGCTCAAGCTAATCTTACGGAAACTTCTCAGCGTGTTGATCTACAGGCATTCGATCAAGCTGTCATTGCGCTAGATCAAGCCCAGCGTATTTATGTGCATGGTCATGGGTCAGCGACTGCGCTTACTGAATTATTTCGCTTTCGATTGAATCGTATTGGCGTGCAGGTGCACATTATGGCTGAAAGTGGTCACGCGCTATTGGAAAGCTTAGTGCATGCCAATGAACACGATGTTGTATTATTTTTCGGATTTGTGAGAAAATCGCCTGAAGCTACCGTTATTTTGGAGCAAGCAGGAGTTGCTCATTATCGTACGATTCTTATTACTGATCTGCTAGTATCTGAAATGATTAATGATAGTGATATCGTCATTCAAGTTGATCGAGGAGAACGAGATGCCTTCCATTCTCTAATCGCCCCTATGGCTATTATTGATAGTATATCGATTGCGCTAGCTGGTCTGCGCGGGAAAGATGCGATGAATAAGTTGCAGCAGTTACATGATATTCGTAAGCAGTATGCTGCGTTATTGCCGAAATAATGATGCTATAAAGTTCTCACGTGAAAAGGATATGGATAAGAGGATCTAATTCAAAAGAAGATGCAATTGAACTTGTGAATATTATGTATGGGTCTAATTAGGTATCCATTTGAAATAAAGATAGTAAAAGCGAACCTAATAAATTAGAAAGAGATTATCTCATTAAGCACATAATGAGATAACCTCTTTCTTATAGTAATTAACCTTTTCTCGCATAACATAACTGATTAATCAAATGTTGCTCATTGGCTATCGTGTCTTCAGGATGAAACGAATGACCTGATTTTTGTGCCCAGATTAAACGTTTTTCCGTAGCTATTATTTGCTTATTGAACATTTCTACTAAGCTGCCATGCACATGATAATCGTACTTACCATGTATGAACGTAACAGGAATATCAATTGACTGCACCGTCTCTTCAAAGCAATACTGTTCTAACTCTTTCACAAATGATATTGAATATACTAAGCGGAAGCCAGATATGAAGCTATTGTATATATCTCGCAATGAGTAAGTTTCTGATTGCAGAAGAGCTTTCATAATGCCCCACATACCCGGATGCTTAATATTAGTATCGGTATATATTAAGGTGTTGAAGTTTCGTTGCCACTTCCGTAATGTCCCCCACTGTGCAAAGCTTTGATTAAGTGGTGCTTGACCAAGATCATTAAGTTGTTTCCACGCCTTTTGATTGCCTCTTCGCATAGCTTCCTGCTTTAACCAAACTAAAGATAGCTCATCATTTTTAGTCCAATTTACAATTTGCGAAAATCCAGTATAGGAGTAATACTTATGAGGATTCTGCTTTGCGAGTGTAAGACCAATGATGGTTCCCCAAGAGTGACCAACTAGAAAAATTTTATCATGATGAAATCTTTCGATCAGTACATCCGTTAATTCATCAGCATCTTCAATAAATTGTGCAATAGTCATAGATTCAGGTGATATATCACGAGAATAAGACTTTCCCGTCCCACGTTGATCCCAAAATACTAAGACGAAGTTTTCTATGAGCTTACTCGTATTCGTTACAATAGTGTAATCTTGTCCTTTAGCTGATACACCCGGTAAAGGCATAGATGGACCACCATGCAATAGTAATAATACTGGCTTTGATATATCTGCTGCTTGGATTAGAATATATTGCTCTACCCCGCCCAATACTACTTTTTCTACTACACTTATCGCTTGCCGGTCACTCCCAATTGGTTCCAAACCATCACATCCCCACTACTGAATGAAAATATTCAATATGCTGCATAACTTGATGTTCAATCTGAGCTGTACTGCTATCCATAGACTTCAATGCGATATATTCCATAACCATTGTAAATACAGGATATTGATATTCACGCGCTAATAACTCGGCATCAATGGGTTTGAGCTTTCCATGTGCGATCATCTGCTGAAATACGATAGTTAAGCAGGCTACCGTTCTTTCCACTATATCTTTACGATAAATTTCCATAGCAAGTGCATGCCTAAATTGTTCCAAATAAATGATCCGCCAAATATGCTGATTGATTGGATCATCAATATGATTCTGAAAATTAATCCAGCCTTTTTGTAAAAAGGCTGGTACACTCATCCCAGTCACAATGAGCTTAATTTGATCATTAGGTGGTAATATCGCATGACACTCACGACGAAAATTATAAAAGATGGTATCAATTAGTTCCTCTTTACTTTTGAAATGTTTGTACAGTGAGCTTTCTTTAATTCCAACAGCTTTCGTAATGTCACGAATAGATACTCCGCTATAGCCTTTTTCGGCAAAGAGCGAAATAGCTACTACGATAATTTTATTTTTAGTAGCATTTCGAATAGGTATTTTATTAACATCATCAAATACTTTCTCAAGTTCATAATCAAGCATAAATTTATCTCCTTTTCCTCAAAAAAGCTAACGACTGTTATCCGAATTATAGGATAACAGTCGTTAGCTGTCAATAGACTCGTTCTATGTGATTTTTATCACATAGTATATAAATACTAGTTGATATAATTACTTTAACAACATAATTCTACTTAGGAGATGAAGATCTATGAAAAAAGTATTTATATTAGGCGGAACAGGTTTTCTAGGATATTATACAACCCATGAATTACTTGCAAGAGGTTACAAAGTAGCAGAACTCTCTCTCCCTCCTACTCCAGCCGACAATTTATTTCCTGCTGAAGTTGAAAGTCATCTAGGGGATATGCAAACCTATACTGATGAACAAATTTTACAATTACTTGACGGTGTTTATGCTTTTATATATGCTGCTGGTGCGGATGAGCGAGTTTGCCCTGATGCTCCTGCAACAACGTTCTTCTATCAAGCAAATGTGATTCCAACGCAACGTATTGCTCGATTAGCTCGCCAAGCTGGTGTGAAAAAATTTGTGTTATTTAATTCTTACTTTAGCCATTTCGCTGAGCAATGGACCGATTTACATTTGAATAGTGAACAAGCATATCCGCGTACACGATTACTACAGGAAGAAGTAGCGATGTTGGAGGGTGACAAGGATATGGACGTTATGAGTTTACGTTTACCTTATATTTTTGGTGTAATGCCTGGGCGTACACCTCTTTGGACGATGTTTACAGAGCAAGTTAGAGGGTATGATACCGTTTATGTTCCACAAGGTGGTACTGCAATGGTAACAGCCAAACAAGTTGCAGAAGCAGCAGTAGGTGCTATTGAATTGGGCCAACATGAGGGCAGATATGCAATTTGTGATACAAATATGAAGTACCTAGACTTCTATCAATATATGGTTGAAGCATTAGGACAGACAGAAACAACGAAGCTTATTCCTGCACCGGTAGAAGCTTTTAAGCCAGCATTTGCTGAGCATGATGAACATACAAAACAAGCAGGCAAAGAGCATGGTATTCACTTAGCAGTTACTGCAGAAATTCAAGGTCGCGACGCATATCTAGATCCTAATGATACGATGCCCATATTAAAAATTAATAAAGATGATGTCATTGCAAGCATTAAAGAAACGCTACAAGTATGTGTGAACGCTAAGTTATAGCATTATCCTTGAGCAGTAATCTTATACACTATATAACCATCCTAATATGATCGGAGTGTGCATATTGCACACTCCGATTGATTTTATTTCTATCAATAAATCTTCTTCAACAGCTCAATAACTTCTTCTATGGTGACGCCAAAGGATCTGTAATATGAAGCACTATCGACCATTTGCTTTAAGATCATTTCATTTCGTTTTTGAAGCATGTCTTCAGATGAGAGTTCGGCTACAAAGCATCCTTTACCAGTTACTGTATAGATTAGTCCAGATCGTTCAAGCTCTTCCCAAGCTTTTTTTACAGTAATGATACTAATCCCAAGCTCTACAGCTGCTTGTCGTATTGGTGGTAAACTATAGCCTGATTCTAACTCATCCTTTAAAATTTGAGCACTAATTTGTTCAAAAAGTTGCTGATAGATAGGTTTTTCAGATGTATTCGAAAGAGCGATATTCATTAAATTTCTACTTTCTTGAATTGTTTAATGGAAATATTATAAGCGATAATCGTAAACGTTGCGAATATTACAATTCCTGCAATTAGGATGGATATTTGTAACGGAATGTTCTCAGTACCACTACCCTTGAAAAGATCAAACACTATTGAATTTTTTATCCCCAACCATTCTGCCCCACCAGCAAATAGTATAGCTGCTGCAACAGATGCGAACGTTGCAGCACCATATTTGTAAGCTGTCTTGTAATACATGGAGAAAAAGATAATGTTGAAGATCGCAAGCATGACAAAACATAATCCCCAGAAACCTAAGGTTGGTTCAAAGAAAAAGTAGGTCAAATTAGGATATAAGCGAGTACTTATTATACCGAAGATAACTGCGATAACAATATGCAATAATTCGAGAATGACAACGACGCCTATCTTTGCTTTTACAATATTGTCTTTGGTTACAGGCAACATCATAGTGAACATCAAATCATTTTGCGCTTTATACACTCCAAACATATTTGGTACCGTTATAAAACAAAAATATAAGATAACAAGAAAATATAGCCAACCCGGAATTAGCATTAAGGCTCCAGTCAAAACGGGTAATACATAAAATACAGGACTTACTCCGAGTTTTAATTCTTTCATTAGTAAGTTATACATACATATCCTCCTTCTTTGATACATAGATCATAATGTCCTCGAGATTAGGCAAAGTTGATTGAATATCTGAAGAAGGATCAAAATCTTTAGTGTGAATCAGTCCTGTAAAGCCAAATGAATTTACATTATAGGAAATCAATTGGTCTTTCACTTCAGATAGTTGTCTTTCTTTACCGTTTAGCAAGCGATAAGAGTTAATAAAATCTTCTTTCTCAGCGCTATTGATAATTTGCCCATTGTGAATAAAGGTTATATAATCAGCACATTTTTCTAGATCGGATGTGATATGAGTTGAGAAGAGAATGCTTATTTCCCCAGGTTCTATTAGTTCTTGAAAAACTTTTAATAGTTCGCCTCTTGCAACTGGATCTAGTCCACTTGTCGGTTCATCTAAAATGAGAATTTTAGCTCCGTGGGACAAAGCAAGAGCCAAACTATACTTTACTTTCATACCAGTCGATAACTGCATTATTTTTTTGTTTTCGTCTAAATTGAATTTCTTTAGAAAGTTATAATAGGTTTCATCATCCCAATTCTGATAGAACTTCTTAATCACATTTGTTAATGTTTTAATTTTGCTTCGAGTATAATAATCAGTGCCGCCGAATGAGAAACCAATCTCTTGCTTCAATTCGATTTCATGCTCAATGGCGTCCTTGCCTAGAATGCTAATTTCTCCGCTATCGATTTGAATCAAATTCAAAATTGATTTAATCGTTGTTGTTTTCCCAGCACCGTTGGCCCCGATAAACCCCATAATATAACCCTTTTCTAGCTGCAACGATACATTTTTCAATTGAAAATTATCATATTTCTTATTCAGGTTTTTAATATCTAACGCTAGCATATAACAACCTCCTTCTAAACTGTGTATACCGTACATACACAATATATCACCCATTAATTATGATGTCAATATTTTTATTAATTAAGGTCAATACATAGAAAAGAGGTCGTCTCATTAGACTTTAATGAGATATAGTAATATCGCGAATGGATACTCCGCTATAATAAATATTTGTCAACATTGTGATTTTTTTCACTTTTGACTTGCAAATTAAATTCATCTGTCATATGATAGCAGCAACAGGATATTGTGATATTAATCACAAAGGTATTATGTTTGAGTCATACTTCAAACAGCAAATTTTTTTAATTGTTTTTGTGAATTAATTCACACATTAACCTGTTTTCACAATTTAACTACTATTTGATTTCATACTATTCTAAGATCAACCATATCAAGGAGGCTAACTACTATGAAAGTAATCGTAATTGGTTGTACACATGCCGGAACTGCTGCTGTTACTGGGATGGCTACATTGTATCCTCAAGCTGAAATTACCGTGTATGAGAAAAACGACAATATTTCGTTTCTATCTTGCGGGATCGCGCTAAATATTGGAGGTGTCGTGAAAGATGCGGAATCGCTCTTCTACTCATCTCCGGAACAACTGCAAGAACTGGGTGTTCAGACAAACATGCTTCATGAAGTGCTTTCAATAGATACTCAAGCAAAGACAGTTAAAGTCCGCGATATTATAAAAGATGAGATTAAAATTGACACCTATGACAAGTTAGTTGTTACAACTGGGTCGTGGCCGATTATTCCAAAACTGGGCGGCATCGATCTGGACAATATTATGCTTTGCAAAAACTATGCACATGCTAAGGCCATTATTGAGCGGGCAAAGCATGCACAAAGAATCGTCGTTGTAGGAGCAGGCTATATTGGGATTGAACTGGTTGAAGCATTCGAGCAACTTGGCAAGCAGGTGACTGTTATCGACAATACGCCGCGTGTGCTGTACAAGTATCTCGACCGTGAATATACAGATCTCGTTGAGGAAGCGATGAAGCAGCACCATATTGAGCTTGCACTTAACCAGACCGTAACTGGTTTTCAAGGGAACAATGGCAAAGTGAACCGCGTAATCACGACAACTGGCGAATATGAAGCTGATCTTGTCATTATGTGCATTGGCTTCCGTCCTAATACAGAGCTGCTCACAGGTCAGGTTGACCAATTGAGCAATGGTGCAATCATCGTCGATGATTATATGCGCACCAGCTGTCCGGACGTGTTCGCTGCAGGAGATAGTTGTGCGATCCGCTATAATCCAACCAATCAGCATGCTTATATTCCTCTAGCAACGAATGCGGTTCGGATGGGGACACTTGTCGCACGAAATCTGATCGAGCCGATGGTGAGATATATGGGGACCCAAGGGACTTCGGGTATTAAAATATTTGACCTGAACATCGCTTCTACCGGCATGACCGAGCAGGCCGCAATTGATGCGGGTATGATTGTGAAATCAATCACAATTAATGATCATTACCGACCAGAGTTTATGCCTACCTATGAGAAGGCGCTACTGAAAGTCGTGTACGAAGAGGCAAACGGTCGTATCGTAGGAGCGCAAGTGCTGTCGAAAGCAGACCTAACGCAATCGATCAATACACTATCGGTCTGCATTCAAAATCATATGACGATGGATGAGCTAGCTTTTGTCGACTTTTTCTTCCAACCGCACTACAACAAGCCGTGGAATCTGTTGAACCAAGCAGGATTGCAGGCATATAATCCGCAACAACGTGATTCAAAAGCAACAATGGCTTGAGTTGCTCGTAGCAGAATTGGCGTAAGAGTCCTCTTACAATAAGAGGGCTCTTTTTTCTTTTTACAAAAAAACGAGGTTATCCCGTCATATACATGATGAAATAACCCCGTTAATATTTAACTATGTTTTTAACCAACAGGCTTAATAACAACTTCGCCAGCCTCTTCATTCAGCACTGACAACTGCCAGCCATGAGATAGTACCTGCTGCATTTGTTGCTGCTGAGCTTGACTCAACGTTGCATATACAGCCTCTTTGCCTGCATCGAATACTAATACTGGATCTTGCTCAAATACAATAAGGATCCAACAACGAATACCACGAATCGTATTATACTTGATCTGGTATCCATCACGAAGTGCAGATTGAAGCGTACCGGGCTTTTGCTCCACAAAATTACTTAACTCATTAAAGTCAAATTCAAACATACTATCATCAACAGGAAGTGTACGCGCTAACGCTCCACTTACAATTTGCTCATCAGATAAACCTCTTTGACGAAGTTGTTCCACCATTAAAGCCTCATTTTGTGATAATTTCACTATAGTTTCACTCATATTAATCCTCCATTCCAATATATATTCGCCGCTGAATTCGCTACGATAGCATAATCGTCGTGATCACGAGTGAACAGCAACGAAGTGGCCTGGTGTTACTTCTACTAGCTCATGTTCGCGATTACTCCATTCCTTCGGGTCAGAACTCCAAACAATCCGCTCTCGAGTCGCCGTTGGATCGGGAACTGGAATAGCAGATAGCAGCGCTTGCGTATAAGGATGTAGTGGATTTTCATACAGCTCATCACTAGGAGCAATTTCTACGATTCGCCCACCATACATCACACCAATTCGATCAGAAATATGACGAACCATCGAAAGATCATGCGCAATAAAAAGATACGTTAAGCCGAATTCCTTTTGCAAATCCTCCAACATATTAACTACTTGTGCCTGTACAGATACATCTAGTGCAGAAATCGGTTCATCACATATAATGAATTCTGGTTTCGTCGCCAATGCTCTTGCAATTGAGATCCGTTGTCGTTGACCACCGCTGAATTCATGCGGATAACGATACAAATGCTCGCTCTTCAGACCAACTCGCTCTAGCAGCGCTATAATTTGTTCTTTTCGCTCTTTTCCTTTGACCATCCCATGAATATCCATCGGCTCGCTAATTAGCTCGTACACATTTAACCCTGGATTCAAGGAAGAATACGGATCTTGAAAAATCGACTGAATGTTTTTGCGAAATGGCTTCAGCTGTTGATCGTTCAAATCAGAAATATTTTGTCCATCGTAAATCACTTGTCCATCTGTATAATCATATAAACGCAGTATACAACGTCCAACTGTAGATTTTCCACTACCCGATTCCCCAACAAGCCCGAACGTTTCACCCTTGTAAATATCAAAGCTAACTCCGTTCACTGCCTTCAATACTTCCTTAGGCTTGCCCCAAAAATCCGTTGTTTTCAAAAAATGCTTCTGCAAATTTTTGACCTCAACTAATGGCTTCATCAACATTCCTCCTCTCACTCTTACTGCTGCTCGTTAGATGGATCAGATAACCAACAAGCGGAGCGATGCTGCTTCCCTACTTCAAATAATGGTGGTCTTTCTACGCAACGATCAAAGGCATGTACACAACGTTCACGAAATGGACAGCCCGATGGCGGATCAATTAACGATGGCGGTGTTCCTTCAATGGGTACAAGACGCTCCCTTGAAGCACCTGCTCTTGAAGGTACAGATTGCAGTAACCCTTGCGTATACGGATGAGCTGGATGGCGATATAGATCTTCCACCTTCGCCTCTTCCATTACCATTCCGCCGTACATAACAAGTACTCTCGTACAAACCTGTGCAACTACGCCCAAATCATGCGTAATAAGAATGACTGATGTATTCGTTTCCGCCTTAATATGATCAATTAAATCAAGAATTTGTGCTTGGATCGTAACATCGAGTGCAGTTGTTGGCTCGTCTGCTATTAATAATTCAGGCTGACAAGACAATGCCATTGCAATCATGACACGCTGTCTCATCCCACCACTAAATTCGTGAGGATATTGGTCTAGCCGTTTTTCAGGCTCAGATATTCCTACTTTTCTCAGCATATCGGCACTTTCTTTTCGCGCTTCTCGCTTCGATAGCTTACGATGCCGCTGAATAACTTCCGACATTTGATAGCCGATCGTTTTCACAGGGTTCAATGATGTCATCGGATCTTGAAATACCATCGCGATTTGATTACCACGGATATGCTTCCATTCCTTCTCAGATAGCTGAAGCAATGATTGTTCCTTATAACGTATATCGCCTGACTTAATTTTACCTGGAGGCTGTATTAAGGAGAGAATCGATTTGGCAGTTACACTTTTACCACTACCTGACTCACCGACAATGCCCAATGTTTCGCCCTCATCAATATGAAAACTTACATTACGTACAGCTTGATTCTCACCATGATTCGTGAAGAAGGAAACTTCCAGTCCTTCTACTGTTAGCAGTCTTTTGGAATCTGTCATATGATGTTCCTCCTAAACTTTTTGTAGCTTCCTATGTAACTTCTTAGCTAACAAAAAGTCACTTCGGAAGCATATACTAGAACTTTTTGTAGCTTCCTATGTAACTTCTTAGCTAACAAAAAGTCACTTCGGAAGCATCAGCTTCTTATTTCTTAATAAGCTTAGGCTCGAAACCTACTCGCAATATATCACCTAAAATATTAAAGCTAAGTACAGTTAAGAAAATTAATAAACCTGGGAATATAGCTAAGTAAGGCGCTTGAGCAATATAACCTTGGGCATTATTAAGCATACTTCCCCATGTAGCTGAAGGAGCTTGTACCCCGAAGCCTAAGAAGCTAAGCGATGATTCCATTAATATCGCCGACGCTATTGTATTTGTCGCACCAACAATAATTGTTGGAATAAGGTTAGGTAGTATATGTTTCACAATGATGCCATAGGAGTTTTGTCCCGATGCTTTGGCATACAGTACATATTCACGTTCCTTTAGCGTCATCGTTTCCGCACGAATAATACGAGATACATTCATCCACATAATGAACCCTATAATAATAATGAGATTGCCGACATTCGGTTTAAGATAAATACTTAATAATAATAAAATTAAAAATGACGGGATGGACATAATAACTTCAACTAGACGCATTAAAATATTATCGATTTTCCCTCCAAAATAACCTGCCATTACGCCTATCGTTACTCCAATAAAGGTAGCTACGATCATGGAAAAAAATCCAACTAATAACGAAATTCTTCCACCATGTAATGCCCGTGCAAAGTAATCTCGTCCGTAATCATCTGTTCCAAAAAAATGATCACCACTCGGAGCTTGTAAACGAATCAATGCATTCAATTTATTTGGATCATGAGGTGCAAGAAACGCAAAGATTGCGCCCAACGTGAAAATGAATAGAATGCCTACCGCTACAAGACCTATTTTATTATGATATAGCTCATGTAACACATTACTCCATTTGGTTCGGTTCATCTATTCTCACCTCATCTTCTTAATTCTTGGATCAGCAAAACTATATAGTATATCCGCAATCAAATTCCCTAATATTAACATGACAGATGATAGTAATGTTATTCCCATTATTAAAGGATAATCTAATCCTTTAACAGCAGTCATACCAAGTGATCCTAGTCCTGGCCATGAAAATACCGTTTCTGTAACAATCGCACCAGCTACGATATCACCGACTGACATACCTAGCAATGTAATAATTGGTAACAATACATGCTTTAAAACATGTCGTTTTAAAACTTGTGTTTTGGAGGAACCAAAAGCATATTGAATTTGTACGTAGTCTTCCTTCAGTTGTCCAATGGTACTAGAGCGAATATAGCGTACATAGACCGACAGAAATCCGATAGCGAGTACGCTACAAGGTAATATTGCGTGTTGAATAACATCCCAAGTTGAGGTTACCCCTATTGTCCTCATCCCCATACTTGGAAGCCATCCTAATTTCACTGCAAAGAAATAGATAAATAATATCCCTAACCAGAATCCGGGAATTGAAATACCGATGTATGAAAATATATTAATGCATTTATCAACAAATCGATTACGATTGGATCCTGCAATCAAACCTAATGGAATTGCTAGTATGACAGCTATAACAATGGCTCCACTCATCAAACCTACAGTTGCCGGAATACGTTCAACAATTTGTCCTAAGACAGGTTTGTGATTAATTAGCGAATATCCTAGATCTCCTTGCAAAACTCCCTTTAACCAGATGAAGTATTGTACGTATGCCGGTTTGTCCAATCCTAAGTTATGCCTAACTCTCTCAATATCTTCTGCATGCATATTAGGTGTGACGAAGTTAAGTACAGGATCACCAGGCGCAGCCTTGATCAGCACAAAGCTAACAATGGAGACAAAGAAGAGCAATGGAATTGTCTGCAGTAGTCGTTTCGCTATGAGTTGGTTCATAACATATTCTCCCTCTACGTAGTAGCAAAAAAATAAGCTGAATGATCAGCTTATTTTTTTGCATACTTGTTCATTTGACCTTACAATTATTTCTTATATATTTTTGATAGATCTTCAAAGATATATACTGGTTTCAACTTAGCTTCTTCAACACCACCGAATTGATTGCTTACTGCTACAATCGTTTTCGTGTATGCGATTGGATATTGAATCGCTTCAGCTGCGATAAGCTCTTGAACTTGTTTGTAAATCTCTTCACGCTTAACAACATCACCTTCACCTGCACCCGCAAGGAATAAGGCATCAATATCCTCATTAGCTACATGGCTGAAATTAGATGTTGCATCTGATAAGAATAGAATACGGTAAGCATCTGGATCATACCCCATAATGTATCCGCCTAAGAATACTTCATAATCCGTTGTATTGGCAGCATTCAGCTTTTGACCATATGCAGATGCATCCATCGTTTGAAGTTCAACCTGTACACCAATCTCACCAAGTTTTTGTTGTACATATAGAGCTACTGCTTCTTGAGCTTTATTACCGCTTGAAACAATAAATCTTAGCTTCAAGTTACTTACACCTTCATCAGCTAATATTTGCTTTGCTTTCTCAGCATCATAATCATAAGATGTTACATCATTCGTATGGAACAAACCATCTGGTGTTAAGAATGAATGAGCTGCATTAGCATAATCGCTAGATGTATAAGCAACTTGAATTAATTCATCACGATCAAGCGCATAAGATAATGCTTTACGAACCTCAATATTATTAAGCACTCCAGTATCACTAATCTGGTTGAAGTTCAAGTATGCAAGGCGACCTTCTTCATAAGGATAGATCGCAAAATTGTTAGTTGCTTCGATTGTCGATACATCTTGAGGATCTACATATTTCACATGGATTTCACCATTTTGAAGCGCAAGATTAGCTGTATTTGTATCTTTGGCAATACGATAAGTTACCCCATCAAGATAAGGTTTGCCACCATAGTAATCATCGAAACGCTCTAGTGATACATACTCACCTGTTTTGTACTCTTTGAATTTGAATGGACCAGATCCGATTGGAGCATTGTTTTTATCACTCTTTTCTAAATTTGTTTCATTCTCATACACATGCTTAGGAATTGGAAATACTTGTGACAATGTTGCTTCAAAAGCTGGATTAACTTGTGGTAGCTTGAAGTTCACTGTATATTCATCAACTTTTTCAACTTCAATCGCTTTACCACCCACGAAGAAGTTTTCACGAAGTAGACTATTTTGATTTTCATCAACAATCTTTTCAATTGTAAATACAATGTCATCTGCCGTTACTGGCTCGCCATCATGCCATTTGGCATCATCACGTAATGTTAACGTATAAGTTAGACCTTCTTCGGAAAGTTCAAGACTTTTTGCAAGATAGAAAGTTTTTTCGCCATTAGATACTTGGAATAAAGGTGAATACAATGATTGGTTAATTGTTAAGCTAACGCGATCACCTGCATAGTTTGGATTAAGAATAACTGGATCACTTGCTACAGCAATAATAAGATTGCCGCCTTGTTTTGGCTCGCCACTAACTTCATTTCCAGTGTTAGGCGTGTTATTGGGAGTTGTATTGCCATTATTGCTTGAGCATGCCGCTACAACTGCGATAATTAGAATTAGTAATGTCACTGTTGAAAAAATCTTTTTCATAGTAGTTCCCCCTGTTGTTTTATTATTCCCTAATAGTACATCGGATTAATCGGAATTACAATGTTTTTATTGTTTTTTTCATTGTTTCACCGAAATTTATTATGTAAACGTTTTATTTCGAATGAAAATAATCAAAACACATTTATGAATAAAATTTATGTATCCGATTATTTCTTATTATAATTGAAACTTTTTCGTTTGTATAATCCCTAAGCACTTTTCGTCAAACTTTCTTATTACAAAGAGCTGTTTCCATGTAATATGGTAGTAGTATAAGCAGTTAGCAATTGTTGTATTCTATATGTTTTTCCAAAACTTATATTTCTAGAAAAGTGATCTTACAGCATAATTTATAGTATAATAATGAAGATTCAATATTAATGAGGAGATGATCCATTTGTCTAAAAGCACAGCACGTAAATTTCGCGAAAAACAAGAGAAGCAAAAGGGATATGATCTAATAAGTCAACAACGTGGCGGACAGCATATTGCCATTGTAACGGTAACAAAAATGACGAAAACAAAACAAAGTAAACTTCTCCAAAACAAACACAAAAAGCGCAATGTCTCTGAGCTAGAACAGAGTTATTGCGCTTTTTTTGACCACAATAGAATTTATAAATTTCCGAGAGTAGCGATGGACAAATTCTTTTTGGCGATAAAACCTACTTTATAAACGCGATCGCTCATCCTTGAATTGCCTCGATAGTGTTTTTCCCATTCCATTAAGTTCATAGTGTTTTCTACCCTCTACGTACTCCCATTAACTGCTACACATTCATATTGTGTAATCTGCTGCTAGTTCAACTCGATCATTTACTTTTCATGCCACGATAATTGCGTCTGACGTTTCCTACAAATTGTTAACCCTGGCGAAATAGGGATCGTCATCATTTCATATAATTTTGTTTCCTTTGATAATTCTTCAACTGCTTGATATGCAGTCTCACACAAAGACCGATGCATCATATGCTCATTTTCAGGATGGGTATCATGCAATAAAATTAAGCCATGCGGGGCTACATATGGGAAAAAATCTCTGAAATCTTGTAACACTGCCTCTTTCGAATGATCTGCATCGATGAATAACATATCAATTTGCAGAGGATTAGCCTCTAATTCCTTAGCGTATTCCTGAGTGGTACCATTAAAAAATTGAGCATTCATTTCTTTGATCATATTATTGCTGGCACTTGGAGTAATATCCACTCCTATCGAGCGTTCAGCCAGAGGTGCTATTCGATTAAACAGGTAACAATTCTGTATGCCTAGTTCCACATATACCTTTGGTCGGACAAGACTTGCCAAATTAAAAATAAAGTCCTCATGCCAGTTTAACCTCATAATAATCATCTCTTTCCGTAATATATTGTTTAATCCAACGAATTATCAATTTTTCATTCAATCCATTAAATGGGTATCAATAATTTCGGATCCATCTACAATATTCTGGATCTACTTTTAGTCATTCCTTATATTATTTCAACGAACTAAAAAGTGTTACAGTTTCCTCGCTAGAGCGAAAATTATTTATAGCGCTTGAGTATGTTATACATTTTGCAACGAACACTGATGTGCTGAAGAGGGTACATCCACGTCATATCATGCATATAGTAATTTAGTTGAAGTCATTTATTCTATAAATTAGTCATTTAAAGGTAGGAGAATTTGTATGAAATTTAGCTTTATAAGTCCCGTTTATAATAGTCAACAATGGATTAAAACCATGTTAGATAGTATCCCTAAAGATTATGCCTATGAAATTATCGTATGTGATGATGGCTCTACAGATCAAACAGTAGAAATTTTACAGGAATATCAAAAAACTTGCCCACAGTTAAAAATTTTACTAAACGAAAAAAATAAGGGTGCAAGTTATACCTATAATCGATGTATTGAAGAGGCAACTGGTGACTACTTAGGGATCATTGATAGCGATGATATGTATTTGCCAACTATTCGAGATGTATTAGATCAGGTCGATGGACAATATGATATTTATTACTACAATATGCTTACAAAATTAGGCCTAAACTTTGTAATAACCGAGGCAAATCGTTATGGATGGTGTGGACAATTTAAAATTATTAGAAGAAGTTGTATTGGCGATGCAACGTTCACTGTTAGAAAAGATATGGCCGGTGATTGTGATTTTAATAGGACTCTACTCGATCAAAACCCAACCCGTAAATATACTGGCATATTCGCCTATTGGTATAATTACCCGAGAGAAAATTCTGAATACGACTTGTACCAAAGAGGGCTGAAATAAGACAATTATATTTCTACAATGTTATAACGTCCTATTACAGGGAAGGTGTGGAGATTATTATGTTTAAAGATAAGACATTACTGATCACAGGCGGTACAGGTTCATTTGGCAATGTGGTACTAGAGCGGTTTTTAAGTACCGACATTAAGCAAATCAGAATATTCTCCAGGGACGAAAAAAAGCAAGATGATATGCGAACTCGATATCAGAACAATAAAATTAAGTTCTTTATTGGGGATGTTCGTGATATTAGTAGTTTAAATAGCGCAATGTATGGTGTGGATTATGTTTTCCATGCAGCAGCACTTAAACAAGTTCCCTCTTGTGAATTTTTCCCGTTAGAAGCTGTCAAAACAAATGTACTCGGTACAGACAATGTATTGACTGCAGCGATCAATGCAGGCGTAAAAAAAGTGATTTGCCTTTCAACCGACAAAGCAGCATATCCCATTAATGCAATGGGGATTTCGAAAGCAATGATGGAGAAAACATTCATTGCCAAATCTAGAATGGTCTCCTCTGACAAAACATTAATTTGTGGAACACGATATGGAAACGTAATGGCATCTCGAGGCTCAGTCATTCCATTATTCGTAGAGCAAATTAAGGCTGGAAAACCATTAACGATTACCGACCCCAAAATGACGCGCTTTATTATGAGCCTTGAAGAAGCTATTGAGTTGGTATTATATGCCTTTCAACATGCGGAGAATGGAGATATCATGGTTCAAAAATCTCCATCTTCCTATATAGGAGATTTAGCACAAGCATTAATAGAATTATTTGGTGGGGATAATAAAATCAATGTGATCGGTACACGTCACGGTGAAAAAGTATATGAGGTACTTCTAACGAAAGAAGAAGCCGCGAAAGCGATTGATTTGGGTAATTTCTATCGAGTTCCTTCAGATAATCGCGATCTAAATTATGGGAAGTATCTTGATAGCGGTTCCCATAAAATTACGTTAACTGATGAATATAACTCAAATAACACAAAAATTCTTTCAGTAAAGGAAATCAAAGAAAAGCTGTTACAACTTACATTTATTCAGGAAGAGCTGCACAAATGGAAGGGGTGAGTAAGTTGAAATATTTAGTTCTTGGAGCAACTGGAATGGCCGGCCACACGATCTCATTATATTTACATGAGAGAGGACATGAAGTCACTACCTTTTCGAGAACATCATTTCCCTTTTGTGACAACATCAATGGAGATATTCGAGATCCCTCTTTATTAAAATCTATTCTACCTAAAGGCTATGATGTCATTATCAATTGCATCGGTATTTTAAACGAAGCCTGTGATAAGGAGCCCTCCAACGCTGTCTACCTCAATAGTTACTTGCCTCACTTCATCGTTGATCTATTAAAAAACACCTCAACAAAGCTCATACACATGAGTACGGATTGCGTTTTCTCTGGAAAATCAGCTCCGTATTTTGAAAATAGCTTACATGATGGTGAAACATTTTATGATCGATCAAAAGCTTTAGGCGAAATTAGTAATCACCATCTAACATTTAGAAACTCAATTATCGGTCCAGATATGAAAAAAGACGGAATTGGTTTGTTTAATTGGTTTATGAAACAAAATGAAACTATAAATGGTTATACCGGTGCGATTTGGACTGGTGTTACTACTTTAACCTTAGCAAAAGCTATGGAAAGAGCGGCGACAGAAGACGTAACAGGGATATATAATCTTGTGAACAATACGAGTATAACGAAGTATGATTTATTAAAGCTGTTTAATTACCACTTTAATGAAAACAAATTAAATATTATACCTTCTAGTGCATTGAATCTTGATAAAACTCTACGGAATAACAGAAATGATTTCTCGTTCCATGTACCAAGTTATGAACAAATGATCTTCGAGATGAAAGAATGGATCGATACACACAAAAATTTATATCCTCATTATTTTAGTTCCACATTAAATTCATAAATAATTATGGGCATCGACAATCACAATGCTCATGCGTCTATTTACAGTTGTGGGCAATCAAAAAAGGTACGGACAAAATCTTGGACTTGATTAGAATAGGAGGATGTTCGCATCCCCCTTTTGTACATATTTAGATTAGCATTTATAAGACGATTTCTTGTTGAAAAATTTAATCCTTAATGTTCATCTAATTAAATAATGCCTATGTTATAATCAAATTTAAGAAAGTTAGCGATTGGGGATGTGTTAATGGTCAAAAAGCCTTTATTAATTAAATTTTTAGTATCTTATATAGCCATTCTAATTCTACCAATTGCCGCTATTATCGCTTATTACTATCCTTACTCTACTGCGATTGTGAAAGATAAAGCGAGTGCCTGGAATATGCATGTTACAGAGCAGCTAATGAACTCTATGGATATATTTACGAAATATGCATACAATCTCCCAGCAGAAATTATGCAAAATCGCGAAATTAAGCCCTATATGGCACCTGAGAATGAGTATCAAAAAGTTATTATCGCTAGAGAGATGCGTAAATACAATATTACAGATGCATTTATCGAAAACTCATTACTCTATCTTAAAAATATCGACTATTTTTTCAGCAAAACTGGAAGCGCATACACTGTAGAAGATTTTTCTAATAAAGGTGTAGGCTATGTGTACGAGCAATGGCCTGCTGATCAAATGGTTCAAGAGCTGAATTATACTACTGAGCCTATTGTTAGATCCGTCGAATCTGTATACGTTCCAGGTGGTCATAAAGTTAATCTACTTAGCTTTGTATTACCGCTGCCATTAGGTGGTAGTAATTCGCCTGGCTCAATGCTCATTCTTGTGAAAGAATCTACTATTTTGAATATGATGAAATCAAGTAGCGATACTTACAATGGCATTTTTCTGATTACCGATGACAAGCAGCGTTGCCTTGTTGCTTCAATTGGTTGCCCTACTATTATTGATTCCGAGTTCAATCAGCTTCTTTCACTAAGTGATGAGCAATTTGCTAATTTACATACGATTACGTTGAACAAAGAGCAATACATTGTATCCAGAACAACATCTGATATTAATCAGTGGAATTATATTCGTCTATTACCGATAGCTGAGACGATTCAAGATATAAGAATTATTCAATTTAGCACTTTAATATTGTTACTCGTTATTATTAGTATTACGGCATTAATTATTTATATTTCATTGCGCTATAACTATCATCCGATTAGGAGGCTAGTAGAGGTTTCCTCAAAATTGTTTGCCGATGATAGTAAAAAGCCGAAAAATGAAATTGAAACGATCCACTATGCACTAGATCAATTATCTATTACTAAAGAAAAGCTAGATGAACAGCTACAGCAGACACGACCTAAAATGAGAGATACTATTTTGTTCCAGCTCGTATTGGGCAACTTTGAACATTGGGAAGCATTCGACTCGGACGCTCATTTATACAATATCCAATTCTCTAATGAATACATTACCGTTGTCATTCTCTCAGCTGAAAGTGATGTAGACAGTCTCGCGATCCTTCAGCATTGCAAAGCGAAGTTCAAATTACTTGAAGGTGGAATTATTCCATATGTGCTAAAAAGTCAATATAACCATGAAATTATTATCATTATATCTCATCAGCCAATGGATTCCTTGCACTCCTTTGTTTCCCTACTACAGCAGGAGCTGCTTGAAGTTTTGATGTTGGATAGTTTAATTGGTATTAGCTTAAGTCATCATAAACATAATATTAAAGTATTCCATTACGGCTATTTGCAAGCATCTCGCAGTATCGAGCAAATTCGATTCCAGCGCACAAGTACAATCGTGACTTATAATGATAGTCAGCAGCCATCAACTGGAGTCGTATCTTATCAAACGGAATTAATGCAATCACTAGAATTAGCAATCTTGAAAAATGATGCCGATCGTATTGCAGCGCTTATCCAGCATATTCAAACGTATATGGGTGGTACTGGCATGCCATCACATGTTATTCGTACCATATACCTCAATACGATGAGTATTTTGTTCAATACACTTGAACGCTTCCAGCAGGATAATAATCCAGCGCTCCATAATATTGAATTCGTATTCCAAAATCGCTACTCTTTGGATCAGATGCTAGAGATTATGAGAGATACAACGAATAAGCTATGTGAGATTATAACTCTTACTCTGCCTACATCACGAAAAGCTTCAAGTGAAAATATATTGGCGTTCGTCGATTCTTATTGGCATGATTCTAATCTTTCATTGCAATTTATGGCTGATCATTTCGAGATGTCGGTTTCGAATTTTAGCTACCACTTCAAAAAAACAATCGGTCATAACTTCAAAGAATATATCGATCAGCTGCGTATTCAACATTCTATTCATTATTTGAAATCGAGTAATGATCCTATTGAAAGTGTTGCCCTTAAAGTAGGTTATATGAATTCATCTAGTTTCATCAGATCATTCAAAAAAATTACTGGATCTACACCAGGACAATATCGAGATCATATGAAGTAAACTTTACCGCTGATTACTTACTTAGCTTTCGATAAGTAAGGGGTCAGCGGTTTTTCTATCATCCGATCCACTATTTTCGTAGAATCTACAATTTTCAAATTTTGAATTTTGATTATTGTATAAAACTGCATAACAACAAGGTATTAAAGCGCTTTCAAGAATTGCTCATCGCTCAATTCTTGGACGTATACAACAGCTATAAAATCACGATAAAGTTAATTTGCCAACAACATATGTCATCTTGCTTTCCAACTCATTGGCAAAACTATATAGGGGGAACGTTTATGAAAAAGGTTATTTCTATGTTACTTGTCATCATGTTATGTGCATCATTAGTTGCAGCATGTAGTAAGTCAGAAGGCAATGCAGGTGGTAGCTCTACGCCAGCTGAAGGCAATGAAAAAAAAGCTAAGCTTACTGCCATTATTGTAAAGCATGCTCTAACGAAACCTTTAGCGGAAATGGAATGGCTTCAAGAAATAGAAGAGAAAGCAAACGTAGATATTGAATGGCAAGAAATTACGGCGGACTGGGATCAAAAGAAAGGTCCTATGCTAGCCAGTGGCGACATTCCTGATCTATTTGTTGGTCCAACAGTAATTACCGATGCGGACTTTGCGCAATTCAATGGTTTGTTCCAAGACATTAACGAATTAATGGAGCTAGCTCCTAATGTAGAGAAAATGTTTAACGATAAACCAGAAACTAAAATTATCTCTACACAAACCGATGGTCGCATACTAGGCTTACCGAAGTACCAACGCTTCTGGCCTGATTCTGTAAATCGCCAATATATTAACCAAACTTGGCTAGACAATCTTCAATTGGAAATGCCAACGAACTGGGATGAGCTCTATAACGTCCTTCTAGCATTCAAAGAACAAGATGCGAATGGTAATGGCGATACTACCGATGAAATTCCTGTAGACTGGACGGGTGGCATTGGTGGCTTCTTCAATCCAGCAGTTATGCTAGGTGGTTCAGGTATTAATCTTTCCTCTGATGTAAGTGGTCAAGGCTATTTCGTAGAAGATGGACAAGTAAAAAACTATCTTCTCGATGATCGCTACAAAGAATTAGTAGTCTTTCTTAATAAATTGTATAGTGCTGGTCTCATTAATACTGAAGTATTCACTCATGATTACACGAAATTTCAATCCGTATCTCGCGGCGAGGGTGATATTGCCAAAGTAGGTTTCACTTGGGGCTGGGTAGGTTCTGACCGTTTTGGTGAGCAACTTGCTCCGCAATATACGTCTATGGCTCCACTAAGAACAAGCGATGCGTACACTGGTGATGTATCTTGGAGTTATGATTCAAATACTTTAAACTTTGGCGCTAACGCTATTGTAATGTCTGCTAAATCAAAAAATAAAGAAGCTGCGATGCGCTTTATTAATGAACTTTATGCTCCTGAAGTAGGTATTCAAGTACTGTTCGGTTCAATCGGACCTAATATCGCGAAAAATGATGACGGTTCTTATACAGTACTACCACCACAAGATGCGCAAATGGATCCAGGTACATGGAAATGGACTTCGACATGGGCAGATAACGGCGGATTCTATATTTCCGATGATATTAAGCTTACATTAGGAACAGATATGCAAGAGGTGCTTACAGATTCAGAGGCACTTAAGGATGCACTAGCAAAAATTAATCCAGAAGAAGATATTTTCCCTAGCGTATTTATTAAATACACGAGCGATGACAACAATACGATGAGTCTTAACAATACCAATATTATGAACCTAGCGAATACAAACTTTGCGAAATGGATTACGTCTGATGGCGTGCAAGCAGAGTGGGATAGCTATGTTAATGAATTAGTTAAAGCTGGATTGAATCAAAATCTAGAGATTATGCAGAAATATTTCGACGAGTACAAAGCTAAAAACTAATGAATGATTGGAGGAGGGCTGTGAGCCCTCCCCTACTATTCAATAAGGAGTATGCATATGAAACTAGCTCTCAAATCCAAAACATTTATTAGAGATTATCAATTATGGCTCATGATACTACCAGCTATTATCGCGATTATTATTTTCAACTACATTCCCATGTACGGTATTCAATTAGCATTCAAGGAATTTGACTTTAGTAAAGGGTTAACTGGCGGAGAATTTCGCGGGTTTCATTATTTTACGCAGTTCATAGAAAATTATCAATTCGCAACGTTAATGAAAAACACATTTATTATTAGCTTCGCAACGATTATTATTGGATTTCCAGCGCCAATTATACTAGCTTTATTACTGAATCAAATTCGTATTAAAAAGTTCAAACAGATCATGCAAACGACCGTTTACTTACCGCATTTCATCTCAATTATCGTGCTTGTTGGTATGTTGAATGTATTACTTTCGTCAGAAACGGGAATTGTAGGCCATTTGATGAAGGCAGTTGGACTTGGACATATTAATCTATTAGCATCAGTTAATACGTTCATCCCCCTCTATGTTCTATCTGATATTTGGCAGCATTGTGGATGGAATAGCATTATCTTCCTAGCAGCATTATCAACGGTTGATCCACAGCTTTATGATTCCGCCAAAATAGATGGGGCTAATCGCTTCCAAATGATTCGCCATATTGATTTTCCAGCGTTAAAGCCTACTATAATTATTCTATTTATTCTTAGTATGGGTAATATTTTGGGCACAGGCTTTGAAAAAATCTTCCTTATGCAAAACAATTTGAATCTCCCTGTATCGGAAGTTATTGCAACCTATGTCTATAAAATTGGGATTGTTTCTAATCAATTTAGCTATGCGTCTGCGATCGGGTTATTCAATACACTCATTAACTTTGCCTTCCTAATTAGTATGAATGCGATATCGAAAAAAGTATCAGATACAAGCTTGTACTAATCAATCGTGAAGCAACGTATACGTGAAAGGAGATTAGCGATGACCATCAAATCAAAATCTATCGGTGAGCTATGCTTTACTTATTGCTTAGCCATTCTCTGTGTTGTTATTTTCTTACTTATTGCCTATCCACTATATTTCATCATTATTGCATCTATTAGTGATTCTGTACTAGTTTCCACTGGTAAAGTGTTATTGTTTCCAAAGGGGGTAAGTTTCTTCGGCTATAACGAAATTTTCCAGGATAGTCGAATTTGGGTTGGGTATCGCAATACGATTATTTATACCGTTGCAGGAACAGCCGTTAATCTACTTGTTACCTTACCTGCTGCCTATGTCCTTTCTCGTAAAGAATTCAAGGCTGGCAAAATTATTATGTTCGCCTTCGTGTTTACAATGTTTTTCAATGGTGGATTAATTCCAACGTATTTATTAATGAAGGATCTTAATATTATTAATACGATGTGGGTATTTATTTTACCGTTTTGCGTCAATGTGTTCTATCTAATTATAGCTCGTACATTTTTCGAAAATTCATTGCCGAAGGAAGTATACGAGGCGGCTGCAATGGATGGCTGCTCACATTTCACCTATTTTCTTAAAGTTGCATTACCACTTTCCAAAGCGCTCATTTCTGTAATCGGACTGTACTATTTAGTCGGTCATTGGAACAATTTCTTTACAGGGCTCATCTACATTCGCAGTAATGAGCTACAGCCACTGCAAATTGTGTTACGCGATATTTTGTTATCTAACCAAGTATTCTCAGGTGGAGCTGGATCAGGTGGCGGTGCAGGTGGTTATGCGCAGCGTTATGCGGATCAGATTAAGTACGGAGTTATTATTATTTCAACATTACCGATTCTTACGGTGTATCCTTTCATTCAAAAATATTTTGATAAAGGTGTTATGATCGGTTCTGTTAAAGGCTAAACCCATGAAACAAAAAAGAGAAGTTCGTCTGTAGTTTCCAACTACAGACGAACTTCTCCTTCTTTTTTAAGGTATTGTCTTAAATTACTCTTCTTGAAATGACATTTCTGAACCAGTTATATGATAACCATCCTCATCGTGCTTAATAACTCTTATGTAGTTACTATTTGGATCAACAACCCATACAGTATCTTTATCCATTTGGATTACGGAAAGTTGTTGTGGAGCATAGTTTTGAGGGTAACATTTAAGCCCTACTACTATAAAGTAATGTTTCTAATTATTTTGCCCAGTCGTGCTATACTAGTTGTTGTGTCACAAAAATCTGTTAGTTTCATTATTAAACTTATACAAATGAAGGAAAGTTTAGTACAATGATCAAGGTTATTCAGCATGATAAAGGATAGGGTGAGTATGAAAGAAAATTCTGTAAAGGTAACATTTTTCGCTTCGCTACAATGGATGTTTTTTATTTTTGCAAACATTGTTGTCGTACCGATTTCAATCGGGTTAGCATTTGATCTACCTACATATGAAGTTGTAACCATTTTACGAAGTTCGCTTATCATTACGGGTATCGCTTGTATATTACAGGCACTTATCGGTCATAAATATCCGCTATTAGAAGGACATTCTGGTGTGATGTGGGCATTAATGTTGAATTTAGGTGTTTCTGCACCCACACTCGGTCTTAGCCTAATAGATATTGGCGGCGGTGTAGCTACGGGAATGCTATTAGCAGGTGCTGTCGTTATTTTACTTGCTGTATGCGGGGCAACTCCGATTATTCAAAAAATATTTAGCCCGATGGTTATGAATGTATTTCTCATGCTGCTCACATTCCAGCTTGCCTTTATCTTCTTCAAAGGAATGTTAAAAATTAATGATGATGGCACGCTAAACATGGCAATTACCATCTTTTCCGTTATCGTTGCTATATTTGTAGCTATTCTGAAAATTAATGGAAATGCAATAATCGGAAACTTTTCTTTATTAATCGGTATTATTGTTGGCTGGATACTATATGCAATTATCTTCCCGGCAGAGAGCTTAATATCTGCTGCTGATGGGGCGCAGTCTTCATTTCGCTTCTTCCCATTAGGTAAGCCTAATTTGCAATATGGTATTATATTCATTACGTTCCTTGGCTGCATTCTCAATATGAGCAATACTTTCGCTTCGATCAATGCTGCATCTAAGTTAGATAATAGCTCACCACAGCCGAAGCAATATCGTAATTCTCTATTCTTAACAGGAGTCTATAGCGTAGTCGCATCGCTGTTCGGCTTAGTAGCGTACGCTCCATTCGCTTCATCGGTAGGCTTCTTGGAAAGCACGCAAATTTATGATAAGAAACCATTTCTAATTGGCGGGGCCATTATAACTATTCTTGGAATTATTCCATCATTAGGACTGATGCTGGCAACTATTCCGATTACAGTTGGAAACGCCGTGCTATTCGTTGCATATTTGCAGCTATTAGGCACAACATTAAAAGGTTTTCAAGGACATAGCTTCAACTCGATTACTATTCATCGTATTGCGATACCGATCTTAGTTGGCGTAAGTTTGCTAGCAACAGATGCAACGATATTTGCTAACTTTCCATCGCTCGTTCAGCCGTTATTAAGTAATGGTTTTATTGTTGGGGTGTTGCTATCCATACTATTGGAAACGACAGTAAAGTGGGATAAGAAGCTCAAATCTTCCACCTAAATGGTAATAAGGATAAATTTTCAACCGAGCGGACACAGATGCCGTTATTTGCACTTAAAGGAGCCCAAATCCACCAATTATTGTGGAATAAGTGCATCTGTGTCCGGTAAGGTTCGAAAATAGCGGAATACATAGCAAATAAGGGCTCTGGTGTCCGTTATAATTGTGAAAAATATCACATACACTCATATAATTATGTTCTATACTTAGCTTATCAAACAAAGATATGGAGTGATTATAATGACTGACCAAACAACGAGAAACCTATTACAATTTTGCTACACCTGCCCTGATGCTGCGCATTGCGATACAGAAGAAAAATGTAAGGCTTGCTTTGCAGATCAGCAATTAGAGGCTGAGCAGCTAGAAGAAAATCTAACAACAGAGGAGCTACTGAGACAGTATGCATTATAGCTCGATAAAAAATCATATAAATTCCCGCAAGCAATATGAACAACAAGGTCGAGTATAAGGAAAATTAATCATTCCCAATACTCGACCTCTACTTGCTATAAACCTAGCTTATTCCCTTGCTCTAATCGTTGAATTTGTTGTTCCCCACTATCGGCTAATTCTCTAAATTGATTAATCGTATCCCGCATCTTTGGTAATGCTTCCTGCTTATAAGTACTAATCGAGTCTAGCGCTGATAGAACGTCGGTAAATGCCTGCTTTAACGTATCTACGGAAATACTAGCTTCTAGCGATTGTTTATGAATTTCTGCACCTTGCTCCTTCAGCATTCTAGAAGTGCCGCTAATTAGATTATTCGTAGTTTCGTTCAATAATTCAATCTTTTTCAATACAATTTTCTGATTATAAAGTGCACTTGCTACCGTAACTGCAATTTTTAGAGCAGATACAGTCACATTTCTTGCCCGATCTACCCCTCTAATTAATTCTTTATTGTTGCGAATAACGACTTCAATAGCCATAATTCCCTGTTGATTAACAACCTGCATTTGCTGCAAATCCATCACACGTTGGCGTAGAGGGAATAATACTTCCTCCGTTATAAATCTAACCTTATTCTCATCCTCGTTGCGCTGCTTAGCTGCTTCAATCTGAGTTTCAATCTCTGCATCCATCAAAATACCGAGCTGAATTTCCTTTTGCAGCCTTTTCGTTAGTTCTCTAAGCGTCTGCTGTTCCAGCTCTAATGTCGTATTATCATTACGCAGCACCGTTTTCCCTTTATCTAAAGAAATAACAATATCGGAGATCATCGAGTCTGCCTTCTGATACTTTGTAAAATAAGCACGCAATGGATTGAACAGCTTACCTAATAAGCCGCTTTTGGCAAAATCAATAACACTAGGATCAAGATCCTTCAATTGTAAATGAAGCTCAGTAAGCCCTTTCGCAACTTGACCACCTTCGTCTCCAGTCTTAGAAAGATTCCCTACCGAAACTTGCAACAAAGAATTTTTCTCCGATGAAGATCTCATCGTACTCATACCAAAGCTATCAATCGATTGCAGAACCTCTGATCGTTTCTCAAAGGATTCAATATCTAACGCTAATATAGCGTTAACATTGTTCATCGCTAACTCCCTCAGCTGAGTAACCTCAGCTGGTTCTGGCTTAACTTCCTCTTCAATTACAGCCTTCAACTTCTCTGGTGTTACAACTTCCATAGAAAACGTCATCGCATAGCCTCCTATAATTTTTCGAGGTTTAACCCCCATCGAATCACCCCAAAACGCGAGGGTACGTCTCTAGTACACAAGCAAATCTGTTGAACCACTCCATCGCACTACCAACAGTCGGATGTTTTGAGCTTCCAATTCCAATAAAGACTCAAAACATTCGGCTGTCAGCACCAAGAAGATGACCTCAGTGGGAAACGCGTAGCACAGTGTACGTACTTGGTACACGAGCACACACAGTTTTTCGATGGAGGGCATATTCGCCGTCGACTAATCTACGTAGCTAATCATCGTGATCACAGTCGGATGTTTTGAGTTTCCCCTCCAATAAAGGCTCAAAAAATGGGCTTTCAGAACCAAGAAGATGGAGCGCTACTTGAGGAAGGCGGAAGCGCAAGTGTACGTTATTGGTACACGCGAACCGTACTTCCCAAGTTCGCTTCATATTCGATGCGACTATGCTGCGTTAGCATACTCATCGTTATCAAAGTCCATTTTTTGAGTTTCCTCTACATTTGGACGTTGAGAAGATTGCTTATTTTATATACAACATCATCCGTATCAGCATTAATGCTAGCTGCTTCGTTAATACTAGATATGCTCTTTAACGCATCAATATTAGCATTGTAACCAATGGTGTATATTGGAATTTTGTAAGTCTCGATTAATCCTTTAATATCTTTCAATGAATTTCCTTCAGTCGTTTCCCCATCACTGAGCAAGAAAATAATTGGCTTTACATTCGGGTCAAGCTTCAATTGATCTTGTAGTAACTTCATCGCTACAACAAGGCCATCAAATGTAGCTGTACCACCACCAGATTGCAAACTCTCAACTGCACCTACAAACAAAGATTGCTGATTCGTATCGTATTTACCAATAGGAAGATTGATGGTCACATTACTAGAATAGGATACAAGACCAATACTATTATCTCTTCCCAAATACTTTTGCCCTTTCATTAGCGATTCTTTCAATCCATTAAGTGGATCACCAACCATACTTCCAGATATATCTGCAACAAACATTGCCGCAACTGGCTTGTCACCATTTTTCTTTTCTTTCCAAAGCTTCTGAGCAGCAGTTAATAATGTACCTTCTACCGGTTCTAACTCTGATTGATATTCTTCTAGACCATTAAAGCCTTTATCATTAGCTAACTTTTGATATTTATCTTGTGCAACAAACTCAGCAAATTCCTTAATAATATCTCTTTTGTATTGCGGTAGTTCACCTAGTGCATACAACGGACTATCATGTCTTACACCAAAAGGAGTAAATACATAACCTGTTTTCAAATCTGCTGTATTCACAAACGTCTGATATTCTAATACAAATGCGTCTAACATACCTGTCTTCGCGGCTTCTCGCATTTGGATCGTTGTAGAAGCAATGAACGGAACATTGGCTTGGAACTTTTCAAACCCTTGAACTGCCTTATCGCTTAGTAAGTCTTCATTATCAAACGTCTGCAAAGTCGTTACTAGAAAATTCAATCCTGTAGAGCTTGCAAACGGATCAGTATAGCCCATCGCTAATTCATTATCTGATATCGCATCGGTTATCGTCTTCACATTGAGCGCACCATATTTATCTACTAACTCATCGTATTTCGCTTTAGTTGAGACGATCCCTGGGACATTACCTACAAGTCGCTTCGTTACAAGCTCTGTTGGTATTCCTTCCGCTCTCACCATTTCTCCCCATAGCTCATTAGATGGCGTAAATGCATCAGGAATGTATTTACCTGATCGAATAAAGTCTGCAGCAGTACCCGAAGCAATATTGCGGATTTTCACCGAAACTGTCTTCCCATCAACTTGAATTCCTGATTTATTAAATTCATCAGCGACGTCATTCAACCAGCCGTCAATACCAGCACCTGATTTCTCTGTAGATGAAAATATTTCTATGTAACTATCCGTTGTATTTTCTACGGAAACTGGAAACTTAGATATATCGGGTAATGAATCTCCAATTGCCACTGGATCAAGATCAACTTGACCTTTAATCTGATCTGCACTTGTTACTTTAATATTTTTGTATAGTTTATCTAACTTTTTGTCTGCATCTTCCTCAGAAACTTCCGTGCTCGTTTTACCTAAATTAGATGTTAACGTTATCCCAAAATATACAAGTCCAAATACAATAATCGTAATAACTATTAATATAGTAAATACTTTTCCTTTATTCGCCATTCCAGCTCCCCCTTATTGTTTATAAAACTTAGTTTGTGTAATCAATTCATCAATTTCTTTCATGCAAGGCATTTCCTCGACATCTTTATAATCTGAGCTACCTAACAATGAAATTTCCAATAGCAACTTATCTAGCTTTAGCAAAATCTCTTCATTAGCTCCAACATAGCCTTTTACATAATTGACGTACTCATTATGCAGCTCAAACTTTTGTTGCATAAGCTTATTAGAAAATGAAGATGATCTATGTTTATCGGCGAATTCGGATAGAGCCGAAGCATCAAATACATTTACCTTATTAATAATCCCTTTAATATTGGATAAGAACAATTTTTCCACTTCTATAATGACTGCTGCAAACTTTTTGTAACTGAGCTCCGTTATTTCAAATCTATCGTTAAGAACATTGTGTAACGTGAGCTTCTTCTTCTCCATTCGTTCTAATTGATCAATTGCCAAATCAATTTCCAGCTTCAGTACTTTGTTATTTTTGTATTGCAGTAGACCTTCCTTATAATCCTCTTGCGACTTTATATCTCTGACCGCTAACACTACCGGAGACTTGAATAGTAATGTATAGCTTCCAGATAATAGCACTAACGCACTAATTATTAATATCGTTATACCTGAAGCTGTTTCAATAGCATTGCTTCCCCCAATTGTTAATCCTACCAATCCAGGAGACAGCATGACAATATTAACTACTACAATGGCTACAACAAGTCCAAACAGCTTTACTACCCTCATGCTACTCAATGCACATACCTCCTCACTTGAACTATTGCTTAACTGCATGTCGACAGGACTCATTCAGTAATCCCTTACTATTTTATCACATAAAAATTGGTTAATCGTTATTTATTTTCAATAATTGGATACTTATCATTGTGATACGTCATTCCAAGTAGATCGTTTCAGTTTTCCACTTATTTTCGATTAAAGTAACAGGATGACTATTTGGCGAATATGAACTATAACTACAAAAATAAAAAAGCATCGTTAGCAATAAACGTCGGTTTCACGTTCATCACTAACGATGCTTCTATTATAAAGCAGTATATTTACTTTGCTCTGCGCACTTTCAACTGCTTACCTTTAACGGTAGTTTCTCTCATCACATCAAGTACAAGCTGCCCTTTACCATTCAAGATCTCGACATCTGTTACATTGTCAAGAATGGTAATTATACCGATATCATCAGCCGTTACACCTTCAATTTTCGCAATGGTACCTACAAAGTCAACCGCTCTAAATTTTTTCTTCTTACCACCATTGAAGTTAAGCTTCATAATCTGCTTATTCAATTGCTCACGCTTATCCTTTTTCAACTCAGGACCAGCACTCATCTTAGTATTGAATGCTTCTCTACGTAGATCGACAGCATCCTCAGATGGTGCTTTTATGCGAGTAATCGCAAAACCAATATAGTCTTCAATATCTTTCAATCGTCTACTATCGGTTGGTGCAACAAAAGTAATCGCTTTACCCTGTTTACCTGCACGACCAGTTCGTCCTGTGCGGTGAACATAGCTTTCTTTCTCAAGCGGAATATCGTAGTTGATAACATGCGTAATATTCGTAATATCGATACCTCTAGCAGCGACATCCGTCGCAACTAAATAACGGAACTGTCCTGCACGAAAAGCGTTCATAACTTCAAATCGCTCTTCCTGCTCCATACCACCGTGAATACGATCAATCGGATAATCACATTCAACCATTTCTCGATATAATTGGTCTACATGTTCCTGTGTACGACAGAAAATAATGCAGCTATCCGGACTTTCTACAATGAGTACATTTTGCAATAATGCTAGCTTTTCCGCTGGCTTCACTTCAATAAGTGAATGCTCAATCGTGGACGTCGTTATGCCACTCGCTTTAATTTCAATTTCGGTTGGATTGTCCATATATTGACGAGATAGCTTAGCTACATCTTCAGGGAAAGTAGCGGAAAACAACATCGTTACTCGATCATTTGGAATAGCTTGAATAATCGCTTGCACTTGTTCAATAAAGCCCATATTCAACATTTCATCTGCTTCATCGATTACAAGATAGGCAATTCGCTCAAGTGACAGTGTACCACGTTCAATATGGTCATTCACTCGACCCGGTGTACCAACAACCATATGGGTACGTTGTTTTAACTCTGCTTTTTGCACATGAAACGGAGACTTACCGTACAAAGCCGTAGACTTAATACGTTTGAAGCGTCCAATATTCGTTAAATCTTCATTAACCTGCACCGCTAACTCACGTGTCGGAGTAAGAATTAATGCTTGTGGCTTATTCTCATTCCAATCGACTAGCTCGCATAGTGGGATACCGTATGCTGCTGTTTTTCCGCTACCTGTCTGCGACTTCACGACAAGATCTTGATTTTGCAATGCGACTGGAATAACTTTAGATTGCACTTCTGTTGCCGCTTCATAGCCTAAGCTATGTAACGCCCTTACAATCTCTTCACTTAATTGATAATCTGTAAATTTATGCTCACTCATTATTGACCTCTTCTACATTATATTAGTTAACCTATCTTATATAGGATAAATTCGTTATTCAATGTTACTTGATCTATTATACTCTGAAAACTAGTTTATTATAGTCCATGTTCAAAAAGTCTATTTTTGAACTTCCTCTTATAGCGCAGTTGCGTCTTCCCTACTCTGCACTTATCTCGCAGTTTGTTATATATGTCGGTTATAGCGTATAATAAGGTCTTATGCATGTCATGGAAAAGGATGCGACGACTTACATTATGAGTACACAATATATATACACGTTTGGATATAGAATAGAAGAAGTAGAATTATGTCAACTTGAAATGCGTTCCCTATTCGGAAAACAATCAGAATCTGGCGTTTTGATAAGTGATATTTGCATCAATGCAGACCGCAGTCCATTTATGAGAGAACGACTTGAAGTTCTTTACGAAGGTAATACACTTGAAAGCATTTATGAGCAAGTTAGACAAATCAAGCTCAACGATCAAACCTTCAAAGTTATCTTTATGAAAATGAATGATTTATCCGCTGCCAACAAAATCGAATACGATGGCCAACGCAGCATTGAGCGCAAACTAGGAATGATCATTGAAGGAGACGCTGATGTGCGTCAGCCTGACCAAACATTTGGCATCATAACTTTAGGTGGTCAATGGTATTTCGGCAACTATATTAAAAGTAAAGCGATATGGCTCGACCATATGAAAAAACCGAAAAGCTACTCGATTGCATTAAGTACTCGCGTTGCCAGAGCTATCGTTAATATTGCCGTACCTGATCCTACTGGAGTGAAAGCAATTGATCCTTGCTGTGGTATTGGTACAGTGCTCGTTGAAGCATTATCGATGGATATTGATATGATTGGTCGGGATATCAATCATTTTGTCGTACAAGGTACTCGTGAAAATTTGATTCATTTCAATTATGAAGCTTCCGTGGAATGTGGAGATATCGCTGAGGTAACCGAACATTATGATGTTGCTATTGTAGATTTGCCATATAACCACTTCTCTCATACTACACCAGAAGCGCAAGTAGCCCTTATACAGCATGCCCGCCGTATAGCTGACAAAGCAGTTATTGTAACGGTAGGAAATATCGATGATTCGCTTACTGATGTTGGCTTCACCATACTTGATCGCTGTACTACGAGAAAAAGTAATTTTATTAGACAAATCATTGTTTGTCAGTAGATAAACTTACGATTAATTCACTAATATATCCAATTAAACTACAATTTTAACTACAATTTCATCTGCAATTATGACTACAAAGCAAAAGACACCTAACAAGGTGTCTTTTCACATAATATCATTAAACCAAATGGTTCAATTTAATCTATTCTTTTGATTGGCTTGGGCTAGTATTTTCAACAACTGGTAACAGTTTTTCGCCTTTTACCATTGCAGATTTACATTGTGGACACACTGGAGTTGTTGAGAAAGCAAAGTTATCCCGCATCCATCCCATACAATTCTCATTTGAACAAGCCCAAATCACTGTCAATTCAGTTACTACATCTTCAAGCGGCTTCTTACGAGAGTTATACATATGCATCCTACCTTCTATTCTGAAATTAGTGGTACAAAATAATAATTGCCCCGATTAATTAAAATCGGGACAACATCGTTTGTATTAAAGTTTTACAACGTTTTCAGCTTGAGGACCACGGTTACCTTGAGTAATGTTGAACTCAACGCGTTGACCTTCGTCTAGTGATTTGTAGCCATCTCCAACGATTGCGCTGAAATGTACGAATACGTCACTTCCGCCTTCAACCTCGATAAAGCCAAATCCTTTTTCGCCATTAAACCATTTCACTGTTCCTGTTTCCATAATTAATACCATCCTTTTCTTGAAACCACCTAAAATATCATTAAGTAATTCATTTCTAGCTTAGCGTTCTTAAGTAAGATTACTTTGCCATGAGATGAACCCATTAGGTCGCTCTTAATCAACTTTTATTATAACACACTTTTCAAATAATAACAGCAATTCAAAAAAATATTTTTTCAAGCTACTTCCAACTCGACCAAATTATAATTTACCCTAGCAAAAATCGGCTTATTCGTTATAACGATATAAATGAATAGTAGGTTGATCTGGCTGCTCAGTGCCTAACTCTAAGCCATCTATATATCCGCTAACTAGGAACCGCTTGGCTTCATACGAATTCATATCTAATTGGACTAATTCGGTATACTGGCTATAATCTGATTCTTCAACCATGCGAAGTGCTTGATATCTATCTTCATAATTACTATGAAGTATGAAAGTTATCGTATTTCCGTAGCGACTAATATTTCCGATATTGCTATAGTTTTGTTGGAATACCGTATTCACTACACCATTATTTAAATCAATACTGATCATTCGATATCCCTGTACTAAATAGATCACATCTTTGACCTCATCCAAAACATACGAATTTTCTCCAGTTGGGCTACGGTCATATATTCCATCTGGCTCAATACGTGGATATTCAATAACACCTAGCCATTGCCCTTGGCGATCAAAGCGCTCTAAGCGAGTATCCAGCATCACTAAAATCTCATCTCCATAAGGAATTATACGCTCTGTCCCTCTAGCATTGACATCATGTCCTATATAGAAAGAACGATATTTTTGCTTTTTCTCATCGTATTGATAGACATGACCATAAAAATAATACCATATTAATCCAGACTCTTCATCCTTCATATATTGCATCGGACGAAAATATTCTGATTCCACCACATTACGATCTACAGAAGACTCGTATCCCATCTTCTTCTTATCAATAAGATTAAAATCCTTATCCAATGTGTACTGCCATGTAGGTGATGAGACATATAATTGATCATCTTCAAGCGACAATTGATATGGCAGATGAATATCAAGTTCTTGCTCAACTTCTAATTTATCATTCACCATAATAATTCGCGAAGCTTCCGTATCAGTGAAAATCCACTTATCGTCTATCCGCAAGAAATCTTTAACTCCATATCCTTCGAATCCTTCACCAATGCGCGCCGTCATCGTAATCGGCAATATCCCAATTTCAACTAATTCATTATTGTTATATTGATAAAATTTCTCATCTATGATGACATACCATAGGTCATCAATTTTACGATACGTTTTCGCAAAGGAATAATCTACTTCCATATATATCGCATCAATCGCTTTATCTAATTCATCGGGGATAGCCTTATTCCTATTTCCCTCAGTCCCATCCCATTCGATCATCAGATGAGTCTCATTTCCAAATTCATAAGGATATCTATCTATGATGTCTATCTTATAATCAGTTAACACTGTTGTTAATAGCGATTGGAAATCTGCGTTATGCGTATGAACTAGATCGTAAAGTGAAAGATACTGTGTTTCACCTTCTACTTCGTATTCAACAAGCGATCCTTTTGAACCAATTAACGTCGCTCCGTTGGTTGAAAACTGCTTATATTGTGGTTCATTATCAATAAGCGAATACCCATCATTGTACATAACGATCTCGATTTGATGATCTGAGACCAGAGCGAACGTACTATAATTAAGCGCAACCCATTCCCCCGTTAACATACGAGAATCCACTGGAAGATTCGATGAAGAACCTTCATTCAATAACGAAAACAGTTCGTCTCCCGCTTCATTACGAAAATGTCCTAATACGATCCCTGAATCATCTCTAAAATGTAGTTGCCGAGTATTAACCATATCATAGCCCGCATATCTCAGAACGATTTGATATGGCTCTGCAATATAGACGATACTGCCTGCATCATCACGATATACATAAGCTTTTATATCGTTACCGAGATCATTTATCGGTTCAAAAGTAAAAGTCAGTCCGCTATTGGAGGGTGCTTCTAACGATAGAGCAGCGGAATCATTCAGTCCTGGATTAATGACCTGCCAATTTTCTTGCGCCGCTTGATAGACCATCTCATTGACAGCAACTCCATTATTAATAAATCTTACAAAGAAAAGATTGGGCTCTTCTACCGCATTAAGCGATAGTACTTCTTGTGGTCCAAAATGCCATCGCTGAGGTTCACTAATTTTCCCGTTCTCATGAGGTTGAACTGTTAACCAACTGCCCCGATGTCCTTCTTGAGCTGAATCCGCATCAATTAATTGAGTACCTATAAGAATATACTCACCATTAACCCATGCCTCGGCTTGGTAGGCTTTATCCCATGTGTATAGTTCTTTACTAGCCAGTCCATCGTCCGAACTATAATATAAGTGAAGATTTTCTACGTATAGCTTCGATTGATCATCCTGCCATATAACAACGGATTCTTGTGCATCCGTTACAAATTCACGACTTATCATTTGTGGAAGTATCGCTTCTTTGTCTTGATCTACTATCATTGGATATTGATATTCTACCGAGTCTGTATTTCTATTGAGGAAATAAAGCAAACTAATGGCAACAACAATAATAAGACCAATCACTATTGTAATAATAATTTTCTTACTAATTCTCATTCCAGTTATCCCCTTTTATATGTCATAATGCTTTCCTCTATATGACGAAAATAACTGGAAAATGTTTCTATACATGTGAATAATATTTATTTGAGTTTCAAACAATACAATAAATCTAATACTCAATAGAGTTTCAAGTAATACAACAAATCAAATAATTCAGTTAGAAATTTAGTGTAGCTAAATCTTTTGTTGCGCTCACTTGCTCCTAACATTCGCTGGATAAGCTCCCATTTTTCTTGCTTAGAGGCACTTTCTATTATATCTTCATTCTCTTTAATGAGCTGTAACTGCTCCGAATGCCTACTCATTAGCTCTTCATAGGTAATATCCACATGCTCTACTACAGCCTCTGTGTTCACGATTATAGAATGTTTGCTTTTATAACGTTTATTCGATTTCTTCACGGTTTGTTTTGGTCTTGTCATCGATAATTCATATTCAAATTGCTTTTCTAATTTACTTAATTGTATATGCGAAAGTGGTAAATCTAACTCTAGTTGCTCCATCATTTCCCTAGATAGATCAAGATCAAAATATTCTTCAGGCAATTTCCACCATTGTTCATACTTACTCAATATATCATCACGTTCCAGGTCAATCGTATGAAAACCATTCTTAATATCCTTAATTAGATCTGCCGAAAGCATTGTGTAGTTTTCAAGACATGTTTCTCCTAGTCGATAGGTTTTATTCTCTTTTCTATGATGAATGACATAACAAAATCGAAGTGTTTTGCCACACTCACATTGGTAAGGACGATTTCCATATCCTCCATCAAGAACTTCGGCTAGTTCCCAATCATCTAACTTGTCCCATATCTCATCGGAGGACATATCTCCGTCTAATACAATCCCCTTTTTCGTTGCTAACTGTTCTAACCATTTACTTTTTTTGCTTTGTGTTAAATAAGTATTGAGAAACAAACGTTGCTTGTCATCCAATAATTCTAACAAACGATGTACTTCTTTCTCAGTCAATGGGGACACCATAGAACTCCCTCCAACTACTCAACATTTTTACGACTAGAGTGTATCATATTTACCGCTGTCTCCATACAAATTTATGACAACACATTAATAATTAATGAACTAAACTTTTCATATCATAAAAAAAAGAAGTTACACATTGTGTAACTCCCTTTACGTACATATTACTTCATGTAGACGATTAGCTATAGAAACTATAGCTACATTCAACACATCGAGCTTTAATCGGTATAGATAGTGGGTAATTATCTAGCGTGTTCTTCTTCACTCACGTTTCTGAAGAATTTAATGGAGTAAATCGCACAAAGACCTACAATAACGTAGATTACTCGTGAGAAACCTTGACCAAAGATACCCTCTACTAAGTTATAGTTAAAGAGACCAACCAACAGCCAGTTAATTCCACCCACAATCAACAGCAATAGCGCCACAACATTTAGAGTTTTCATTCTTAACAGCTCCTTAATCATAATGGTACTATTAAGAAATTCCCCTAATTAGTGATGTTTTATGCATATGAGGTTAAAACTTATATATTTACGATCTCTTCATCCCTCTGTACTAAGAAGAAAGCCCCACAGATTGTTCCACATACTGATCATCCTGCACTGCCTTTAACATAAATGCGGCTACATCAGCTCTGGCAATGTTATATCCTTTTGGCGCTCCTCCATTAAGCACTTCATTATAAGAACCTAATAATGGACCATTCGTTAAACTCATCGGTCGTGCTATTGTCCAGCGAAGCTTACTTTCAACCAATGATTCATATGCTTGTGTATGATCTGCTAACACTTTACGAAGCATGAACGTAACCAATTTGCCCATTATACCTTTAAGCTCTTTGTGAATTCCTGCAGAGGCACAATATACAATTCGCTCGATATTATGTTGCTTCATTCCTTCGATCAAATGCTGCGTAACGGTAGACATTAACGTCGAAGTTCCAAGATTTTTCCCACCTACGGTACAGATCACAGCATCATGACCTTGCATTGCAGTAATAACGCTGTTTTTATCTAATCCATCACCTTGTACAATATGTAAATGAGCATGTTCCATGACTAATTTTGATGGGTCGCGTACAAATGCTGTCACCGTATAACCACTATCCAAAGCCTGTTTTACTACTTCCTTACCAACACCACCTGTTGCACCAATTACAAATAATTTCATTCCCATATCTTCATCTCCTTCTATACTATTACTAATCCCGAAATGCTTTCTTATAACCATATCATACAAGAATGTATAATGCAGTAATAACGAAGTATGGCGCGCAAATTGAATGTCAATTTACGCGCCGTTTTCCATAATATCAATTTAGTTAGTCATTCAATCATATAGCTTTTCTAGTTGTTCATGTTTACTCCAGAGTCTTGCATAAGCCACTTCACGAAATCATTACGGTTTTCCTCGATTACACCATGGTCAGAAGGATATATGTTGAAAGTAATATGTGACGTCTTCTTCTGGAAATACTCCGCTGTATCGTATCCGAACTGAACAGGGAATACAGAATCATATTCACCATGTGAAATAAACATCGAAACATCCTCTACACTTTGTAATGAATACTCTGCCTTCACAAAATGTGGAACATATCCATTCAGCGCAACGATACCTTTCAATTGATGTCCCATCATAAGAGCAAGCGACATAGATAATATCGCACCCTGGCTAAAACCAAGCAAGTAACGCTTATTAGCATCGATAGGATATCTCTCTGTAGCATAACTAATGAACGACTCCAAATCTTGTATCGCCAGATCAAACATTTCTCGAATAGGATTACCAAGACTTTTCAATTCATAGTATTGATACCCCATACCCAATCTAAGATTTCCTCTTATACCAACGATGATGAACTGCTCATTCAGCGGTTCTACCAATTGATACATATTGTTCTCATCCGAACCCTTTCCATGTAACGTGAAAATCGTTGGATACTTCTTATTTTGATCATAATTAGCAGGAAGATGAATGTCATATTGATAAGCAGATTTCATCTGAAAGCTCCTTTTCACTTCATTTATGTGTTGCTTTTTTTGAAAAAGATATGATCAAGAGATAATGGGGTACGCTCAGCAACAACCAAATAGATAGAAACCAATATAAAGGCTATATCTAACTCATATCCTGCCATTCCATCTGTACCTAGCAATCCCATTGAAAACTTCATCGTTATAAGTGCACCAATAAGCATAACCGTAAATAAAGCTGATACATAACGAGTAAATAATCCTACGATAAGTAAAACTCCCCCAACAAGCTCAAGCGCTGCTACAAGATAAGCCAAAAATCCTGATATGCCCATGGAACTGAACCAAGCATCCACATTACCTAAACCCATTTGTAGTTTTGCAATTCCATGTGCTAAAAATAATATTCCTAACACTACTCGCATTATTGTTGATACTGTTGTTGTTCTTGTCATCATTTATTTTCTCCACCTATACAATTAATATTTCATATAATTTCGATTGATAATTTCGAAGATGAGCTCCTCTTCGTTTTAAATATTACCATTAGAAATATAATGTTTGTATAGTTAATTTATCGTATAATAAACTAGCTTGTCAACAAAAATATTGTTATTATTAATTTATAATACGTATTACAAATATTTCGAGGAGGAAATATAATGGACATCGGCTCTACGATACGTGCAATTCGGAAACGAAAAAATATGACTATTGCTCAAATCTGTGAAGAAACAGGTTTGTCACAAGGTTTTATGAGTCAATTAGAAACAAATAAAACATCGCCGTCTATATCTACCTTAGAAAGCATTGCTAATACATTGAACGTGCCGTTAGCTTACTTATTATTGAAAAATGAAGATCGTATGCAAATTGTAAGAAAAGAAAATAGAATGATTACGAGTAGTGGTAGCGATAACTTAAGAGTTGAACATTTGGGTTCAACTAAAAAAGTGAAATTGATGATTGTTGAATTGCCTCCAGGCTCTTCTACAGGTCAAGATCCACATGCACATGAAGGCGAAGAGGTCCATGTCATCATTAAAGGCAAGATTTTTGCGAAGCAAGGCGAGGATGAAGCAGAATTCACAGAGGGAGATTCATTCAGTTGGAATGCTTGCACACCTCATATAGTGAAAAACATTGGGGATGAATCTGCTACGATACTTATCTCTGTCTATACAGAATTTTAGTCTGCAATATCTTTCGTCTACAGCGTGAAATGCTTCTGCGAAACAAATCCCCCATCTGCGTCCAGATGGGGGATTTCTCGCTATTAAAGCATTCAAGCTCTTATCGAACTTACTCCGATTCACTTATTTGATCCTTTTCCTCCGCAGTATACGGCCTTACCATTAAGCCCATTTCTTTACGCTCCTTGTTCAGTTCCTTGTATAAGGAGATCATCATGAGAATAATGATCATTGAAAATGGAAATGCAGTAATAATTAAAGCATTTTGCAATGCGGTCAATCCATTTGCAGATAACAATATAATCGCAATCGCCGCTTGTGATATCCCCCAAGTTAACTTCACCATGTTCGGTGGATGCAATGAACCGTAAGTAGTTTGCATCCCCAATACAAATGTAGCCGAATCAGCAGACGTAATAAAAAAGATCGCGATTAATAGAATAGCGAATAGCGACAGCAGCATCGACATCGGCATCTGCTGAAAAACACCGAACAGTAATTCTTCAGTTAATAAATGTGTCAAATCCACTCCACTACGTTGAATATTAATCGCTGTCGTTCCAAACACTGCAAACCATATAAAGCTAATTAAGGTCGGGAGCAATAACACGCCGGTCAGAAATTCACGAATCGTTCTGCCTCGCGATACTCTTGCAATGAAGATACCAACGAAGGGTGACCACGATAACCACCATGCCCAATAGAAAATCGTCCAGTTATTAATCCACTCCCTGTCCTCTTCGTCTAAGGGAGCTGCCCGAAAGCTCATCCGTGGAAGGTTTTGCAAATAAGAACCTATCGTATCTGTAAATGTATCCATAATCATCACGGTAGGTCCCAAAAAGATAACCATAATTAACAATGCTACAGCCAGAACCATATTAGCGTTCGATAAATATTTAATCCCCTTCCCAATCCCCGACCAAGCGGAAATAATAAAGAGAACTGTCACAACGATAATAATAATAATTTGAACAGAGACTCGTATTGGTATATCAAAGAGAAATGACAATCCTCCATTGATCTGAATGGCGCCAAATCCTAATGTAGTCGCAACACCAATAACCGTCGTGAACACAGCTAGAACATTAATAGCCGTTCCAATACTGCCGTTAATTCTGTCGCCGAAAATTGGTCTTAATGTAGCTGAAATTAAGCCTGGCTCACCTTTGCGAAATTGAAAATAAGCAAGTGCCATCGCCACAATCGCATAGATCGCCCAGGCGTGGATTCCCCAATGGAAGAACGTATATCGCATCGCTTCACGAAAGGCAGCATCTGTTACTGGCTGCTCAGTAGGCGGATTAATGGCAAAATGTGAAAGTGGTTCGGCCGCTCCCCAGAATACTAACCCAATGCCCATCCCCGTGGAGAATAACATTGCAAACCAACTAATTCTTGAATACTCAGGCTGTTCATCAGGTTTTCCCAATGTGATTTGCCCCATTGGACTTACGATAAAGAAAAGACAGAACAGTACGATTCCCGTAACCAATAATAAATAATACCAACCAAAGGAATTGGTGATATATTGTTTCATTCCGCTCGTTATCGCTTCAAAGCTTTCCGATGCCAACGCTCCATATAGAACTGCAGCACATACAAGTACAAGCGTAATCCAAAACACATTAGAGATTTTTTTCATCGTATCACCATTACTTCCTAAGTCATCAATATTCGATATTGTTCTATGTAATGATGTCCAATTATTAACATTAGTATGCACTTTTATAACATCTTAATACATACTTCTTTCCCTTGTGTGAAACAATAAGAACTCACAGAATCAACAATAGCTCTTGTCTTGATGAAATAATAAAAACAAAAAAAATGAACCCACTCTTTTAGAGATGGGTTCATTTTTGTTAGATTATTTTGATAATTTTATCCTTATTCCAGATTGTATTCTATTCATATTTAATTTCTTTAGTAAACTCTATAATTTTTCAGATGGTACCGCTTTCATTAGCGCGGTACCATGAAGAATATGGGAAGAATGTAGACCCTTCTTTTCATATATTAAGCGATTTAAAAATTAAAATTTTAGAGGGGGAATCAACACAATGAGTAAACGCTTCAAAAAAATGATGATGTTTCTGCTGACAGCCGCATTAATCATTCCGCAAGTAATGCTTGCACCAATTTCGGAGGCAGCTACAGAAACGAACGTAGTTTATGAAATGCAGGCGGATACTGGCATAAGCGGAGCTGCAGTAGGCTCTGAATTCACTTGGACGAACTATCTTCAAAACAGCGGCGGTACTCGCTCTATTGCAGAGTATATCGGCGGAAAATCGATTCATTTATCCACGAGAACCGAAGGTCACAACGGAGTAGATCTCAAATTGCAAGCGCTTTCCTTGACTGCAGACGTTGAATATACGTTCACGGTAAGCGGACATGTGGACAACACTGTGATTGTGCCGAGCAGTTCACAAATCGTTTTGAGTAACCCGAACGGCTTCGGTCAATTCGCAAGTTACAAATCGCTAGTCAATAAATCCTTAACAGCAGATAATTTTGAGCTTGAATACAAGGTAACCTTTACGGCTGACGACATTGCGGCGCTTGCGAACAACTCGTACTTCCGCGTTCAAACAGACGATAATGGCAACGAAGTTCCTTTTTATGTGGACAACATCATCGTAACTAAAGCAGCTTCTGCTCCCTCTATTCCCTCTGCGAACGACGTTTATGAAATGCAGGCGGATACTGGCATAAGCGGAGCTGCAGTAGACTCTACGTTTGCTGGGACGGACTATCTTCAAAGCAGCGGCGGTACACCCACCATTGCAACACAAGGAGATGGTAAGTCGATTTATGTGTCAGAGAGAACCGGTAATTGGCAAGGCGTAGACATCAGATTACAATCGCTTGGCTTAATCGAAGGGATGGAGTATACGTTCACGGTAAGCGGGCATGTGGGCAGCGATGTGACTGTGCCAGGAAGTTCACAAATCGTTTTCAGCAATCCTAACCCTTGGGGACCGTATAATAAATATCAAGATCTAGTTAATACTTCTCTGATTGAAGGCAACTTTAACCTAGAATACAAGGCTGCCTTTACGGCTAGCCAAATTGAGATGCTAAAAGCTGAACCTGCGGATCCAAATGCTCCACCATTGTTTCGTATTGCAACAAACGATGTTGCCAAAAATGTTTCCTTTTATGTAGACAACATCATCATCACATCATCCGAGCAACAGACTATCGAAGTACCTGAATGGGATCTTACCCTTGCCTCACTGCATGAGGCATATACTAACAAATTCTTAATAGGTAATGCTATTTCACCCAATCAGATCACGAATCCTGAATTCGCTGATATGATTAAGCTTCATTACAACGTGATAACAGCCGAAAACGATATGAAGCCTGAGTCTATGAGCCCTTCAAAGGGAGAATACAACTACACTAACGCAGATAAGCTAGTAGACTGGGCATTAGCCAACGAGATTGCGGTTCATGGACATACGCTTGTCTGGCATTCGCAATCGGCTGACTGGCTAACTAAAACCACTGACGGTGAACCGCTTACTCGTACAGTGGCCAAAGAAAACCTAATAGAGTTTATTAAAAATGTAGCTGGGCACTACGCCGGCAAGGTCATTTCCTGGGATGTTGCCAACGAAATCTTTGCCGATGGCGGCACCTTCAACGGCGACTGGAAAAATAACTTGCGTAAAAACTCCCCTTGGTATTTAGCTTATGCTAACGGAGCAAATACAGACGCGAGCGAGAGCGGCGCGGACTATATCTATGACGCGTTCGTACAGACGCGCCTAATCGACCCAAACGCTATTCTTTACTATAATGACTACAATGAAGAACAACAGACTAAGCGCGAAGCGATTGCAGCAATGGTCGAGGACCTTAATAAGAAGTGGAAATCAGACGACCGCAATAAGGAACCTAACCGTCTGTTAATCGAAGGGATTGGTATGCAGTCCCATTACAACATCACTTCCCTAAATGTTAAGTCTGTAGAGAATGCGATCGAGCGCTTTATCGCAACAGGTGCAAAGATCACCGTTTCCGAGCTTGATATTCCGGCTAGCGATCATGATACCCGAAAAACTCCGCTCACTGCGGAAGAAATAGTCAAGCAAGCACAGCTGTATGCGCAGCTATTCCAAATCTATAACAAATACGCTGCATCTATTGAGCGCGTCACCATTTGGGGCACAGCTGACCCGATAAGCTGGCGTGGCGCCGGTCACCCACTGCTTTTCGACAGACTGTATGCAGCCAAACCGGCTTACTACGCGGTCATTGACCCTGTGGGATATCTAAGCAAAAACCCTCTGATCGTACCTGAACTACAAAAAATTCCGAAAGCAAATGCTCTGGCCGGCACTGCCATAATTGACGGTGAAATGGATAACATTTGGAAAAACGCTCCATTAATTAACGTAAATACAAAACCGAATGAGTATACGAAACAAGGCGCAACCGCAGAAGTCAGAACGCTGTGGGATAATGAATTCTTGTATGTTTATGCTAATGTAATCGATTCCGACCTTAACAATTCGGCCGAGGAGGCACATCTACAGGATTCTGTTGAAGTATTCCTGAGTGAAACGATGCATAGGGAAGCGGATTACACTAACGGCGATGGCCAATATCGGGTAAGCTACGAGGGCGACGAGTCCTTTAAATCAGATAGCATGAGCGAAGGATTCGAATCGTCAGCGAAAATAGTCGATAACGGCTATATCGTAGAAATGAAGATACCGTTCCGTGCCAACACCCCTCCCAAGACGGGTAACGTAGTCGGCTTTGACGTACAGATTAATGATATTTCAGCTGATGGCTCAAGAAACCTCACTGTCTGGAGTGATCTTAAAGCCAATGGCTACAGTTCCACCGAAAATTGGGGAGAACTGACTCTAACTAAAGCTTCTACATCTATTCGGCCACCCACGCCAGACGTGAACATACCGAGTGAGCCTGTTATCAATCAAGATAACGGAGCGAATACGATAAAACCTATTGTACAAGTGAAAGACGGAGTAGCGGTGGCAAGCATCTCCAACAACAGCTTGAATGAAGCTCTGGAACAGGCTTCAGTAAATGCACAAGGCAAGAAACAAGTGACTGTAGACATCCCAGCACAAGCAGGCGCGACTTCCTATGAAGTGCAATTTCCTACTTCGCACTTGAAAGATTTCGGTACGAACGTAATCTCGATCAAGACAGAGTACGGTAAGATTGATCTTCCGGGCAACATGCTATCCAATACGAATGTCGGCAACTCCGAATTCGTGTCTGTCCGCTTAAGTAAAGCTTCAACTGTTGAACTCAGCAACGAAGTTCGCGAGCAAATCGGTGATAGACCTATCATTAATTTAGAAATTTTGATCGGCGATAAAGTCGTTGCTTGGAACAATCCGAACGTGCCTGTAACGGTATCCCTTCCTTACACGCCTTCGGCAACAGAACTGCAAAATCCGGATCAGATTGTCGTTTGGTACATCGATGGCACAGGTAATTTGACAACGATAAAGAACGGACGCTATGATGCGGCAACCAAATCAGTTATGTTCCAAACTACACACTTTAGCACCTATGCAATAGCATACCTGAACAATACGTTCATTGATCTTCAAACGGTACCTTGGGCCAAGCAAGCAATAGAAGCAATGGCCGCACGCGATATTATTAAAGGCACTGACAATAACAGCTTCTCCCCTACTGCTTCCATTTCAAGAGCGGACTTTATCGCACTTCTTATGAGAGCACTGGAACTGCAAGGCAATGGTAGCGATGCTGCGATGTTCAGCGATGTACCGTCCAGCGCTTATTATTATGAGGAATTGGCGGTCGCTAAGGAATTAGGAATTGCAACAGGCTTTGGTGATAACTCGTTTAAGCCAGGCAATAATATATCCCGTCAAGATATGATGGTACTGACAACACGTGCGCTAGAAAAAGCCGGCAAAGGTAAAACAAACAGCTCTGCTTCCTTAAGCAACTATTCTGACGCTTCAACTATTTCCAACTACGCGAAGAATAGTGCTGGCGTTCTCGTCGAGCTAGGCATCATTGAGAGCAAAAACGGAAAGATTGCTCCGAACGATCAGCTCACTCGCGCTGAGGCAGCTGTCATCTTGTATCGCATCTGGAATCTGTAATAGCAAAGGGCTATTGGATTTGATCCAATAGCCCTTTTTTTTGCATCCGATCGGAAGATCCACAATAGACACTATATGTTTATTACTCTAGCTTGATTCTAAAAAATGATACTTTGTATACATTCTATAGACATTAAGCAGCAAACACCTAAATACCCTATCATTATTCAGATAGGGTTGATCAGGGTAGATGCAAACGATAGCTGTGAAACTCTACATCACGCTAAGCAAACCCAATTATTTATTTCGTAAATTTATTCGATTGAGCAATTTGCTCGATCTCACTTTTCAAGAGCAGATAGCGATGTACGCTTCTTGCAATTGGAATTTTCGTTATGCGGTTTTTTTCCACATACAACTTCATGTGATCTTTGGATAGGCCTAGTATTTTACCTGCCTCCATAACCGTTAATACGTCTTCTTTGCTTGTCTCATTGAACGTGCTCTTTAATTTCTGATTCCAGTCCTCAAACACCTGCATATTCGCGCCCTCTCATTTCTATTCATGATGAATACTATTCATTATACCATGTAAATGGAAGATAAGGTTGAAATGCTGCTATTTCATATACATTTCAATCTAAAGTGAGCCTTTCCTCTCTAAAAAGAGAGTAGGCTCACTTTATCTTGTCCCATGCTATGTTCACTAATACGTTTATGTCAATTTCACAAGGCTATAATTTTTCTTACCTTTACGAATAATAATAAAGCGTCCACCAATGGCATGATCAGCCGTTACCGTAAATTCTACATCGGCAACCTTCTCACCATTTAGCGAAATAGCACCTTTAGTAATATCTTCACGAGCTTGACGTTTAGACGGCTCGATACCAATATCAACTAACCAATCGATAATATTTTTTGATTCTTTATCTACTGTGAACGTTGGCATTTCCTTAAAGCCTTGCTCGATTTCATCAGCTGTTAATGAACGAATATCTCCACTGAACAACGCTGCCGTAATTCGCTTAGCTTGCTCTAGCATCTCTTCGCTATGAACGAACTTCGTCATTTCTTCTGCTAATGCTTTTTGTGCTTCACGCTTATGAGGCTCAGTTTGAACTTTTTCTGCTAATGATTCAACAGTCTCTTTATCTAAGAACGTGAAGTATTTCAAATATTTCACAACATCACGATCGTCTGTATTAGCCCAGAACTGATAGAATTCGAATGGTGTCGTTTTATTTGGATCAAGCCAAATTGCTCCACCTGCTGTTTTACCAAATTTCGTACCATCAGCCTTCAGCATTAACGGAATCGTCAGACCGAATGCCTTCGCTACAGATCCTTCTTTTTTACGGATTAAGTCAAGTCCGCTCGTAATGTTACCCCATTGGTCTGAACCGCCAATTTGTAGCTGAACATCTTCATGCTGGAATAGATGCAAGTAATCAAGTGATTGCAGAATTTGGTAAGCAAATTCTGTGAATGAGATCCCGCTATCTAGTCTGCTTGATACAACATCCTTCGCCAGCATCGTATTAATGCTGAAATTTTTTCCGTAATCACGTAAAAAATCAATGACATTAATTTTATGTGTCCAATCGTAGTTATTAACCATGCGAACTTGATTATCGCCCTCTGTAACAAACAATTTTTTCATCTGTGCAGTTAATGCTTCCACATTCGCTTGCACTTCCTCTAATGTTTGTAACGAACGCTCTGCCTGACGACCACTTGGATCACCAATTGTACCTGTTGCGCCACCAATTAATATGACTGGACGATGCCCTGCTAATTGAAATCTTTTCAGCATCATAAATGGAATCAAATGACCAATATGCATACTATCGCCGGTCGGGTCTACACCACAATAAAGCGATACTGCCTTTGTTTTCGTTAATTCACGTAAGCCTTCTGCATCCGTCTGTTGGTTAATCGCTTCGCGCCATTCTAATTCATCAATAATGTTCATCTTTAACAGCTCCCTCGTATTATTCAATTCATAACATACTACCGCAAACTCATCGCCATTAGCTTTATAAGCGAATTTTAAAAACAAAAAATCGCCCCTTGTCTGTGATAGACATAGGGACGATTGAATTAACCGTGTTACCACCCAAATTGCACAATAATCTATAAAGCATCATTCGTGCCACTCTAAGCGAAATATCGTTCGCTTACTCCGCTTGGCATTACCCAAGATACTCCAGAGTGTAATTCACATGCCTTGTATGTGCTAAGTTCCATCACCCTTAGCTTTCTGTAACATGGACAAGGTTGCTACTGCGCTCTTTCAACGTATAAAATCTATTAGATTACAGACAGTATAGCGAAATGTAAAATCATTGTCAATGTAAACACTGTAACTATCAATCATAATTTTTCTGGAATAAACTTTATAGTAATTGCACATATAACATGGACAAACATGGTGACAGGCCTTCTCCTCTATACATATGAATATTAGTGAGGGGGAGGATTAGAATATGACATATAAAAGTAGAACAATTAAAAGTAAATGGATTAAAACAAAATGGTTATTAGAGCATCGAGAATTAAGTAAATATGTTCCACATACTATGCTGTTCAACAAATCAAATCTAGACTTAATGGTATCCTTATACTCTCCCGTATATTTCAAACCAACCGAAGGGACTGGAGGATCACGGATTATTAGAATTGATATCGATGAAAATGGCTATCGTACTCAATACAATCTAATTAAATTACATTTTTCCACACCAGAACTTTTATTTCAATATCTATTCTTATTTGCTAATAAGCAATCATTTTTACTACAGAAAGGAATCAATCTAACTACTCTCAACAAAAATCCTTTCGATGTCAGAATTATGGTCCAAAAAACAAATAGAGGTAGTTGGGTGAGTTCTGCTGTTTCAGTAAAAATTGGACAATCCGGGAAAATAGTTACTAATTATCATCAAGGTGGGAAGCTAGCTTTTTTTCACGAAACTATGCTAGGAGCAGGATTTGATGCGACTACTACAGAACATATCAACATCCTATTACACAACATTGGTGTTAGCACGGGTGAGCATTTTGATCGTTATTATAATGATTTCAAAGAGTTAGCACTTGATGTAGCATTAGATGACACAGGTTACCCTTGGATTCTCGAGATAAATACACGTCCTCAAATTGCTCCCTTAAAAACGTTGAGTGACCATACACTTTATTATCGGGTGCTAGCCTATGCTAAGCAATATGGACGAACAAAGTAAAGCCCGTTGCCGAAGCGCTCACGTACTATCATAGTTACGTGGGTGCTGTCACATTATAATAAAAAACCGTTTTCTGCTATGATTATAGAAGTATCTACAATACGAAATTACTAGGAGATTTAAATATATGAATATCACCACACTATCACAAGAAATAAAGCCATATGACATTAGCAGTTGTATTGTTCATTACGATGGAGACATTCTATACCATTATGAAAAACTTGATGAAGCCTCCTCCAAGCTTATGCCAGTTAACTCCTGCACGAAAAGTGTGCTTTCCGCACTTATTTGCATAGCTATGGATCAAGGCTTAACCCCATCACCCGAAACACACATTACGCAATTCTTCCCACAGCTGCACGATGAACACGATAAACGGAAACAAACCATTACTTTACAACATTTATTAACGCTAACAGCAGGCTTGAATTGGACGGAATTCGGAGGCATCAATTCGTTTCCGAAAATGACTCGCTCTGCCGATTGGATCGATTTCGTGCTCCAGCAGCCTATGTCGGACGAGCCCGGATCTGTTATGGTGTACAATTCTGGTGTGTCACAGCTACTAGCGGCCATACTTGTTCAATCAACAGGACAAAGCATTTCACAATATGCCGATCTTCATCTGTTCGGTCCATTAGGTATCAAGCAGTATGAATGGAAAAGCGACCCGCAAGGGATTCATACAGGTGGGTATGGCTTACAGCTTTGTGCCAACGATATGCTGAAGTTTGGATTACTCTATTTACAACGTGGAGTATGGAATAATGAAGTCATTATTTCAGAGGAATTGATCGATCTTTCTATTGCGCCTGCCATTGCCGTAAACCCACCTGAACATGGCTGCTACGGTTGGCATTGGTGGACGGACTACATCCCGGCCAACGATATAACTGATGCATCTACTGCCTCAGATCTTCATTACTATTACGCTCGGGGATTCGGAGGACAATTTATCATTATCGTTCCAACGCTCAATAGTGTCATCGTGTTAACTCGCGAACAGCGTAAAAAGGGATTATCACCATTGGATTTCTTTCGACTACATATCGCTCCGATGTTAATCGCATATCATGCAGCTTCGACCCTCCTATAATAGCGCTGTAAACGTCAAGAAGCTTCTAAGTCCATTTAAGGAATCAGAAGCTTCTTTCCATTTCAATCGAGCGGCAAATAGAGCTTTACCCTCATATTCGGTTTGATTGCTTACTACATATTCTTTTCAATGACTCTATCGATCGGTGCAATTTTAATATCACCGTGTGTGAATGCCTTAAATCCAAGAATAACCAATATAAATTTCTCTAGCGCACTGAGTATCCCACGAGCAATACTATCTAATCCCAGTGGCCACGTTACTCTTATCGTCGAGCTAACCCATGATAATAATCCGTTAATGATACCTAAGAGATCATTGCTAAAACTAACGCTAGAACACTAACCAAGCCCAAAAAATACATCGTCGCACCTAGCATGCCTACTGATACACCAAGCTTTGTCTTTTCCATTCTTCTTCCTCCCTCGAACAAAAAAACTGTAGGCAAGCTAGAATACCTTCTAGTCTGCCTACAGTCGCTCAACATCTATTTCACAATCAGAACGGGACATGTGCTTAATTTGGATACTTTATGACTAACACTACCGAGCATCATTTCTTTAATATTCCCAAGCCCTCGACTACCAATGATAATGATATCAAATTGTTCCTTCGTCGCATAGCTTACAATGAGACGTGGCGCACTACCTTCAGTGTAATACGTCTCTACATCTAATCCTTGCTTAGCAAGATCCTTTTTGGCATCTTCGAGCATATCAATACCGATTTGACGCATTTCTTTCTTCACAGTTGCAATATCTGTTACTACTACACCTTGTGGAAGCATAAACTCTCGTCCTACATGCATTAACGTGACTGTAGCATGCTGTTCATTCGCAAATTGTTGTGCAGTTTGTAACACTTTCTTACTCATATTAGAGCTATCAATGGCAACTAAGATCTTGTTAAACATACCGTTTTCCCCCTCTTGGTGAGTGAAATCAATGTAGCTTGACATGATTACTGCATATATCTAGTATAACGTTTACATTGTATATTTGTCGATGGAACTTCGCCTGTAATTCATTTAGTTATTAATGTAATTAATCACTTCAACTTAATATCTACTTAACATTCCCCAGAAACTTTAATTTAAAGTTAATCATCCAATAACAATCGAGATCTATACTGTCTGTAGAGCATCATTTATAACAAGCAGTATAGAAAGGGACTCAGCATATGGGTATTCATACGTATTTTCAATCACTCAATGATCTAGAACGTATTATTCGTTGTCCAGGTAAATTCAAATTTGAGGAGCATAGCGTATCCGCTCATTCCTGGAAGGTTGTACAATATGCCAAAACATTGGCTGATATCGAAGAAAGCAATGGAGTTACAGTAGATTGGAAGAAGCTATACGAAATTACGAGTAGTCATGATTACGGAGAAATATTTATCGGTGATATTAAAACACCCGTTAAGCACTATTCATTAGAACTACGTGCTATGCTGCAAAAGGTTGAAGAAGGAATGGTCGAGCATTTCATTGATGAGCATATTCCTGAGGATTTTAAGCCTATATTCCGTAGACAATTGCGCGAAGGTAAAGATGATTCGGTAGAAGGACTAATTTTAGAGGTTGCCGATAAGCTTGATCAGATCTACGAAGCCTTCACAGAGCTACAGCGAGGCAATACAGAAAAAGAATTTATCGTCATGTATAGTAGCGCATTAATTAAAATAAAGCAGATTAAACTACATTGTGTTCAATACTTTCTACAGAACATACTACCTGATCTCGTCAGTGAAGGCTCTAAATGTCATGTTGATATTGAGAAAATAACCAATGAAGCGTTAGCTATGTAACCTCCTCACTTTCCTCAACCACTCTTTTCATCACCTTCCCCTACTATCCATGTCGATATTTCATTCTCCTCAGTCTTGTGATCAATACTCCATGTTTCTGTCCACTGATTTACTTATTTTCTTATTTTCTGTCTAACCTACCACACACATAACACGCCCCCATTGAATTCTAAATGAGGGCTTTTATTGTAGCTAGTAGCTGTAATCGTTCCTCCTACGTAGACGTATTGAACAAAACCGATGTACAAGCCAAACAACTGCTGATGCCAGCATCATATCGAAAGCTACATTGAATAAAAACAGATGCTTACTGAGATCAGCTTGCCCATCACCGATAATTGGGATAAGAAAGCTGAAAATCGCTATCAGACCAAGTAGTATAAATATCTCCACTCTAATCCGAGCACGTATATGATTACACCGCAGCCATTCGTAGACCGCCACCCCGTAATATAAGATAAAGAATAGCGTAATAAACCACATCGTATTGGGAATATAATGCCTTTTGAACTCACTCCATATACTATAATCAAATGATATTGAGCCAGCTGGCTTACCTTCTGATTTCTCATAATTGCCTAAGTAATAAGCCCGGATATTCATTCCATTCTCTGCAGCATACTCCATTTTGCTTAGCAATCGAGCTGGATGCTTCATATAGAATAGCAGTACATCAGCATGCGATATCCGATCATAAAAATCTGCTGTCAGTGTCGGGTCATCCTGCTTAATGGCTGTATCTGTCTGAAAGTAATTCGTGCCTGCCAGCACGGACAATCTACTTGGTAGCCCTAATGCTTGCAGATCCCCTTCGATATTAGGTGAACCATTCAAAATACCAAAGAACACCGTTTGATACATATTAATATTCTTGAAATCTTTCGGTGCAGCTACATACATAACAATGGAAATTAAAAAAGTCGCCGCAGATAATATTAAAGCAAGCTTACGCCAACGTATATCATCAGTTTTCATCCAAGCATAGCGAAGTCCAAGGAGCGCAAAGGCAATGCCTATTGGTGCATTTTGAGTTTTTGAGCAAACTAGAAATAAAATAGCAATAAAAAAGAGCACAAGCATTCGCTTCGATAGTTTCACCTGTTTCGTCAAAAGCAACCCTAAAGCAAACGTCAGCAATAGAAATACGAAAGATACGGGTTCGCCATATAAGGAATTAAAATATGCTAAATATCCGATATCAGTGAAGATGAGCAGCATTAATATAGCTAGCACACTAGCTGTTATTAGTGATTTCCCTTTATTGTACTTAATAAGTAAAAAACCCGCAGTTAATAGCAGCACAACATAGATTGCACCAAGAAAGCGAATATCGAATGCAGAGCCATTGAATATTAGACTAATATAGCGCGCCATAACGACAAGAACAATTTGTGTAGATGGGTAGAATCCCCGAAAAAAGGTGTCATAAGCAAAGTTAGCATGCGCATATGAGAAAAAACGATCCTCATAGGATTCTAAAGCATCATAATAGTTCAATCCCGCCGTTCCCATAATGCGCAGGAAATCTCCATTGTCAGCAACTCCGATAAATGTACCCGTAAAGAGCAGCCATATCGCGACACTAGCCGCAACGATAATATAGATGAATTCAACAGTGAACAGCCTTCTCATTGCTTTCTCTCCCTATCTATAATAGATTAATCACACAATTCGATAAGCTTATTGATCGTTTTCCAGTTACGAGTTGTAATCGGCTCACCCAATTTTTCCACTTGAGTAGCTAGCTTTGAATTTCGAATGCTCTGATCAAAAAGAAGAAATACATCTCTTCCCACAATACGATATTGATCCTTACCAAGATCTAGAGATTTCAGCTTTTCGATTCTCTCGATATGGGGCTCCTCCGCCAGCATCGCAACATATAGACTCTCCGATTCCGAATTAGCAGTTACCTCTGCTATTTGCTCCTCAGAAAAAGGACAATTTCCTGCCATTTCCTTCAATTCTTCGGACGTTCTTATTACCATTTTGATCGAGAGCGAAAATTCCTTCTCAATCAAAACTTCAATCATTTGACGTAATGTCGCCTCATCTTCAGCAGATTCCAATAATATATTTCCACTTTGAATATACGTTTGGACCTTTTCAAAGCCAAGGCCACTTAGCGCATCTCTCAAATCCGCCATTTTAAGTTTGTTTTTCCCACCTACATTAATACCTCGAAGTAACACAATATATTGAGTCATTTAGCACCACTTTTCTATACGATATTCGTTCAGCACATCGCTAGCACTTTACCATCCACTTTCTATATTACATCAATTTTAACAAAATAAGTATAATCTAGTCACTTATATTATTAGTTCGCTTTGTATCTAATTTATAAATTTTCTATACTATTTAATAACTTTCTATCACGCAAAAAAAAGCGGTGCGTCATTGGACGCACCACTTTCTATTCATAGCTCAAGAGCTATCTCGAATTGTGATCTGTAGTATTATCTACCGAATCTTGCTCGTTTGCAGATGAATCATTTGCTGTTGCTTTACGTCTTCTGATCCAGTTCCAAATTGCTACTGGAATTGCAAATAGCACAAACCAAAACTTCTTCAGTAATATTCCTGCTGTAATTAGAAGTCCTGCCTTCTTCGCAGCAACTAAACCAGCACCGCCAAGAATTAGTCCAGTTAATCCTAGCTCAGAAATTTTGTCTGTCGAAGGATCATGATCCTCATAGCGTGAACCATCATTCAACGTATAATTTGGTAAAATTAATGTTTCTAGCGTATTAATATCTTGATCTAATGTCGACATATCTGTAATGAGTAGTACAGATACATATCCTTCTCTAGTCAAAATTCTTACGTTATAGTTAATAATTGAATTCCCGTAAAAATCTTCAGCTAGCAATGCCCATATTAGCGTGTTGTCAGCATCATTATAATAAGGCTTAGTATGCCAATCTATTACATGCAAATGTTCTTCTTCAGGGCGGCCCTCATTGCTATCTTCAGTACCTTGTTTGTAGCTTTTCAAAAGCTTTTTCGCATCGATTTTACTTTTTTCTTTGTCCGATATATATCCGACTTCTTCATATTCAAATAGTACATACCAGCTTTCCTCTTCGCTAGCAGGAAAAACACTTCCTAGTTCAGTGCCGTATAAATTGTTTCCGAAATATTGTTGAAGTGCTTCCGTATCCGCTTTATCGAGATATAGAAGTGATTCATCCACATTAAGTGAAGATAGGTCTCCTACTTGAACAGTCGTTCCACCCTCAATCCACTCCAGATAAGGCTGTTCTTCCGTAGCAAATACAGGACTTGCAAACAATGTCAAACATAATAATAAGCTGAAACTAAGTTTTAAAAATTTCATAATATCCTCCTAAATTTTCACTCTAAAATAATATCCATAACTTGCACATACCGTTATATGTTATAGTTATTACCATTTAAATAACAGGGCATTTGGAACTATTTTCATAATAAATTACAATTATGGGTAGATAATCTGATTTTTCATCTTTTCTTATTATCTTTTATATGAATATTTTTCAATTATATTGGTTATACGAAAATAGCAAATAGACCGTATCCTGTTCAATTTGAACAAGCTACGGTCTATTGCTGCACTATTTAATATATCTTTAACTCGACTTCGATTTAGCATGTTCTCCTATAGTAACAGGAGAGGTTACATGCAAATTTCCCTGCTCAATTTGATCCCAAATTAAACGATGCATACTTATACGACGACAAAACTTATTAGGTAATCGGTGGTAGTTCATGCCCAGCTTATAGCCAATCAACTTTGCCGCTGATTCAGCGATAAGCTGCGGAATAAACCGCAATTTCCTTGCATCTCGTAGCCCTTTCAATTGCTCTCTAACAAGCTTTGAGCCAGCTTTCGATGTTGATGCATAGGGTAGTATCCACGCATTACAGCGCATCGATACACCGTTATCGAAGAAACGCTTCAATTGCTGCTTAACTGTATAATTATGAGTATGATATACCTGTGCATCCGCGCAATAAGCGACCTTCATTCCACTTAGAACACAGCGTGCTGCCATGAACATATCTTCATTAAATATAACTGGAGATTGAAAGCCACCCATCTGCTGAAACACATCGCGGCGAATGGCTGAGCATGCGTTCGAGCAGAAAAACGTCTTAATTCCAAGTCGTTCAATATCATCGTAGCATTGAACAGCCGATTCAGGTGGGTAATTGTTCCTCCTAGCTAGCTGCTCTAATATATTACCATTAGCCTCTGAAATCTGCCTAGCGTAGGTATATGCTACCCCATCATAGGCACTTTCACCTAGTAACGGCTGAATAAGCTGCTCAATCATCCGACCATTCACTGGAATAACATCTTGCGTCATAAATAATAAAATATTGCCCGAAGCAGCTTCCGCAGCAATATTACGAGTACCACCATGGTCAAATTCAGCACGCTGCACCGTTAGCACCTTCGCTCCTGCAGCTTCAGCTAACATAGCCGTTGCATCATTAGAGCAGGAATCGATAATAATAAGCTCGTAGGGCTGAACCGTTTGTTGCTTAAGGAGCTTTAACAGCATGCCGAATGAATCTCCAGCATTCAAGGTCGGTATAATGACCGATACATTAGCAGATTGTCCGATATCATGTTGTTCCATAGCAGATTGTCCATAATCATTAGTATGCATTGCGATTAACCTTCCCTTTGAATGCTGTCATGGCAATAATCTTTACATCAAAGAAAAACGACCAGTTCTCAATGTAGTAAATATCGTGCGTAATCCGATCCTCAATCGAAGTATCACCACGTAAGCCATTTGTTTGCGCCCAGCCTGTAATTCCAGGACGAACCTGATGCTTAATCATATATTTCGGGACATCTTCACGAAACTGATTGACGAAGTAAGGACGCTCTGGCCGTGGACCAACAACGCTCATATGCCCGAGCAGTACATTGAAAAACTGAGGTAGCTCATCAATATTCATGCGGCGAAGGAAGGCACCGAATTTGGTACGACGCGGATCATTTTCAACAGTCCACTGCGTATCCGATACCTTTTCGGTAGAGATGCGCATCGAGCGGAACTTGTACATATGGAACGTCTTGCGATCAAGTCCCATACGCTCCTGCTTAAAAATAATTGGACCTGGAGCAGTCAGCTTAATTCCGATGACAGCAAGTAACATAACTGGGGACGATACAATAATAGCGACAATCGAAAAGACGATATCAAAAGCCCGTTTCAGCACGCGATTGCTCAGTTCATCTAGCGGAACATCACGTACGTTAATTAAAGGAATACCTGCAAAATTATCAAAAAAAGGACGCGCTGGAAGCAAGTCAAAGTAGTCTGGAATAATAAGCGTCTTAACTCCAGCCTGTTCACATACTTCAATAACCTTTGGCAGCTTAAGATGGGCATCAAGTGGCAGAGCAATAATCACTTCATCTACTGGATGCTTCTTAAGCATTCGCTCTAAGTCATCGAGCCTACCGAGAATAGGCTTAATATTGCGTGATTCTCCTTCATGCTGCCTATGAAAATCATCAAGAAATCCAATCGCCTCATACCCAATCTCAGGGTGATTTTGCAGGTTTCGATAGAATCGGCGCCCAACCTTACCAGCACCAAGAATAAGAACGAAACGTTTATTAAACCCTTTTCGACGAAGCGAGAACAGTACCTTTTTAACGATATAACGATAAATAACCGAGCAGAGTACATTGAGACTATAGAAAATAACGATGAATTCTCGCGAAATATTCGCTTCCTTTGCAAAGTAAAGCAAACCGAGTAAACCGAGTAAACTAATCGTATGAATTTGTAATATTTTCAGAAGATCATAGGAATAATTTTTACGCCGCTTTGGAGAATAGAATTGTAGATAGAAGCCCGTCACAACAGTCGCAAAGGAATAGACCGTTCCCCATATCAAATAAGTAGTGAACGGCAGTACATGAGTATATTCAAATAAACCCGACTTAAACCGCAGCCAATATGCTAGTAAAAATACCACTAGTGAACATAACAAATCTGCTAAAATATATAATTGCGTAAGAAACCGTTGATTTTGTCGTATCATAGCTATAAATCACCTGAATTCTACTATTTTCGATCTATAAGTCCAATTTTCGAACTTGATCTTTAACTACATTCTAGCATAGGTGACAAAGATATGAATACCATATTTCTACCAATTCTGCTTCCTTTCATTAATTTTACTTAATAATAGTTTGCGCTTGTTCATCATACTAGGATAGGCCTTAGCTACTAGTTTCCAGCTACTAAGCAATTCTCGCTCTCGCAGTAAAATATAAAGTAGCTTGGAAAGCTCACGCACGACGATATTGGGCATTACTTTAACTAAATGCCAACCATGTTGTTCATTTTTCATTATCATAAATAGCTGATTGACATAGGAATGCTGCCGCACAAATAACGAAATAAAGCGACGTCCCTCTTTCTGCCAGCCACGGGCATGAACCGCTGTCGCCGCAGGAACATAATAAGAGGACCAGCCTAGCAATCTAGCTCGCCAAGCCACATCCACATCTTCCTTGTAAGCGAAAAACTGTTCGTCAAAAAACTCGCCTTCTAGCTTGATGTCGTCAATCATTCGTCTTGAATATAGAGCAGCTGCTCCAGAGACTCCGAACACTTTCCCTGGCTCAAGCCACTTGTCTACAGGCTGACCTGCACCACGGTCTATCGCATGACGACTCGACCCCATCTGCAGACCAGTGCTGTCAACAATAGAAGGATCAGACTTGAGCATTAATAGCCCTGTCGCGCTTCCAGCATGCGGATCATCCTCTAATCTATTGACCAAATGAACAATATAATCGGAATCTAGTACAACGTCTGGATTTAATACTAGTACATAATCCGAGCTCGTTGCGGCAATCGCTTGATTTTGTCCACCAGCGAACCCATTGTTAATTGTATTTTCATATAATACTATTGGTGTTCCTTCGTTCATCCGTTGCTGCACAAGCGTTACGGAATGATCAGAGGAAGCGTTATCGACTACGATGATAGATTGAATAGGCTGCGATTGCAGCATAACGGCATCAAGACACGAAGATATATCCTCCGCGCTATTGTAGGTAACTATGCAGACGCTAACTGTAGCCATTTCAATCATCCTTTCTATAGGTAATTCAAAAAGCGGACTTTGATAACGATGGGTATGCTAACGTAGCTTATTCGACATCGAATATAAAGCGAACTTGGAAAGTATAGCATAAGCTTCCGATGTATGTTTCTTGCAGAAACATTGTAGGATCGCGTGTACCAATAACGTACATTTGCGCTTCCGCCTTTCTCAAGTAACGCTCCATCTTCTCGATTCTGAAAGCCCGCTTTTTGAATCTTTATTGTAATGGTAAGTTCAAAAAATAGACTTTTACATTCAATCTTATTTACTCAAAAAATCACGTAAAGCATCTTGCCAATGTCTCATCGGCTCAAAACCGTTCAACGCCATATTGCGATGCTCCATAACCGAGTAGGCAGGTCGTAGCGCTGGTCTTGGAAACTCCGCTGTCGTACAAGCTTCAACTTGAACATCAGTGCCACTTTCTGCAAATATTGCTGTAGCAAAATCATACCATGAGCATATGCCAGCATTAGATGCATGATATATACCGTAACGTTCAGTCTCAACAAGCTGCAATAAAAATTGAGCGAGATCAAAAGTATAGGTCGGCGAGCCAATCTGATCTGCAACTACCTTTAATACTTTGCGCTGCTGGGCTAGAGACAGCATCGTTTTCACAAAGTTATTGCCATATTGACCATACACCCATGACGTTCGAACGATGAAAGAATGGGGATGAATGGCTTGAACCGCTTGTTCACCTGCAAGCTTAGAGCTGCCGTAGACTGTTGTCGGACTTACAGCATCCGACTCAACATATGACGTACTACCCTTCCCATCAAAAACATAGTCCGTACTTATATAAATGAGCTTAGCCCCTATTTCATGCGACGCCAGTGCAATATTACTCGTACCATCTCTATTCACACGAAAAGCCTCATCCTGTTCGGACTCGGCTTTATCTACAGCTGTATAGGCAGCACAATGAATAACCGCAAACGGCTTATATTCACTCATCGCTTGACGGCAAGCTGCTAGATCGGTAATATCGAGCTCATTGCGACTTAGACCAATAATGTTGAAGGCTGTATGTTCAAATAATACTAACTCACGGCCAAGCTGTCCATTCGCGCCCGTTACAACAATGGTTAGCTTTTCACTCATCATCTTTGACCTCTAACCGTTCTTCATACTGCTCATCGTAATAGCTTTGGTAAGCACCACTTACTACTTGCTCAGTCCATTCTGAATGATCCAAATACCAACGAACCGTTTCACGAATACCTGTCTCATAGTTGAATTTCGGCTCCCAGCCAAGCTCTCTACGAATTTTATCCGCATCAATCGCATAACGACGATCATGTCCAAGACGATCCGTTACATAAGTAATAAGGGATTCAGGCTTACCTAGTTCCTCTAGTATCGTACGAATAACCTGTAAATTATTACGCTCGTTCCGTCCACCTACATTATAAACTTCACCACTGACACCTTTATGCAGAACAAGATCAATCGCACTGCAATGATCCTCCACATATAGCCAATCTCTAACATTTAAGCCATCACCATATACCGGAAGTTGCTTATCATTCAACGCATTATGAATAATTAACGGGATTAACTTCTCTGGAAATTGGTATGGACCATAATTATTGGAACAACGTGTAATATTCACATCAAGACCGAAAGTCTCGTGATAGGCACGTACAAGTAAATCCGCACCCGCTTTACTTGCAGAGTATGGACTATTAGGTGCTAATGGCGTTTCTTCCGTAAACAAACCTGTCTCACCTAGCGTTCCATATACTTCATCCGTAGACACTTGAACGTATTTGGTAACGTCATATTGCTTTGTTAGCTCAAGCAATGTCTGTGTACCAACAACATTGGTACGTACAAATATGCCCGGATTCAAAATACTGCGATCAACATGTGATTCCGCAGCAAAGTTAATTACGGCATCAATACCTACCACAAACAAAGGCTCTAGTTGCGAGCGCTCAGCGATATCAGCTTTAATAAAAGTATAGTTACTATTGCCTTCAATCGAGCGCAAATTTTCCATATTGCCAGCGTAAGTGAGTGCATCTACATTAATAATTTCGTATTGCGGATATTTCTCCAGCATATAGAGAACAAAATTGCTGCCTATAAAGCCTGCACCGCCAGTAACAAGTAATTTCATATCCATTCCCTTACCCTTCATATTCAAAGTTCATTTCCGCTTCTGCTAGTAAAGGATGATTACGATCCTTTTCGGAGAGAATTGGAGTTGACGTTGGCCAGTCAATAGCAAGTGTAGGATCATCCCATGCGATGCCTCGATCATGTTCTGGCGAGTAATAGCTATCAACCTTATATTGAACTTCACAGTTCGGTACGAGTGTACAGAAGCCATGTGCGAAGCCTTGTGGAATAAAGAGTTGGCGTTTGTTACTAGCTGAAAGTACAAAACCCTCCCACTGACCAAAAGTAGGAGAGTTTCTACGAATATCGACAACAACATCAATAATTTCCCCGGAAATGACACGAATCAACTTCGTCTGTGCAGCTGGATTAAGCTGATAGTGCAATCCTCTTAATACCCCTGCTTCAGCGGATAGGGAATGATTGTCCTGTACGAAAACAGTATGGATACCATGTTTGTTGAATGTTTCCTGATTATAGCTTTCCATAAAGAAGCCACGATTGTCGCCATGTATAACTGGTTCAATAAGTTTTATTCCAAGTAGTTTTGTTGTTAATACCTTCATTGTTCTATCCTACTTTCTATAGCTTAAGCTTGCCGAATTGCTCGCCGTATTGTATGGATTGTGCAAGCTCATTCGCTTTACTATAAGAAGCATGAGTACCTGCGTCCGTCCACCAACCATCAAGAATAGTATAGCTTAACTCATTCGTAGCAATGTAGGCATTATTAACATCAGTAATTTCAAGCTCGCCACGCTGTGAGGGCTTCAATGTACGAATAATATCGAACACACGGCTATCGAACATATAGATGCCTGTTACAGCATAATTCGATTGAGGCAGCTTGGGCTTTTCCTCGATTGAAATAATACGATCACCACTTAGCTCAGCTACTCCATAGCGCTCAGGATCTTCAACCTGTTGAATAAGTAGCTTCGCTCCGCTCGCCTGCTTTGCGTAGTCAACAACATAATCAGCAATACTATCTTCATAAACATTGTCTCCCAATAAAACAACCATTCGATCATCGCCTACAAAATGCTCAGCCATACCAAGCGCTTGTGCAATGCCGCCTGCTTCGTCTTGAACTTTATAGGTGAAGGACATCCCGAAATCCCGTCCACTGCCAAGTAGACTCACGACATCCCCCATATGCTCCTTACCTGTAACGATAAGAATATCTTCAAGTCCAGCTTCTTGTAGCTTAGCGATGGAATGAAAGATCATCGGGTACTTGCCAACGGGTAGTAAGTGTTTGTTGGTTACTTTGGTTAGTGGGTAGAGGCGTGAGCCTGTCCCTCCGGCTAGGATTATTCCTTTCATTTGGGTGCCCTCCAATTGATAGATTGCTTAATTTACTTCTGCATTACTGAGTACCTCAAGTAAGTACTAAAACATAACTTACCGAAACTAATGGATAAGCATATGATAGTTCTAATTTAGATGTTCCAAACATCCATACTATCGCAGAAAATAGCATAGAAAAGCAAACCACTTACTACCTAGAAATTCGAAAAATATACGATCAATGATTGGACAATCACTAAGTTTTCCACACTAGCTTTCATTGTCCCTAACTTCATCAATATTTGTCCTGCAGCACCGAATAATATTCATATCATACTCAAAAATTCATTAAAACAACCCATTTTCCAAATCGTTAATTAGTACTTCGGTAATTAAAAATGATAATTTTCTTGGATCATTATTATCGCTTAATACATCGTTCGGGGCATCAGGGTCCTCTACGGAAGTAATCACGAGAAGATTTTCACCCGGTACTAACCCAATTGGCATTTCAATTTCTAGTCTGGCCGTAGATATTGTACCTTTATAAATTTCGATTCCGTTTAGTGTCATAATAACTTCCCGATCTTTATTAAAGCTAGCAATCGTCATTTTTAATTTTGTATCCTTACTAGAATCAGAGTTAAATAACAAACTAGCAGTTTTTCCGATCCATCTAAATCTATTAGATCCATCTACCTCTAGACCATACCAATCCTTGCTAAAAGCAACGTTAATATCTTGTTCAAAAATATCATCATCTGCTTTTAAACTCAAAGTATTATCTTCACTAATCAAATTACTGCTTTCATTAATTAGAATATTACTAATTGAAAACGATAATTTCCTTAGTTCTTTATTATCACTTAACACATCTTTCGGGGCATCAGGTTCCTCTGTAGATGTGATCATGATAAAGTTTTGACCTTGCAATAACTTAACTGGCATTTCAACTTCTTGTCCACTAGTAGGAATTATACCTTCGTAAATTGTTTCACCATTAAATGTTATTACAGCTATACGATCTTTATTAAAACTCGCAAGAGTCATCTTAATAGATGACTCTTCACCAGAAGCAGAATTGAATATCAGACCTGCACTTTTACCAATCCATCGATAGTTACCATTTTCGCTATTTTGCCCTTCAAGTCCATACCAATCGTCTGACATCATCACTTCATTATCTTGATTAAATATATCTTCACTATCTTTCATATTTTCACTATAATATAGTTTACCAAACAAATTTTTCATATTAAATGAAGGACTATAATTTATCGAATCATTAATTTCATTGTATAGCAGTTGTTTACGAATACCATTTTCATTTGTAACTGTAATAGGGAGTTCTTCTAAGCTGGTCCCATGGGAAAATTCTGTTCCTTTAGATCTTTCAATAAAAATCTCATGGTACGGATTATATACCCCTGGAACTGTGTTTATAATTAATTTTGCAACAGGACTAAACTTAGTAGATTTCTCCATGTCATACTCAACTATACAATAAGTAGTTACAACACCAGTGGTTAGCAAAAAGAATGATAAAAAACATATAAATTTCTTTCTACTAATATCTGAAACCAACTTCAAAGTAGGGATTAACATTAAAGGAATAAACCAAACTGAATATCTATTAATATACATCATTCCTGAATTCCAGTTCAACTGAGTAGAACATATAGCAGCCAATGTTAACAATAGGACTGTTACGAAAACAGATAATAAGTCTTTTTTTATAATCATCCAAATAATTGTAATCAATAATAATGGAACATAAATTATTAGTCCAAAATTAGGATCTAAAAATAAGCTACTAATCTTATTTAAGGAAATCAGCTCTAATGAACTATAGCCCTTCGAAGTTATTAAATTAAACTCTCTAAAATAAATCCAATAGAAAAGGTATGGGATTAGATTTATCGTAAGGGTTGCACCCATGATGATTATTCTTTTAGAAATTTTTAATTGTAGTATCTCTTTACGATGGCTATACAGTTCATTGAGAAATAAAATAAATGCAATGAATGAAATAGCTGGATTTAGTAATGAAGCAATTGAAATAAGTATCTCAATAGCCATATATATCAAGAGGGATTGTCCAGATCAAATGAATCGTATGACCAAATGTAAATAATGAATAACCGACATTAACTAAAAAATAAATAATTAACACTAAACAAAAAGGCTCATTAATAATACATACTGAGAACAAACTACCAACTAATAAGATGACTCCAAAAAATAGCAATATTCAGCAAAATAGTATAAATGTAACTATATATCTGAACATTACGATTTTCCGGAAAATATAATTAATATTAATATACTTCTCTAATTTGTTTTGATACATACTTAAAATCATGAACACTTTTCGAATATTCTTCGGCTATGAAAGCCATTTCTTTGCGTATCAATTCATTATTAACCAACTCTAACAAATAAGCTAACAATAAATCCTCTTCCGTATTATCTACATCGACTTTCCATACAATATCATCAGGGTATTCTTTATATGCTCCTACATTTGACACAATACATGGAACGCCATACCCTAAAGCTCTGGTCAATGTTGCAGAAGTTTCCCCCATAGTAGGCCATCTTAAATTAATACACATATCGCAGACCTTAATATATTGCTTAAACAATTCAATATCTGGTGAGTCTATAAATTTAATTGAATGATTAGCATTTAGTTTCTTTGACAAACTAACAAGAGATGACTTTATTTCTTTCTCTGCATGACCAACAATTATTAATTCAACATTACTGTTAGTACGTAATAATCGAGAGAAACTTGTAATTACGATATCTATACGCTTATTCGCGATTACATTACCAAATACACCTATTGTTAGTTTATCATTATCTAGCTTGTATTTCTTTTTAAATTCAACTTTGTTAAGTGGTCTCGTTCCTTCATCGAATATAATTCCTTGCGGAATCACTTGGATATCGCCCATATAGCTTGTATTTAGCTCTAATTTTTCTTTTATATATTGACTATGAACAATTACACTTGTACTTAAATCAATTACTTTATTATATAGAGGGAATTGTTGGCTATCGGGATAAGTACCATTTACAATTAATTGCTTAGCAGCTTCCTGTCCAACTACTCCATAGTTATAATTAAGCTCATTACAAAATTGTTTCTTTTGCCCTCTCATAAAAGTTGTATATACGAAAAATCCATACAGATTTAAGTCATGTAGTAATACAACCCCAGGATATTGTTTTAAAGTACTATAGATCCAATCATGTATTTCATTATTACCTATATGATACAGCCTGTTTCCAATAAACTCTAATCTATTACTGTCTGTTTTAATATCAAAAATTTCAAATTTAGAGGTGGTAATATATTCATTTGAAGGTATAAGTCCATTAGTAAAGATTTTGATCTCAAAATACTTATCGAGATACATAAGCAATTCTTCGCTATAATCTGATATGCCTGAAGCTTGTGGATTTAACGGACTAAAAAAAGCTAGTAAAGGTTTATTGAGTTGCTCTGTAACACAATTTACACCACAAATAGTTTTAAACTCATCTAGGCTAGATAAACTGATTTTATCCCATTCAAATTTCTTAGACTGTTCTAACCCTAATTCACTATATTTTCGTGCTATATCATTATTAGAGAGCAATAGTTTCATTGAATTTGCAAGCTCTATATTATCAAATGGATCAACTAATATAGCCGCCTCTTCTGCAACCTCTATTAATGAAGAACATTTAGTGGTGATGACCGGTGTTCCAACCCTCATAGCTTCTAAAACCGGCAAGCCAAATCCCTCATATAATGAAGGGAATACGAACATACTACATTCTTTATATAAGGCCAATAGACAGTCATTGCTAACAAAGCCTAAAAAAACAATCTGATCTGTAGAAATCCCGTTCTTTTTTGCAAAATCATAAAACTCTTGCTTTTCATTATCGTTTTTAATGCCGCTAATAACTAATTTAACTTCTTTATTTGTGGAAGATACATTAGCAAAAGCTTCAATTAGTCCCTTGTTATTCTTCCTTGGGTCATACCCAGTTAATGAATATATGAAGGGTTTCTTTATTCCTAATTCTTGTTGAATAATATCCTCTTCATTACCTGTACGAGAGTTAGTGTAGAGGTATTCATCAGTAGAAGCGTATATCACTTTTATTTTCTGCGAATCAATATCTAAATTACTCACTAAATCACGCTTTGATGCTTCAGATATCGTTAATAATATATCTGCTTTTTTTAACATTGTACATCTTGCTTGATATAATTTTTGAATATCGACAGGCCACTTATCAAAGTATGCCTCTTTCATCATTATTGGGATGAGATCATAAACCAAACAAGAAATTTTCACACGATCATTCTTAATATTTGGCACTTCAATATCAAACATTAAAGGACTAGTAAAATGAACAACATCAATTTTGTTATCATCAATAAATTGCTCAAGACTCATCTCTTCCCAAAATTGATCTTGATTTATTCTCGCATCAAAATTAATATGTTTAGATATAAATGTGAACTGCCATGAACTCTCTTTTCTTCTCATTAGATAGAATCTTTGGGAAGTATCATGTTGAATGAGATTTTTCAACCAATTATACGTATAGATTCCGATTCCTCTATTTTTCTCATGAGTGTATAACGTTTGAACGTCTATTAAAATTTTCATTTCACAAGTTCCTCCTTTCTAAATCCTTTTGTCTCCAGAAACCCTAAAATTCTCTCCGCAGTTTTCTTCCATGTGTAATATTTATCAACATACTCATGGCCTCTTTTACCCATCTCATATAAATTTTCTGATGAGGAACTTATGTATTGATTAATAGTATCTTCAAAACTTTCATAATCATTGTAATATAATCCGCCTTCACTACGGTCACAATGACCTTTTGTAACAGCACATAATTCATGAACTATTACGGGAGTGTCACACAACCAACTTTCCATAATTACAATCGAAAAGCTTTCCATCAATGAAGGTTGTATTAGTGCTAATGCTCCAGCAATTGCATCATACTTCTCTTCGTCACTCGTTTCACCTATATGAATAATATTGGGAGAGGATTTCATCATTTCAATAATTTGATCTTCTCCTTGACCGACAAAGACCAGCTTAGTACCCTTTTTATTTTTTTCAATGTATCTATTAAAGAACTCTATTAATTGTGGCACGTTTTTACCAGAAACTTGTCTTCCTACATACACAAAATAATCATCATTTATATTGTGTGTTTTTCTGAAATTAGTCGGAGCAGGAACATAATTAACCTCTACTCCTCCACCTGAAACTACTGTGTCCTCTATCGGAATGTTATGTAGTTGTGTAGTGAATATCTGTTCCTCAATAGTATTAAACATTACACCTGCTGCTCTTTCTAACATATCACCAATATTCTTAAAGTAAGCCATATCTTCGTCATGCATACATGGTATGATAAAGGATCGTTCAGGGGCTAGCTTACTTCCCCAATATGTCGTACCATATAAATAAGGAATGAAGAGGTAGATGTAATCTTCCGAATTATCAAGAATAAATTTATTCAATGATTCACTATTAACTGTTTCAAGTAATAATTGCATTTCTTCTACATAAGACAATTGTTTTTTATGAATCACTTTTCCCATTAACTCATCATATAACTCTTTATTTCTTTTTCTTAAAGAAAATCTTCTAACAATATGACCATTAACTTCACTTACACCTTCTTTATAAAAGTCCGTATCCCAAGACCAGAAAGAATCCTTACCACATGTGGTAAGGATCTCCACTTCACATCCTTCTTCTTGTAAGCTACGAGCAATTCCACCTGCAAATCGTTCTGCACCACCTGAGATACTATCTGAAAACCATGGTATTATGACTGCTATTTTCATTTTGTACTCCTTTAGTTATTCATTCTTTTGCACTATTAATGAGTAATTATAATACTCTCTCGGAGAAGTAATAGCATCATCTATTGGCCCACTAAGATATGAATTGACTACATCAAATCCTGTTATTGTTGCAAGATGTTTTAATCCTTCAGGCAACAGAGGTTTTTCGTGGGTAGGATCTAAATAATAGAGATTATGCATAACATAAGACGATGATGTATTAGGTGTTTCAATTACTAATATTCCTTTAGGTTTTAGCTTTGTCATACACAATTTAAGGAAATAAATTTTTGTGTTATTAGTTAAATGCTCGATTACATGACCCATAAAAATACCATCAATACTATTATCCTTAGCCTGCTCCAAGTAACTTATAACATCATAGGTGTATGCAGTTAATCCTTTAGATTTACAAATTTCTATTAGCTCGTGGTCACTATCTAGCCCTATACCATCAATTCCATGCTCATTAAGCAGTTCTAAAAAATACCCTTTACCACATCCTATATCTAAAACGCGACTTCCTTTATCGAAGTAATTAATATATTGTGTATAAATTGATTTAACTATATTAGGTTCAGCACTATATTTAGCAGCAAATTTAGAATAATCAAAATCAAGATAATTCATCTTTTTAACTTCATTTCCAAATTGCTCAAGTTCCACTTTAAGACTATCAATTTCTATTTTTGATTTCCCCAAATCCTCTTTTAACTCTGTACTTTCCACTTTTACTTGTCTCAAATAATTGTGAAATTCTATATTTTCTGCATTTAATTGTTTTAATCGATTACCAAGTTCTACACTTTCTATACTTAATTGCTTCAATTGATTGTGAAGTTCTGTAATATCTATCTGCTGCTTATTTTTTTCTTCACACAAACTAGCAATTAGCTTTTGCTGAGTATTAACTACCTCAAGTGTTGCATTAATTCCATACCACATATCATAATTCAAATGTTTTTGTTGACTCGAAAAAACATCAGCATACCATTTTGTAAATAATCTCGCACCAAATTTTCTAATTGGCACAATAAGTGTACCTATCAGCTTAAATCTCGAAACTAAATGAGGTTCAAGGAAAGCAACTGGCATATTTGGAGTAATTCTTTGATTCAACCTCTTTAAATTTACAGATATTGTATTTAAGTGTTCTTGTAATTCTCGATCATCAATATTATTAACTTCCAAATTCATGTCGTTGTTAACCTCAGATGCTGTTACAAACGAAGTTTGTTCTGAACGAACACCATTTCTTATCTTTTTCATTATCTCACCAGGAGTAACTTTTCTAGACACAATAACCCTCCTACCACTCTCTTATTCCCAAATATGCTTCAATCTAGCGATACCTACATCATTAGTTGTACTTGATACTTTAAAAGAGTATCTTTTATCATGATAATCATATTGATTCCCGTTAATATCATGAATAGCAATACTAACTAAATAAGTTCCCGCAACAAGATCAAGAGATGGAATGACAAATGAAATTTCACCACTATCGTTTTTTGCTAAATCAAAAGTTTTATACTGATCAATAAAGGTATTCGTCCCATAACAATGGATATGATCTATCGTATATAATCCAAATCCAAATACTGGACTATCCACTAAAGTATTAGCTTTATATTTTATATTCACTTTCATATAATCGCCTGTCATATAACCAATTTTCTTGTTATTATTCTCGTCTGTAAATGTAATATCTACTGCTTCTATATTACGATTTCCCCATCTATCTTCATCTTTTTCGATTACTATAGTTTCCTCAAGTTCATTATCAATGTCTTCAACATTCAAAATATCGTTTTCTAATATTTCCTCTACGGCTAAACCATTAATAAGCTTATTTTCATCTTCTTTAATGAGTCGCTTGTTTTCCTCTTCCGACAAATATGTCAAATACTTATCTATCATCTTCTTAGGATTTCCATTATCTACCACTTTACCTTTGTTTATCCAAACGACCCTATCGCATAATTTTTCCATTGCTCCAAGATCATGCGATACAAAGACGATAGTCGTACCCTTTTGTTTCATTTTCAGTAATTGCTCCATACATTTCTGCTGAAATGCTGCATCGCCTACAGCTAAAACTTCATCGATTAATAAAATATCTGGTTCAACCATGATGGCTACCGAAAAAGCTAACCTCATATACATACCTGATGAATAACTTCTAACAGGGTTCTCGATATATGTTTCAAGCTCAGAGAATGCTATAATCTCGTTTAGCTTATTTTTAATTTGCTTTTTGGATAATCCTAATATCGCGGCATTCATAAATATATTTTCTCGACCAGTAAAATCCGGATGAAATCCTGCTCCTAATTCCAACAAGCTTGATACATTTCCTGTAATTTTAACCTCGCCGCTATTTGGATATATTATTTTAGTTAACAACTTTAACAATGTGCTCTTACCAGAACCGTTCCTCCCGATTAAACCAACAGTTTCACCCTGTTTAATCGATAATGAAACTTCATCTAATGCATGGAATATTTCGAACGTATTTTTCCTTTTAAAGATCAATCTGTCCTTTAAAGTAGTGCTACGTTCTTTAAAAATTTTATATACTTTTGAAACATCAGTTACTGTAATTATTTCCATTATCGTGGCCACCTTATATTTCTTCAGCAAAGTTTTTGCTTAATTTCCCAAATACGTAGAATGAAATATATAATAAAATAAACGAGAATATAAATACTACAGCTAATTTATTAAAATCAGGCATTGTATTATAAAGAAATATATTATGAAAACTATCGACAATAACTTTGAGTGGATTTAAACCGAATAACCTTTCGGCTTCTTTTGGAATCATATCTGTTGTATATACAATCGGGGTAAGATAAAACCAAGCCATAACAACGACACCCATAATATGCTCTAAATCTCTAAAAAACACGTTTAAACTAGAAATAAGCAATGTCATTGCTAATGTAAACATCATATGAATTATTAAAATAATTGGAAAGGAAGTAAGTGACCAACCAAGCTCTATTTTACTAATTAATAAAATAGGAATTAATACTGGTAAACAAAATAAATAATTAATTGCACCAGCTATTACTACGGAAATTGGTAATATTTCTTTGGGGAAGTAGATTTTTTTTACTAAACCAGCATTTCGTACTACTGCCCCCGCCCCAGCAGTCATGGATTGACTGAATAAAAACCAAGATATTAAACCAACAAATAAATACGAAGTATAGTTTTCCATTTCTATGCGAACAACATATTTAAATACAATCGAATACACCATAAGCATTAGTAATGGATTCAGTAACGTCCAGAAAAAACCTAGAAATGATCCTTTATATCTCGTTCTTAGATCTGTTAAAATTAGACTCTCTAACATTTGTCTATATTTATAAATTTCTTTCATTTTACTAATCATTTATCAATAACCCCTCTAAGGACTAATTTCCGTTCTCCAATATTCTAAAATATCCTCTAAAGATTGTTCTACTTCTACTTGATTTTCCCAGCCTGTCATTCTATTGATTTTAGAAGAATCACCAACATAAACTGGAATATCAGAAGGTCTCATTTTAGAGGAATCTTCTCTAATTTCTATGGTATTACATATACTTAGTTCTATATATTTCATTAATATATCTTTTATCGAAATAGGCTTTTCAGAACATACATTATAAGCTTCACCTATCTCGGCAACATTCAATAGTTTTTCGTAGGCAACGACAATATCTCTTACATCAGTAAAATCTCGTTTTGCTTCTAAATTGCCTACACTAATTACTGGTGGTATTAGTCCCTTTTCAATTTGAGCAATCTGATGAGCAAAATCTGATGTTACAAATCCCAGACTCTGTCCGGGACCAATATGGTTAAACGGTCTAGCATGTACTATATGTAATTGATGTGCATTGGCATATTGTCGTGCCAGCATATAGACAGCAGCCTTTGTGAGACCATAAGGGCTAATCGGTTTCAATTCTATACATTCATTAATTGGTACTTCTAAATTCGCTACATGTCCGTACTCTTCTGATGAACCCACTGTCAATATTTTAACAGAATTAGCAACATCACTTTTTCTAATGGCTTCTAACATATTGATCGTATTAGAAACATTCGCATTATAAGTGCCTTGTATATCATTCCATGATAATTTAACAGAGCTTTGACCAGCTAAGTGATAGATATGATCCGGCTGTATTTGGTTAATAGAAGCAACAATACTATCTACTTCACTAAAGTTCATCTGAATTAATTTAAGTTTGGAGTCATCGTTTGCTGTATGTATGGTGCGAGAAGTCCCCCATACCTCATAACCTAAACTTAATAAATAGTCTGCCAAATACTTCCCTACAAATCCCGTTACACCTGTGATCAAAGCTCTCATTATTTAAACCGCCCTTATCTTATAAACTTCTTTTCACTTTTTCCATATCACTATCAACCATCATCTTAACAAGTTGCTCGAATGAAACTTCTAATTCCCAACCAAGTTCTTGTTTTGCTTTCGTACAATCTCCAAGTAGTAAATCTACTTCAGCTGGACGTACAAACTTAGGATCAATTACAACGTAGTCTCTCCAATTAAGACCAGCATGACTGAATGCAATTTCTACAAGTTCTTCAACAGTATGAGTTTCACCAGTAGAAATCACATAATCATTAGGCTCATCTTGCTGCAACATTAACCACATCGCCTTGACATAGTCGCCAGCAAAGCCCCAGTCACGCTGAGCATCTAAGTTACCCATGCGAAGTTCTGTTTGTAAACCTAGCTTAATTCTTGCTACAGCATCTGTTACTTTACGCGTTACAAATTCAACTCCACGACGTGGAGATTCATGATTGAATAGAATACCAGAGCAAGCAAACATATCAAAGCTTTCTCTGTAGTTAGTCGTAATCCAATGTCCGTAAACTTTAGCAACGCCATATGGACTACGTGGATAGAAAGGAGTAGATTCCTTTTGCGGAGTTTCCATAACTTTACCAAACATTTCGCTACTTGATGCCTGATAATATTTCGCATCTGGCTTAGTTAAGCGAACTGCTTCAAGTAAATTTGTAACTCCTAGACCTGTCACTTGTCCTGTTAATACAGGTTGATCCCATGACGTTCCAACGAATGATTGTGCCGCTAAGTTATATACTTCATCAGGATTGGAAATACGAACTGCATTAATTAAAGATCCGATGTCTAGTAGATCACCATCAATGAATTCAATTTCATGCTTAATATGTTCAATGTTTTCCATGATTGGAACACTCGTTCTTCTGCGTAGACCATAAACTTTATATCCTTTTTCCAACAATAGTTCAGCCAAGTAAGATCCATCTTGTCCTGTAATACCTGTAATTAGTGCACGTTTAGTCATCTTAATCAAGTCTCCCTTATATAAATGTTATAAATATTGCTCAAGTTTTTGCATTCTTAATTCTTTCAATAGAAGTTTTACTTCTTGGGCCTTATCCTTAGTACAGATTAAAGTTACATCCTCTGTATCTACTATAATTAAGTCTTCTATCCCTAATGTAGCAATTAATTTCCCATTACTTTCAATTATACATCTTTTTGTATCAAGGTTAAGAATATTTCCCTTAATAACATTACCATTTTCGTCCAAATCGTCGATTCTCTCTAGAGCTGTCCAGCTACCCACATCATCCCATCCAAACAAACAAGGGATCACATAAATATCTTTTGCTTTCTCCATAATGCCATAATCGATTGATTGATCAGGCATCTTCACAAATTCTTCGGCAATAATGTCATTACGATTGTCTTTATTCAAAGAATACTTAATATTCTCTAGAATATCATGCATCTTTGGCATCAATTCTTGAATATACTTCCGAATGACATTCGTTCGCCATATAAATATTCCGCTGTTCCAATAGAAATTCCCAGCTTCCAAATATGCTTGCGCCGTTTCCAAATTAGGCTTTTCCACAAATTTCTCAACTTGATATACATTAATATCATTAACTGGATGATTAACACCATTACTTTCAATATAGCCATAGCCAGTTTCAGGATATGTTGGCGCAATACCTAATGTAACTAGATTGCCATTATGATTGGCTACTTCAACAGCCGTTTTCAAAATCTCGATGAAACCTTCATCATTTTCTATAATGTGATCCGACGGCATAACAATCATCGTGCTATCTGGATAGCGTTCTTCAATAATAACTGAAGCCAGCCCTATACAAGGAGCAGTGTTTCTACCAATTGGCTCTATAATAATATTTTCATGTGGCAAGTGAGGAATTTGCGCCTTCAAAAGCTCTGCATATAGCTCATTCGTTACAATAAACACCTTACTAATATCAATCAACAATTCTAATCTAGCGATTGATTGTTGAAGCATAGATTTATTACCCGATATATTAAGAAATTGTTTCGGCAAATTCGTTCTACTTTTGGGCCAAAACCGTTCACCTTTTCCCCCTGCCATAATTACACATGTAATTGTCATGTTAGCCTCCATTATTCCACTTTGTAATGTAATCGATCCGTTTCTGAATTAATACCCCTACTCGTTCAGGTGAATAATCATTTTTAATTGTAAATTCACCTGCGCGTGCAATTTTATTGCGATAATCTTTATCGGATACCAATCGTTCCATATACGATGCTGCATGATCAATATCGGGATCTGCCCAATATTGATACGATTCATACGGTCCATATGTATGTTCAAGATTAATTAATTCATAATCTACCAAGCAAGAATTATCCTTTGTCATAAAGTCTGTGTTGGAAGACCAATTTGTCCCTATAACTGGCTTACCAAGAAACATCGCCTCTGCCAATCCTAATCCAAATCCTTCACTCCGATGTAGTGAAATATAACTATCGACAACATTAATTAGCGCATTTACATCATTTCGCGTTAATACCTCTTTAATCAAATAAATGTTGTTATACTCTCCAATAAGTTCATGAAGCTCCTTCATCTCTTTAGAATCGGGATTTTTCACATTTACTTTCACAACTAGACTAACCTTTAAATTATTTTTCTTAAAAGCTTTTTTGAAAGCTTTTATCGAGGCTTGCGGATTCTTACGCTCACTAAAACTATGAATATCGTACATAGTCAAAAAAATAAAAGCTTGCTCTGGAAGGTCGTAGTAAGCTCTATCTCTTGTTTGTTCTATTTTCACTTCAATAGAATGTGGAATCTTCACAACAGGAACTGGGCTTTTTAACGCAATAGCTTCGGCTACAAATGTTGACGGCGCCCAAATTTCATCAACAAAATTGAAGCTCTCTATCCACCGATCTGGAAAGTCAGGCAATTCCCAATGCCAATAACCTATATTATATCGACCGTTAAATATAGAATTTCCATAAGTGGCGTAAACTTCCATCATTTGCTCAGCATTAATATGAAACACATTAATATCGTGAGTAGGCTCTTTTGTCTCTTTATGTACCCAAGCAAGATCTGACATTCTCGCGCTATTCGTACCTACAAAATTAATAATACCAAACGAAACGTTAGCAGCATCCAATGAATTAGCTGCAATACGACAGGATTGTCCTATTCCCATCTCAGCTCGAGCATATCCAATTAGATTAATACCACTTCCATGAATGATGCGTTGATTAGCTAAATTTTTCTGTTCCATTGGAAATGCTGATTTCAATAAATAACGTTTAACCTTTTGCAGCGCTGATGCTGGCAATATGACGGAAAACACCTTTTTTGCAGGTAGAGCTACTTTATATAACAATCTAAAAAAAGACCTCTTTATACTAACTCACCACCGTAATTGCTCTTCTCGAAAAAAACGCCCTAATTACATCTATACATTCAAAATGAATTTTCAAAAATTAAGATAAACCCATCCCGAGTTATATTCCAGAAATATCAGCTTTACTTACTATCTATTTCCAGTCTATTCATTCTCTTTAACTCTACTAGCATCATAACAAACTATCGCTTAAAAAGACATATTTGAAGGCACATTTGGAATGTTCATTGTAATTTTCAGGTGATAAATTATAAATTTTGCCATAGTTTGTCACTTCCCATCGACAACTTTCTTTAACCACCTTACATAACTATGATATACTACTTAAAGTATTTTACATCGCTAACAAGGGAGAATAATTATGGCAACAAAGCATAAAAAGTCCAATTCATCACATTCCGAGCATCTACTTATATATCGTTCCGCTATTTTCTGGATCATTAGTAGCTGCCTTATTTTCTTCTTTTTGTTCATGCCATTTCAAGGTGGCTTGTTAAATGGTAGCCAGCCTGCTAATGAAATTGATATATTGTACAGCTTTATTGTTGGCGCTATATTATTAGCTTGTCTCGGTATTCATCTCTATCAATCTCGTCATAGTGCATTACTACATAGTCCCTATCAATATATTATATGGAGCATTCCGCTTATCTATTGTATCTCAATGCTTGGAGCGGTATCTGCTCATTATTCCTACATAGAATTTATGATTTGGGTGTTTTACGCTATATTTTTCATGACTGCGTATCATTTATTACGTCAGACTGATGGTCAGCACATTGCTTTCTACATCTATATGGGTACTTCATCCGTTATCGTTCTTTTCGGCATGATGAACTGGTTCGGTAATGCATCCCTTTGGGGCTTACTTCCGTGGGTGGTTTATCCTGATGCGGCATGGAATAGTGGCATTGATATTAGGCTAGCTTCCGTTTTCCAATATGCAAATAGCTACGCCGCCTATTTAATCGCATTCTCGTTTGCTTGTTTAGCTACGGTCGTCTATTCAAAGAATAAATATGTGGTGCTGTTTGCATCGTTTATATTCGTACCTACTTTTGTTTCCTTTATTCTTACGTATTCTCGGGCCGGATGGCTCGCTTTTCCAATCATTTTACTTTTGATTCTGCCTTTAATTACATTTTCCAAACAAATTCAACTGTTATTCCATCTTTTAATTGGTGCTATTGCAAGCTTTGTGCTCTTACCGAGCGTCAATAGTTTAGGATTATTGCTGCAACAAGATCATTCCCAAGGAAAAGCATTTAAAGCATGGTTTATCTTAATTGTTGTTTCCTTGATCGCGGCAATTATTTCGCTCCTATTCAATAAATACGTTGCGACACTTCTTGAGCAAAAGCTACAAGGATGGAATACGAAAAAAATGATTAATCTGTTCTTGCCTAGTTTAGGAATTGTAGCAGGCGTGGCAGGTATCATTCTCTTATTCGGAAATACTGGATTTATTAAATTATTACCTGTCAGCATTGGCTCGCGCCTTGAAAATATTAACTTTAATCAGCATAGTGTGCTGGAACGTGGAACTTTTTATTTGGATGCTATTACCCTTTGGAAAGACTATCCGATTTTTGGCGCTGGCGGGGGAGCGTGGCAAGCCCTTTACCAACAATATCAAAACAATCCTTACTCTAGTAATCAAGTACACAGCTTCTTTATGCAAATGCTTATTGAGGTTGGAATCGTTGGTATTCTAGCTCTATTTATAGTGTTAATAACTGTTTATTATCTGTTCTTAAGATCATTTTCGAAAAAGGCTGACGAAAACAAACTCATCCCATATATTTGGTTTATTGTAAGTACATCCATTTTAATTCATAGTGTGCTTGATTTCAATATGAGTTATGTCTATCTCGGTGCCCTTGTATTCTTCTCTCTTGGAGGTATGTTGGCCTCAAGTGAAACAAAGACGTTCCAATGGCAAGAAAAGCTTGCAACTACTAAGCTTAAGCTAGTTATTCCTGCATTATTGATAGTAGGAGCAGCAGTATATCTAATTATGACGCTCGTTAATATATCAGGCTATCAATCCTATCATAATGTACAGCAGGTAATTCAAGAGCAAAGCATGCAGCAATCACTAGAGCAATTGAAAACAGCGGCAAGTCGTAATGGCGATCCTGAATATTATGATTATCAATTAGAGCTATTAACTCGAATGTATGAATCTACCTTCGATGAGCAATATGTTATAGATGCTCAAGCGATACTTGATAAAATGAGCAAGCAAGAGCCTTACTATGAAAACTTCATCTTCCGTCAGCTAGAGTTGAATCGCCTATTGCAAAAGGATGATGATTCCGCAATCGTGTTGCAGGAAGCGATCAACAAATTCCCATGGGAAATTGATTATTATGCTGATTTTGCAAAAATTCAATTCCGTAGAGCAGTGGCAGCTATCAGTCTAGATAATCTACAGGCCGCTAATGAGCATTTACAATCTATTGTCGCTGTACGTGATCAAGTAACTGCCAAAGCATCAGAGCTCGAACTGTTGCCCGATGCTCAATTACAAGGTCGTGAGTTTGGCATAACAGCTAAGCTAGCAGCTCCTATTGGACAAGCCTTCTTCGTGCTCGGGGATTATGTACAAGCTGAAAGCTACTTAGCACTCGCTTGGAACCCAGCATTTGCTCATAATGACGATACAATGACAGCTCTCTACTACTCTGCTGTCTTGCACAAGCTGGATCGGGCGAATGAAGACATTAACAATACTATTTTTGCAGCGTTCCCGAATACTCAAGAAGAATTGCATGCTGCTCTTAATGGGTTGATGAATGCAGAGCCTATTAACAATTAGTAGTTACTATAACTTGATGGAATCGCGAATAAAAGATTGCCCTGGTTGTCGAATACTATTATATTGACAGAATCAAACTTTCATGAATATACTAATAGTAACAGATCCGGTTCGCGCCTCTTTGGACTTATAGTTCAAACGCGTAAATAGAACCGGACATTTTTTATTTATGGGGTGATTCAAATGACAGACGTAGTTTCATTAAAGCCTCCTACGACATTTGAACAACAACTTGAAATTTTGAAACACAGAGGGCTAATAATAGAGGATCTTGAACGCTCTTCCTCAGTATTACAACGCATTAATTATTACAGATTTACGGCCTACACGTTAACATTTAAAAGTAATGATGTTTTTCATGATAATGTTACATTTGAGACCATATACAGACACTATGACTTTGATGCTAAACTAAGACAACTATTAATGAAATTAATTGAATACATTGAAATCTCTTTTCGTACAAACATTTCATATCTTATCGCACATAATTATGGTTCTGATGGTCATAAAAAAAGAGGAACATTTAGAGATGATAAATGGATAACTACTTTCAATGATGAATTGGATAGGAACCTTGGTAAATCTAGAGATCTCTTCATAGTACATCATTATCATAATTATCAAGGGAATTTCCCAATATGGGTAAGCGTGGAGATTTTACAATTCAGTTGGTTATCTAAACTTTTTAACAATTTGAAAATAAGTGATCAGAGAGCAATCTCCAAAAAATATGGTGTTCATCATAGTGAGATTTCAAATTGGTTACATTTTTTAACTATAACAAGAAATCGATGTGCTCACTATAGTAGATTATTTGATTATTCTTTTCCTATGCACATTAAGTTTAGGGAGAAAGATAAGATACTGGACCTTGATACGAATAAATTGTTCGCTATTATTTTCAATATGCAATATCTAATTACTGAAACAACTACCTGGAATTCATGGATAGTTGAATTAGCCGCTTTAATAGAAGAATACGATTGTGTAGATATTAATAAATTAGGTTTTAAAGATAACTGGAAAGCTTTATTACTCAGGAATTCAATTTAAGTCCTAGATATTTTCGATGATAATGAACAGGGTACCAGTATTTATTCGTAAGTGTGTCTATTTAGATATCATTTTCTGAAAAAGAAGAAGATATCTAAATAGACTTTTTTATTTTTCAAAAGAAATATTACATAAAAACAATTAAAAGAAACTCTCCTAATCCACAATCAAAGCATACACAACCCCTGGTCCATGTACACCAATCGTTAGATCGTTCTCGATATCTGATGAGCGGCTTGGTCCTGATATGAAGTGAATACCCGCAGGTAAATTTTCTCGCCCCACTTCGTCAAACGTCATTAATACTTCACCCAGTCGTGTCACCATTCGCGAAGCAGGTATAACGATGAAGAGTACCGTTGGCAGTAAGCTAACCGAACGCCCCTTCTCCTTCGCGGATTTCACGACAACGCTACCTGTATAAGCGACTGCATGATCAGCATAGACGATACCAAAATCAGCCTGTGCCGCTTCACCCTTCCATAACATCTCCGCATCGCTATTCCACACATTTATCGTCGCGCTTGGAATTAAGTTCTCTAGCGACAACGCTGCTAGTTCCTGCTCATCCTGACGTAAAATATGTGTAGGATTCATCTCCTTAGCCTTGCCCGCAATGAAATCAGCTACTTGCTCCATACTGTTACAACGCTGAACATGACCACCGACAGCTAAGAAATTTTCTGTGAATTTCTCGATACATTGTTCCGCAGACCAATTCTTTTCACTCCAAAAATCTGGTGCTCCGCGGAACGGGTGCGGCGGTGCTTCCATCATCCGCGGATGACCAAGTCTCGAGGAAATATTGTTCATAAATTTCTCTTGCTTAGCTTTGGATTGCTCCGTTAATTGCGCTAACCAAGCCTGATGCTTCTCCGTATTAGTGCTCATTGTGCTGACCACCCTTCTTCACCGACTGCTGCTGCTCCATAGCAATGCGCTCTAAGCGCTGCTTCATATCGTCTGACATCACAGGTGGCTGCGCTGTAAATTCACGCTCTAACTGCTTCCAACGATCGCGGAACGATTCCTTAGGCAGGCTTGGCGTGACCCGATATTTGTTCCATGACTTCAATGGTCCAAGCTTCGTCTTAATAACACCATTACGCACGACGAGCTTTTGTCCTAGCTTACCAAGTCGCAGCACACCGCCAAAACGGCTTGAGTTGCCCATAACCGCAGCAAAGCCCTGCATCCCCATGCCTTCGAGTTTATCGCCATAGCCCGCTTCTACTTTACGACGACGCAAGTAGACAAGCATATCATGCAATGGAATTTTCACTGGGCAAGCCTCGTAGCAAGCGCCGCATAGACTCGATGCATTGGCAATATCGTCCCAATCCTCGACCTTACTCTTCAGTGACGGAGTCAGTACCGCACCAATAGGGCCGCTATACGTTCCACCGTAAGCATGACCACCGATATGACGATAGACAGGACAAGCATTCAAGCAAGCACCGCAGCGAATACAGTTCAACAATTCTTGAAACTCAGGATCGCCAAGCTGCAAGGAGCGTCCATTGTCAACAATAATAATATGCATTTCTTCTGGACCATCGCCATCCTCTTGACGCTTTGGCCCTGTAATCCCTGACATATACATCGTTAGTTTCTGTCCTGTAGCTGAACGTGGCAATAACGTTGCCATGACTTCAAGATCAGCCCATGAAGGAATAATTCGCTCCATACCCATCAATGTAATTTGTGTTTTTGGTAATGTCGTCACCATTCTAGCATTACCTTCATTCTCAAACAGCACCATCGAGCCAGTCTCAGCGATCGCAAAGTTACAGCCTGTCATGCCAATATCTGCTTCCAGAAAGCTCTCACGTAACTTCTTACGGACAAATCCAGCAAGGATGGTTGTATCTGGCTCCAGCGTATAGCCCGCTTCTTTACTCAATAGCTCGGCGATTTGATAGCGGTTTTTATGAATCGCAGGAATGACGATATGAGAAGGCGTTTCATTCGCTAGCTGAATAATATATTCACCAAGATCCGTCTCAATCGCCTCGACATCAATCGATTGCAGCGCTGTATTCAAATGCAACTCCTCTGATACCATCGACTTCGACTTAACCACTGACTTCGCTTCGACCTGCTTGGCGATATCTAAAGTAATTTGCACCGCTTCTGCTGCAGTATCGGCAAAGTGAATATGGACACCATTGGCACGTGCATTTTCTACAAAGGTATGCAAATAATAGTCGAGATGAGCAATCGTATGGAGCCGAATTTGACGTCCGCGTTCACGCCAATCCTCCCAGTTCCCATGCTCTTCCGTTGCTGCTTTCTTGCCGTTACGCAGACGCTCGGTTGTAAATTTAACCGCTTTACGCAAAAACTCATCATTGAGCGCGAGCTCAGCTCTTGCTTTAACAGTATTATGCTTTGATTGAGTTTGACTCACCTTCACTCACTCCTTCATATAACAGCTCTGCCAAATGCATCACGCGAACCTTCTCGCCGCGGTGCATAAGATTGCCTGCAATATTCATTAAGCATGCAAGGTCGAGTCCAACTAGCACCTCAGCCTCACTTTCAATGATATGATCCGCCTTCTCTGTTACCATCGCTCCAGATATATCGCCCATCTTAATCGCAAACGTTCCACCAAATCCGCAGCAATCCTCAGCAAAGGGTAGTGGTACAAGCTCCAGCCCCTTCACCTGCTGCATCAGCAATAATGGCTCTTCCCTTACCCCGAGTATACGTGTACCGTGACAGGATGGATGATAGGTTACTTTATGCGAAAATGCAGCCCCTACATCCGTAACGCCTAATACATTGACGAGAAACTGGGTAAATTCGTAGGATTTCGCTCGCAGCCGCTCTGCCCGCTGTAAATAAACGGGATCATTTTCAAATAATTTCGGATAATGATGAAGCATTCCTGTACAGGAGCCCGAAGGTGCAATGACAAAGTCGCTGTCTTCAAAAGCATCAATAATCGTAATCGCAGACTCTCGTGCTTGCTTCCAATAACCACTATTGAAAGCAGGCTGTCCACAACAGGTTTGCGCAGTCGGAAATTGTAGCTCTACACCATAACGTGCGAGCAAGCGAGCCATTGCTTCTCCTACTCTTGGAAATAGTGCATCACTTAAGCATGTAATAAATAGAGATACTTTCATTATTTCACTCCTATCTTGGTTCATGACTTATGGTAGTGCTACCACTCTCATTAAAGAAAAAAGTTGCTTTGTTCGTTTTTGTTCTTAGAGTACCTTACCTTACTCTGTTGATTACTTTCAAAAATAGCGCTGAGCTTCAGTTGAAGCTAGCGCTATTTATTTAAATTTCTTCTAGTGCATGCTCAACAGGCGGGCTTTCAGAACCGAGAAGATGCACTTCAGCAAAAACGAGTAGCACAGTGTACGTTATTCGTACACGAGCACACACAGGCTTTTGATGGAGGGCATATTCGATGTCGAATACGCTACGTCAGCATCACTTCGTTATCAAAGCTCGCTAGACGGTGTAGACACTGATTTGCATCTGACGTAACGCATGAACAAACTCCTCGGAAATCGCTGTATCTGTTACAACATCCGTTACATCAGCTAGCTCTGCAAAGCTCGAAAATGCCTGAACGCCAAATTTACTAGAATCGGCTAGTAAAATAACTTGATCCGCCATCCCTACTATTTTTTGCTTAATCCGACCTTGCAGCTCATTGGATTCACTCATTCCTTTTTCCAAATGGACGCCTTTACAGGAAATAAAAGCTTTATCTACATGATAAGCATCCAAGGAACGCTCCGCTAATGGCCCAACATAAGACAAGCTTTTCGGTGCCAAAATACCGCCAGTCGAGATGACCTCAATCTTCTCTTTATTGGAAAGTTCTATCGCTACTTTAATAGAATTAGTTAGTACGGTCATCGGAATATCTGGCATAGAAGCGGCCATATACCATGCTGTCGTACTCGCATCGAGTATAATGCGATCCTTAGGAGCTATAAGCTTAATCGCTTCCGTAGCAATGCGCTTCTTTTCCTCTGCCGATACTACCTCACGCTCGAAGTAAGGAATTTCAGACTGCTGTTGCTCCTTTACACTAACGGCACCGCCATGTGAACGACGTAGCCGTCCAGCTTGCTCTAATCGATCCAAATCACGACGTATCGTTTCCTCGGTTACGTCACATAATTCACTAAGCTCCGTGACCCGAATACTCCCTCTTTCGTTGACAAGCTGTACAATGTAATCATAACGTTCCGCAACTAACATACCCTACCTCTTTCTAAACCTTATTCGTTCTTTTATTCTATATCAATTTTGCCCAGCCCAACAATGTGCTGAAACTTAGCATACGCCTCGCTCCAAGACTGACAATCCTCCGCCTCATACTTCTCGATCGCAAAGGATTCCTGCACCAGCTGACGCGCTTGCCCTATATCGCTTAATTTTCCACTCGATATCCATTGTACTAGCATATTGCCAATCGCACTACCCTCAATTGGTCCAGCCCATACCGATCTTTGAATCGCATTAGCCGTCCACTGACAGAGCAGCGTATTTTGAATACCACCGCCAACGATATGAAGTCCAGTGTAAGAGATTCCTGTTAATTGCTCCATCGTCTCTAAAGTATAGCGATACTTGAAAGCTAATCCTTCAAATATAGTACGAGCATAGCTGCCAATTGATGCAGGCGATGTCTGACTCGTGCGCTGACAATATCGATCAATCTGCGCAGGCATATTACTTATACTAAGAAACAGTGCGTCATCGACATCTATATATGTCGCGAACGGCTCGGCTGCAGCTGCTAATTCAACGAGCTCGGCAAACGAATATTGTTCACCTTGCTTTTCCCATGCGAGCTTGCATTGCTGAATCATCCACAGTCCCATAATATTTTTGAGAAAACGGAATGTATGATTCACTCCACCTTCATTCGTAAAGTTATGCTGTCTGGCTTGCTCTGTTATATTAGGCTGAGTAATTTCTGTACCCATCAATGACCACGTTCCACTGCTTAAGTAGGCAAATCTCTCTGATGTAGCAGGGACAGCTGCAACAGCTGATGCTGTATCATGCTCCGCCGTCGCGATAACTGGAACGGATTCAATACCTAATTCTTCACAAAGCGATGGCTGCAGCATACCGACGACTGTGCCTGGTTGCACAGCTTTGGCAAACATTGCTGGATCAATGTCAATCTGTTCAAGCAGTTGTCTATCCCAATCATCCGTAATCGGGTTATAGACTTGCGTTGTTGTTGCATTTGTAAATTCATTCAACTTCTCACCTGTTAGAAAGTAGCGTAATAAGGACGGGATCATCAGTAGATGCTTCGCTTCCTTCAATGCAGGATGATTATGTTTTTTCATCGCCGCTAGCTGATAAAGGGTATTAATTGATGCTAGCTGAATACCTGTCTGCTGAAAAATACGCTCGGCGCCTAACCCCGCAACAACCTCTTCGTATGCTTCATTGTTTTGAATATCGCGATAATGAAAGGGATTCGATAATAGCTCGCCCGCTTCATTCAGCAGCCCAAAATCTACCCCCCATGAATCAATCGCAATGCTATCGAGCTTAACACCACGATACTTCGCCTTTAACAGCGCTTGCTTCATCTCATGCCAGAGCCGTAATATATCCCAATACAAACGGGTATTGACCTGCACAGGATCATTAGAAAACCGGTGAAGCTCTTCTAGCTCAATCTTGCCCTCATGAATACGTCCGAGCATCGCCCTGCCACTACTCGCGCCGAGATCAAAAGCTAGAACATAACTCACCAGCTTGCACCACCTTTGCCGCGAGCCTGAATGCTGTCATTGTATTTGCTTGCTATATACGCTTGCATCGGATCGTCAGCTAGCCCCTGTTCCTCGCGGATGGAATATAGCAACGGCGTTACATCGAACTCAAAAGCACGACGCACAGCATCCTCAGCTCCTAGCACATCATGACGCTCAGAAGCAGCTTCTACCTCAACATGATCAATTAATAGCGCTTTCGCATATTGTGTCTGAGCATTAAGTACAGAGCGAATCATCGCTGGTATCTTTTGTTCAATATTATGACACTGATCAATCATGTACGCGATATCGTTCACACATGAAGCGATAGCAGCGTCAGTATCATTAGCAGCATTCAGAATTTGATAGAAGATAAGGAATAGTTCATATGGATTCGTTGTACCAACAATAAGATCATCATCAGCATATTTACGAGAGTTGAAATGGAATCCGCCTAAACGTTTTTCATCAATAAGATAAGCAACAATATGCTCGATATTTGCACCTTGAAGATGATGTCCTGTATCAACGAGCACTTCTGCTTGTGGACCTAGCTTCATTGCCAAATTGTACGCCATACCCCAATCGGCAAGATCAGTATGATAGAACGCTGGCTCAAAGCATTTATATTCGATAAGCATTCTCATCTGCGGTGTCATCGCCTTATACATTTCCGTTAGTGCTTCCTGCATCCAGCCTTTACGCTTACGAATATTACCTTGACCTGGATAATTGGTACCATCAGCAAACCACAGGCTTAAATCTTTGGAGCCTGTTTCCTTGGCAATGTCAACACATTCTAGCAAATGGTCAGTCGCTTTTCTACGAATCGCAGCATCAGAGTTGGTTACGCTTCCAAGCATATAATCATCATCCTGGAATAAATTTGGATTAATCGCTCCGATTGATAATCCTAAGCCTTCTGCATGTGAGCGAAGTTTACTATAATCGTCAACTTTATCCCATGGAATATGAATCGCTACAGATGGCGCAATACCAGTGAATTTATGAACCTGTGCCGCATCCTCAAATTTTTCAAATGGATTGCGAGGAACACCTTGCTTTTGAAACACTTTGAATCGTGTACCTGAATCTCCATAACCCCATGATGGTGTCTCTATCTTAAAAGCTTTCAGCTTCTCTCTTACTACAGTTAAATTAATTCCTCTAGCCTGTTGCTGCTCCTCGAATAAAGCATAAGCGCGATCATTCATTTGAACACCCTCCTAATTGATTGTTGTATCTCTTACAATAAAAGTTCAAAACGTTCAGCTGTCTCCCACCAAGAAGATGATCCACAGTCGATGAAACGAAACCCAGCAACGTGTACGGTATGAGTACACAAGCGGTCAAATGCTCGAAACTTCAAATAAAAGTTCAAAAAGCGGGCTTTCGAAAGCCGAGCAGGTGAAGCGCTACTTGAGGGAGGAGGAAACGTAAATGTACGTTATTGGTACACGCAATCCTACAATGTTTCTGTAAGAAACATACATCGAAAGCTTATGCTGTACTTTCCAAGTTCGCTTCAGATGCGATGTCGACTATGCTACGTTAGCATAATCATCGTTATCAAAGTCCGCTTTTTGAACTACCTCTTACAAGGGAAAAGCCATCGTCGACATCAGTGCATTCGCATCCTGAGTAGAATCCAATCTGCTATACTGCACAACGATAGGTATATTACTGGAAACCTCTATTGCATAAGGTACACCAGCAGGAATAGTTTGCTCGCCTTTAATTAGAGAACTCGTGCGAATATGCTTCGTTCTTCTACCAGCTACAGCTACTGCAATATCTTCGATTGGTTCACGGTCCTCAAAGAAGATCGTGATCGAAATTAAAGCTTCCTCGGAGGACGTATTCAACACGCAGATTGACTCATGGCTCATTAACTCTCCTGTACTAGTAGGGGGAATGTAACCATCTGGAATAATCCAATGCTTCTCACCTTTTGCTTGAAACATAACACAAACCTCCAGTCTTAATCTATAAATAATGTAAGTCCGCTTCCTATTCGAAGGAAGCATATTCGCCGCCGACCACGCTACGTTAGCATGCTCATCGTGATCACAAGCAGTGAAACGAAACCCAGCAACGTGTACGGCACGAGTACACAAGCGGTCGACGCACGAAGCAGTTGCCCGAAGCTTCCAATAAAGGTTCAAAACGTTCGGCTGTCAGCACCAAGAAGATGCACTTCAGCAAAAACGAGTAGCACAGTGTACGTTATTGGTACACGAGCACACGCAGGCTTTTGATGGAGGGCATATTCGATGCCGACTACGCTACGACAGCATAAGCATCGTGATCACAGTCGTACGTTTTGAACTACCTATCTAGTGAAGGCTGCTGGTACGCCTCCGTCTATTGTAAGCATACACCCCGTCGTTTTTAATGATTTAGAAGAAGCAAAGAAGGCTACACCTTCAGCAATATCACGCGGATAAATATTAACAAGCAACGTCGTCCGTTTACGATAATGCTCCTCTAGTTGGTCTGGTTCAATGCCATATGCTGCGGCACGTTCATTACGCCAATTACCATTCCAGATCGCGGACCCTTGCAAGATTGCATCAGGTAAAATCGTATTAACACGAATACCAAACTCGCCACCTTCAGCAGCAATACAACGAGCTAGATGTGCTTCAAGCGCTTTTACAGAGCTATATGCAGTAACGTTTTTACCTGCATAGATCGAGTTTTTAGAGCCGATAAATACCATGCTTCCACCAAGTGACTGCTGCTTCATAATCTTGAACGCTTCTCTTGCCACTAAGAAGTAGCCTGTACCGAGAACATTCATATTCAAGTTCCACTCTTTCAGTGATGTTTCGTCAAATGGACTTGAAGTTGCTAGCCCTGCATTGTTAACGATAATATCAACACCGCCGTAATTAATTGCTGTTTCTGCATAAGCAGCTTGAATGAGTTCCTCGCTTGTCACATCAACTTTAACTGCCAGCGCACGATGCTCACCGAACTCAGCGTTCAGCTCTGCTGCTACCTTCTGCGCACCTTCAAGGTTAAGATCCGCTAATACAACATGCGCTCCTTCTTCAACTAACACACGAGCAGTTGCACTTCCGATACCGCCAGCACCACCAGTAATAAAAGCAACCTGACGCGAGAATTCAGCTTCTGCAGGAGCAAGTGTTAATTTATATAATTCCAGCGGCCAATATTCAACATTATAAGATTCATTTTCACTTAGCGAAATGAATCTGCCAAGCGTTGTTGAACCGCGCATTACTGCAATCGCACGATGATAAAGTGCACCACTTACTTGTGACGCAGCCCAGCTCTTTCCTGTATTAATCATACCGACACCAGGGATTAAAATAACACGCGGAGCAGCCTCAAACATTTTGTCGCCTTCATGTTTGTTACGTTCGAAATATGCCGCATATTCAGCTTTATAAGCAGCTATACCAGTAATTAGTTTTTCCTTCAAGCCTTCAATGTCTTCTGCATCAGGTGTCCAATCGATGAATAAAGGAACAACCTTTGTATGAACAAGATGATCAGGACAAGCAGCACCAATTTGCGATAAAGCTGGTGAATCAACTCCACCTACGAATGCTAACACATCATCTTCATCATCGAAGGAAAGAATCATCCGTTTTTCGTCACTAACCACACCGCGTAGTAGCGGCATGACACTAGCAACTATCGAACGACGCACCTCAGCTGGAAGTTCAGCATGCTTTACGCCACCGAATAATTTCTCTTGGTCAAATTGAGATTCAATATAGCTTTCCGCTTCAGTAATAATTTTGATTGTCTGTGCATACGCCTCTTCAGCAGTTTCGCCCCAAGTTACTAAGCCATGCTTCTCCATTAATACTAATTCAGCATTAGGATTTGCACGTACACCTTCGGCAATCATTTTCGAAAGTGTGAAGCCTGGACGCACATAAGGCACCCATACGTAACGATTACCGAAAATTTTATCGGCAATTTGTTTGCCGTTATCGGCACAACATAGGCTAATGATAGAATCTGGATGTGTATGATCAACATGTTTATATGGAAGGAATGCGTGTAATAACGTTTCAATCGAAGCACGAGGATGCTTAGCGTCAATCATACAGTTTGCTAGATAAGCAACCATATCCTCATCGCTCATGTCATCACGCTCGAATAGCGGGCGAATATCATCTAGGCGCAGACCAGTGAAATTGCTAGCTTTCATTGTAGCTAGATCTGACCCGCTACCTTTGACGTACATCACTTCAACATCTTGACCACGGAAATCCTTCACTACCGTTTTTGCAGATGTATTACCGCCACCATAGTTACATACACGACGATCTGTACCAATAATATTGGAACGATATACTAAGCTATCTAATCCACCTTGTAATTGTGTTGCTTTAGATGAATCCCACAAAGACTGCACCATATAAATACCCCCTGATTGTTTTTGTTTAGTTGTTTTCGTGTTTGTTTACTCATATTTTAAACTATACTATATTTGTTTGTCTTTGAAAATACCTAAAACAAAAATAAACAAACGAAATAAACCTCATTCCCAGTCGTTAGAGCAATCTAACAAAAGGAGATGAAGCTTATCGGCTTTTATTTTATTTTTTGTCTGAAAAGAAGGATACGATTTTCGCAATTTCAGCACGAGTAATGGTTTGCTTCGGATTGAGCTTACCATTAAGATCACCTTCAACAATACCTGCCGCAGCTAAATGCTGTACCGCTTCCCGAGACCATCCAGCGATGGATGTATCATCTGCGAAGGCTGCCACATTAGCCTCTGCTTTAGGCAAATGATCCTTAAACATACGATACAACATCACAAATGCTTCTTCTCTCGTAATTGAATGATTTGGCTTAAAGCTGCCATCGGCATAGCCAGCTACAAAGCCTTGGTGGGCAAGCTGATTAATAGCCTCACTATACCAAGTATCCTGCTTCACATCAGTAAATGTACTGTTATCTACTACTGCAGCTTTGTTATTATACAAACGATATAATGCTGTCATATATTCAGCACGAGTCATTAAAGCATTTGGCTTAATGGTGCCATCGGCATAGCCAGTAAATATTTTATGGGCAACTAGCTGTTCAATGTATTTTGCAGCCCAATGATCTTTACTCAGATCAGTAAAGGTTGGAGTAGGCGCTGGAGTTTCAGCTTCTCCTCCATTGGAGCCACCTTCTTCCTTCGGCTCTTCAGTAGTCCCTTCCTCCGTTGAACCACCGTCTCCTGGATTAATTGTTGGCTTTGGTGACGGTTTTGGTGTTGGTTCTGGTGTTGGTGTCGGTGTTATAACCGTCTCTACTAATAATGTACGGCTTTCGCTAGCCTCGCTTTCAACATGAATACGAGATACGGCTGCTACAGCATACGTATAGATTTCACCCACTACTGCTGTCTCATCGACAAAGGATTGTGTTGAACCATTCACAGCACGAACAGTTGTAAGCAAGTGCTCTGATGTAGAAGTGGTAGGGGTAGCAGCACCATCCCCACGATAGATCGTATAGTAAGCTGCATCCTCTCCACTTGTCGCTAATTCCCAACTTAGCTGCACTCCAGTTTTCACACTCTTTGCTGCGATGAGAGGTACTTCTGGTGCTGTGCCAACTAACCATGACATCTCTGGAATAAGCGCTGGACGAGCATAGGTTTCTTTAATTGCATCTAGAATACCTAATGGATTCGCTAAAAAGTGACTGGAGCTGAACAAAATACTTCCCGCTACTGCTCCTTGTTTATCTTGATTGTAACGAAGCTGCGCTGGTAATTGATCCTCATCCTCCCAATCACTAGTACCTACTTTATACGCAGCTTGACCAATATAGAGATGTACGTCATGAGTATTGGCATGCTCTTTCACTTCATTAGCCCACCAATCAACAAGCACTTCGTAGGCTGCTGCATTATAACCAAAATGCCAATAAATTTGCGGCGCGATATAATCTACCCAGCCATTTTCAATCCATGTTCTAGTATCAGCATAAATTGCAGAGTAACTTTGTGTACCGCTTGTTGCTGATCCTGTTACATCGCTAGCTTTATTTTTCCAAATACCAAATGGGCTAACACCAAATTTCACATCATTCTTTTTTTCCTTAATCGTATCATATAGGCCTGATACGACTTGGTTAACATTATCACGACGCCAATCATCTTTTGAAAGAGTGCCTCCACCAACTGTATAATCGCCATATTGCTTTGCATCATTAAAATCTTCTGATGATGGATAAGGATAGAAATAATCATCCATATGAATACCATCAACATCATAATTGATCACAATCTCTTCAACCGCTTTAATAATATAATTGCGGGCTGCCTCTACACCTGGATTAAAGTATAGCTTACCTTGATTCTCAACAATCCAGTCTGAATTTTCGCGAGCTGGATGAGACTCATCTAGCGCTCCAATATCATTAGTCATAGATACGCGGAATGGATTGATCCATGCATGAAACTCCATATTGCGCTTATGGGCTTCCTCAATCATAAATGCTAATGGATCATAGTTATCTGCTGGTGCAACCCCTTGTTCTCCCGTTAGCCAATGTGACCACGGGAAATATTGTGACGGGAAAAACGAATCCGCTGTTGGTCGTACTTGTGTGAATACAGCATTAATTCCTGCTTCCTGCAATTCATCAAGCAGCTTAATGAAATCTTCGCGCTGAGATGCGGGATCTATATCTCCTTTAGCTGGCCAGTCAATATTTTCAACTGTAGAAATCCAAGCTCCACGAAGTTCATGCTTTGGATTACTAATATCGTTCGTTACTACTAACGTTTGCTGTGCTACTTGCCCATTATAATGTGCACGTACAGTTGTTTTTCCAGGAGCTAGCACTGTAATGACGCCTGTTTCGGCATCAATCGTCGCAATCGATTCAATATCGATAGAGAAGTCTACCCCTTCAGTAATTGGTTTCTCCCCTTCAATACGATACGTACCGATCACCTTTGCACTTAGTTCCTCTCCACCGATAATGGCAGAAAATACATCCGTAATAGCAATAGATCTCAATTCTCCTGGCTCCACCTCTAAGCTGTAGCTTGCCGTTAGATCACCAGAGTCTTCAGTCGCCAATGTAGCTGTAATCGTTGCTGTGCCATAGTTAACAGCACGAAGTGTACTACCATCTACCACCAGAATTTCCTCATCACTTGATGTAATGACGGCTAATTGCGTGACATCAAAAAGCTGATTATTCTCATAAACAGAATATACGTGAACTGCACCCTCTTCAGATGGTACTAACGTACTTGGTCCAGAAATAACTAAATCAATCACTCCCACTTGATTATCCGTAACCGTTAAGTCATAAGTTGAAATTGCGCCATTATAGCTAGCTGTTAACGTCACTGTACCAGCAGCTAACGCTGTAATCGATCCATCAGCAGCTACCTCTGCAATAGATGGATCGGAGCTGCTAAATGTAACTAGATTGGCTGCTACTGCAGCTGGCGCTTTATAGCCTACTCTAGTTTCAAGCATTTGCGCCGTAATCGTTTCTCCTATTTGCATGGGTTTCACATTACTCCATTGAAATTCTAACGAGGTCGTATTTCCATAGATCATCGAAACTTGATCAAAATAAAGGGTTCCATTTGTTTTAGCACTAGTTTCTACCTTGTAGATAAAATTTAATTTATAAGGAGCAGTTAAATTAGTAGGGATGTTAGCACTAACATATTGCCACCCATCAATTACTGTTGAAGTCGTTGTAAAATCTAATGTTACCAGAGTTTTATCTGCACCCTCAACTTGAGCACGTATCCAATGCTTAAGACCTGCCCCGTGAACCCAAAGACCAATTTTGCTAGGCTCACCAGCAATTGTGCGCCCAGCAGTACTATCGTCGTTTCTAAAACGTAGATAAGCTGCAGATGTACCGGTTGAACCGCTAAAATCATACGTTAGCTTTGCTGCAGATAAACCATGTACTGCTGGATCAGGCCTAGTCGATTGCTCGAGCACTGTAGTGTCAGCAGGAACACTTTGCGTGAGGTAGACATCACCCGTATCCTCAAAATCCTCAAAGTCCTCGAACACTACGCTCGTTGAGGTGTTAGCTTCCTCCCCCGCAGCATAGGACACTTCCAATAAACCAGAAAAACTTGAAGAGACAATAAGAAAGCTTAACAGTACCATGAACATACGATTAAAACGCTTCATTAATCACAATCTCCCTTCTTCTTATGTAAATGTCGAGGTCAAAAAAGCGCTTACAATTATAGTTATGATATTAAATTTCAAAATAAAATATCATAACTAATATATTATGTAGAATTTTATTCCAACCCCAAGTTCATCATAGTTTATAGTTGTAAGTTTTGTAAATCTTTTTTTCGGTTAATGTTACCCTATTCTATCTTAGAACCAATGTCCTCATTATATTGTTGAGAGGTTAGCACTTTAATCACAACAAAAAATCCCCTTACAGCTAGCAGTGCGATAAAGTCCAAACTATCTGTACTTTATCGCACTGCCTACTATAAGGGGACCACCAATCAATATGCGCGAAACTGTTAACGATTGTACTACTTATTCACTTTGAATAATCAGCTCTAACTTACTCCTTGGCAGCCTGAGCACGCTTCGTGAAGATTGCGACTACGACTGCTAACACCGCAAAGCCAAAACCAATAACAAATGCATTATGCACACCTGTAACTAATGCCTCGGCTTGTTGCATAGGTGAGTCTGGATCAGCTGATTGCGCCAAATAATTCTTTTGTCCAGACGTCATCACACTGATGAAGAAAGCAACGCCGATCGCACCTGCTACTTGTGATAAAGTATTCAAAATCGCCGTACCATGCGGATAATAGCGTGGCGGCAGTTGGTTCAAGCCATTTGTTTGTGCTGGCATCATAATCATTGAGATCGCGACCATTAAGCAAACATGCAAAATAATAAAAGTTGTCGTAGATGTAGTGAAGGATACTTGGGTAAAGAACCACATTACAATGGCCAACCCGATCGTTCCAGGAATCATTAACGCCCTTGGACCGAATTTATCAAATAACTTACCTGTTATTGGAGAAATAAGTCCGTTCAAGAGACTACCTGGCAACATAATTAGACCTGATGCGTAAACCGTTAAACCTAAAGCCCCTTGGAATAGGAACGGCAGTAACGCCATTGTCGAGAACATCGTCATCATCATAATAATGAGCAGAATCGTCGTTAGTGTAAACATCGGAAACTTAAATGCTCTAAGATCCAATAACGGCTCCTTCAATTTCAATTGACGAATGACGAATAGAAGTAATGCTATTAGCCCTACACCAATCATTCCGTATACTTCTAGCTTATCCCATCCTTTATAGGAACTACTAAATCCATATACAATTCCACCAAATCCGATGGTTGATAAAAGAATTGATAATACATCTACTCTAGGTTTTGTTGGTGTAGATAAATTTTTCAAATAAATGAATGCGAATATAATGGAAAAGATAGCAAATGGAAGAACAATAAAGAATAGCCATCTCCACTCCAGTGAGTCTAAAATAATACCCGAAAGTGTTGGTCCAATGGCAGGCGCGAACATAATAACGAGCCCGATCGTTCCCATTGCTCCTCCGCGCTTTTCTGGAGGATACAATAGCAGTATCGTGTTCATAAGAACTGGCATCATTAATCCCGTACCTACAGCTTGTAATAAACGACCAACTAGAAGCACTGAGAATCCCGGGGCAATACCACACACTATTGTCCCTATTGTAAATACGATCATGGCTCCTAGAAATACTTGCCTTGTTGTAAGCCACTGAACTAGCAATGCCGAAGCTGGGATAAGGATAGCTACAACTAGCATATAACCTGTTGAAAGCCATTGTAGTATTGAAGCTGTCACATTCAATTCAATTTCTAATTGCGGAATAGCGTTGCTCAACAACGTTTCATTAAGTATTGAAAAAAACGCACCAATAATTAATGAAATCATAATTGGTAGCCTCTTCACATTCCCCATATCTTGAGATTGAGAAGAGGCAGATGAAGCTGAAGTATTCATTATTATTCCTCCACTTTCGATTGATCTCTCTTTATTTTTATCGTTGTATATTGCCCATTACTATATAACCTATCGCGTATACTATCATATAATTCCTCATCATCCATCAGCCCTGAGACGGATTTTTTTTAGAAATTATAACATGAATTTCACACTTTCATCTGAATAGAAAACCAGCTAATGAATAGTTAACCCCCATTCATCATCGAATGGGGGTACTAGATATCCAAGGACTTATTATTTACTAGAACCCTCTGCATGGTCGTTCACTTTAAAACTACGTGCCCAGTACAGAACGGGAGTTGCTACAACCGATATAATAAATTTAAAGATATATGTCGTAAATACGATTTGTAGCCATTCCTGCCACGTGTATAGTCCTGTACCAACAAAAGCGATGGTACAAAACACGATCGAGTCTACAAGTTGACTAATTCCGGTACTAACATTGGTACGAATCCAAAACTGGTTTTTAGCACCAAATTTCTTTCTCAAATAACCATATACTTTTACATCCAAAAATTGACTAGTTAAGTAGGCTAACAAGCTACCTGCAGCAAGACGCGGCATAAGACCGAATATCTTCTCTAACGAATCTTGCGCAAAATCAGTTTCCTGTGGTGTGAATTTAAGCGCCATTTGCATCATAATCGTAGCAGTAATAAGCGTGAAAAATCCAAACCATACGGCACGCTTCGCCTCTCTTGGCCCATACTTCTCATTGAGTAAATCTGTACTCATAGAGATCGTCGTATAGATCGTATTTCCTAATGTCATAATGATACTGACAGTGAAAATAGATAGCTCAATTGTCTTTGTCACTTGAATGTTAGCAATAACCGTTGCAAAGGCAATCCATGCATACAGACCCGTTTTACCAAAGAACCGATAACACGCCAGAAATAAAAGGAAATTAACTGCAACAAATAAAATACCCCAACCTAAATTAAACACAAAAATCCTCCTTAGTTTTGATAACGCGGGAAGTTTACGAACCGCGGGCCAATTTTATGACCAGAGATAAGGATAGCAAATTTCTTAACATAAAGAAACTGTATTTATTTTGAAGTGTTCAATGTGCATCTTAGTATACGAATAGCATTTCAAATTACTGGCTGGACTTATTGGCTTTGTTGGATTATGACCGCTATGGCCGATATTATTGCGGTCGGTGTATATATGCAGTAATTGTTAAACCTGTTAACTGTTAACTCCAATTTGGTTTATTATATTAATGACTTTTTATCGGTATATGAAAAAAGAGACGCTTAGTTATTGATGTTGACACATTGTATACATATGTATACAAGAAAAGAGGTCATACGATGAGACATGGAAAATTAAAAGAAGAGGGACATCGTCGAGGTGGGCATCACAAAGGTCATGAGCGTTCAGAGCATCGTGGACCGAAAACATTCCTCCGAGGAAGAGCAATTGCCTTTCTAGAGATGATAACGCTTAAGCGTTCTACGATTAAACAGCAGTTAGAACAGCCAGAATTTCAATCGATCAATCAAATTTTAATCGGTGAATTAAAGGCGATTGATCTGTTAATTAACGAATTCACTCAATTATTTGAAATCCATGAAGATGAAACAACAGAAATAGCCTCAATTAACAATGAAGAAACGGAAGCTTCGGCGTTGAATAGTGAGCAGCTACGCAATCATAGTTATAAAGAACGCGAAATCGATGAAACAAATTGATCGCTACATTCCTTACTTATTCCAATCGGCGATGGGTTAACAGTTTCACAGGTTATTAAATAAGCTCGAACTTGAGCGATAGTTTCAATGAACGCGTAAAAGACCATCAATATGGATGATCTTTTACGTCCGTTAATTAATATTCCCACTCCCCCGCTACATATCAGCTACTGGTACATGTCCTGTCATCCAGTTCAGCTCGCTATCGAGCATAAAGCGAACAGGCCATCCCTTCTCTGACCTAGGCCAATGATGGAATTGTGAGACAGATTCAAATAAAGCTTCAACGCTTTCCTTTGATTTATATTTCAATACATCATTCATCATTTCGATTAGATTGTCCGGCTTGTTGTTAACACTGCCTAGCACCCTCATAAACCATTTATGATAAGGATAAACAACTTCGTTATAAGCCAATATAAGTCTGCCTGCAAACAACACATAATTAGATGCCGCATATTCAAGAATATAAGGCTCATTCTTTTTCAAACCCTCGTTAAACATCCATTTCCAGCCTTCAAATTGAGCATAAAATTTTTCCATTGCTTCGAGTTTTCCTTCAATTGGATATTTCGACGCTGCTTCGATTAGCACTTCTAGATCGTTGATCTCGCTATAACTCACTATCGCATCTTTGAAAGCGAATCGTGCTGGCTCACTCCCGGATTGTGCTACCTTTTGAATATAGGAAATCGATGTATACTTTCCATCGACATAGCCGCCCTCATAAGGTGTTGATTCTGTTTCATGATAATGAATATTACCGCTTTCTAATAAAGAAAGATAATGCTCGTCCGATACAACTAGCATCAGATCAATATCCGAATCTTCCTTCGCGAATCCGTGTGCTACGGAGCCACCTACAATAACGGCCAATATATGCTCATTAACTTTAAGCTTATTTGTAATCATTTCAATAGCTTGCTGATGATGTAAATACAAAAGTATAGCCTCCTCTAGCTCTCTAATATTTCCGAAATTATACTATTAAACTCCTATTGTATTGCTTTCCATATTGTAGCACTAGAATAAATGATTGAAACATCATATTCCAATCCATTTTTTCAAAACATCTAAACTAATTATAGTAGATTGTTAAGTTCATATAGTAAAACTATTTTTCATACACGTTATAATCAGGCTTGAGGAGGAAGTAGTATTCATAAAAATGTAAGCGCTTAACTTTCTTACTAAATTATTTCGGAGGGGAATGTAATTAATGAACAAAAAACTCTTAAGAATCATCTCCATTTTTCTCGTAGCTGCTTTACTAATCCCGTCAGGCTGGCTTGCTCCAATTACGGAAGCGGCAGCGCCGAATATTCCAGTGCTTTTGTATCATCGCGTTGTGGATACTCCAACAGATGACTCGACTCATACAAGTACAAACGATTTCAAGCAGCATATGCAATACCTCGAAGATAATGGCTACAACACGCTTACTGCCCAACAATATGTAGATATTATGAAAGGCACTGTAACAGCACCAGATAAACCAATTTTACTAACATTTGATGATGCTACCCCTGACTTTATTGAAACTACAGTTCCAATATTGGATAATCACGGAATGAATGCCGTCCAATTCGTAGTTAGTGGCTGGATCGGCGGGGGCTACAGTATGTCACTCGCACAATTAGAAGCACTTGCTAATAATCCAAATATTAGTATTCAAAATCATACTGTAAATCATGTTAATAACACTTGGAATATTTTAAATGAAGAAGACGCATCGGCGGAAATAGCCAGTGCCAATGCGTTCATTAAAGGTATTACAGGTGAAGACCCTATTCTCTTCGCTTACCCATATGGTCACTATAATGAAGATGTTCAAGCGGCAGCGGCAGCAAACGGCATCGAATATTCATTTAAAGTCGGCTATCCGAATCAAGGCGATCATGCTATAGGTCGTCATTATATTCAAATGAGCACTACATTAAGCGAAATTGCCAATTGGATTGGTGGACCTGCAATAGCACCTACACCTACAGAACCAACCACTACGACAAAGATATATCATGAAACCTTTGCGGATGGTATAGGAGCTGCTATCCAGGCAGGTGGCGCTAAACTGGAAGCTGTCACTGGCAAGGTTTTTGCTGGTAATGATGATGGTGCTGCTCTATATGTAAGCAACAGAGCGAACGATTATGACTCCGCTGATTTCTCTTTCAGTGCCTTAGATCTCGTTGACGGTGAAACGTATACCGTAACAGTTACGGTTTATGTCGATGATGAAGTTGTGGTTCCTACGGGCGCTCAAGCGTTTCTTCAAACCGCTGATATAAGCTTTGGATTTTTGGCAGGTGCAAATTATGTAGCTGGAAAAGCTCTAACTTTAACGAAAGAGTTTACTGTTGATACTAGCAAAGATACGAAACTACGTGTGCAATCAAATTCAGATGGGGCAACTGTTCCATTTTACATTGGTGATATATTGATCACGCAGCAAAGAGATGATTTGGCATCCTCGATTATTACATTTGAGGATAATACGGCAGGTGGCTTTACAGGTCGAAATGGCGGCGAAACGCTAACCGTAACTAATGAAGATAATCATACGGCAGATGGCTCCTACGCTTTGAAGGTAGAGGGTAGAGCAGATACATGGCATGGACCTTCATTACATATAGAAGATTTCGTAATTGAAGGCTACGAATATAAAATTTCGGCATGGGTTAAGCTGATCCAGCCCGCTAGCACCCAGCTTCAACTATCTACGCAGGTTGGTAATGGAGGTAGCGCCAACTATGTTACGCTTGCACCGAAAACAATTAATGTAAGCGACGAATGGGTTCAGTTCGAAGGAACTTATCGTTACAGCAATACGAGCAGCGATGATTTGACGATCTATATTGAAAGCTCTAACAATAGTACAGCATCCTTCTATATTGATGATATTAGCATTACCGACACTGGCTCTGGCCCGATCGAAATAGAAACTGATCTAACTCCGATAAAGGAAGCTTACTCGGATGATTTCCTAATTGGAAACGCTATTTCTGCGGAAGATTTGCATGGCGTTAGACTTGAGCTTTTGGGAATGCATCATGATGTGGCTACTGCTGGCAATGCGATGAAGCCAGATGCGATGCAACCGACAAAAGGCGACTTTACCTTTGAAACAGCGAATGCACTAGTTGATAAAGTGCTAGCTGAAGGAATGCAAATGCATGGACATGTACTCGTATGGCATCAGCAATCACCAGATTGGATGAATACAACTACTGATGGGACTCCTTTAGAGCGTGAAGAAGCCCTCTTCAATTTGAAAGCTCATATTAAAGGAGTCATGGAAAACTTCGGCGATAAAGTAATCTCGTGGGATGTTGTTAATGAAGCGATGAACGATAACCCTTCTAATCCAACGGATTGGGAAAATGCGTTGCGTAAATCCGCGTGGTATAACGCTATCGGACCAGACTACATTGAGCAAGCATTCTTGGCAGCAAAAGAAGTGCTGGATGCCAATCCAGCGTGGGATATTAAGCTGTATTACAACGATTACAACGATGATAATCAGAATAAAGCACAAGCTATCTATAGCATGATCAAAGAAATTAATGATAAATATGCGCTTACTCACCCTGGAGAGCTTCTTATTGACGGTATGGGCATGCAAGGACATTACAATGTTAATACAAACCCAGAAAACGTGAAGCTGTCGTTGGAGAAATTTATTTCTTTGGGAGTTGAAGTAAGTATAACTGAACTTGATATTCAAGCAGGAAGCGACTATCAGCTTTCTAGTAAGCAAGCTAATGATCAAGGTTATTTATACGCACAGCTATTTAATCTATTCAAAGCCTATAAAGATGATATCGCACGTGTTACTTTCTGGGGACTAGATGACAATACGAGCTGGAGAGCCTCTACCAATCCGTTATTGTTTGATAAAAATCTACAAGCGAAGCCAGCCTATTATGCTGTCATCGAACCAGATACATTTATAAGTGAACATGATCCTGAGCTTTCCAATGCAAAACAGGCAACTGCAAGATTTGCTACGCCTGTCATCGATGGAACGATCGACGCGGTTTGGAATCAGGCAATCGAAATACCAGTTAACCGCTATCAAGCGGCCTGGCAAGGTGCTAACGGCGTAGCTAAAGCACTATGGGATAATGATAACCTATATGTTCTTATTCAAGTTAGTGATGCGCAACTTGATAAAACTAGCACACAAGCACATGAGCATGATTCTGTTGAAGTATTCTTAGATCAAAATAATGAGAAGACCTCATTCTACCAAGATGACGATGGTCAGTTCAGAATCAATTATGACAATGAAACTTCATTCAATCCTACGAGTATTGCTGACGGATTCGAATCAGCAACTACGGTTTCGGGAACAAACTACACAGTTGAAGTGAAGATTCCATTGACAGCCACTACACCGGGTAACAACCAAAAATTAGGCTTCGACGTACAGATTAATGACGCTAAAGATGGTGCACGTCAAAGCGTTGCTGCATGGAATGATACAACAGGCAATGGCTATATGGACACATCTGTCTATGGTGAGCTTATCCTTATCGGGAAACCTGGAAGCTCAGGCGGCGGCAACACTATTAGCCCGTCAACAGAAACAGAGAATGTTGAAAGCAAAGACGGCATGATTGTGATCAAACCTGAAGTTAAAACCGAGGGTAATCGCATCACAGGTACGGTTTCCGAAAAAAATCTAAAAAATGCGCTTGAGCTGGCTGCTTCAGGAGCAAACGGCAACAAACAAATCACCATCGACATACCGAAGCAGGCAAATGCTCAATCCTATGATGTGCAACTACCTACTCGAAGCTTACAGGCTCAAGAAATATACACGCTTTCGATCAAGACAGAATTTGGATCGATTGAGCTCCCAAGTAATATGCTGTCCGATACAATAGTGAACGAGGAGCAAGTATCGATTCGTATCACTCCCGCTTCTATTGAGCAGTTGGATGCAGCTACTCAAGCACAAATTGGGAGTCGTCCAGTACTAGATATTACTTTAATAGCAGGTAACAACGTAATTCCGTGGAACAATCTGGATGCGCCTGTAACGATCTCTATTCCTTACACGCCAACGGCGGAAGAGCTGAACAATCCAGATTCAATCGTCGTTTGGTACCTCGATGGCAGTGGTAGCGTAACATCGATCCCCAACGGTCGTTATGATGCTACAACTGGAATGGTTGTGTTCAAAACCACTCACTTTAGTAGCTATGCTGTAGCCTTCGTCGTCAAAACATTCGAGGATTTGAATCATGTTCCTTGGGCAAAACAAGCAATCGACGCAATGGCAGCACGCGATGTTATTAAAGGCACGTCAGCGAACAGCTACTCTCCTACCGATTCAATCAAGCGAGCAGATTTCATTACCCTCCTTGTAAGAGCACTTGAATTGCAAGGTACAGGGAACAATGAAGCAATGTTCAGCGATGTAGTAGAAAATGCCTACTATTATAATGAGCTAGTTATCGCAAAGGAACTAGGTATTGTCACTGGCTATACTGACAATTCATTCAAGCCTAATGATGATATCTCTCGTCAAGATATGATGGTACTTGCGAATCGCGCATTAACTGTAGCAGGTAAGCCACTTGCAGTCGGTGGCTCATTAGATGCTTTTGCTGATGTGGATACTATTGCCGCATATGCGCAAGTGGATATTGCGAAGCTAGTGGAAGCAGGCATTGTCGAAGGAAAGAATGGTAGCATTGCCCCTAATGATTCACTTACACGAGCAGAAGCAGCAGTTATTCTGTACCGTATTTGGAATTTATAAAATATTAAGATCACATGAAAGAGAGGAAAGGAGCTCCTGCTCCCTTCCTCTCTTTACCTATTTCTAGGTTCACCTAACTAATCAACTTCGGCAGGTTTCCAAGACCACTTTATGCTATTCTATAGTTGTACAATCAATTTGAATCGTTACAATAGACTTTATTGAATACTAGGTGGTGCTGAAAGTAATGAAGAATGACGAGAAAAAAAAGGCAAGTAGAAATAAAACAATGACACTCGATGCCATTGAAATAGAAAAGTATAGAAGCAGACTAGTTGTTCTAACCAAACAGGCAGCTCCGCAGGAATTAATAAATAAAACAATCCATCAAAATCTTTTTGAAGCACTTGATCATTTACCAGATCAATTTGTCGATTTAATGTTTATCGACCCACCATATAACCTTACAAAAAATTTTAATGGCAAAACATTTAATCAAATGAATAATCAAGAATACACAGATTGGCTAGATTCCTGGTTTTCTCGTATCGTTAGAGTTCTTAAGCCTAATGCTACCGTATATATATGTGGCGATTGGCGTTCAAGCCACTCTATTTTCGAGGTCGCTTCCAAACATTTGAATGTTCTAAACCGAATCACTTGGGAAAGAGAAAAGGGACGAGGAGCTTTAAGTAACTGGAAAAATGCGTCCGAAGATATTTGGTTTTGTACGAAATCGAATGATTATAAGTTTTATGTAGACCGAGTAAAAATGAAACGTAAAGTCATTGCCCCCTATAGAAATGAGGACGGTAAACCTAAAGACTGGGAAGATAATGACGATGGAAAATACAGACTTACATTCCCATCTAATATGTGGACGGATCTAACGGTACCATTCTGGTCAATGGCTGAAAATACGGATCACCCTACTCAAAAACCCGAGAAGCTGCTCGCTAAAATAATACTTGCGAGCTCCGATGAGAATGATGTTGTTTTTGATCCCTTTATGGGCTCTGGAACTACTTCTGTTGTAGCAAAGAAATTAAATAGAAACTTTGTAGGTATCGAACTCAACGAAACATACTGTTGTCTAGCTGAAAAACGTCTTGAGCTTGTAGAGTCAGATTTCTCGATTCAAGGTTATTCCGAAGGCGTCTTTTGGGATCGGAATACGCTTCAAGCACAAACTAAATCCTTATCCGGTTCTAAACAAAAAAAACTTAGTACGAGTCATACAACAAATCAAAGTACTGACGTAGTTAAGCGCGATTAGTTTTCACTATTCAATCTTGATCGAAAATAGAGCAGTATCCTTATAGATTAGAATCTAAAAGAATACTGCTCTTGAACATTGCTTGTGTTGTGTTAACACAACACAAGGATTAAGTGTTTTTTAAAGCTATTGCTGTACGCTTGCTCTCTAGCATTTACTCCGATACCGCTTGAATCGTTCCGTATGCTCAATGATCGACATCCACATCATTCCAACTTGGTTGAACATCCTCTACTAGTTGAATGCCATACACGCTGTTAATCATGGCTAAAAGCAAAATCCTCCTGTGCCTTGAAATGATATTCATGCCGCTATCGTCAGTTTCCTTCTTCCTTCAGCTGCTGTTGACTAGGTTCGACTGGAGATTTTACGAGACTACGATCTATAAATTGAGAAATATCATGTCCACTTGGATTTTGGAAGACTCGAAGATCAAATGCCGGTGCTACTGCAAAAATATGATCAAAGATGTCCGCCTGAATCGATTCATAAACTGTCCAATTGGTATCGTTGGTGAAAGCATAAATTTCCAAAGGTAATCCATTGTCCCCTGGCGCTAACTGCCTAACAATGAGCGTCATTTCCTGATGAATTTTCGGATGATTTTTGAGATATTGATGAACATACTCTCTGAATACACCAATGTTTGTAAGCTGTCTTCCATTCACGTTATTCGAAATATCGATTCTATTTTTACTATTATACTCTTCAATTTCACTCACTCTTGTCGAAATATATTCCGTAAGCAAATGAATGTTTTTAAATTCATCAGTCATTTCCTTCGTACAAAAATGTATGCTGCTTGTATCTATATAGAGGCTGCGCTTAATTCGTCTTCCTCCCCCAGTCTGCATGCCCCTCCAATTTTTGAATGAATCTGAAATTAGAGCATAACTAGGAATCATCGTAATCGTTTTATCAAAATTTCTAACCTTTACTGTATTCAATGTGATATCAATTACGTCGCCGTCTGCATTGTATTTAGGCATCTCAATCCAGTCCCCTACACGTACCATATCGTTGGAAGATAATTGAATACCTGCCACTAAACCTAATATCGAATCCTTGAAGATTAACATCAAAATAGCCGAAAGTGCACCAAGACCACTGAGAATGATCAACGGATTCTGTCCGATGAGAATCGAGATGACTACAATGGCGCCCGCGATGAATAGAAATATTTTCACAACCTGGATATATCCCTTAATTGGTTTGATCTTGGATACTGCAAACGAACGATATATATCATCAAAAGCATTGAGCAACGCATTCAGAACCGCTATAACCACTATAATGATATAAATGGATGCGCCCTCTCTAATTAAAGTTTGATATATCGGAAATACAGAACTAAAATAATAAATAATGATGGCTGGTACGATATGAGACAGCTTGCGGAACACTTTTTTCTCCAATATAATATTATCCCATGTGTACTTATTGTTCATAATAATATGGGTTATGATCTTCAATACAATTGTTTTTGCTATATAGTTTGCCAATATACAGAGCCCAGCAACAAACATAATCATAATAATATTTGAAAGATACACAGCAGTTGCCGTTCCTATTCCGTATTCTTCTAGTTGACTTTTTATAAACTCCATTCCATCCTCCTATACAATCTGTATTAGCATATAATTATAAATTAGTTTTCACTACTAAGCAAAAAAAGCTTCCCTTTAAAAATAAAAACCCGCTTCAGCCAGCGCTAAAGTCGGGTTCTATACTTGTTTATTAAGTAAAACGATAATAGATCAGCATCATTGTGGACAAAGCAAAGATGAAATTGAGTGAAACAAAGATTAACCGGTCCATCCTTCTGCTATGTATCTCAACAGGGGGCTTATAGAAGCTGACTCCCTCTATAATGAAAATAATTAAAACAATGTGGATCATGAAATGCCCTACTAGTTCCGTCATCCCGAACAGCATCGTTGTAGATACAAAAATCAAAGTAAGCACGGCAGAAAGAATACGATTCAAGATACCCACCACGAGTAAATAGCCCACAATAAACTCGATAAAAGCAGTCATGACGATAAATACCCCAGGAGCAAATCCAAACGTCGGCACCCCATGATTCTCTATTATATCAAGTGCCATCGATGGGAAAACCCATTTTTCTATAGCAACCCAACACAACGATAACCCTGTTCCTAAATATAGGAGCGGCATCGCCCAAGATTGTCCTTGTGTTCGATGAAGTAGCAACGCACCGACGATTGCCAAGTAGAAACCATAATCCAGCATATGAAACCAACCGACTGATAATGTTAGCATTACTAATAGTACTAGAGTTACCAGTGCCCCTGCCTTTGTCGCGATGTAGTGAGGAATCACAAGTAAAACTATAGCGATCCACAACAAACTAATTTCCAGCGTTGAGGTAATCTCAAATTCTGGTACAAATAACGTACCCGAAAACACCTGAATTAGTAAAGCTGCTGCCAAACCGTATTTCAATATCGTAAACGTATGGCTCCGCCATTGATCGAGAGTACGATCCACAGCTGCCAAAGGACTCCATTTAGACATGGAAGGCAATACCTGTGTTAATACAGCCAGCAAGACTGCAGTAAATAATGTTAATCCCAAAAATAAGGGAGACATTATATTCGTTATCGTTTCCTTTTCCGGCGCAACGTCAGTAAACCACTTGACATGTGCTTCTGCCACATTCCCTCCCGAACTGAGGAGGAACAAGCCCGCAAGCAGAAAAACCGTTACTTTTTTCATGTAAAATCATCCTTTTCATCATTTCTTTGTACATCGTAACAGATAACGGAAAATGTGACAATTTAAAAGTAAAAGGGCTCCTACAAAGTAGGAGCTCGACCCGAAGGAACAGTTATTATGTCTCTAACACACTAGCTTCTCTAGAATAATCATAGTTTTAGTGTTACCTAGTAAGCGCCTACAACTGATCCATTTAAAACAACTTAATTTTCTTAGTTATTTTATATAAAACATTATATAGTTTCTTACTATCCATAGGTGAGTGTATCATAGCTTCAAGCATTGTATTTGCATCAACCTCTGCCCAATCTATAAAATATCCAGATTCAAGCGCTATGCAACGAATGAATTCACGTTGAGCACGACCATTCCCCTCCCTAAATTGATGGAGTACATTGAGCTCTGTAAGATAATAAGTTAATCTTTCTATAAATAAATCGAAGGATAAATTTTTTAGTAGATCCTCGTTCATTAGTTCATTAAGCACATAATCAGTTTGTCTAACTAAAAATTTTACATTAGCAAATCGAAAATTATCTTTAGCAATATCCTCATCACGTAATTCACCTGCAAAAGGATAAATATCCTTGAAAATAAATCTATGAATATTACATAGATGGTTGCGATCGTATCTACCCTTCAGAGGTTTTAAATTAAGTAATCTTAATCGGTCTGCAGTTACGATTCTTTCAAACGCATCCAATTGTTTTTGTTCTGTAAATTCAGGGATATTGATTAATACCTCACTATCAGGATAACAATATCTTGAATTACTTTGATCATACATTTTTGGCAATTTCCATTGCTCGAGATAAAAATTCAGCGTTACTTAACTCACCCTTGGCCTTTTTTAATATTAATTGTTCTTCTTGAGTAGTAAGGTGTAATCCTTCAATCGCAAGTGATGCTTTAGCATTGAGTAAAGCATTCATTTTTCTTGTTTGAGAATATCTTTTCACAATCAACATCCTCTTCTTACTCCGACTTACTACATTTATATTCATATAGTTTGTCCACCTTTCCTATCTCACATACCCTTTACATTTCATTATAACAAAATAACAGTAATGATAGCGTTCTTTCTTCAAATCACATTATATGACTCAGCAGAAGGAGCAATATTCCACCCTCGTTGGTACCTCAACCTCAGAAGCTCTACAAGTCCGTTTAATTTTCTGCTTATACCAATAACACCAATCCATACGCTCGTAAATTACAACTTGTCGCTCTTCTTCATTATTTTCGTAGTATTGAAGTTCTACCTCTAATTCTTCCTTAGTGAACACGCCGTATTGACCAGAGTCCTCACAAGAATAGCAATAAAACCAACCATTAATATAAATATTTTCATCAGTGCCCAATACATCTCCACAGCTTCCTTCACACTATTTATTAAAATAATGTCTATTCCACCTCATTACTACTATACACAGGCTTCTTCTAGTATTCTTATGTTATATATTAATATTGTCATTGAAATTCACAATAATTTTCAGCAATATTAGTTAAGTAAGTAGCAATATAAGTGAATGCGCTTTCATTAATATGTGTTATTGTTTATATTAACCTTAGAAAATCTCTAGATATCTCTTATATTCAGTACTAACTTAAGGGGGGAGTCAAATTTCTTTAATGATTCACACACCGACAAATATTGCGCTTAATAACAACAGGATATATGTGCAATCACGCTTAGACGAATGGCAATATCAATGGCCCTTGCATACACACAAAGGATTAGAAATCTTCTACTTTATACAAGGTCAAGCTAATTATATCATCGGTGATACAATCTATGAGTTATTACCAGGGGATATGTTGTTATTTAGTGGGGATGTCACCCACAGGGTTAATCCATCGAATGATGTTAAGTATGTAAGAAGCTATATCAATTTTTTGCCTTCATTTATCGAGGATGAATTATCAACTGAATTATATTCAAAGCTCATTAAGCTATTTGATAATTCTAATGGTTTACGCATTCAATGGTTACCTGAAGAGAGAGATGAGATAGAGAAATATTTCGCAACGCTGTATAACGAAACTCAAAAAGAATTAGTAGGCTATAACTATATGTTGACATCATCTTTAGCCCAGCTGCTTATTCATATCTATCGTAAGTCTAAATATCTTGTGGAATTCACACCATCTGCTCAACCAACTAATAGTCAAATGACTGTTCAACGTATTCTGCAATATGTGAATCAAGTCTACAAAGAGAATCAAAGCTTGGATACATTGTCTGTTAACTTACATCTAAGTAAGTACTATATGTGCCATTGCTTTAAGGAAGTTACAGGCTACACAATCAACAGCTACATTATGCGTAAACGAGTAGATGAGGCCAAGAGATTACTTGTTGAAAGTCAAGATTCTATCAACGAAATTGGTGAAATGATTGGATTCAATTCTACTATTCATTTCAGTAGAACATTCAAACAATATGCGGGTGTATCACCGCTAGCTTTTCGAAAAGCTAGTGAAAATATATTAAGGGGATGAACATTATGAAATTCAATTCAAAGGGTTTGTTATTATTAGTGTTTACTTTAGTTCTAAGTTTAGTTGTGGCTGGATGCGGATCAAATAATAAACCAGGAGAAACTGGTGGTGATTCCGCTAAAAAAGACGTCAAGCTAGATTTTGTATGGTTCTCAGATGGTGATGAGGGCAAAGTTATGGAGAATATTATCGCTGACTATAAGAAAGAAAATACTCATGTTGATATTCAGTTAATTGAAGTCGCTTACAATGATTTAGCTACAAAACTAAAAACAATGATCTCTGGTGGTAAACCCCCTGCATTAGCGCGTATTAGTACTTCTGAGATTGGTTCCTTCTCTAATTTTGCGGTAGATCTAGGAGAACAGCTTGGTGGTGTTGATAGTTTCACATCGCAATTTATCGATTCAATTAAGCCTTACTATGTTATTGATAATAAAGTTGTAGCTTCACCAATGGATGTTACTGCAAATGGAATTATGTATAACAAAACGTTGTTTGATCAAGCCGGTGTAACTGTTCCTACTTCCAGTGATGATATCTGGACTTGGGATGAGTTCAATGCCTCACTTAAAGAAGTAATGGACAAATCTGATGCGAAATACGGTCTAGTATGGGACTTCACACCGCATCGTTGGTCTACACTACTGTATCAATTTGGCGGCAGCATGATCAATCCGGAAGGAACAGAAGGAACGATTAACAACGAAGCTGGTATTGAAGCCGTTAATTATTTCAAAAAAATGCATGATGATGGCATTATTCCTACATCCGTATGGTTAGGTGGAGAAAATCCAAACAATCTGTTCCGTACAGGTACCGTTGCTGCTCATCTTTCTGGTAACTGGATGGTAAGTAGCTACAAGGATATTACTGATTTTGAATGGGGCGTAACGTATATGCCAATTGCAAAAAACCGTTCTTCCGTTCCAGGTGGTAAATTTGTAATGGCATTCCAAAAGTCAGGCGTTGAAGAAGAAGCAGCTAAGTTTATTGCTTATCTTTCAAGTAAAGAAACTAACTCTAAATTCAACCAAGAATCACTATTTATGAGCCCTCGTAAAGATAGTGCTGACCTAGACTATGCGTTCGGCAAAGATATGTTTGCACTGTTTGCAGATGAACTTAACAATACGATCCCTGCTGCTGCAGAAGATTGGTCAAAACAAACGATCATCCCTAAATTCAGTTCTGATCTGAAAGACGGTTTAGTTGAAGTTATTGCTGACGGTTCATCTGCAGAGGATATGCTTAATGACATTAACGATCAAATTAATGAAGCGATTGCTGATGCTAATGATAATTAAAGATTAAAGATAGTAGGGCTACTGCATCTATGTAGCCCTACTATTGATTATGAGGAGGCTAGAGTGAATTGACAACTAAACCTATTACTGTGCTGCAACCTAATCCAAGCACTAAAAAAAAGAGAAAACTACAAATCGCTCCTTACCTATTTGTACTTCCTAATTTATTGATTTTCACTATATTTATAGTCATTCCTACTTTACTTGGAGTAATCTACTCTTTTCATAACTATGATGGATTGAATCCTATGAAATATATTGGATTTGAAAATTACGCACATATTTTCACAGATGATAAATTCTGGTCAACTTTAGGGAAAACTTTAACCTACGCAATGATCGTAGTACCGTTAATATACGTATGCGCACTAGGAGTAGCAATCTTACTTGTTCAGCAAGTTATTATGAAAGGTTTTTTCCGAGCTATATTCTATTGGCCAACTATGATCTCATTTATTATCGTTGGTTTAACATGGAGATGGATTTTCGGAGAGCTAGGTATTATCAATGCATTACTAGTTGCTTTCGACAATGAACAAATTACATTTTTGGCTAACCCCTTTTTTGCGAAAGTTGCTGTTATTATCGCAGCAGTTTGGTCAAGATTAGGATTTTTCATGGTACTTTTTGTAGCAGGCTTACTTGCTATTCCTAAAGACTTTTATGAAGCGGCTCACTTAGATGGTGCATCTAAAGTAAATGCTTTTTTCCATATAACTTTACCATTGCTAAAACCTACAACACTGCTTGTCGTTATGCTATCCATGATTGAAGCATTCAAAGCTTACCCGCTGATGTTCGCTCTAACGGGTGGTGGACCTAACAAGGCAACAACCTACATCGTTCAATATATTTATGAAACGGGCTTTGCGAAACAAGAATTAGGGCTAGCAAGTGCTATGTCCGTTGTACTATTTATTATTATTACAATATTCACCGTACTACAATTCAAGCTGACTAAAGGGGGAGAAAATTAATGACGCCTTCAAAATCACAAAAAATATTAACCTATGTTCTATTAATTACTTTTTCCGCCCTTTGGTTATTTCCAGTATTATGGATATTCCTGTCTTCATTCAAAAGCAATAGTGAGCTCTATCAGTTCCCACCTACATTTCTACCACAGCAGTTCACTATAGAGCATTTTGTTAATGCCTTTGAAAAGGGTAACTTCGGTAAGTATTTCCTTAACAGTGCCATTGTAGCTATTACTTCTACGATCTTACTGTTGCTTATTAACTCGATGGCTGGATATGCCCTAGCGAAGTATAAATTCAAAGGTGGCACCTTCATATTGCTAGCCTTTATCTCCACTTTAATGATTCCATTGGAAGTTATTATGATTCCGATCTTCAAAGTACTAAGCTTTTTAGGTCTATATAATTCATTGCTAGCCTTGATTATCCCACCGGCAGCAACGCCTACAGGTGTATTTATGCTTCGTCAATATTTACTGACGATACCTAATGAATTAATAGAAGCGGCAAGAATCGATGGAGCCGGCGAATGGAAAATTTATTGGAGAATTATATTGCCTTTATGTCAGCCTATACTAGCTGCACTTGCTATCTTCTCCTTCATGTGGAGATGGGATGACTTCCTATGGCCATTAATTGCGATTAGTGATCCAAGCAAATATACGGTTCAGCTCGCTTTGTCTAACTTTATTGGAGAGTTCAATGTAGATTGGGGCAGCTTGCTTGCCATGTCTGTCATTACGATGATTCCAGTATTGATTGTCTTCCTAATTTTCCAAAAACATTTGGTGAATAGTATGGCGACTTCTGGAATGAAATAAAAACTTCATGTGAATTTAATAGATAGGAGAGAAAAACATCATGCAGGTTAGCACAATTTTATTAGAGATAAAAAACCACTCGAATTTCATCGAATTAGTAACCGATGCTGCGAAGTTTCAATTGTTCGCATTAACAGACGACATTATTCGTATTCGCTGTTGTTTTGAGGAGGAGTTTACTAAAGATTCGTCTTACTCCTTGATGATGACAGCATGGGAAGATGAAATGGACCATGTGATTAAGGATAGAACTAGAGTAAAGGCATTATCAATTGATTTACAGGATCAAGGTGAATATTATTCTTGGTCCTCCAACAAGCTTGTTGTAAAAATATACAAGTTACCCTTTGCTATTGTTATAGAGGATTTGAATGGGCAATTACTACATCAGGATATTGCCAATAAGAGCTATGTCCAGGATGAATTAGGTCGAAAACATCATTATTCCTCCATGCAAGATGATGATTATTATTATGGATTTGGTGAAAAGAGCGGACAACTGAATAAGAAGAACCGTAGACTTCGTATGCATAATGTAGATACGATTGGCTATAATTCTGAAAGCACTGATCCGCTTTATAAACATATCCCCTTCTATATCAAATTTAATAGTAAGCAACGTACAGCATCAGGAATGTTCTATCATAACACCTATGATTCTACCTTTGATGTTGGCTCCGAACGAAGTGGATATTGGCCAAAATACTCCTTCTACACCGCCGATGGTGGAGAATTAGATTATTTCTTTATTAATGGTCCAACCATTAAAGAGGTTGTAAAGCGGTATACTGATCTAACAGGAAAAAGTATATTAACACCGAAATATTCATTAGGATATTTAGGATCAACGATGTTCTATACCGAGCTGGAAACACGCTCAGATGAAGCCATTATCGGCTTCCTAGAAAAGTGTAAAGCGGAAGGAATTCCGTGCGACGGCTTCTTTATGTCCTCGGGGTACACTACGGGTGAAGACGGAAAACGATATGTATTTAATTGGAATTATGATCGATTCCCAGATCCAGCAGCGTTTGTGAAAGCAACAGAGCAGCATGGAGCTACGCTATCACCTAATATTAAGCCGGGGATGCTATTGACTCATCCACTGTACAAAGAGTTTTCAGAAAAAGAATTGTATGTCAAGGATGAAAATAACGATCAGCCTGTCGTGGACCGCTATTGGGGCGGACCAGCTTCGTTTGTTGATTTTACCAATCCAAAGGCTAGAGAACTTTGGAAAAAGTATGTAAAACAACAGTTACTAGATAACGGTATAACGGCAATTTGGAATGATAACAATGAATATGAAATTCAGCAATCCGACGCACATTGTCACTATGAGGGACTAGGCCAGCCTATATCCGCATTATCTTCTGTTATGCCCAATATGATGGCATTGACTGCTGTGGAGGCTATTCAAGAGCACGATGATACTATCAGACCCTATGTCGTAAATCGTGCTGGATATGCAGGCATCCAGCGATATGCTCAAACTTGGGCAGGCGATAATTCTACAAGTTGGAACAGTCTAAAATATAATATTCCATTGATTCTAGGTCTTGGTCTCTCCGGTGTCGCCAATCAAGGCTGCGATATCGGTGGCTTCTATGGACCAGCACCTGAACCAGAATTATTTGTCAGATGGGTACAAAATGGTGTTTTCCAACCTAGATTCTCTATTCATTCGTCCAATACAGATAATACAGTGACTGAGCCTTGGATGTATCCAAGCTATACGAAATATATTAGAGATGCGATATCTCTTCGATATGAATTGCTACCCTACTTCTATTCCTTGCTATATGAATCATCTACATTAGGCTCACCAATGATGCGTCCTCTTGTATATGAATTTGAAAATGATCCACAAGTATGGGATGAAAGCTTTGAATTTATGCTAGGATCTTCTATATTAGTAGCCAATGTTGTTGAGCCAGGTGTAACGACACATCGTATATACTTACCATCTGGTTACGATTGGATAGAATGGAAATCCAAGAAGAGGTATGCCGGAGGAGTCACTATTGAAATGGCTGTTCAGCTTGATTCCATCCCGATGTTCATTCGCAGTGGTGGAATTATTCCATTAGCTAATCAACTTATGAGTATTCATCAAGATAAGATTAACCACATGAAATTGCTCATTGAAGGCTCAAGCGATGGTTCGTTCATCTACTACGATGATGATGGCATGTCTCAATCCTATAAAAACAATCAGTATGTTAAAACAAACATCTCTTTACAGGTTGGTAAGGAGTCTACAATTTCATTCCAGTCCGAAGGGGAGTATGTATCAACGATTGAAACCTATGAGATTCAATTCATCTGTAAGGACGTTAGTCCTGTAACGATCACACTTGGACAACAAACCTTACAAAGATATTTGGATGAAGATCAGTGGAAACAAAGTGAAAGTGGTTGGTATTTCAATATTGAGCAAAAAGTAGCTCAAATTAAATATAATAATCCACTTTGTGATCATGAGGTGAAAATTAATTTTTCAGTTAAGGATTTAATCTCAATTTAACATTAATCCACACTGAGCATTGATATCGAGCTCTGCAATAAGAATTGCTATTAACTCTGTAAGTAACTGAAAAAGTGCGTGTCGATATGTAATCGATACGCACTTTTTATTTTAATAATACATCTAAGGGAGGCGAAGTGCTTGCTTTCTCATCCACATCGTTGCTACCCACTTTTCCCCTTCGATCACTGGTGTACCTGCATGCAAGGTCAAATCATTTAATTGTTGATTACTGTAAAAGTATTCGAAGTAAACCGCCATACCTTTGTTAGGTAAAACAGATAAATTAAGCATGGGAAACGCTGTTTCCCCGCCTTCCTCCACATCATTGAGATACATTACGAGCGTACTAATTCGATTATTAGCACTTGCTCGACTCGTTTCTGCGAAGAAATCATAATGAGGTTGGTACTCTTGGCCAGGGGTATACAGCAGAACTTGCAAGCCATCACCATGCGCGATAGGAATATTCATAATTTGCGAGATTCTCTTCTCGATTTTTGTAATCGTTTCATTCTCCTCACAAAATACCCCGCTACTCGTTCTAATTTGATTAACTGTATGATTTCCACCTATTTTTGAACGTTGTAATTGCTCTTTAGATTGTGTAATTAGCTCGTCGCATTCCTCATCACTAAGCACATTTCCTAGTACGACAATTAGAGGTTCCTCATACTTGGCAACAATTCGAATCTCACGATCTTCTGTCTTGATCGTATTTCCTACATGATCAAATATCGTCCGTTCTTTCTCTGGAGTATTCCCTAACATCCTTATCCATCCCCTATGTTATGACACTCATCACAGTACCATAAAATGGAATGAATTACTCTGTTAATTTTAATAATTTCATATACTCTAATTCAATTAAAAAATAACTTCGAGTTCTATTTACTATATATCTTAAATAACTATAGTAGATTGTTAAGTTATTGTAGTCAAAGCATCTTTAATAGCCTTTATAATCAACTTTAGGGAAGATATCGTGTTTTAAATTTGTGTAAGCGCTTAATAATTTGTGGATTATTTCAGGAGGGAAATGTAAAACAATGAGTATACAACTTAATAAAACCATCTCACTTTTTCTTGTATCCGCTTTAATTATTCCATTAGGCTGCCGTGCTCCAATTCCGGAAGTAGCTGAGGCAGAGCAGAATATTCCAGTTCTTTTGTATCACCGCGTTACGGATACTCCAATAAATGACTGGACTGATACAAACACGAAAGATTTCAAGCAGCATATGCAATATCTTGATGATAATGGTTTTAACACGCTTACTGCCAAACAATATGTAGATATTATGAAAGGCAATGAAAAAGCTCCAGACAAACCAATTTTACTAACATTTGATGATGCTACCCCTGACTTTATTGAAACTGCAGTGCCAATATTGAATAATCACGGGATGAATGCCGTGCAATTCGTAGCTAGTGGCTGGATCGGCGGTGGCTACAGTATGTCACTCGTACAATTAGAAGCACTTGCAAAAAATCCAAATATTAGCATCCAAAATCATACTGTAAACCATGCCGAGAAAACTTGGAAGACGATATCTGAGGCAGATGCTTCTACTGAAATGGCTACTGCTAATGCGTTCATTAAAGGTATTACGGATGAAGACCCTATTCTTTTCGCTTACCCATATGGCGACTATAATGAAAATGCTCAAGCGGCAGCAGCAGCGAATGGCATCCAATATTCATTTAAAGTCGGCTATCCGAATGAAAGTGATCATACCATGGGTCGTCATTATGTGCTAATGAGCACTACATTAAGCGAAATTTCCAAATGGATTGGTGGACCTGCACCAGCAGCTACACCTATGGAACCAACAACTTGAAAAACGATATCGCATGAAACCTTTGCAAACGGTCAAGGTTTCGCTGATCAATCAGGTAGTCCTAAACTGGATCTTGTCACTAACTACGAAAAAGAAAAGGCATTATAAGCGGATACCAGTTTATAACAGGACTCCCCTGGATAATGCCTTTTCCTTTTATATTATATAATAAACAAGAACACCTTCTTCACTCCGAGAGTATCCGTTTTTGACCTGTAAGTTCTTGAATCGGCTTAATGTTTTGAGTGAATTCAAGCGCACCTAAATACTTCCCTTCTTCATCCCTTACAGAAAAATAGCGAATATAGATAAATTTATCTTTCAACGGGATCCAGAAATCTTCCTCATCTTTGACACCTGCTTTGAAATCAGCAAGCAACTGATTTACAACATGAACACTTTGCGGAGGATGGCAATTCTGAACACTTCTACCGATAACCGCCTTGGTACGAACGAAGATTCTTTCTTTACCATGTGAAAAATATCGCACGATATCATTCTCATCGATAAAAGTCAGGTCGACCGGTAAATGATTTAAGATGGATTCAAGCTGCCTGACCGATAAAACACCTGTACTCATTCGGATGTATCCTTCTTGTAGCGGAGAAGAGCCTAACCCATTATCTGCGCCAAGTTCAGCTGCTCTCTTGGGAATCCATACTTGATCCGGTGCAATCAGACAATAACCCACTTCTTCACTTTGGGCAGCAATTTGAAGCCATTCATCTTCCGTCAATTTTCCTAGAGCCATAGGTAATAAGATATTTTCTTCTTTATAGATCATTTCTGTCATTTCGTTTAAGACCCGTTTTGCTAGATCTACTACTATCTCTGCATTGCCATCAAAATTAGTGAGTTTGGATTTCACTTCTTTTATTCCAATTCGGATACCATCATCTACTGCCCACATCACCTTGGTCGGTCCAAAGATTCCGTATTTTTCGAGGAAAGGAAACAGTATATTTTCTTTCCGGCTGTAGTGTTTATCTACATCATATAGAAGACTGAAATCCTCCAGCAATTTAAGACGATTTGCCTCCCCATGATCCTTAAGAAATCGCTCCAGATGCAGTGCGATTTTGAAATTTATTAGCAGATCAATTTCTCGGTTCTCCATTTTAAAGGTATGAATAGGATGTCCCGGCCGCTCTTCAGGTTTGTGAGCATTGTGAATTTCTTGGATGGAACCTTTGAACACAGCAGCATGCACACTGCACAGTCGCTGTACTTCGGTTACCGGTATTCCTTCCTCCTGCATCAGCACCTCTTCTAGTTCCGAAATTTCATCAACTGATATATCACCTACAGCATCATTAAATTTTGACTTTACTTCCTCCACACTTTTTCCACGGTGAAGCTCTATAATGATTTCCTTGAGCAAGTGTATACGATCAGGTCGCTGAGCAGAAATGCCATTCTCACGGTTATTAATTAATTCACTCATGTTCTTCACCTCTGTTTTTTTCTATATATAAAGTTAAACTTCTTTCATACTTACTTCTATAAATTAGCATCTCCGAACTGCATTGCTTGTGATTTAAAACACTTTAAAAATGGATATTCATTGAACAAAGGAAGAGGGTACCGAATACATGACTCGGGCGAAACAATCAGAAACACTAGCCTAGCATTTTCGCCCCTACGAAATGTCTACAAAAACAACAAAAACCCCGACCTTATATGATCGGAGTTAATGATGGCGGAAAAGAATCGCACACTAGATCTCCCACGCAAGAGTTTAGAGTGTTTTCACTTTCAATACAGCTATATAGTTGGGAAACCTTTCACCAAATCAACAGCTTTTAAAAGCTTTTGTGTCACAATGTCAGCTTCTTCAATGTGACTATTTACTATAGCATTGGCTTCGTTAAATAATTCTGCTGTCCTTTTGAAGCTATTAAGTACATCTTCACTTGAAGATTTTTGATTTTGGATATCACTTAATAGTTTTTTCACTTCATTCTGGACATGCTCTATCATTTGAAGAAGTAAATTCATATGCTCAGATGTTTCTGTACTTGTTTTCATTCCTTGTTCTACAAGATTCACATTATTTTTCGTATCTGCGTATGCCTTCAGTATTTGCTCTTGTGTTCTTTGCGTTAAATTGACAATATCCTCTGTACTAATTTTAGTATTCTCAGCAAGCTTGCGCACTTCGGCCGCCACAACAGCAAAACCTTTTCCATGCTCCCCAGCTCTTGCCGCTTCGATTGAGGCGTTCAACGCTAATAAATTGGTCTGACTTGAAATATCACTAATTACCTCTACAATTTCTTCAATTTGCTTGGACAGCTCACTTAGCTCATTCATGTTGTCAGATGTCTGCTTAGATTGTTCGCCTATACGATCAATGATATTCTCTACAGCATTCACTGCTTCCATACTATCTTGAGATACGATTGCCATCTTATCAGAAGAATCTATCAATAATATTCCGTTTTCAAGTACCTGTTCTGAGATCTGATTAGATTCAATCGTATTATTTTCAACGCTATTAAATTCTGTTAATATATTCCCTAGCATTTTTCCAATTTGGTCATGTTGATCGTTCACAATATCATGCTGTTCTATAGTAGAAATCAATTCTTTATGTAATTCATTTAAAAATATTTGAAATGCATGCTCTTTTGTATCTAATTCTGCATTCAGTTCATCTATTTTTTTCTTAAATAACTCAATATCTTCTTTTTTTGTTTTGAAAGTAAACATAGACTTTTCCACTCCATTCTTAGAAACTATCTTATTACCTGCTATTCTAAGCTCTTAAAAAAATATTATCAAATTAAATTTTGTTTTCTTCGGCTATAACTTTGATAGCTATGCTAAAATCAATCTATTCATTCATATATAGAGGAGTGTAAATGCATGACCGATGTTACCTTATACCGGAATGAGGCATTGCCTTTTTTGGAAGCAAAGCTATGCCGAAAGAGCGACCTGGTTTATCAGAAACATTTTCACGAGGAGTACTCCATCGGTTTGATTGACGAAGGAGAAACAGAGGCGTGGTGCGAAGGTATGGTATGGCGCGTAGAATCAGGACGAATGATCAGCTTCCCACCGCGTATGCTCCATGCATGTCAGCCTGCCGAGAATGCCAAGTGGAAATACAAAATGCTTTTCATTAACCCGAAATGGTTCGAACAAATTGAACTGCCTCATATGGACTCTCTTCAAATTCCATTTTTACTCGAGGATGGAAAGAACGAAGCTTGCAGTAAACTTCTCAATCGTACAATGGAGTATCTAACTATTAACGGCACTCCACTGGAAATTGAAACCTCATTAATCCAACTTGTATTCACTCTTACAAACAAACATGCTTCTGACCTTACGCATCAATCGCATAGCTCACTAGAACAGAAGTACGTTAAACGACTCAAAGAATACATTCATGTGAATTACAAGGATCGAATAACACTCGAGATGCTGGAGCAAGAGACAGGAATCAGTCGTTATCATCTCATTCGTATGTTTAAGAAAAGCACCCATTTACCTCCCCACGCCTATCAGAATTTGCTACGCATCAATCATGCCAAGACAGAACTTAAAAAACGTAGACCCATTGCCGAAATAGCAGTAGACACTGGCTTCTATGATCAGAGCCATTTTACAAAAGCTTTTGCTAAAATTGTAGGTGCAACACCTCAAACTTACGCGATGTTCGTATAGAATAGAGCAATTTTTTACAATCCCTTCTTTTGTCTTGATTGTACACTAGAATATAGAGACAAGAGGAGGAATAACTTTATGGCGACAACGATTGATTTGGAAAAGAATTTTACCGAGGCACTGAAATCTATAGCTCGACGAGCCGATCTAAAAACTTATATTGCGCAGACACCAGTTATTTACCAGCTACTGCAACGTGCGGCGACAAAGTATGTGGCAGGAGATAATAGACAAGCTGGTCTGGAGGTTGGACGGAAACTGATTGATAAAGGTTATCTGATTTCGATCGAATATATTGGTGAAAATACGACAGATGTCCAATCTTGTGAAGCGGCGCTACTTGAGATGAAGCAGCTCATTCAAGATCTTGAAGAACGTAAAATAACGGCACGTGTATCGTTCGACCTTTCCCACATAGGGTTATCGGTAGACGAAGAGTTAGCATTCCAACAACTGACATCATTGGCCGAGCGAGCTCAGCTAGGTGGCATTGAATTGTTTATCAGTATGGAGGAATCAGATAAAACTGAGGCAATTCTTGCTGTCTATAAACGCGCTGTAGCCATCTATCCGAATATTGGCATCACATTACAAGCCCAGTTACATCAAACGGCTCAGCACTCGAGCAACTTAGAGGCAAACCCTAGCCGAATCCGACTAGTGAAGGGAGCTTATCAAGAACCTGAGCAGCTTGCACTTCCACGTTCAGAAGCTTTAAACGAGCGCTATTTACAGCACCTGGAGCAAATCATTGGAAAAGATCATCACGTATCCATTGCAACCCATGATGAACGTATTATAAATGAGGTGATCAAACGTGGATGGGCTCAAAAGCCATGTGTAGAATTTGAAATGTTATATGGTATTCGACCAGATTTGAGCAGTAAATTGAAAAACGAGGGATATCCGGTTCGCATCTATATCACCTATGGCCATGAGTGGTATTTGTATTTATGCCATAGGATCGCCGAGTATCCCCCAAATTTATTCCAAGCTTTTATTGATATTGCATCTGATGAGCCAGTAGACTCGGTTAAAGATTATGAGTAATTACATTACTTGCCAACAACTCCCCAAAAGCATGGCTTCGGCTCATGCTGGTCGTTGAACAAGAACGGCCAGGTTTTACGTTCTTTCCCTGGAAAATAATCGAGCCAAGTATAATCGTCCGATGCTCCCCAGAACGTCACGCTCGTAATCACGTCTTTATACGACCGAAACAAGTTGAATATTTGCTCGTACTGCTTGGCCTGTTGCTCAATCATCGCTTCGGTTGGTATCATTACCTCTCTACGCTTGTCATCATTACCAAACAACGGAAGATCTAGCTCCGTAATGTGCAATTGCAGGCCCAAGGAGGCATACCGTTCAATGGCGATGCGAATATCCTCGATCGACGGCTCGTAAATATTCCAGTGTGCCTGCAGGCCTATCCCGTGAATTGGCGCACCACGATCAAGTAACTCCTTCACGAGCTTGTAAATTTTTTCACGCTTAGTAGGAACCGTCTCGTGGTAGTCGTTGTAGAACAGCAAAGCCTGTGGATCCGCTGCATGGGCGTACTCGAAAGCTTTCTGTATATAATCTTCACCGATCAATTCGAGCCAACGGCTTTGACGCAGCAAATCCCCGTCTTTGTCCTGGATCGCCTCGTTCACAACGTCCCAGCAGTAGACATCACCGCGATACCGTCCGACAACGGTATCAATATGCAATTTCATACGATTGAGCAGTTGTTCCCTATCGATGGGTTCACCGTTCTTTCCTTCAAACATCCAATCTGGCGTTTGATTATGCCACACCAGCGTATGACCGCGAAGACGCATATCATGCTCTTTCGCGAATCGGACGATCTGATCGGCCTTCTCGAACGTAAAGACGTTCTCCTCTGGTTGAAGCTCGATTGGTTTCATATCGTTTTCGGCGGTCAAACTATTATAATGACGAGCGATTAACGAACCGGCTGAGTCCAGAATAACTGGACTTACTGCCGCACCTATTGGAAATTCCTTCGCGAACGCTTCGTGCAGCGATGGGATATCTCCCCCATTTCCTCTAGCCGACGGTACTTGTTCATAACCGATATTCCTGTTCATAACTTTCAGCTCCCTCTCTATTCATTCGAATGTCGCGATCAGCCCTTGACGCTACCCATAACAAGACCTTTCATGAAATACTTCTGCAGGAACGGATAGATGACCAGTACAGGCAACGACGCTAAGAACACTTGCGCTGCCTTGAATGTGCGGTCAGATACCTCATTCATATCTAACAGTTCATTGCCCGATACCGAGTTAAGCTCCGGCGTAATAATAATCGTCTGCAAATAGCTTTGTAGCGGATAATTCGCCTGTGAATTCATATAGATCAATCCATCAAACCATGCATTCCAATGCCCAACTACCGAGAAGAGCGAGATCGTGGCGATTGCCGGCACTGAGAGTGGTAAAAAGATTGACCATAAAATGCGCCATTGGCCTGCTCCGTCAATTAATGCTGCCTCTTCGATTTCCTTCGGTATATTGCGGAAGAAGTTCATTAATAAAATAACGCTAAAGACCGGTACCGCGCCAGGAAGTACGAGTGCCCAGATCGAATCTAGTAATCCGACTTCCTTGATCGTGATATAAGTGGGAATTAAGCCCCCGCTAAACAACATAGTAACGATAAAAAACCAAGCGTAAATATGACGATAGCTGAATGTCGATCTTTCCTTGGCTAGCGGGTAAGCTGTTAGGATCGCCAGCAGAATGTTAATGCTATATCCGAGCACAACTCGTTTGAGCGAGACAGCAAATCCAGCTAGAAATTCAGGCTTCGATAGTGCATATTGATAAGAAGCAATCGTAAAATCCACCGGCCAAAAATTAACGTAACCACCCGACGCTGCCGCTTTAGAACTGAAAGAAATAGCTAATACGTTAATTAACGGCAAAATGCACAATAATGAGGCAAGAAGTAATATGGCAACGTTGGCCACAAGGAATACTTTACGTCCAGTTGAAAGTTTATGCATGATCATACCCCCTTAGAAAACCCGATAGCCGGCATATTTATTCGCAAGCTTGTTGGACCATACGATTAGACCAAAAGCAATGACCGATTTGAACAGGCCAACCGCCGTCGCCACACCATACTGCGCTTCGATGAGACCGATTCGGTAAACAAAAGTATCAATAATATCGCCAGTGCTGTAGACCATCGGGCTGTACAAGTTGAACACTTGCTCAAAACCCGCATTCAATACGTCACCTAAGCTGAGTACGGTCATCAGCGTAATGATCGGCATCATGCCGGGCAGTGTAACATGCCATGTCTGTTTCCAACGGTTAGCTCCGTCAACAACGGCCGCTTCGTACAGCTGTTGGTTGATGGCGGTCAATGCCGCCAAGTATATGATTGTGCCGTAGCCGAAGCTTTTCCATGTATCAGAGATGACGAGCGTATACGGGAACCAATTCTCATTACCAAGGAAAAATATCGGTTTTATGCCGAAATAGCCAAGGAATTGATTGACGATACCGCTGGATGGCGACAGAATATCAACGACAATGCCACCGAGAATGACCCAAGACAGGAAATGAGGAAAATAAATGATCGTCTGCACCGTCCGCTTGAAGAAGGCATTTGCCACTTCATTTAGCAGAAGTGCAACAACAATCGGCACGATCAGACCAGCTATAATTTTTAAGACCGCAATAAACACCGTATTCCACAACACGTTTGTGAAATTTGGCATGTTCATCATATACTCGAAGTTGTCGAACCCGATCCACTTCGAGTTGAAAATGCCTTTGGCAGGCTGAAATTTCTGAAAGGCAATAATGATACCAGCAATCGGTATATAACTGAAAATTATGGTGAGGACGACCCCCGGAATTAACATAAGGTGAAAAGGGATTTCCTGCAGCTTCTTGTTCCAGGACATGACGTCACCTCCTATGTAGAATAAAGATAGGGAAAGCCATTGAATGCTTCCCCCATCGCCTGATCTATACGTACTATCGATACAGCGATCTTACTGCTTGGCAGCCCATTCGTTGACTTCTTTCGTAATCTGCTCTCCACCAAGCTTATTCCAATCTTCCACGAACTTATCGAACGTATCGAGCGATTGTCCCATAATAACTTTGGTGAATACTTCTTCTTCCATCTGTTGAAGAGAAGCCATCTTCTCGACCATAGTCGGCGTCGATCCACCGTAGTAACCATCGAGCAAGTAATTGTCTTCTTGTACATACTGATCAATGACGTCGAAGCTACTCGGCGTGCCGAAGATGCGATCTTGTCCCCACTCCGCCCGGTTACCTGAGCGATGATCGACAATTCTGTCGTAGTAGGATTTCTCTTCCGTCGTCAAGCTAGACGGATCATTTGCTTCCAATGCTTTCAGGACGTTGTGATGAGCGTTCAGGTTCTTCATAGCGGGCTCTGGTCCAATGAAGTTATACAAGTATACTGGAACACCGCTTTCGCTAACTCCAAATCCCGTATCGGCCGGGGCATCCGGAGCAAAGCCTTCCATGCTGAAATTGAGTAATTTGATGATCGCTTCTGGATTTTTGCTCTTCTTACTGACCGCATAGTAAAGCTGTACCGGAACTTTACCCATCGGCGTCGCTTTCACCTCATCGGCGGATACGACTGTGAATGCCTTCCACTCTGCATTCGGATCATTCGTTGCGTTGTCTTGAATAACAGCGCCCGGAGAGGACATTCCGCCATAGAACATGCCGAGCTTACCGCTGACAACTGACTCAGTCACTTTGGCGCGATCCTTAACTCCGAATTCCTGATCGATTAATCCTTCTTTATACATCTCTTGAAGCAATTGTAACCCTTCTTTAATTTGCGGTTGAACGCTACCGTAGACTATATTTCCGGAATCATCCTTTACCCACTTTTGCGTATAAGCATGGAAACCTGCGAAGTAGCCTGCTGCACCGAAATGATTATCCGTCAGGAACGACTTCGTGAAGCCGATACCGATCGTGTCAGCTTTGTTATTACCGTCAGGATCTTGCGTGACAAAGGCTCTGGCGATGTTTACCACATCTTCCATCGTGTTTGGCTCAGGCAACTTCAGCTTATCCAGCCAATCTGTTCGAATATGAAGAATCTGCAAACCGTCTACCGCCGATGCTGTCTTTGGAATGGCCATTAGGCGATCGTTGATTTTCGCTGTATCGAATGACTTCTGATCCTGCTGTAGAATTTCCTTAGCAAGCGGGCTTGCGTATTGTTCATACACGTCCGTCAAGTCATATAGCATGTCATTGTCGGCCAAATCGGTCAGTTGCTTATTCGTCAGCCACATTACGTCTGGCAAGTCGCCAGAAGCTATGGTCACATTCATTTTTTGCTCGAATTGCTCAATCGGAACAGTCCACGTGTATTTCAAGTTGATGCCCAGATCGTTCAGGTACGCTTTGGTGTAAATATTATCCTCAATGGTGTCTCCGTTCTCGTACTTGTACGTGGATTCCGTATAACGCCAGGCCGTAACGTCTACCGGCGGATCATACTTGGCCGTTATATCGACCGACGGAGCAGTGGAAGCGCCAGGCTGATTTTCTGGAACCGGTGAATTGTTGTTTCCTGTATTGTTCGAACCACAAGCCGATAACATGAGCATGCCAACCATGGTCAGCAACGCAGTTGCCTTTGCTTTTCTCTTCATATTCATTGACCTCCCTTTATAAGTTCAAGATATTGCTTACTCAAATGATAGCGCTTTATTACAGGGGGAGACAATATTCATTGCTTGACATTCTGATCACGAGTTGACATAATTGCAAACGCATTCATTCCATGCTATTTCAATCTAGACTTTATCGGTTAGCTAGTGAGAGTCGATATTCCTGCGGGGTCATGTTAACCGCCTTTCGGAACGAGCGCGTAAAATTCGTCGCTGTGCCGTACCCGAGTCGATCAGCAACCTCCTGAATTTTCAAATTCGGATCCTCTAACAAGCGTTTTGCTCTAGTCAATCGAGCTTCCGCAACATACTCAGAGAGGTTCATGCCAGCCACCTGTTTGAATAGCCTCGACAAATAAGAAGGATTGAAGTATACCAAATTCGCTAACCTGACAAGCGTAATTTCATCGGGATCTTGCAAATTAGTCTGAATATGCTTCTGAATCAACGAGATGACCCCACTTGCTTTCCGTTCTTCCTCCTGGTCCTGCAATTGAAACAGTACGTTGCCAACTTTGCTCAGATAATCAATCGCTACCGGCCAAGATGCATGTTCATCTGGTCGCATCAGCTTATGTAACCCAATAACAGCATTCGCCTCTTTCGATAGTTCCCACCTGTTTGTATAAGAGAATAAAATAAGTGCAATAGAGTAGTATACCTCTTGTGCTTGTACATGGTGCATCGTATGTAGCTCCCTCAGTGCCGCCGTGGCCTCACTCAACGTCTTGAAAAATTCTTCCTTTCGACCTTGCTCTAACCGTTCGGTAAGCAAATCGAGCATAGCTGGCCGCACCCGCAATCGGTTCAACTTCTGACTTTCTGCATTCTGGTCGCCTCTTGCCGCTTGTTTGTCTAAGAGTAATCCATGCGACCGGCCAATCCGATAGTTCATCAGCATCTGAATTTGAGCGAACCGCTCTGCTGCGTCCGACCACACCATAGGGCTGTCGTCCAGCACCAGCGATAGCTCTGCATCAGCTGACTCCTTACACGCTGCCTGAACCAACTCAAGACTTCCTTTAAGGAAGCGTAGCAGCCTGGACCATTCTTGTTCTATTGCCTCAGATGATTGATCTTTACATAACTTCCGCGGTTGTAGCATCCAAACAAGTTCATCTTGTTCATGGGAAAAGTCGACGATCTCCGCATAAGGGGTCAAATAAGAGTAGGCGACGGTTCGAATACGAATGAGCTGCTTAACCTTATCCGAATAGGAATCATGGTTGGTGAACCGGTTTACTCTTCCGAGCAGAAGTAGCGTACTTTCTTCTGCACGTAACGGAACATCCAACGCCGTGAACTGTTCCAGATTAACTTCCCCCGCATCGATGCGTCCTTTCAACACCCCGTACAAAAATTCCTTTCGCAGTAGTTCTTTGGCTTGCTCGGACTGTTCCCGTGCTTGCTCAAGCAAGCCCTCGGCGTGCCATTCCGCCTCAATATCGGCTACAGCTTGGGCAACAGTCTGAATTACTTTATCATAGCCTTCGGTTTTCAGCAGATAGTTAACACACTCGTGCTGAATTGCAGTATAGACATATGAAAACTCGTTGTAGCCCGTGAGGAAGATCACGCGACATCTTGGCCATAATGTCCTGATTTCCTCTAGCAATTGCAAGCCGTCCATGTCAGGCATCCGAATATCTGTAAGCACAATGTCAAATCTTGTGTGATCGAACAACTTAAGCGCATCTACTCCCGAATAAGCTTTATACACGTCCAACTCCATATCCGGCACACCCTGCATTATTTCTGCCAATCCGTCGGCAATAATCGCCTCGTCATCGACAACCAATAGCCGATACATATAAATCATCCTCCTTCTTGTATATCGATCGAGATTGTCGCCTTTACTCCACCCAGTACGCTGCGAGTCAAAGCTAGCCCGCTCTTGTTTCCAAATTTCAATCGTATCCGTTGGTGAATATTAATTAATGCGGTCTTCTCATCGTTTTCCAACGTCTTCAAACTTTCATTCATTCTAGCGATCCCTTCATCGTCAATTTGCTCACCATTATCTTCAACAATCAGACGAAGGATATGACCCTCAAGCTCGAATCGAACGTCCAATTGGCCATCCTTGGATTTCTTCTCGAGTCCATGCTCAAATGCATTCTCGATAAGCGGCTGCAAAATCAGCCTCGGCACCATCACATGCCCCCCGTTTTTTAGTAATTCATCGAACGAAACGGACACTCGGTTGGCGAACCGCATCTCTTGGATCTCCGCATAGACTTTTGCGTGCTGCATTTCTTTGGCCAAAGGTACCTCGTCCGACTGATTACGCGTTACGAATTGAAAATATTCCCCAAGCTGATTCGCGAACCGTTCTACCTGATCATAGTCTCTAAGACGGGTCATCGTATTTAGAATAAAGAAGCTGTTATACAGAAAATGTGGATTAATCTGAGACTGCAGCTGCTTCAGCTCTGCCCTTTGAGTTAGAATTTGCTGCTTGTACACTTGATCGATCAAAGATTTCAAGTTATCGAGCATCGCATTAAACCTTGTATAAATGTACTGGAATTCATCTCGGCTTTCATGATGTATCTGCACGCTGACATCACCCAGCTCTACTTTTCGGAATGCTCTAACTAGCCGGTTAAGCGGCTTGTGGATATATTGATATAAATATAACGAATAAATAAGCATAATAGTCAAAGACACCACTGCAAACCACAGAAACCAGTTCCGAAACTTCTCAAGCTGCTGGAATACGGCGCTTTCCGGTACATACTTAATTAATAATGCACCGAAAAAGCGAGATGTTGTGTGGACAGTCAAATATCGCTGGCTGTCGATGCTAAGGATCCTTGCTGCATCATCCCGTCCAGCGTCCCGCCCTTCGATCAATTGTTGTACGATCTGGTCGTTCAGTTCGACATCATGATTCGTGACCTCCGTAAGTTGTGGACTACTGAAGATCAACCCTTCCTCCGGTAAATTGCGCATACCGTGCAGCGCCTGCTGCAGCTTATCCATTGACAGCTCGATAGATACGATAAAGATTGGCTCACGATTACTCATAGGCAATAAATATGGAAAGGCAACAACCATATACATGCTACCGCGGAAATTAACGACCTGAACCTCGTCCAAACTTGAAAGGTTCATGAGCTCGCTATAAATGTCTTTGTCAAAATCGGATACGCTTAATGCGGATATCGATTTCTGAATAGCGGGTATGTAGGTATAGACTTCCTTAATGTATTCACTACTGTTGCGTATAGCGTTGAGCCTCTGCTGCAAACTTAATATTTTTTGCATCTTTTCAATTGAATTCAAGGATTCAGGAATAGCTGCAAGCGTATTCAAATTTGTGTCGCTTAAATAATCGAGCTGTAGCGCTTGAATACGGCTGAACTCATTCTCCAATCCAACGAAATATTGCGATACTTGCGAGGTCATCGAATTGGTTATTTCGGTCTGCAAGGTTTGGATTCCCCAACTATAGATGACAATAGCCAACGTATATAGAGGCAATAGAATGCAGATAAAGGAAATAATTAAACGGTTGAGTGCGGTCTTTTTCCATGGATTTCTAATCAATTTCACATTGAGTTCCTCCCGTAACAGTCTTACACGCTATGTCCTGTTATAACATAACGGCTACAGATAGGGGACGTCAACTGTGAGGGGAATGTACAATGATTTTTGATAAATAAAGTAGGACGCTACTGTCGCTAAAAGGGACTTGTTAAGGATGAAGTAAGATCTGGTGTGAATTAATATCGGAGTCAAATACTGTATTAAAGAGTAATGTGGAGAAGTGGATCATAATTGGGGGAGATTAGAATGCGGGTGATAGTTAGAAAACAATTGTCGATACCATGAACTGTTCTCCATAAAGTGAATATGTATAGTAAAACACTTCATCACATATTACTTAGTGATGAAGTGTTAAGCCCTTTGATCGGTAGCTCTTCACAATATCATTCCAAGTTTCTTCAACAGATGTTTATAACGATTAAGCAGCTTTTCAATTCACTATATATATATTAATGATTACGCCTTCTAAATCAACTGTTCCTTCTGCTACTAATATTTCACTCTCAATATACTTTAATATATGACTCGAAGTAATGATTTGTGGATAAGTTCTAAATAAATACTTATTGTTTGATTCATCAATATTTCCATTGTTTTCAATGTAAATTGTGCAATCCTGTCCTGAATAATCTTTACCCATTATCATATATCTGGCAGATAATGAATGTTTCTTACGGTCTTGGCTAATAATTTGAGTGTCTACACCCCCTTTTTGAATTTCACCTTGGAATAGTGGCCCTGTTACATGTCCTGTGAATGGAATCATCACGACTGAATCCCCTATTTCAGAATGTAGAGTTTTTGCTTCTCCTGTTTTCACATGAATGGTCATTATAAGTTCTAATTTTTCCATATATTAGTCTCCGCTCGTGTTAGTATGTTTTATTATTTACTTCTCCTTACATTTAACTAGGTATAACATATTTATCAATATTATGATAAATAGAAATGAAATGTTATTTTCATAATATTACTATAACAAATGTTACCTACTAAAGTCTTCATGATTACAGTTAATTTAGATAACACTACTTTATCAATATTAGCTTGTACTTTGTAAGTGATGCATTCTATAATATTTTATGTAAGCACTTTTTTGTAATTTTCTAGATGATTTATATCCTTTATGTTTTTTCAAAAAATCTTATATTAGTGAAAGGATTGACTTAACTATGTTAAAACAAGGGTTTAATCCATATCTTCCGTCATGGGAATATATACCTGATAGTGAGCCATATGTATTTAATGATAGAGTCTATGTGTACGGGTCACACGACCAATTTAATGGTCATGCATTTTGTTTAAATGATTATGTTTGTTGGTCTGCACCAGTAAACAATCTCAAAGATTGGACATATGAAGGTGTGATCTACACTAAAACTGATGATCCGCTAAATTCTAAAGCTAATATGTGTTTATATGCACCTGATGTTACCGTAGGGCCCGATGGCCGATATTATTTATACTATGTTCTTGATAAAGTGCCAGTTGTTTCTGTAGCTGTTTGTGAAAGTCCAGCTGGGAAGTTTGAATTTTATGGGTATGTCCATTATTCTGATGGCACACGCCTTGGTGAGAGAGATGGCGACCAGCCTCAATTTGATCCTGGTGTGTTGACAGAAGGAAATACCACTTATCTGTATACTGGTTTTTGTGCATACGGGGACACATCTAGAAAAGGAGCAATAGCTACAGTACTAGGTCCAGATATGCTGACTATTATAGAAGAACCTGTATTTGTAATGCCAAGTCAACCATATAGCCAAGGTAGTGGCTTTGAGGGACATGAATTTTTTGAAGCACCATCCATTAGAAAAAAAGGCGACACTTATTATTTGATTTATTCATCTATCGTTATGCATGAATTATGCTATGCAACTAGTAAATCAGCCACACAAGGATTCAAATATCAAGGTGTAATTGTAAGTAACAATGATATTAATATCGATACATATAAACCTGCTGAACAACCAATGGCTTATGGTGGAAATAACCACGGCAGTTTCGTACAAATAGAAGATAGATGGTATATTTTCTATCATAGACAAACTAACGGAACGCACTATAGTCGACAAGGTTGTCTAGAACAAATCTTCTTTAACGAGGATGGAAGTATCAATCAGGTAGAAATGACTTCTTCCGGAGCAAATGATGGTCCGCTAATCGGAAGTGGAGAATATCCAGCATACATTGCATGTAATCTATTTTGTAATGATGTAGAAATGTATACAGGTACTTTCGGGGCATGGATGGACGGAAGATTTCCAAAGATCACTCAAGACGGCAAAGATGGTGATGAAGAGACGGGTTACATCACTAATATGAGAGATGGTGCTTCAGCAGGATTTAAGTATTTTGACTGTAATGACATTCAAACTGTTAAAATTAATGTGCGTGGATATTGTAATGGTGCATTCGAAGTGAAAACATCATGGGACGGTGCTGTTCTAGGAACTATACCTGTAGGTTTCACAAATGTATGGACAGAGTATTCCTCACACATCCCTATTCCAAATGGAGTTCAAGCCCTTTACTTTACGTATAAAGGATCCGGCAATGCTAGCTTAGCTTCCTTTATCTTGGAGTAGTAAATAGCTAACCCTTAAAATAACCAGTTTCTTGATTCTGAAGTGCTCCCTGTCAAGTGGACAGCGCAAAAAAAAACATAATTAGTGTGTACTATAATTTTATAGATATCATGCAATATAGTTAATACTCTACGTATTTAATATAGAATATATTTAATATCATTTATTATCACACATCATTACCCCCGACCTCTTGCGGTCGGGGGTAATGATGGTGGAAGAAAGATTCCGGTTAATGGTCCCTATTAATAATATAATTCATTAAGTGCATCAAAAAAGCGTTTTGACGCGGCATCTCTTTCAACGCTTCCATAGCAAGACAGTAGTGTTCCCACATCTCTTTCATGGCGCCTTCCTGGCCAAGGATTGTTACGAAAGTCGAAGTGTTGTTTTCAACATCCTTGCCCACTGGTTTCCCCAGCAAGCTAGCATCTCCTTCGGAATCAAGCAAATCATCCCTAATCTGAAAGGCTATCCCCGCATGATAAGCGAATTTTTTCAGGATTTCTATTTCCCGTCTATCCACCTTCGCGAGAATAGCAGGCATAACTAAAGCAGCCTCAAACGCCATACCGGTTTTATAAAAACAGATCGTATTCAATTGATCCAGTGTCAGTACTTCTCCTTTGGAATTCAAGTCCATCGCCTGTCCCATACAGAGTTCTTCTGTCGTTCGGGCCGAATATTGCATTAAGGCAAGCACGGCTTGGGCATCGAATTGATCCATTGACGCCTGTTCCTGAATTGCCCTCTGAATCAGAAAAAGACCTGTCAACTCAGCAGTAGCGCTATCATGAACTAGATGCAGTGTTGGACGCCCTCTACGGATGGACGCATTATCTTGAGATGGCAGATCATCGAAAATCAAGGATGCAGTATGCATGTATTCTAATGATCTCAACAAAGGCATGATTGATGACACCTTCAGCCCATAATGTTGTTTACCCATGACCCAAGTTATTATGGGACGCAATCGTTTCCCATCACCTACGAGACTGTAATTGGCCGCATCAATCAGCCTCTCTTTCATCGGCAACATCCCGTCAGGCTTCATAATCTGCAGGGCATTGTTGATATCCTCACGGGCCGAGTTAATAGTCTCAAAAAATTCTTCTTTTACATTCCGTTCATTTTTTAAAATGTTGACTAGTTGGTCTCTAAGCAGCTTATCGAAAAAATCCACATCTTGCGCTTGATTCACCATTTGCTGAATTAGCCGATTGAACGTTGGATTTCCGGAAGCAAAGATGTCCATAATGTTATTATACTTTTCAGTGCCGATACGTGCTTTACAACGTTTAAGACCATTAATCGCGCGATTCAGAATCACTTCACGGGTCTTGTCATCGGAATGATATACATTATGAATCAAATGATAAATAACCGTCCAGTATAATTCATAAGGATTGATCAGATCCGAACGACGGTCACGATAGGTTAAATAATAAGTGTAGGGCGTTACCGCACCTTCTCTCAAATCTTCAAACATATCTGCAAAATCATCAGCTAACTGGTTGTAGATACCATAAAAGAAGGTTCTACTCTCAAAGCCCTCGTCTAAAGGTGCACGTACGACGGAACGGGCGATCAAACGCGAAGAAGCTGACTTTAATATAATCGGAATGTAAAGCTCTTCATTCGTATACGTTGCATGAGACAGATCTTTCGCACGGTCCAATTCCTGTGAGTGAAAAAACACATAAGCCTGCTCGAAAAATAGGTGCTTGGTTTCTAACGGCTGATGTTGCTTAATATATTCAAAAGCTTCACCTAGCTCCGCATGTACATATTGAATCACAGCTTTGTTCGTTCCTACCAACTCGCCCAATTCCGGCACCGAACCCGTAAGAAGTACTGTTCGAATCATGCGGGAATATTGTGATTTTTCTTGATCGGATAAGACTTGTGAATCCAGAAGATCATCAATAAATGGATAGGTCAAACCATAGCAATAGCCCAGCCTAATGGCTTCATCTAGTTTTCGAGCACGATCCTCTGAAGTTAGTCCGTTTTCCATTTCTTCGACAGCATGCATAACCACGCCAAGAATAATCTTAATTAGTTTACGCTGTGCATGCTCCGCATTCATTCCTTCTGGAATGTTGGCTGATACCGTCTTAAGTTTGTCGATCACCCATATTACAGCAGTTTCAACGCTTTCCTTCTGTGCCCATCGATACAGTTCTACCAAACTAATAAAATCTGACTGTTTTCCTTCGTTTGTTGAAGTAGAAGGAATCAATCGTTCTTTGATATCAGAAGCTACAAGCTTAATTCTCGCTTGTGTATCAGGTGAATCCGTGGCTTTGCCTAGATCCCTCATATACATATAGGAAATGCTTGAATCCAGGTAAGCTTCCAATTTTCCGGTATGGTTCAACCATTGAATATGTCGATGATAATCTCCCGCATTAGATTTGTTCTTTCCTCGTAATAATAAGGAAAGCCACGAGTGGACATGACCACGTTTCCACAAATGAATGTCTGCTGTTAGAGCGCGCACATATTTTTTTTCTATGACTTGTTCATAAAGCAATGCAAAATAAAGTGCTGCCTTCTGTTCAGCTTGCCGATAACAGGTATCGGCATCTACAATTAATTCCTCATTCATACGGTGTATTACCTCAATATTTATTTTGTTATAACAGTAAACAGTATATACAGAAAATGAAGCTTTTCCATAAGTGTAAGCAGATTTGAGCATTTCCGCGACAACTTAGTCAAATTCAACCCCTTATTAGATACGTAATAGCATCGTTCTGGTTACGAATTTCCATTAAAGGAACGGAACTCATTTTATCGCATACCTTGAAAAAGTGTATGCTTGGTTGATTAGATAGATGCTTATCGTGAAATAAAAACACTTTTGGTTTTACAGGATTAATTCATACGAAAGATTTGATCCTTCTTCAGATATAAAATCAACCTTGCCTCATCTTGAGGACATTACGACATATGGTCGCTATATTCCTATTTCCCACATTTTCACCGTGACTTTCTCGACCCTGCCATCCATATCTGTCCCGTCAAACTTTGGAAGGTTCAGTTCGCTTACGATTTTTCCGTCACGCATAAACATAATACGTTCTGTTCGCGCTGCAACCTTTGCATCATGAGTTACAAGCATAACCGCAGTACCGTCCGCGTTAATTTCAGAAAATATATCCATAATCTTCTCTGCAGATTTTGAGTTGAGTGCACCAGTCGGCTCGTCGCCGAAAATGATTTTTGGGTTGTTCATAAGCGAGCGGCATATTCCCGCACGTTGAAGCTGACCTCCCGAAACTTGTGTAATATCTCGCTTTTCAAGCTCCGCGATGCCCATCCTTTTCATAAGCGCTCTTGCCTTCTCCGCAATTTTTACGACGTTTTTTCTGTTGTCGCGCATTGACGGAAGAATTATGTTATCAAGGATATTCAGATTTTTCAGCATAGTCGGCTGTTGAAAAACAAATCCCATTTTTGTTCTACGTATATCTGAAAGCTCGTTCTCAGAGACCGTCGATAATTCCCTGCTGTCAAAAACGACCTTTCCTCCGTCAACGTTGTCCATTCCGCTCAACGCAAACATCAGCGTCGATTTTCCCGAGCCGGAGGGCCCCATAACTGCAACGAACTCGCCCTCGTGTATTTCAACGAACACTTCATCAAGTACATTACGCTGTTCATCACCCTCGCCGAAAGACTTTACGATATGATCACCGATAATAATCTTCTTCATATGTCTACTCCTTTATATTTTCGGATATGTTTATTTGTCCTGCGCCCGATGTGCCAATGAATGTTGCGATAAGAACCGCGCAAATCATTATTAGCGGACTAAACAGATACGCCGAAAGGGGATTTACTGTGAAATTAAACGTCGAAGCTCCAAATGATGAAATAACCAATCCCGCAAGCATCTCTCCGAGAGTGTTTGCCAGAAGCGTGCCGAGAACAATTCCGACAATCAGAACAAATACCGTACGAGAAACATACTGCATCTTAATATCCGAGTTTGTAAAACCGAACGCTTTCATTACGGCAATGGCATATCGGTCCTTAGCTACAAGCATTTTCATAAATAACAATGTAACTAGTACCATTATAACCAGCGCAACGGTGACCGCTGCATAGGAGGCCATTTCGACGGAGCTTATTGTCGAGCCGAAGGTCTGTGTAACAAATTCATCAATGTCTGAAACCTTTGCAACATCAAACTTGTCTGCATAATCCGCAACCTTCTCATCAACAAGTGATTTATCCGAAAGTTCAGCGCTGACAATGCTCCACATAATGCCAGCCGAATGGTCGGTGAATACGGCCTTGGCGGTTTTTCCACCGTTGGTAATATCAGAATAGATTCCGCTTACCGTTAGATCCTTCTCTAGCCCCTCAATCACTAGCGTAATGACATCGCCGACCTTCTTGTTCATTTCATCAGCGTATATAATCGAAAGCGCAATTTCGTCATCTTCGGCTGGTGCTTTGCCCTCGGAATATTTGATAGGAAATATCGAATGGTCGCCGAGTTCAATTTTAATATTTTCCTCTGTTCCGTCTTCCGTTATTGCCTTGAATGTTTTTGTTGTAAGGGCAGCAACCTTTGAAATGGCTTGATCGCTTTTCACCGTCTTTTCGATTTCAGTGACTATTTTAGAGACATTGTCAATATTTCCGGACAACTGTATGCGCAGATCGTAGTTTCCAATCCCCATATAACTGATGAAGCTTTTTGAGGAAATCGTGTTGTACAGGTTCTGCGGAACAATCATAATAAATACCGAAATCAACAGCACAGCTAGCATTGTGGCGTAAAGTTTTTTCCTTGAGAGAACATCTTTGATACCGAGAAAGATATTCGTGTTAAATAGCCTGTTTCTGCTCAAGGTAAAACGCTTAGCACCCTTGTTTTCGTCCTGGGAAGTGCCAAAGCGTATAGCTTCCGCGGCTGAAATTTTCTTAAAGCGTTTCAGAACTCCGTTAACATAGGCCATAATGACAAGGAACACTAGCAATATGCCGATGATTCCTAACACGTAAGCAAAAGAAGAATTTTCGCTTTCCCCCATATAAAGCCGGATATTTTCAAGAAGCATGCCTTTGAATACAAACGAAAGAGCAAAACCGAGAATAGAACCTGCCGCCGCAATTGCCGCGTATTTCGCTAGATAAATCTTCTTGATGTCGGAGACACGCAGCCCTATAGCTTTCATAACACCAATTTCACGATAATCATCTTCGATTTTGGCAAGGAGCGTAAAGCGTATGCACATGAACGCGATGGAAACAACAAGCAGGCTTACCAGAAGGATAATCCCAATCATCATACCGTCGGAAATTGCATTCATCAGTCTAAAAAGCGAATATGTAACCGTTGGCCCGTTCATTTCAAGTGCTGCGGAGGCATATGCGGTTTCAAATGCGCCTAACGCAGACATATCCTTTAATCTGAACTCAATCAGATACTCTATATTTCCAAGATTTTTTATTTCCGCATAGTCATTGCTACCTACAAGAAATCGTTTTGAGGCGGCAAGCGAAGAATTCATTGTCGAATCGCGGAGAAATCCCACAACGGTAAATTCTTTGCCGCTTATTACGGCCTTGTCACCGATCTTTGCAGTGTTATCTTTCATATAACTTACCGGAACATAAATCTTACCGTCAGATACGTTGATGACGTTTCCGTCCAGATCAAGAAGATAATCGAATTTTGCGCTCTGTACGCTTAAACCGTTGTCCTGAACGCTGTTCGCAAGCGAATTATCGCTCAATGTAATCTGAGCACCGTCAATGTTCAGAAATTCTAGGACCTGAAATTCTTCGACGTTGCTGTTTTGTTCCGCAAAAGCCGTAAGCCGCGAAGTATCAATCTCACCCGAATGCATCTGCATAAAATGTGGAGTTTTCGCTTGTGTCATAAGTGTATCCAGCGAGCCTGAAAGATTAACGACGAGTATGGCCGCGAGTGAAACAAGCATAGCTGAGGCAGCGACAAATATCATTGTTGTCAGCGTTATCGCTTTGCTCTTTAAAATGTCATTGCGGATTATTCTGTTAAACATAAGTCACCTCTGTTTTCCTGAATGATTAATTGCCACTCTATCCACCGCCAAACATCTGCATTACGTCTATAAGACATCCACTTTTGACACCAAGCAGCCTTTCTACATTAAAAACAAAAGCCTGTATGCGTGAAGCGCGCTCCTCGTTCGTCATTTGAACCATATCATCATCAAAAACGGTATTCGCATAAATCACAACCATTTCCATGCATTCATACGGGTACGGCGTGTGGAATAGTCCCTGCTGGATGCCTTCGTGGATGATTCCCGTCAGTATCGGCGTAACGCCATTGATGATGACCTTTTCTATTTTCTGATGCATAAGTGCGTTCTGCGGCTTGTGAATATGCTCCATAATCTCCTTGCTGCTCCCGCCACTTAAGTTCAGTGCCATAACAACGCGAATAATGCGTTCCACTACAGGTATGCTCTTGTCTGTTGCAATTTCCTGCGCTGTGCCTAGAAGACGAACACTATACCGTTCAATGAGCGCGTCCATAATACCCTCCTTCGACTTGAAGTGATGATATAACGTTCCTCGCGCGATTCCGACCTTTTCGAGAATATCGTTTGTACTTGTGCCGTCAAAGCCCTTCTGACCGAAAAGCTCATCAGCTGCGTCAATTATTTCGTTTCTGCGTTCCTCAGCTTCTTTTACAACTCTCATCTTTACATCTCCTTATAAACCGACCGACTGTCTGTCTATGTATTTATTAAATATTATCACGTTATACTATCATGTTGTCAAGAAGTCTTTTTAATTTAAATCTAAGGCAGTTTTTATATAGGTAAATCTAGTAAGACTACCAATTTTCTTTACATATATACAATGGTATTTACAAATGATTCCTAGTAAAATATCTACATTGATCGAAAATAACATTATCCTACGTTACCTTATTACTCGTAATAATATGAATAATAAATAGGAGATCTATTTTTTTCGCGATCACATTTGCTCCAATACATGTAGTATTCTGATCTTAGCCATAAAAAAAGAAAAACACCATCCTCATGCGGATGGTGTTAATGATGGTGGAGGCGAACCGTGGATATGCAAAACCACAATTCGCCGTAGTGTGATGGTGAGGATATTAAACAATTAAATTAAGTTTGCATATTCCAGCATTCTACGAATAATAATTACAATTTCAGCTCGAGTAATAGGGTCCTGTGATGCTAGTATATGAGTAGTTTTCCCTTGCAGCAAGCCCATTTCTATTGCCATAGCCACTGCATTTTCAGCCCAACCAGATACTTTATCTGCATCATGATACTGCCCTAATATTTGTTTGACTTTATCATCAGATAAAACAACTTCAATCCCATTCATTTGCAATGCTCTCGTTATGACCACGATCGCTTCTTCTCTTGTCATGCTTTGATTAGGTCGGAACGAACCATTTTCATACCCTTGAATGAGTGATCTATTCAATGCTGACTGTATCGAAGCTGCTGCCCAGTTTTCAGAGTGAAGATCATCGAACTGGTCTTGATATGGAGCGCTAACCAACCCTAATGCTCTACCCAATATTGCTGTAAATTCCGCTCTTGTTACATCCGCATTGGGTGCAAAAGTCGTTTCCGTTTTACCGTTCACAATCAATTGGCTTGCAAATTCCTCAATAACTGCTTTTGCCCAATGTCCCTGAATATCTACAAAACTCTGCTGATGTGAAATTAATGCAATCGTTCCATCCACAAACGTATAGACTTCAGCATAATGTTTTCCATCCTTCACAACAATTTTCGTCGGTACGCGGACAAATGAACCATCTTCTGCTATTACAATAGCAGTTACATTATTCAGTTCGATCGATGAATCTAGCAGTAAAATACGTTTGTTGTAATAATTGCTTTCAACATGAGATACAATCTTTTCTTCCTTCTGGTAATAAACAATCATCGACAGTGGTTGGCCAACGATAGACATATTCTGAAGGAATGAATAGTCTGTACTCGACTTCTCATGAATGTCGATTGTTGTATTTACTCCTTGATTAAATGCAGTAACACCCAATTGAGCTTTTATTTTTGCTAAATCCACTTTAGCCGCATCCCATATCATCGTTCCATCTTCTGTCACGACTTGAAATACGATCCCTTTATCGATCAGAAGATCTATCGTATCCCCATTTATATCAATCAAAATATCACCTACTACAATGTTGACTCCAACACTTAGCGTTTCTCCTCTAGCCATTTGCTGAACATATGGAATAATTTCAGTTGGATCCAATGTAAGTTTCAACAATTCTTTACCGTTTTCTTTTACAATCGTCCCATTCAAGAGATTCGAATTGGACTCTCCATCTACCGTAATATTCAATTTGTTCTGTTGCTGATTATTGTCTGTAGGTGTAGTTGAAACTGGTGTAGAATTTCGTACGGTAATGACAAATGCCGCATCATTTCCCGCACTGAACTTGAAGACAAGGTCATGTGCTCCTGTGCCTAATGTCGCGAGGTACTCCTTCTTCAGCGTGACCTCATTACCCGCTCCGTTCACGTCATAGGCACTTGCTGCAACTGGTGTACCAGAAATTTCGATACCTTGGAGCGTGTTACCTAGCAAATCTAGTTGCACTGTAATATCAGCATAACCTGTTGCTGATGCATATTTATCGAAGCTCGTTGTGCTTGGCGTGATTATACTGTTCGCCGGCGTGCTATCGCTTACCGTTAACGTTAGCGTTGCATCATTTCCCGCACTGAACTTGAAGATGAAGCTATGCGCTCCTATACCTAGTGTTGTTAGGTACTCCTTATTCAGCGTGACCTCATTACCTGCTCCGTTCACGTCATAGGCACTTGCTGAAATTGGCGTTCCTCCTAATTCGATGTCTTGGAACGTGTTACCTAGCAAACCTAGTTGCACTGTAATATCAGCATAACCTGCTGCTGAGGCATACTTATCGAAGCCCGTTGTGCTTGGCGTAATTGTACTGTTTGACGGCGTGCTGTCGCTTACCGTTAATGTTAGCGTTGCATCATTTCCCGCACTGAACTTGAAGACAAGGTCATGTGCTCCTGTGCCTAATGTCGCTAAGTATTCCTTCTTCAGCGTGACCTCATTACCTGCTCCGTTCACGTCATAGGCACTTGCTGAAATTGGCGTTCCTCCTAATTCGATGTCTTGGAGCGTGTTACCTAGCAAATCTAGTTGCACTGTAATATCAGCATAACCTGTTGCTGATGCATATTTATCGAAGCTCGTTGTGCTTGGCGTGATTATACTGTTCGCCGGCGTGCTATCGCTTACCGTTAATGTTAGCGTTGCATCATTTCCCGCACTGAACTTGAAGACAAGGTCATGTGCTCCTGTGCCTAATGTCGCGAGGTACTCCTTCTTCAGCGTGACCTCATTACCCGCTCCGTTCACATCATAGGCAGTTGCTGAAATTGGCGTTCCTCCTAATTCGATGTCTTGGAACGCGTTGCCTAATAGACCTAGTTGTACGGTAATGTCTGTATATCCTGATGCTGAGGCATACTTATCGAAGCTCTCTATGCTTGGCGAGATTGTGCTGTTTGTTATAGCACGCGTCACCGTAACGGTATACGTTTGCGTATCAACGTTACCAGATGTAACCATTACCGTTACTGTATTGTCCCCGACGTTTAGCTCTATTGTTTCCGCGTTTCCGCTCGCTACAGACGAACCATTCACCGTCACCTCTGCTCCGACATCCGCAGTCGTTGGCGTTACATTTATGTTCGTCACATCATTATCGACGCTTGCCGTGTAGCTTGTTGTTGCCGAACTAAATGTTGGTGATAATGTACTGCTACTCAGCGTAAGTCCACTCAATTCGGTACTATTTCCAAACTTCATCAGACGGTCAGCCATAAACGGAATCATCCAAACATTTTCCCCATCATACACGCCGCCAAGGAACGCACTTCCACCTTTTGTAAAACCATTAGGCCAATTGTTGTATCCCGCCATTTCACCGGTTGCCGGATCAACCTTGATTAGTCGATCGGTATTACTTGGAATGAGCCATATACTAGTACCATCATACACGCCGCCAGTGAAACTACTGCTCCCTTTTCTAAAGCCACTAGGCCATCCGTTGTATCCGGTCATATCTCCAGTTACCGTATCAAATTTAACTAGATGAGTAGCATTATGAGGTATCATCCATATATTGGTTCCATCGAAGACACCTCCCCAAAATGCATCTGCACTTTTGGTAAACCCGCTAGGCCAATTGTTGTACCCCGTCATTTCACCTGTTTGGGGATCAATCTTAATTAGTCGATCTGCATTATTCGGAATGAGCCAAATACTAGTACCATCAAATATCGAACCATAAAATGGATAACTACCAAGGATCGTTCCGCTTGGCCAACTATTGTAACTAGTCATTGCTCCAGTCGTTGTATCAACCTTTACTAAGCGACTGCCAGAATAGGGGGCAAGCCATATGTTGGTACCGTCGAAAGCACCTCCAATAAATTGATCGCTTCCTCTCGATCCATCTGGCCAACTGCTATAACCCGTCATTTCTCCTGTAGCAGCGTTAACTTTAATAATCTGATTTGCACTATATGGAATTAGCCATATGTTAGTACCATCATACACGCCTCCAGCAAAAGCATTACTACCTTTAGTGAAGCCTTCTGGCCAATTACTGTATCCAGTCATTTCTCCTGTAGATGGATTAACCTTGACTAATTCGTTAGCATTAAAAGGTATCATCCATATACTAGTACCGTCATACACGCCACCAACAAAGGCAGAAGATCCTTTTTCAAAGCCACTAGGCCATGCCTGGTGTCCGGTAAAAGCAGTTCCTACCACTTCATTTCCAGAAATGGATCCACTATATCCAATTCCATCTTGGTTAGAGACGTTTACAGCCGCTGCAACGGTCGATATACCGCCGATTCCTGCGCTGAATATTCCCGGAATACTGCCTGCTGTTAAAATAATCGCCAATATTATAATTGCTATTTTTCTACTCAATCTTATCACTGTTCTTCATTCCTTTCGTATAGATGATCCTCGTTACTAGTAAACGTTTCGTATCAGAGTTTATAATAGCCCTCACTTTCTCAACCTTAAATAGGTAATGAGCTTGAGCGCATAACCCTTGCTATCTCATTGAAAGCTACTGCTTGAAATTCAGCTCAACAATTTTTCATGTTTTGATTGGCTCATTATAACTACGCTAGAGCAAATCGTTAACCTATAACATCCTATATGATGTTATCTACTACTAGTATATATTAATTTATGGTGATCAATCTGTAACTCTAATTACATTTTATAAATAATTAATTAATTACTTATTTTTGAAAGACATCTATAGGAAACTCCGTGAAGAAGAGTTAAAGCTCAAGACATAACAAAAATCCCGACCTCATGCGGACTGGATAATCATCTAGTTCTGAAACAAAAATGCGTATCCACTCACTAAAGAAGTGAATGAATACGCATTTGTGAGTATTACATGGTTATTGAATATTTACTTCGGTTGATTCTCCATATATTTTAGTGCAGAAAGCATTAACGTTGCCACTTCTGCTCTTGTTGCATTAAAGTTTGGCCCAAAGCGATCACCACTTATTCCATTAATTAAGCCTGCTTTTTTAGCAGCTGCAATGTAAGGTATAGCCCATGCCGATATTTGGTCATTATCATTAAACGATGATGTAGCATTTTCATCAACGCTAATTCCTAATGCACGAACCATTATTACTGCCATTTCTGTACGAGTAATTTGATTAGTTGGACGTAATGTATTGTCACCATAACCATTAATTACTCCACCTTGAATCAATTGAGCAAAGAATGATCTTGCCCAAGTTGGTACTTGATCTGCATCCGCGAAATCAAATTCACCATTCACTGTAGTCGATAACCCTAGTGTTCTTCCAATCATCGTTATAAATTCTGCTCGTGTCGCAGTATTATCTGGACGGAATGTACCGTCTTGATATCCATTAATAATACCTGCATTAGTTGCACGTTGAATGGAATCAGCTGCCCAGTGAGATGTAAGATCCTTAAATACAACTTTATGATCCGTTGGTGGGTTAGCCGGGCTTGTTGGTATCGGTGTTTCTGTTGGTTTTGGTGTTTCTGTTGGTGTCGGTGTTTCTGTTGGTGTTACTGTAGGCGTTGGGTTAGTTGGTTTTTGCGACGGTGTTGGCGTTGGTGTCGGTAACGGACTACCCTGTAAATCTACAATTCTACCTTCTATAGCTGAAGTCTCAGCTGTAATATTCCCTACTTCTTCAATATACTTCGTAAATACTTCATAGTCTGGCAAGTATAATAAATTCACTTTTCCTTCTTTGTATGCTTTTTCTAATGATGCATAGAAGTCTCCACCTTGTGCTGTAAAGGCATTTGTTGCTACTTCATAACTAGCAGTTAAGTCTAGCGGTACATAGTTAGCTCCATCTTTCACTTGAACACGCACTACACGCTGATTAACTGGTTTTGTTGAATCATAATCAAATCTCATACCAGAAATATGCGGGAATCTTCCATCTTTTGTTGTTGTAATTGTCGACACACCATTTTCCAATGCATCTAAAATTTCTTGACCCGTTAACATAATCGTTACGAGATCGTTATTGAATGGAAGCACGGTTAATACTTCACCTTGTGTAATATCTCCTACATTAATGGAATCTCGAATTCCTCCACCATTTTGTAGAGCAATAACAGCATTCGTTCCTGCGGCTTTTGCAGCATACAACATGCCATCGGCAATCAGATTACCCAGGTTCGTTTCTTGTGAACGTATATTTGTACGCACACCATTCAATACGACATCCGTATGTCCAACTACTTCATTCATTAGCGATTGAATACCTGGTTTGTATTTTGTTTCAAGTATTTCCTTCGCTTCTTCATCCTCTGCATACACATAGTTATTATTTCCATCTTTTGCTTCGATAGATACTAACTCTCCATTCCATTCTGTTAGAACGCCGTTCTCGTCAAACTTCACGTTCAGTTTACCTAAAAATTGTCCTTTTTCTCCTGTTTGAATAATTAGCTTCGGTGCTGTTGGATCTGTATTATCGACTACTGGCACATCTAGCTTAGTATGACTGTGTCCACCAACGATAACATCGACACCTTCCACTTCTTTTGCAAGCTCAAGGTCTGCATCATAGCCTAAATGAGAAAGGACGATAATTTTGTTAATATGCTGATCTTCTAGCATTGCTACTGCTGCTTTTGCTTTTTCTACGGCATCATCAAATGTTACATCCCCTGGTGAAGCAATGTTTGCTGTATCTTCAGTTGTTAGACCGATAATACCTACTTGCTCACCATCTATTTCTTTAATGATGGCAGGATAGATTTTTTTATCTTGTGCTGGCTTACCAATTTCATTTTTAAAGTATTCACGTAGAATTTCATCATTTGTAAAATTCACATTTGATGATACGAACGTAAATTTTGCATTATCGATAAAATCTGCTAATATCCCGGAGTTTTTATCAAATTCATGATTACCGAATGTCATGGCATCGTAGCCTACTAAATTCATGAATTCTAAATCAGCTTGACCTAAATATTTATTGAAATACAATGTACCTGAGAATACATCTCCTGCATCAACCAAAATCGGGTTAACTGCTTGAGCCTTTTCTTCTTTAATAGCTGTCACACGACGCAAGATATTATTCGGTGAATTTGTTGTATCAAGGTTTGCATGTGTATCGTTTGTATGCAAGATTGTTAGTTCAAAGTCAGAATCTGAAGGTAACGAACTACCCTGTAAATCTACAATTCTACCTTCTACAGCAGAAGTCTTAGCTGTAATATTCCCTACTTCTTCAATATACTTCGTAAATACTTCATAGTCTGGCAAGTATAGCAGGTTCACTTTTCCTTCTTTGTATGCTTTTTCTAATGATGCATAGAAGTCTCCACCTTGTGCTGTAAAGACATTTGTTGCTACTTCATAACTAGCAGTTAAGTCTAGCGGTACATAGTTAGCTCCATCTTTCACTTGAACACGCACTACACGCTGATTAACTGGTTTTGTTGAATCATAATCAAATCTCATACCAGAAATATGCGGGAATCTTCCATCTTTTGTTGTTGTAATTGTCGATACACCATTTTCCAATGCATCTAAAATTTCTTGACCCGTTAACATAATCGTTACGAGATCGTTATTGAATGGAAGCACGGTTAATACTTCACCTTGTGTAATATCTCCTACATTAATGGAATCTCGAATTCCTCCACCATTTTGTAGAGCAATAACAGCGTTCGTTCCTGCGGCTTTTGCAGCATACAACATGCCATCGGCAATCAGATTACCCAGGTTCGTTTCTTGTGAACGTATATTTGTACGCACACCATTCAATACGACATCCGTATGTCCAACTACTTCATTCATTAGCGATTGAATACCTGGTTTGTATTTTGTTTCAAGTATTTCCTTCGCTTCTTCATCCTCTGCATACACATAGTTATTATTTCCATCTTTTGCTTCGATAGATACTAACTCTCCATTCCATTCTGTTAGAACACCATTTTCGTCAAACTTCACGTTCAGTTTACCTACGAATTGTCCTTTTTCTCCTGTTTGAACAATCAGCTTCGGTGCTGTTGGATCTGTATTATCGACTACTGGCACATCTAGCTTAGTATGACTGTGTCCACCAACGATAACATCGACACCTTCAACCTCTTTTGCAAGCTCAAGGTCTGCATCATAGCCTAAATGAGAAAGGACGATAATTTTGTTAATATGCTGATCTTCTAGCATTGCTACTGCTGCTTTTGCTTTTTCTACGGCATCATCAAATGTTACATCCCCTGGTGAAGCAATGTTTGCTGTATCTTCAGTTGTTAGACCGATAATACCTACTTGCTCACCATCTATTTCTTTAATGATGGCAGGATAGATTTTTTTATCTTGTGCTGGCTTACCAATTTCATTTTTAAAGTATTCACGTAGAATTTCATCATTTGTAAAATTCACATTTGATGATACGAACGTAAATTTTGCATTGTCGATAAAATCTGCTAATACTCTGGAGTTTTTATCAAATTCATGATTACCGAATGTCATGGCATCGTAGCCTACTAAATTCATGAATTCTAGATCAGCTTGACCTAAATATTTATTGAAATACAATGTACCTGAGAATACATCTCCTGCATCAACCAAAATTGGGTTAACTGCTTGAGTCTTTTCTTCTTTAATAGCTGTCACACGACGCAAGATATTATTCGGTGAATTTGTTGTATCAAGGTTTGCATGCGTATCATTTGTATGCAGAATGGTTAGTTCAAAATCTGAGTCTGACAGTGATTGACCTAGATCAATTTGTGCTACAACTGGATCATGATCAGATACACGTCCATCCGTTGGAGAAAAATCAGCATTCAAATGTACAACATCTACCTGTGCATGACGAGTTAGGTTTTTGCTTACCAGAATATGGTCAAGTACTTGTGAGTTTCCATCATATGTGTACGTATAACGCTCATTTAGAGGAAGCTCATCAATCAAATTATCAAGTTCATTTCCTTTAAGCAGTTGAGCAGTGCTAGTAAATTGAAAATCATTCAAATCTCCAACCACTACGATATTAGCAGCTGCGTTTTTCGTTTTAATATCTTTCACAAAATTGTTTACCACTGTTGCAATTTGATGACGTTGTGCTTCACTAGATTTAACCGCTGGTTGAGTTACACTGAACGGACCAGTATCCCCTGATTTCGAGTTGAAATGATTGTTAATAACAATTACTTTCTCACCTTTGAACTCAAATTGTGCAGCAAGTGGCTTACGTGAACTACTAAATACAGAATTAGTTGGTTCAATACGTCCAGGATTATACGTTAATTGATCACTTGCTTCCACATAGCTAACTGCTTCTGCAGCCGATCCTTTAACATTATTTTCACTTGCTGATAATGTTACACGTTCAGGATTATACAAGAAACCAACTCGAATGTTACCTCCTGGCGCACCACCATCCATATTGTTTTCTGGAGCAATATCTACATATGAATACTCTGGACCACCAGCAGTAACAATAGCTTGAATTAGAGCAGTTGCATCTGCTTCAACAACAGCATTATTTGTTTGACCATTACCATCTTGCATTTCTACAACACTGATAATATCAGGTGTTTTCATGTTAGATACAATAGATTCCGCTAATCTCCCGGTTTTATCTGCACCTACTCCAGGATAGTAGTTTTCAATATTGTAAGCAGCAATCAATAATTGATCTTCATCTGGCTCAATCGTCGTTGTTTCACGTCGGAAAGCACCTTCATTAATTGCAGGTAAGCTATTCCATGCAGGAATCACTTTAAAGTTTCCGTTGTTATATCCGATTACACCTGTAATATTACTTGCAAATGAATCTCCTGTACTTACTTCTTTTCCAGGATTACCATAAGCAATTAATAGGCGCTGAGGATTCAAATTATCATCTTCCTTCAGTACTAACCCCCCTGCAGGAGATATTACATCAGTAGCATCATTTTGAATCCTTGTTGGGATATTATATACCATTGAATTTCCTGAACCACTTGTCCAATATGGACTAATAATTGTTGGATTAGGAAGCTCAACAAGCATACCTTCTAATGATTCATAGAAATCAATTGCATCCTCTTCAGGTTGAAACTCAGTCATAGGAATTTCATCATTGTCGATGATGGATGAAGGAATAACTGTTCCATCTTCTCCAAGCAATACTGGGTCAGGTAATATGTTGTTTGAAGATACAATTACTCGACTTGTCATCGTAATTTGTGTTGATGTTAAATTACTTGAACTTCCTTCGTTATATTCCGACACCGAGCCAGTTACTGAGACTAGATCACCAATAGCTGGTTTCAATGACTCACTCGTGCTATATACAAAAATTCCTTCTGAAGTATTCACATTAGCATCCGGTTCTGCATCTTGCATAAAGAATCCTTTGTACGCACCAGTAGCAAATGTATAACCGTATTGAGTAACAATTCCTTCTACCCCATCTACCGTCTGTCCTACAAACGGTGTAGTATGAGATTCACCTTGAATATGATGAATACGGGGCTTTTCCGTAGCTGTATATTCAAATGTATACACATCACTTGTAACTTCGTTTGATACTACAATAGCTTTAATAGTCGTATCTGCACTTATCTGGATTGGTTCAACATAAATCGTACTGATTTCAGTAGGAGTAGAACCATCTGTCGTAAAGTAAATAACTGAATCACTTGTTGGAGTTGAAAGTGTAACACTACTTCCAATTATAATTTGTCCTGCGCCTGGACTTGCAATAACTGAGAACAAATCTTCAACTAATGCTTCAGCACTAAGTGGGATAAATTGATAATCTGAACTGTATTGTTTAATAACTCCAGTAATTTTTGCAAATGTTGCACCTGCTTTTAATGTAGGGATCGTTGAATAAATAATAAAATTAGTTCCACCTTGACTTGCTGTAACCTTACTACCTACCACACTTTCAATAGTTACATTTTCTAATGTAACAAGTTCTGCTTCATATGCTTCACCATTTGCTAATGATAAATCATTTCCAGTTATCAGTAGAGGTTGTGGTATTGTTACATTTTCCTCTACAACTTGATATTGTAGTCCTTCTAGAGGTTTAATTTCTTGTAGATTACTATAGATCTCCATGTAGCCACTAACTTCAACGCGATCACCAACGTTAGCAAAAGAAGTAAAACCATAAAGCACTATTCCTGCTGTTTCATCCTGTATATATATTTCTGGACCATCAATATGAGTTACAATTCCAGAAGTCATAACATTCTGACCTACCGGAGCCAGACGAGCTGTCGCTATATCACTTTGTTCCAAAAGATCATATTCAAAAGTAGAAGCTTGACTATCTGCATAGCCGTCTGCTTCAGCATATGCCTTAATAGTAGTTGGTTCAGTTATTTCTATTGGGCCAATATACTCTACGAAGTTATTATCTTCACCTAGGCCATTTACAGATACATAAACCACAGCATTTTCAGTTTCTGTGCTAAGTGATATTTCAGTACCTGTAGGCCAAGCGTTCGATCCATGTGATGCTGTTACATCACGAACAGCCAATTCATTATATTGACTATTACGTGGATCAGGAGCTGCTACAGTGAAATCTAACAGATTATTATCTGTATCTAGTCCACGACTATTAGCCGGAGCTCCAGCAGCTGGGTTTCGAATTGCAGCTGTTGTATTGGATAACACAGGAACCGGAGAAGTTTCTGACTGATTAGCCGAACCAAATCCAACTAAATCAATGGTATTGCCTGTTTCATCTTCTAATTTAACTTTTCCATTTGATCCACTGATAGCTATTGGTCCACTAGCATCAGGAGTTGGTAATTCCAAAGTTCCACCTGTGCCAGCTGCTTCTTGTACCAAATAATAACTTTGAGGTGCAATCGTTCCATTCAGTACTGTTACATTATTACCGTTGAATGTGCCTGCACTACTTGTATATTCTACCTTCCAATTTTGAACATTTACCGTTTCATCTGTAGGATTATATAGCTCAATAAAGTCATTCTTATACTGGGCGCCAGTGTTTCCGCCACCTCCGTATACTTGTGAAATAACAATATGATCGATTACTTCTGCTGCCTGAACCAATGGGGTACCTACGCTTGCAAGAACATTACCAAACACTAATACAATAGCCAATATTGTAACTGTCCTTTTCTTCAATCGAGAAAATAAATCCTGCATGCTTGTTATTCCCCTTTTCTTCACTTGGATTAATTTACTATCGACTTTAGAATAGTGGTAATATGTTATCCAAATATCAAAATAAAGTTAAGTTGTAGTAAATATGAACGCATTTTAAAATTTGTTTATTAAAAAATTCAATTAAATTCGCCGAATAAACACTTCTCACATAGCGACTTCGTCACTTTTGGAAACGCAATATTGCGAGATAAATGCACACAATACTTTTGGTACTTGGCCTTTAGATAAACCTCTTCAACTCATCAAAACCATAGAGATATTGTTATCAAATTGATCGAGAAAAATAAACAGTCTTGAAAACAGTCTGAGTAATTGGATTAATGCATTAGGCAGAGGAATACGAGGATTAGAAGAGAAAATCATTGACGCTCAAAATCAACTCAAGGACATAAACCTGATATTAGTGATGAGTTTGTAAGAAACCTTTTAAATAGAAAAAAAACACCTACTTCAATTGGCTGACTCAGCAGACCAGAAAGCAAGTGCTCCAAGAATATGTTCAACAATTAATGATACAACCATCAAATGATATTAATAATTTTGACACCGAAATCACTTATAGGGTTTAAATGGTGACTGCATCCTCTATTACATACCAAGTTTTATTTTTGTATAGCAGTTACGTTAATATCGTCAAAATACAATGTTGTCAGTCCCTCAAACCCGGAATCAACGCCGACTAGCAGGAACAGTTCGCCTTTCGCATTCGTTTTCACAGCCGCATTATACTCAAAGTTTTTACGTTGATACCCTGCTTTTTCGGAGTTTAACTTCGTGATATTACCCACAACCTCCGCATCCGTACCACCTGTCGATTGGTTTCCTTTGTCAATATTCATCCTATAATACTTTACGTCGTCTCCAGTCGTTTCAACCGATAAGGGTTCTTTATTGAGTATACCCGCCTTAACTATGACTGAGCTGCCCGGAGATCCTCCTATCCCCATCATTCCACCAGCGACATCAGTATACATCGCAAAATCGAGTTTTACTTGATAGGTGGTATTCGGCGTAAAGCCTCCAACGTCACGGGAAAGGAACATGAATAAATCGTCACTGCGGTTATGACCCTTGAGCTTAAGACCATAATTGGTCTTGTTAGCGTCTCCGAGAGGTAAAAGCTCTCTGGCACGTTCTAATTCGTAGATGTCCTTATTGTAATCGACCGGAAGATCGGAAAATCCCCCTATCCAACTCTCGTTATTTTCATCGAAATTATAGCTGATCTTAATGCTGTCTTGGACATTCGCGTTTTTCGTGATCGTAATTGTGCGAGATGCCGATGTCCAATTTGCTTTCGCTCCCATAAGAACCGCCATACTCCTCGCTGGCACGAACAAGCTTCCTTTTATCAACTTTACTCGTTCCGGAAGCATTATCTTCTCACCTTTCGCATTGATAGCCATATTGGTGTTCACTGATAATTTAATTTGATCGAAAGATTTCCCTGTCAGCGTAGTGGTCTTACTTGCAGGATCCCAGACAACCCCTACGCCAAGTGATTCAGCCATTGCCCGAAGGGGAACCATGGAAATACCATGAAGTTCATAGGGTGCCACCGCCAAGTCATATTTGCCTATATTATTCGAATATGAAGATTGCTCCAATTTAAATTGTACGGATTTAGTCACTTCTGCTGCATGCGATTGCGGAGCATAGACTAACGAAACAGCAGTTGCAACGATTAGTCCAGATATAGCAATTTTTTTGTTCATCCTAATTTTGCACCATCCTTGTTGTAATACATTTTTAACGAGGGTTTGGACATAAAGGTTGCATTAGTATAATTAATTTAATGAAAGCTGCCCTGCTTTCTCTCAGAAACCAGCATCCATTAACTTCCAAACAAATTATAACCAGCTATAGGCAAAATTTACGGACCATTTTGACTCTGATAAATAGAGAAAGCAATGATCGGGGACATCAGGCTATTGCAAAGGGATTGGCCTTCGAACGTAATGGCTACTAAACATTTGATATAGTTGTTTGCTCATTCCCCTCTCAGGGACACTTTGTCATAGAACTCCTACTTTATTCCCTAGTTTCGCTAGGCGCGCAGAAATAGAAAAATCTGATGTCGCAGAAATCGTTGAAGTGTTAGTAACAAAAAGTGCCATGGTCAGAATAAATATTAGCATAATATGAAATCCACTTTTCACCTTCGCCATTTAAGAATAACCTCCCACTATTATTGTTTTATTTTGCAAGACATAAAGCAATAAGCTCATCCACATGGGCTGTGGCTAGACATTCTACCGTATCTGCAGCACCGTAATAAATTTTGACCTCGCCAGAATCCTCCAATATCATTCCTCCAGGAAAAATGACATCATTACGAAATCCACCCGTCGTTTCATATATTGCCTCAGGAACTAGCAATGGTTGCTTGCTCATACCAATGATCTTGTGCGGTTGTTCCAAATCAAGCAGCATGATTCCTGCAGTATACCTTTTCTTCCAGCTTTCCTCCCATCCATTCTTACCGCGAGACTCATCGAGATCGACCGCATGGAACAGAGTCAACCAGCCATGCTCCGTCTTGATGGGAGGTGCGGCAGGACCTAGCTTATCATTGGCAAATGGAACCTGCTCGACTCCAAGCACCAGCTGAGAGTTTCCCCAATACTTTAAATCCGGAGAATCCGACATCCATATATCAAAGCGGTCTACTCCCCCTCTTCCGTATACGGTAAAAGGACGCTCTAAACGGACAAACTTGCCGTCAACCTTCTCTGGAAATAGCACCATATTTCGATTATCGGGTAAGGACAAACTAATAATATCAAAGTTTTGAAAATCATCCGTAACAGCAACACCTCCACGTACACCATGCTGCGTATCCACTGCAAAACACATGTAGCAACGACCTTCTATGACCGTCAACCGTGGATCATAGACGCGAATAATTTCCTCATCATTAAGCTTCCAGCATGCCTTCGGCTGCACCTCCCAATGTATGCCGTCAGCACTGAAAGCAAAACCAAGATCCGTGTGATGATGTGGAAAAATAGTGGAAGTCTTTTCATCCCCATAGTCATTGCGAAACACCATGACATACTTGCCTTCAAACTTGCAAACCCCTGCATTAAACACCAAAGAAGGTCCATAAGGAACCTGCTTTGGTGTCAAAATAGGATTGTTAGGGTGCCTCTGTACTACTGTGCTTGATTCTAGCTTTCCTATTTTTAATGGTAGTTTCATATCCATGTTTCTTATCTCCTTTTTACCGTTCACTTTTACCCCTTCAGTGAACCAGCATTCATTTGCATGAACGATTTATTCGTAAATACATATACAACCAGCAGCGGGATAATTGACAAGCACGCACCCGCCATCATAATATGTGTCTGGGACGCTGCTGACACTCCATGACGAAGTGAGGCAAGACCTACAGTTAAAGTCTGAAGATTCGGTTGATTCATAGTAAATACTTGCGGTAGAATATATTCGTTCCACGCTCCTCGGAAGGTAAACAAAGCCACAACGCCCAAGCCTGGAGTAAGCATTGGAAGAAGAATACGGTAATAGGTTTTGAAAAAGCTTGCTCCGTCAATTTTCGCCGCTTCATCCAATTCACGTGGAATTGCCTTCATAAAACTAAGTAAAATAAAAAAAACGGAAGCATGAGCGCTAATTAAAATTAGAATTACGCCCCACAGAGAAGAATAAAGATTTAACTTAATCATTAACTCAAACTGTGGACGAAGCACAACAGCACCGATAGAAATGAACATCGTGGCTGCTTGGATAGCGATAAAAAAGCGCTTGCCCACAAACTCTAGTCGGTCAACGGCGACTGCTGCCATCGAAGCAATGATAAGCGTACCTACAGTCGTCGTTATACCTACAAATAAGCTATTCCAAGTATATCTAGCGAAATTCGCTCCAACCCAGGCTTCAGCATAATTGGAAAACTCCCAAGATGATGGGAAAATAGTGGCACCCGTAGTCAACTCTGCATTGGTTTTAAATGAGCCTAATAACGCAATAATGACAGGAAATAGAATAATTAAGGCGATAAGCGATAGAAATACCCACAATATAGTCCGGGAAGCCACCCGCTTTGCTTTGTAATGCTTTGACACTTTTAATTCACTTGTTGCAGCTTGCGTAACCATGGTCTTCCCTCCTAATAAACATCATTCAACTTTTTGGATAGTCTGAAATATATCAATGTAATGACACCGACAATGACAGCACTGGCAAAACCAACGGCACTACCGTAACCAATCTGCTGCTCTACAATCGATTCACCTAATGCTGGGAACAAGAGCTTATATACATAAAGGAACATGACTTCCGTTTTTCCGATTGGCCCCCCAACCGTCATGACGAGAATACTCTCATATCCTTTCAACGCATTGATAATCGCCAGCATAATGATCATCTGCAAGGCAGGACCTAGCATTGGAATGGTAATAAAGCGGAATTGCTGAGCTTGGTTAGCCCCATCTAGTGATGCACTTTCGTACATATCAGTCGGAATGTTCTGAAGTCCAGCAATAAATAGCAGCATATAATTGCCTAGACCGCCCCAAACCGCAGTAAGGATGACCGTAAGCATCGCATATTTGGGTCCGAGCCAGCTAATTGGTTCGGAGAAGCCAGTATACTTCATCAATAATTGATTCAACACACCATTGTAAGAATTAAATATAACGAAAAAGACCACTGCCATAACAGCTGCACTGATTACCGTCGGCATAAAGATCACTACTCTGAAGAAATGCGCTCCGCGCATTTTTTGATTGAGAATGACAGCAAGAATCAGTGCCAGTGGAATCGTTAGGACCAGCTTGCCTCCTGAATAAACAAAAGTATTCAATACTGAATTCCAAAACAATTCATCATGAAATAAGCGAACAAAATTTTCTAATCCAATAAATCTTGCTTCACCGTATCCCTTATAATTGTAAAACATATACCGAATGGCCCACAGGATCGGATATACTCCCAACACGAGCGTGAAGATTAAACTTGGTAGTACAAATCCATAACTATTCATATATCTTACTGTGCGATTCATAGCTGACTCCACCCCATTCCATTTTTGAAAAAAGGGAATCTCAGAAGACCCCCTTTTCATTTTTATGTGTTATTTCCCATATTGACCCTGCAAGTCCTTCGGATTGAAATCAGGCATCGGCTCAATCTCAACTTCTCCAGCGGATTTCGCTTTCTCTAGTGCAGAATTATAACGATCATTGATTTTCACAATAATTGCGTCAAGATCACCGCCTTCAATCATATATTTAAAGAATTCATCACTCGAGTTGGAGCCTTCTATCGTTACCGTCGGATGAAGTGGCCAAATACCATCCATCTGCGTAGGTAAAAACTCATCTATCCCATAAATCTCTGGATTTTGTGCTGATGCAGCTACCGAAGGAACCATAGATATACCGAATCCTTGCTCATGGTATTTTACGAGAACTTCATCTTTGTACATGTATTCTAGGAATTTAAATGCTTCCTTCTTATGTTTCGAGTCCTTGCTGATCGCAAGCCACTGTCCACCTAAGAAACCAGATGCACCCTCTACATTACCAGTAACCGTCGGTGCTGGAGCTGCATTCCACTCAATCTTTGCTGGGAATTGGTTTTGGTATACGCCTGGCTCAGAGGAATAAGACAAGTACATTCCGATCTTGCCTTCTGCAAATTGCGCTCTTAGCGGGTCGATATCCAGCGACTCCACGCCTGGCAGCATGCTGCCATCATCCATCATTTGTTTAAACCCTTCGATAATCTCTTTAAATCCGCTAAAATCATATTTTCCTGATTTGAAGTCGTAACCAAAACCGCCGTAACCGCTCACTTCTGCTATCACTCGTGCGGAGCGCGACAATGCACTGTTTGGATTTTTAAAGTTCAATGCGAAGCCATAAGCACCTTCGCTTTTTCCGACTTCCGTAATCTTTTTCGCTGCTTCTACCATCTCTTGCACTGTTGTAGGAGGGTTAACGATACCAGCCTTTTCAAACAGCTCCACATTGTAGATTAAACGCATGGTTACACCATAATTAGGCAAACTGTATATTTTTCCATCAAATAGATTGAAATCTTGGAATTGTGGGAATTTCTCTCTCATCTCATCCGTCAAGTAATCATCCAAAGGTTCCATATAATCTTTCTTATAGTAAGTCTGAATAGTATTTTCCTTCGCTCGGAAAATATCGGGAGACTGACCGCTTACAAAAGCAATGTCGAGCGCTTGATCGTACTCACCAGTCACAACCAATTCCACCTCGATATTATCTTCATTGGTCTCGTTGTACTGATCAATAACTTCTTTTATGAATTCCGCATCATGTCGATCACCTGTCCAATAGGTCAGTTTTGTCTTTTCCCCTGATGTACTGCTTGTAGCCGGGCTGGCTGGACTTGGGCTGCTTGGAGAATTTCCCGTTGCATTTCCTCCTGAATTACAAGCTGTTATAATCATGATGACTACCAGTCCAAATACTAATGCTAACAATTTTTTGTTCATTTTTTTTCCTCCCCTTAGTTGAGTGAGTGATTCACTTTGCTTACAAGATTAACTATAAAAGAACTTCCCGGAGTTTTTAATGAGGTAAACCTTATGTTAAGGGCAGAAAAACAGATAGGTTACCGATTGTCAGATCCCAAATAATATTCCTTGAATTCGCTCGGTGTCATACCAGTATGCTTTTTAAACACATCACTAAAATAACGCCGATGCTCATAGCCAAGCTCCATGGCGATGTTCTGGACAGGTTCCCCAGCAACCAACATGCTTTTGGCAAGGCTGATTCGCTCTTGAGTAACATACTGATTGAAGGTTTTGCCTATTTCCTTCTTGAATAAATTAGCAAAGTAACCTCCACTGAGGCTGACTACACGTGCACAACGATCAATCGTCAATTCCTCTCCAATATGAGAATGAATGTATTGTAACGCTTGTTGAATTATTTTCTGAGACTCATTCTGCCGATTTAGGGCGGTCAGTTGACAGCCATCTGAAACAAGTAGCTTTAACTCTTGATGCATCTCCTGCAAAGACAAAGTATTAGAATGAGTACGAAGTTGCTGCACCCGTTCCTCCAATGAACGCAATTTCTCTGCTGGTATAATCTCCAACAGAGTGCGATAAATAACCGAGGTCCATAATGCAAATATATTGGACACATATTCGGGTGGAGGAAGCGAACTCAAAGATGTAATCTCTTGAACTAGTGAATTCAGTATTTCTAGTGCAAGTTCTTCATTGCCCGAACGTAATGAATAGATGAAGCTCTCCTCCATCTTAATTGAGAATCCTGGTCGAACCGTGTCCTGAACAGGAAGGGCGGAGGCATGAAACGATGCATTTCCACCCGTATAGAAATGATAGGATAAGGCCGTTACTGCTTGTTGATACGACTCAGGAATTTCACATATATCCATCACAATGCTGCCAACACCGATTGAAACAGTGAATTTTGTGTATTTCTCGATATTCACACAGCATTTTTCAGCTATACTCAGAGCTTCTTGAGCGTCGGAGCTATTCAACAAAATAACGAATCGCTGGACAGTTTCCCTGAATAAAATGCAGGGTGTATGCGTCCGTACTGTCTCCTCGAGAATATTTTGCAGTGCGAAACGAATCAACTCGATATCATGCACGGGCTTATTAGCATAGCGTTTATGAAAATCATCAATCTCCACGATCATGACGCTCAAATGGTCAGGCTTCAAATCCAAGCCAATAAAATCCCACCTCTCCCGGCTCTTGTTCCTGTCGACCTGATGATGTATCAGTAGATTAAGATGCTCCTGCCGCAGTATAGGCATGCTTCGTTTCACCTGTTTCTCCAGCTGATCGATTGATGTCTGTGTTCTTTTATCCTCTAACCATTCCTCCTTAGCTTTCAAGGTAACATTTATCACCTCTTGGACCGTAAATGGTTTCTTAATGAAATCGATTGCGCCGAGTTGAATCGCCTGACGTGCATATTCAAAATCGGCATAACCGCTCAGAATAACAATCTTGCAATTCGGTAAGATACTGATAATATTTTCAGTCATAGATAAGCCATCGAGTTTTGGCATTCGGATATCTGTCAATACTATATCCGGCCTTTCTTTCTTAATTACGTTTAAACCTTCTTCCCCATCACGCGCTCGACCAACTACCTTTAATCCATATTTGTCCCATGGTATTTTCGTTGTAATCATATCCAATACACTTCGAATGTCGTCAACAACAACCATTTTAGCTATCTCAGTTTCCATACGTAACGCCAGCCCCTTCCCAAGGTATGACAATAGTAATTTTAGTTCCTACATCTAGTTGACTCTGAATACGAAGCTCAGCTTGTTCACCATAATACAGCTGGATTCTTTCACGTATATTATGAAGCGCATAACCGTTCATCTGGTTTTCTAAAGCGATTTTTGAATCATGGTCGTCCAATTTCTGCTTAAATCCTACTCCATTATCCGTAACACATATGCAGAAAAATTCATCTTTTCTGAAGACAGCAATATGAATCCGCCCTCCTGCCGTTCGATCTCGAAATCCATGAAATATACTGTTCTCTACCAGTGGCTGCAGAATCAACTTTAGTACAGGGTATTCCTCGGGTATTTCAGGATCAATTTTCATTTCGTACTCAAATAACTCTTCATAGCAATTCTCTTGTAAAATTAGATATTGTTTGACATGGTCGAGCTCCGACTGAAGCGTGGTAATATTTTTTCCGTTATTCAGCCCCATTCTAAACATATTGGATAACGAAATAATCATCTCATTGACCTGTTCATTTTCTCCCAACACCGATTTGCAATAAATCGTATTTAAGGTGTTATAGAAAAAATGCGGATCGATTTGTGCTGTCAACGCTTTCATTTCTGCCTTTCGTTTGGATTGCTCTGTTACGTATATTTCATGAATTAAACGTTCAATACGCTCAAGCATCCGATTAAATGCGAACCCCGCTTTACTGACCTCATCGTTATAGCTGCTACGATAGCGTGTACTTAAGTCATCTGAAGTTTCCACGCGCGACATTAGCCGAACCAAGCGTATCAGCGGCAGTGTTAGCAAGCGAGATAGCACATTGGAAAACACAAATGCGATTAAAATAAACACGCTTACCATTGTAATCGCCGTCCATTTAATAACATTCACTTGCTCCAAAAGCTCCGTCTTTGACTGTACTCGATAAAAAATCCAGTCCTTCACAATGCTCGAACGATAATAATTGACGAGATAGGTTGAGCCGCTTGAGGTGTCATATTCAAAATAGCCGCTTTTATGTTCTTGATTGGGATCTTGAGTGTATAGAATATGCTGTAGCTCTTCAAAACTCACCTCTAGCTGAGAATCAGGTATGCTCAGTACTGAAGTACTTTCCCCATTTAGCATAAAGACAGGACTGGCACTTTTGGATAGGTCCTTCTGAAGAAGTCCAACCAGATCTCGCTCCTTAATATTGACTAAGATATATACACCTGTCAGGGGCCGCTGATAATCTATAACTCCCTCCATCACCAAAGTCACAACACGATCATTGCCCGAAAAAAACTGATCCTCATGTCCCTCTATCCATATCGGTTTCCGATTCTTTGCAATTTGTTCATAAATCGAAGAATCAAAAAATGAATATTGAGGAAGTCTGACACTACTCGTCGGATAGTAATCGCCCATGGGTGTTGATATCAATAAGCTATGAATAATTCGCTCATTAAACATGATTTGGGTAAACACCTTCTGCAAATTCGTTAAATGCGTGTAATATCTCCCTGACTCTTCCAAGTTTGCATCATTCATCGCATCATGGAAGGAATCGCTAATCATGAGTGACATCATAGATACCGCAATTTTCTGCAGCTTCTCATCCATGATTTGCGCCGATTTATTGACCGTATCCTGACTCATCTTCAGCGTATTGTCTTGAAGCATTTTTGCAGCAAAATAATAAGATGCCCAACCAGTTGCCAGTATAGAAATAGATATCAATAATACAAAAGCTATCCATATTCGTGTGCCAAAGGAAAGACCATACATTCTTCTCCACATACTTTAATCCCCCTATACATCACATATGTGATGTAGCTATCTATCTTTATTCATATTAAGTGTATTATGAATGTTCGATTCTTTATAGGTTAAATATAACAATTAATTAGTGTGGTAAAAACAATCACTAGGGCAGAAATACGTATATTCGCTAATATCATCAACTTCTTTTAGTATCTAATTGAACTCTTGCATTTTAATTTATCGGAATAGCATCATCTAGTTCCTCAATTATTGAACAAAAAAACCCGACCTCATGCGGTCGGGTTTAATCATGGTGGAGGCGAGCTTACACTGTTTAAAACCCTGCAGTCGAATTCAAGTCAAAGAAAATATATATTTTAAATAGGTAAGATTGACATAGATATTATGCATAGAACCTAAATTATTTATCCAGTTATATTACCGTATAAAGTATACTTATCAAAGTACTAAAGTACAGCAATGCAGTAGTCAACACGACTACTGCATTTTTAATATTCATAATTCCATTTACTGTTAGATGAAAAAATCAGTTCACTACGTTGTTGATTAAATCTTTTCGATATATGTTATGGGCTACTAATCTCATTTAATTATGAGTTTCTCATAAAATTTATCATTCAGTATTAGGTATAGGAGTTATATTAATAATGATAAAATAAATGAATGTATCCTTTTAGAATTAGTGGATATATCAGATCCTGTGACACCATGATTTTCAAAATATGTATTTAATATAATTCAGTATACAAGTTCTAATCTGTTAACTGGATACATGAGTACTTACCATGTTTCTGCAAGAAACATACATCGGAAGATCATGCTAAACAAACGATGAATGGCATGTTCGCCGTCAAATCCGCATCGCAACAACGCATCGTAATCACCCGTTAGAAAACAACAAAAAAGCCTACTGCGTATGCAGTAGACTCATCCGTGCTTGGCGACGTCCTACTCTCCCAGGACCCTGCGGTCCAAGTACCATCGGCGCTGAAAGGCTTAACGGTCGTGTTCGAGATGGGTACGCGTGGTTCCCTTTCGCCGTCATCACCAAACGTCTTACTAGAGCTTGCGCCCTCAAAACTGGATGTGAAAGGTAAAACTCCAAAGTGAATCATTTGAATCTATGCTTCCGATGTATTTTTCTATCTTCGCTTGCGCTCCGTCTAGAAAAATTGTAGGATAAGCCCTCGACCGATTAGTATTCGTCAGCTACATGTATTGCTACACTTACAC